>NZ_JBBHJW010000008.1:0-311220 GCF_037482845.1 Paucibacter soli
TTGATACGCAGGAATTGAGTTACCGGTAGACGACGAAGAAAAAGCGATCCGGCGGCTTCCTCGGCCGCCTGGGCCTCATCCAGACAGGCCTCTTGGGCATCCCCTGTGACTCCGGGGGATGCCCTTTTTGTTGGCGGTGTGTGACCGCTTGCCACAAGCTTGGGGCAGGCGGATGGACCCGTGCAGTCGCCACTTGCGCTCGGCTTCCATCAAGACTCGTATGGACTTCGCACCGGCCGGCCAGCGCGACTCGTCGGATTCAGGGTATGGAAAAGTTGTTTCTCATTATGGACAAAATGGAACAAATGCATAGAATGAGAAACACTATGCCGGCCAGCCAACCCCTTTTCTCCGAGCGCCTGGCGAGCAGCTTGCACGCGCTCGGGCAGCGGATTCGAGCGCAGCGCAAAGCCCTGCGTGTGAGCGCCACGGCCGCGGCGCAGGCGGCGGGCATGTCGCGTGTGACCCTGCATCGCATCGAGCATGGTGAGCCCACGGTCACCATGGCTGCCTACATGAATGCGGCGGCAGCAATGGGCCTGGAACTGGGCATTCTGAGTCCCGCGCCGGAGGCCGCATCGGCGCCTCAGGCGCTGGACAAACGAGCCTGGATTCCGGTGCGGATACGACTTGCGGACTATCCGCAGCTCAAGCGCCTGGCCTGGCAGGTGCACGGCACCGATAGCTTGACGCCTGTCGAGGCGCGCGACATCTACGAGCGCAATGCACGCCACCTTGATGTCAGCAGCCTGGACGAAGGGGAGCGGGACCTGATGGAGGCCTTGCGCACCGCGCTGGGCCCGAGGGGGCCGGGTGTTTGAGCGCCCTCATCACCGCGCGATTGCCCAGGTGCTGACGGCATTGGACGGGCCCAAGCTCAGGTCCACGGCTTGCCTTTTCGCGGGTGGCACCGTGATGGCGCTGCGCTATGGCGAGTACCGCGAGTCGGTGGACATCGACTTCCTCGTGTCCGATATTGCGGGTTATCGCTTGCTGCGCCAGTGGATGACCAGTGCGCAAGGCATTGCGACATTGGTCCGCGCAGATGCGGCGCCACTCGTGCAAGCCAAGGAGGTCAGGGCCGACCAGTATGGTGTTCGTACGCTGCTGGCGCTTGACGGTCAGCACATCAAGTTCGAAATCGTGCTGGAAGGCCGCATCGCTTTGGAGGCTCCCGGGCCACTGGACGAAGTATGCGGTGTGGCCACACTCACGCCATTGGATATGGCCACCAGCAAGTTGTTGGCCAACTCGGATCGCTGGAGCGATGACGGCGTGTTCAGCCGGGATGTCATCGACCTGGCCATGATGGGGCCGCCCTTGCCCCTGCTCCGACGCGCGGTCGCGAAGGCCGAGGCAGCCTATGGCCAAGCAATATTGGCCGACCTCGGCAAGGCCTTGCATGCGTTGCAGACCCGGCCAGGCCGCCTGGAGCGCTGCATGCTTGCCATGGCGATGAGCCTTCCAAAGGCGCTCTTGTGGCAGAAATTGCGGTCGCTGGCTCGCGTGCTACCCAAGCAGGAAGGCAACTGAGGAGCTGTGGTCCATCGGCCCGAGGCCCCTGTTCCGTACCTCGCTTGTAACCGCAAGCCGGCCCCGATCTTGTAATATGGTTACCAATTTCAATCCGGCCGAGTTACATCGGCGCTGGGGCTGACCATATGACAAGTAAGACCGCTCGCTCTATCCTCGGCGAGGTCACCGCGCGCATCCAGGCGCGCAGCGCCGCTAGCCGTGAGCGCTATCTGGCCCAGGTGGCGCAGCTGGCCGGCCGCAAGCGCGGCGTCGAACGCATGGGCTGCGCGAATGTGGCGCATGCCTTTGCCGCCATGCCGGCCAACGACAAGCTGCGCATCGTGGCCGAGAAGGCGCCGCATCTGGGCATCGTCACCGCCTATAACGACATGCTCTCGGCCCACCAGCCCTACGAGCATTACCCCGAGCTGATACGCGCCGAGGCCCATGCCCAGGGCGCCACGGTGCAGGTGGCGGGCGGCACGCCGGCGATGTGCGATGGCGTCACGCAGGGCCTGCCCGGCATGGAGCTGAGCCTGTTCTCGCGCGACAACATCGCCATGAGCACCGCCATCGCGCTCAGCCACGATGTCTTCGACGCCGCGCTGCTCCTGGGCATCTGCGACAAGATCGTGCCGGGCCTCTTGATCGGCGCGCTGCATTTCGGCCATCTGCCCTGTGTGTTCGTGCCTGCCGGCCCGATGAGCAGCGGCATCTCCAACAGCGAGAAGGCCAAGGTGCGCGAGCTTTACGCACAAGGCAAGGTGGGGCGCGATGAGCTGCTGCAGAGCGAATCGGCCGCCTACCATGGCGCCGGCACCTGCACCTTCTACGGCACGGCCAACAGCAACCAGATGCTGCTGGAGGCCATGGGCCTGCACCTGCCCGGTGCGGCCTTTGCGCATCCGCATGACGACTTGCGTGAGCAGCTCAGCCGCGCCGCGGTGCGCCAGGCGCTCAGCATCACGGCAGCCAAGGGCAATTACACCCCGATCGGCCGCCTGGTGGACGAGCGCTGCATCGTCAACGCCATGGTCGCGCTGCTCGCCACCGGCGGTTCCACCAACCACCTGATCCATTGGGTGGCGGTGGCGCGCTCGGCCGGCATCCTGATCGACTGGACCGACTTCTCGGACCTGTCCGCCGCCGTGCCGCTGCTGGCGCGCGTCTATCCGAACGGCAGCGCCGATGTGAACCAGTTCCAGGCCGCCGGCGGCCCCGGCTTCGTGATCCGCGAGCTGCTACAGGCCGGCCTGATGCACGAGGAGGTGCTGACCGTCTGCGGCCCCAGCCTGCAGGCTTATGGCCGCGTGCCCAGCCTGGCTGCCGATGGCCAGCCGCAATGGCAGGCGCTGCCCGAGGGCAGCAGCGACGAGAGCGTGTTGCGCACCGCGGCCGCCCCCTTCAGTGCCAGCGGCGGCCTGAAGCTGTTGGCCGGCAATCTGGGCCGCGCCGTCATCAAGGTCTCGGCGGTGCCGGAAGATCGTCATGTGATCGAGGCGCCGGCGCGCATCTTCACCGACCAGGAATCCATGCAGGCGGCCTTCAAGGCCGGCGAGCTGGACCGCGACGTGGTGGTGGTGGTGCGCTTCCAGGGTCCGCAGGCCAATGGCATGCCCGAACTGCACAAGCTCACCCCGCCGCTGGCGGTGCTCCAGGGCAAGGGTTTCAAGGTCGCGCTGGTGACCGACGGCCGCATGAGCGGCGCCTCCGGCAAGGTGCCGGCCGCCATCCATGTGAGCCCCGAGGCGCTGGCCGGCGGCCCGCTGGCCAGGCTGCGCGATGGCGATCTGGTGCGCATGGACGCCGTCAGCGGCGCGCTGCAGGCCCTGGTACCCGAGGCCGAATGGGCGCAGCGCGAAATCGCCACCATCACGCCCGAGCAGCAGGCCGAGAACGGTGCCGGCCTCGGCCGCGAGCTGTTTGCCGGCCTGCGCCGCAACGTCAAGAGCGCCGAAGAGGGCGCCATTTCTTGGCTCTGACCCTAGGAAACCATATGAGCGACGCAAGAACCCTCAGCCTGGCCGCGCATGGCCCGGTAATTCCGGTGATCGTGATCCAGCGCCTCGAAGACGCCGTACCGCTGGCCCAGGCCCTGGTGGCCGGTGGGGTGCGCGTGCTGGAGGTGACGCTGCGCACGCCGGTGGCGCTGGCGGCAATGGAGGCGATGGCGCGCGCCGTGCCCGAGGCCATCGTTGGCGCCGGCACCCTGCGCAGCCCGGCCGACGTGCAGGCGGCGAAGAATGCCGGCTGCCAGTTCGGCGTCAGCCCCGGCTTCACCGATGCGATCGCCGCGGCCTGCCAGGCGCAAGACCTGCCCCTCTTGCCCGGCGTATCCACCGCCAGCGAGGTGATGCAGGCGAATGCCGCGGGCTATGGCTTTCTCAAGCTCTTCCCGGCCACCGCAGTGGGTGGCGTGAACCTGCTCAAGGCCCTGGCCGGCCCCTTCCCGGACGTGGCCTTCTGCCCCACCGGCGGCATCACGCCCGAGACCGCGCCGCAATTCCTGGGCCTGCCGAATGTGAAGGTCTGCGGCGGCTCCTGGCTGACGCCGGCCGATGCCATCGCGGCCGGCGACTGGGCCCGCATCACGCGCCTGGCCCAGGCCACGCACGCCTTGCGGGGCTAAATGCTCCCCAATTGCCCGAGGCGAATGCTCGGCACACCCTGACACAAGGAACGATCGAGCCCGGCAGCGTCCGAGGATCCGGCATTGCCGGGCCTGCGGGCGCGCCCCCTTGAGGGGGCCGGCGCAGCCGGTAGGGGGTGGGCGTTAGCGCTGATCGAAGATCAGGCAGGTGGTGCTGGCATGGGCATAGAGCTTGCCGTCATGCCCCACCAGGCGCGCCTCGGCGGTGGCCACCTGGCGCCCGCCATGCGTGAGCTCGCCGATCGCGCGCACCAGCGGCACGCGCTCTGACAGCGCCCGCACCAGATTCACCTTGAATTCCAGCGTGGTGTAGGCGCGCCCGGGCTCCAGGCTGGTGTGCACCGCGCAGCCCAGCGCCGAATCCAGCAGGGTGGCGAACCAGCCGCCGTGCACCGTGCCCAGCGGGTTGTAATGCTTGCGCTGCGGCCGGCCCTGGAACACCGCGCGGCCATGCGCCACCTCGATGAGGCAGAAGTCCAGCGTGTGCGCAATCGGCGGCGGCGGGAACTCGCCGTTCAGCATGGCCTGCATCTGCTGCAGGCCGCTCAGGCCCGCCAGCTGCTCGGGCCGCGCCAGCCCATGCTCGTGGCGCAGGCGTGCGCGCACCATGGCCTCGTCGGCCTGCCATTGGGCCAGCAGTTCGTCGGCTGTGGTGCTCGGCTTGGGGGTGGTGCGTGCGTCCATGCTTGGTCCAATGCTTGTAGCTGCAACTATTGCAGTTGCAATCATCGTCACTACAATGCCAGTATGTCAAGCAAGCCCGCGACGGTCGCAAAGGCCTTGGAGAAGCAAGGTCCGCAGGGCTGCACCAACTTCAAGCTGCGCCAGCTGACGCGGCTGGTGTCGCAGCATTGCGAAAGCCATTTCGCCGACACCGGGCTCAAGACCACGCAGTATTCGCTGCTGGCCCACCTCGATCATCTCGGACCGGTGCAGCCCAGCGAGTTGGCTCGGCGCATGGATCTCGACGTCTCGACGCTCTCGCGCAACGTCCAGGGTCTGGTGGCCGCGGGCCTGGTGGAGCAGCTGGAGGGCGACGATGCGCGCAGCCATCGGCTGCAGCTGACCGAGGCCGGCCGCGCCAAGCGCCAGGCCATGAAGAACAGCTGGAAGCGCGCCCAGCTCTCGCTCAACCAACGCCTGGGCGACGACAAGATCGAGCAACTGCACGCACTCTTGGACGAGTGCCTGGCGCTGATGCGCAGCTGATAGCATGAGCCGATGCCACGCGTCATCGACCTGCCCAGCTGGCCACGCCGCCACAGCTTCGAGTTCTTCCGCCAGCTCAACCAGCCTTACTTCAGCCTTTGCACCCGCGTGGAATTGAGCGGCCTGCTGGCACGCGCCAAGGCCGTGCCGGGCGCGACGCCGTTTCTGGCCTACCACCATGTCTTGTTGGCCACGGCGAATGAATTTGACTGCTTGCGCCAGCGCATCGTCGACGGCCAGGTGATCGAGTTCGAGCAGGTCGACGCCAGCACCACGGTGCTGCGCAGCGACGAGAGCCTGGCCTTTGCCGATCTGGCCTATCACGCCGACTTCAGCCGCTTCGTGCGCGAGGGGCAGGCTAGCCTGGCGGCGGCGCGCGGCTCGGACCCCGCTGCCATCGTCGCCACGGCCAAGGCAGCGCGCCAGGACCTGATCCACACCACCGTGATCCCCTGGCTCAGCTTCACGAGCTTCTCGCATCCGCGCCAGCTGGGCAGTGGCGACGCCATCCCCAAGTTTGCGCTGGGCCGCTACGAGCCCGAGCCCGGCAGCGGCCGGCTGTGGATGCCGGTGCATCTGGAGGTGCACCACGCCCTGATGGACGGCCTGCATGTGGGCCGCTTTTTCGAAGCGCTGCAGGCGCGCATGGCGTGACGCAGCAAGAGGAGAGCAACTACTACCGGGCGAGCACGCGGCCGCTGGGCCTGCCGGCGCTCGGCGGGCCGGAGCCGGCGGTGGAGGTGGCCATCGTCGGCGGCGGCTTTGCCGGCCTGGCCACGGCGCGCGGCCTGCAGGAACGCGGCATGCGCAGCCTGGCCCTGCTGGAGGCGCATGAGATCGGCCATGGCGCATCGGGCCGCAACGGCGGTTTCGTGTTCGGCGGCTACAGCCGCGACGCCAGGCTGCTGTGGCGCGAGCTGGGGCGGCAGGCGGCACGTTCGCTCTACGGGCTGACGCGCGAGGCGGTGGCGCTGATACGCGAGCGCATCGACAGCCATGGCATCGCCTGCGAGCGCTGCGAGGGTGGCGCCCTGCTGGCCGATTGGTTCCACGGCCCGCGCGCCAGCGCGGCGCTGCGTGCGCAGGCGCAGTTCCTGCGGCGCGAATTGGGCGTGGTCTGGGACGAGGTGGGCGGCGCCGAACTGCGCGAGCTGCTGCATACCGAGCGCTACAGTGCCGGCCTGCTGGAGCGCGACGCCTTTCATTTCCATCCGCTCAAATACGCCCAGGGCCTGGCGCGCCTGCTGCAGGCCGAAGGTGCGCAGCTGTATGAGCACAGTGCGCTGCAGCGTCTGGAGCCCCTGGCCGGTGGCGGCTGGCGCCTGCACACGGCCGCGGGCGCCAGCCTGCGCGCGGCCCAGGTGCTGGTGGCCGGTGGCGGCTATCTGCAAGGCAAGGGCAGCAGCATACGCAGGCTGCGACACAGCCGCCTGCCGATCGCCACCTATGTGATGGTGACCGAGCCTCTGGACGAGCGCACCTGCCCGGTGCGCACGCCGGCGGCGGTCTACGACACCCGCTTTGCCTTCGACTACTACCGCCGCCTGGCCGACCGGCGCCTGCTCTGGGGTGGCCGCATCTCCATCCTGGAGCGTGAGCCCCGGCGCATTGCGGCGCTGCTGAGCGCCGATATGCTCAAGGTCTATCCGCAGCTGCGCGGCACCCGCATCGATTTCGCCTGGGGCGGGCTGATGAGCTATGCACGTCACCAGATGCCGCAGCTGGGTCAGCTGGCGCCCGGCCTGTGGTTTGCCCAGTCCTTCGGTGGCCATGGTGTGGCGCCCACCACGGTGGCCGGCGAGTTGCTGGCCGACGCCATCAGCGGCCGCGCAGCCCTGCCGCAGGCGCTGGCGCGCTACGGGCTGACACCGGTGTTCGGCCGCCTCGGCCTGCTGGCGGCGCAGGCGCGCTACAGCTGGGCCGAACTCAGGGACATGCTGCGCGACATGGCAGCTTCAAACTCAGCCCAGCGCTAGCTCCACCACCACCGGCGCATGGTCGCTGGGGCGCTCGTTCTTGCGCGGCAGCTTGTCGATCACGCAGGACTTCACCGCGCCCTTGAGCGCCGCGCTGACCAGGATATGGTCGATGCGCAGGCCCTGGTTCTTGCGGAAGGCGAGGTTGCGGTAGTCCCACCAGCTCCAGCTCTTGGCTGGCTGTTCGAAGAGCCGGAAGGCATCGCTCAGGCCCAGCTCCAGCAAGGCCTGGAAATGCGCGCGCTCCTCTGGCGTGCAATGGATCTGGCCGGCCCAGGCCACCGGATCGTAGACATCGCGGTCCTCGGGGGCGATGTTGAAGTCGCCCATCAGCACCAGCTTGTCGTGGCTCTGCAGCTCCTGGCGCAGCCAGTCCTGCAGGGCCTGCAGCCAGCCCATCTTGTAGCGGAACTTGTCGCTGTCGGGCGCCTGGCCGTTGGGGAAATAGGCGCCCACCACGCGCACGCCGGCCACCGTGCCGGCGATCACGCGCGCCTGCTCGTCGGCAAAGCCGGGAATGTTCTTCACCACCGCGCTGGCCGGTGCCTTGCTGATCAGGGCCACGCCGTTGTAGGTCTTTTGGCCGAACCATTGCACCTGGTAGCCGGCAGCGCCGATCTCGAGTGTCGGGAACTTGTCGTCGCTGAGCTTGGTTTCCTGCAGCACCAGGGCATCGACCGGGTTGGCGGCCAGCCAGTCGAGCAGCTGCGGCAGGCGCACGGCCAGGGAGTTGACGTTCCAGGTGGCGAGTTTCATGGGTGCGGGAGAAGGGTCGGAGCCCGGATGTTAACTGTGGCCGTGCAATCTCACCGCACTGGCAACGCAGCCCTGGCCGTCGGTGGAAATACCTAATATCCGTAATTCATTTGGCGATAATATTCGGGCATAGTGATGTACGCATGAATACTGGCATCAACGATGAGCTGCGAGATCGGGTGTTCGACAACGCCGCGGAGTTGTTTGCCGTGCTGGCCGCTCCCTGCCGGATCCGCATTGTGTGCGAGCTTTGCCGGAGCGAGCGCAATGTGGGCGAGTTGCTGATGGTTGTAGGCGGCAGCCAGCCGAATCTGTCGCACCACCTGCGTGCGCTATTCCAGGCGGGCGTGGTCAGCAGGCGCCGTGACGGGGCCAAGGTGTATTACCGCTTGGCGCAGCAAAGGGTGGAAGCGCTGTGTGAGATTTTTCAGGGCTTGGGTGTGGCGGAGCGTGCGGCCGACGTGGCCGGCGCCGAGGCACAGGCCGGCCTGCTTGAACCAAAGGAGTGGCTGTGAATTCTGACGACAAGCCATCGGGCCGGCTGATCAAGGCGCCCGAGAACTTCCTGGACCCGGCGGGCATACGCCAGGTCTTCGCCGAGGCCAAGAAGGGGCGGCGCGACTTCATGCGCAAGGCCTTTGCGGCGGCAGGTGCAGCTGCGGCCGCCCCGGTGGCGCTTGCCAGCTCGAATCCGGTGCAGGCCGGCGAGGGTGATCCCAACATCCTCACTCTGCCCGAGCACAGCAAGGGCCTGGGTCAGCCGGTGGCGACCGAGGGCTATGGCAAGCCGTCCAAGTACGAGGCCAATGTGCAGCGCCGCCAGAGCCCGGGCCTGACCCAGACGGCGCAGGCCTCGGTATCGTTCGCGCCCCTGCAGTCGCTGTTTGGCATCGTCACGCCCAGCGGCCTGCATTTCGAGCGCCATCACCAGGGCTGGTGGGACATCGACCCCTCCAAGCATCGCCTGATGCTGAACGGCTCCGATGCGGGCATGCTGAAGAAGGCCATGGTCTTCACCATGGACGAGCTGATGCGTCTGCCCTCGGTGTCGCGCTTCCACTTCATCGAATGCGGCGCCAATACCGGCATGGAATGGGGCAATGTGGCGGTGCCCACGGTGCAGTACTCGCACGGCATGCTGAGCTGCAGCGAGTTCACCGGCGTGCCGCTGCGCACCCTGCTGGACCTGGCCGGCGTGGACTACAAAAAGGCCCGCTATGTGCTGGCCGAGGGCGCCGACGGTTCCTCGATGACGCGCACCATCCCGATGGAGATGGTGGAGAGCGGCGAGGTGCTGGTGGCCTATGGCCAGAACGGCGAGATGCTGCGCCCCGAGCAGGGCTACCCGCTGCGCCTGGTGGTGCCGGGCGTGCAGGGGGTCAGCTGGGTGAAATACCTGCGCCGCATCGAGGTGGGCGACAAACCCTACGCGGCCAAGGACGAGGCGATCCACTACATCGACCTGATGCCGGGCGGCCAGCATCGGCAGTACAGCAGCATCCAGGAATGCAAGAGCGTGGTGACCACGCCCTCGGGCGGCCAGGTGCTGCTCGACAAGGGTTTCTACAACATCAGCGGCCTGGCCTGGTCGGGGCGTGGCCGCATCAAGCGGGTGGACGTGTCGGTGGACGGTGGCCGCAACTGGCGCAGCGCCCGCCTGGAGGGCGCGGTGCTGCCCAAGTGCCTGACCCGTTTCAATATCGACTGGGTCTGGGACGGCAAGCCGGCCCTGATCCAGAGCCGCGCCATGGACGAGACCGGCTATGTGCAGCCCAGCTACAAGCAGTTGCGCGAGGTGCGCAGCACCCGCTCTATCTATCACAACAACGCCGTGCAGACCTGGTTGGTCCAGGAAGATGGGGAGGTGAAGAATGTCCAGCTCTCCTAAGCATTTGCTGATCGGCCTGTGCAGCGCCTTGTTGTTGGCCGGCGCCGTGCAGGCCCAGTCGGCCAAGGACATGCCCGGCATCGGCCGCGCCGCCACGCCCAAGGAAATCGCCGCCTGGGACATCGATGTGCGGCCAGACTTCAAGGGCCTGCCCAAAGGCAGCGGCACGGTGGCCAGGGGCCAGGAAGTCTGGGAAGGCAAATGCGCCCAATGCCATGGCATCTTTGGCGAAAGCGGCGAGGTGTTTTCGCCGCTGGTGGGCGGCACCACGCCGGACGACATCCGGACCGGCCATGTGGCGCGCCTGAATGACCGCGGCTTTCCCGGCCGCAGCACCTTGATGAAGGTGGCCACCGTCTCGACGCTGTGGGACTACATCAACCGCGCCATGCCCTGGACGGCACCGAAGTCGCTGAGCACCGACGAGGTCTACAGCGTGACCGCTTTTTTGCTCAATCTGGGCGGCATCGTGCCCGAGAACTTCGAGCTGTCGGACCGCAACATCGCCGAGGTGCAGCAGCGCATGCCGAATCGTCATGGCATGACGCTCGACCATGCGCTGTGGCCCGGCAAGGGGCTGAGCACGGGCAAGGCGGCGGACACCCGCAATGTGGCCTGCATGAAGGACTGCCCGGTGGAGGCCAAGATCAGCTCCTTCCTGCCCGAACATGCCCGCAATGCCCATGGCAATCTGGCCGAGCAGAACCGCAGCGTCGGACCCCAGCATGGCGCCGACACCAGCAAGCCATCGGGCACGCCGCTGCAGCGCGCGGTGGAGCCCGCGGCCAAGGCGCCAGGCGCGCCCATGGCCTTGCTGAACAAAAGCAGCTGCACCGCCTGCCATGCGGTGGCCGGCAAACTGGTGGGCCCATCGTTCCAGGAAATTGCCAAGAAACATGGCGAGCGCGGCGACGCGGTCAGCTATCTTTCGGGCAAGATTCGCTCCGGCGGCGTCGGTGTCTGGGGCCAGATCCCGATGCCAGCGCAGACGCTCAGCGAGGCCGATGCCGCGAGCATCGCGCAATGGCTCAAGAGCGGCGCTCCGCGCTGATTTTCAAGTTCCCCTGGGTGATGACACGGAGTCGGCCGGCACATCCCCTTATTAGCATGCAAGGATCAAGGAGACCCAAGATGATCGAGATGAATCGCAGAGAGATCATGGCCAGCAGTGCCAAGGTGGCGTCGCTGATGCTCGCCACCGGCATGTTCGGCAGCTTTGCCCACGCCGCCGGCGACGCCGCCGGCAAGGGTGCCTTCGACGCCAAGAGTCTGGCCGAACTGGTCAAGGCGCTGGGCTATGGTGCGCCCACCGAAAGCAAGGACGTGAGCATCACGGCGCCCGACATTGCCGAGAACGGCGCCGTCGTGCCGCTGGGTGCGGCCACCACCGCGGCCGGCGTCAAGCAGATGATGTTGCTGGTGGAGAAGAACCCCTCGGTGCTGGCTGCGTTGTTCAACGTCAGCCCGGAGGTCGAGGCCAGCTTCTCGACGCGCGTGAAGATGGGGCAGTCCTCCAACGTCTACGCGGTGGCGGTGACGAATGACAACAAGGTGCTGTACGCGCTCAAGGAAGTCAAGGTTACCTTGGGTGGCTGTGGCGGTTGAAACCACGACCGCGCATTTTCTGAATTAGCTAACAGGAGCAAGACATGGCAGATCCGATGCGAATCCGTGCGCAAGCCGCTGGCGACAAGGCCACCGTGCGCGTGTTGATGGCTCATGAGATGGAAAGCGGTCAGCGCAAGGACGCGGCCGGCAAGACCATCCCGGCCTGGTACATCAATGAAGTGAGCGCCGCGCTGAACGGCAAGGTGGTGCTGACCGCCGAGTGGGGTCCTTCTGTCTCGAAGAACCCCTTCCTGCAATTCGTCATCAAGGGCGCCAAGGCCGGCGACAAGGTGCAGGTATCCTGGACCGACAACAAGGGCGACAAGCGCAGCGACGAAGCGACGGTGTCCTGACCCCGTGTTGATACCTAGCGGCTGCGGCGCGGGGCCGCCCTACAGTTGCTGGCGCCAGGAATCGGCCTGGACGACAAGGCAAGGAGACAAGAGCATGACGCATTGGAAATTGCTTGCCGGCACGGCCCTCGGCCTGCTTGCCGGCCTTGCCGCGGCGCAGAAAACGGCTTCAGACGCGATCGCCGAATACCGCGCCCTGCTGGCCGATGGCAACCCGGCGGAGCTTTTCGAAGCCAAGGGCGAGGAGCTGTGGAAGACCAAGCGCGGCCCCAAGAACGCGACGCTGGAGCGCTGCGATCTGGGCCAGGGCGCCGGCGTCGTGAAGGGCGCCTTTGTGCGCCTGCCGCGTTGGTTCGCCGACACGCAGCGTGTGCAGGACCTGGAGTCGCGCCTGCTGACCTGCATGAGCACGCTGCAGGGCTTGGACAGCGAGGCGATTGCCAAGACGCCCTTCGGCAAGGGCGAGCAGCTGACCATGGAGGCCCTGGTGGCCTGGATCTCGGCCGAATCGCGCGGTCAGCGCATGCAGCTGCCGCAGGCCCATGCGGCCGAGCAGCGCATGTACGAACTCGGCAAGCGCGCCTTCTTCTTCCGCGGCGGACCGATGGATTTCTCCTGCGCCACCTGCCATGGCGAGGAAGGCAAGCGCATCCGCCTGCAGGACCTGCCCAAGCTCACCACGAACCCGGGCGATGGCGTGGGCTTCGCGGCCTGGCCGGCCTACCGCGTTTCCAGCGGCGAGCTGTGGGGCATGCAACGGCGGCTGAACGACTGCTACCGCCAGCAGCGCTTCCCCTATCCGGGCTATGGCTCGGATGTCACCATCGCCCTGGCCGTGTACATGGGTGTGAATGCCAAGGGTGCGGAGTCCATCGCACCGGCCATCAAGCGCTGAAGGAGATGCAAATGAACCAACGCTTTGTTTGGGGTGTGGTGGCTGCCTTGGCGCTGGGGGCAGCGGGTTGCGCCAGCCTGCCCAGCCAGCCCACGGCGGCCGAGCTGGACGCCCAGGCCCTGGCGATGCTGAAGGCCTCGTTCCGCGACGAGGGCATTGCCACCACCAAGCGCCTGGAGCAGGATCTCGGTCAGCAGGCCTGCTCGGCCGAGACCGCGCCGCCCGAAGGCGTGGCCAAGCGCGTCGAGGACGAGGCGCTGGCCTCGATCAAATGGCCGACCGGCGGACGGTATCTGGGCGACTGGCGCGAGGGCGAGAAGCTGGCACAGAACGGGCGTGGCATGACCTGGACCGACAAGTCCGCGGCGCCCGAGGCCAACGGTGCCAATTGCTACAACTGCCATCAGATCAGCAAGCAGGAGGTCTCCTTCGGCACCATAGGCCCCAGCCTGTACAACTACGGCAAGATCCGTGGCGTGCAGGACCCGGCCGACCCGGCCAGTGCCGCCATCGTGCAATACACCTGGGGCAAGCTGTGGAACTCCAAGGCCTACAACGCCTGCTCCAATATGCCGCGCTTCGGCCATGCCGGCTTGCTCAATGAGGAGCAGCTGCGCCATGTGATGGCGCTGATCCTCGACCCGCGCTCGCCGGTGAACCAGTAGGCCGCAGCCCAGCCGCACGAGCGAGCCCGTCCGAGCCCCGGCCCCGACGGGCTTTCTTCGATCCAAAACATCAGTGAATACGAATACTTACCATGAGCCTCAGCAAACGTGAATTCCTCCAAGTGATGTCCGCGGCCTCGGTGGCGGGCATGGGTCTGGGTCGTTATGCCGACGCCGATGCGGCCACCGCAGAGCAGGGGCTCTACGAGCTGCCGCGCTTCGGCCAGGTGTCGTTCCTGCACATGACCGACTGCCATGCGCAGCTCAAGCCGATCTACTTCCGCGAGCCGAATGTGAACCTGGGGCTAGGTGCCATGCGCGGCCAAAGCCCCCATGTGGTGGGCGAGGGCCTGTTGAAGGCGGCTGGTGTGCGGCCAGGCACGGCGCTGGCTCATGCCTACACCTACCTGGACTTCGAGCGCGCCGCACGCCGTTACGGCAAGGTGGGCGGCTTTGCCCACCTCAGCACCCTGGTCAAGCGCATGAAGGCCAGCCGCCCTGGCGCCTTGCTGCTGGACGGCGGCGACACCTGGCAGGGCTCGGCCACCTCGCTGTGGACGAACGCCCAGGACATGGTTGACGCCTGCAAGCTGCTGGGCGTCGACGTGATGACCGGCCACTGGGAGTTCACCTATGGCATGGAGCGGGTCAAGGAGATCCTCGACAAGGACTTCAAGGGCAAGCTCGACTTCGTGGCGCAGAACGTCAAGACCAATGACTTCGGCGATGCGGTGTTTGCGCCCTATGTGTTGCGCGAGATGAATGGCATCAAATGCGCCATCATTGGCCAGGCCTTCCCCTATACGCCGATCGCCAACCCGCGCTATATGGTGGCCGACTGGGCCTTCGGCATCCAGGACGAGAACATGCAGGCCATGGTCGACGAGGTGCGCGCCAAGGGCGCCAAGGTGGTGGTGGTGCTCTCGCACAACGGCATGGACGTGGACCTGAAGATGGCATCGAAGGTGCGCGGCATCGACGCCATCCTGGGCGGGCATACGCACGACGGCGTGCCCGTGCCGGTGCAGGTGAAAAACGCCGGCGGCAGCACCCTGGTGACGAATGCGGGCAGCAATGGCAAGTTCCTGGGCGTGCTGGACTTCGAGGTCAAGGATGGGCGCGTGGCCGACTTCCGCTACAAGCTGCTGCCGATCTTCTCCAATATGCTCAAGGCCGATCCCGAGATGGAGGCCTTGATCGCCAAGATCCGCAAGCCCTACGAGGCCAAGCTGAGCGAGCAGCTGGCGGTGAGCGACGGCCTGCTGTACCGCCGCGGCAATTTCAACGGCAGTTGGGACCAGCTGATCGTCGACGCGCTGATCGAGGTGCAGGGCGCCGACATGGCCTTTTCGCCCGGTTTCCGCTGGGGCACGACGCTGCTGCCGGGCGATGTGATCACGCGCGAGCTGATGATGGACCAGCTCGCCACCACCTATTCCTACGCCACCGTCACGCCCATGAGCGGCACCACGATCAAGACGGTGCTGGAAGACGTGTGCGACAACCTCTTCAACCCCGACCCCTACTACCAGCAGGGCGGCGACATGGTGCGCGTGGGCGGCTTGAGCTATAGCTGCGAGCCCGGCGCGCCGATGGGCAGGCGCATCCAGGACCTGCGCCTGCACGGCAAGCCGATCGAGGCCGACAAGACCTACAAGGTGGCCGGCTGGGCCCCGGTGGCCGAAGAGGCTGCCAGCCTGCCCGGCACCCGCATGGTGTGGGATGTGGTCGAGCAGTGGCTGCGGAGCCAGGGTCGCGTCGGCACGCGCAAGCTCAACACGCCAAGATTGCTGGGCGTGCAGGGCAATCCCGGCCTGGTGCTCTGAGTGAGCGGGCGCAAGCGCTTTGTTTGCGCCACATCAAGGGAAAGTCCCCGTGCCGCGGCCCTTGTCGGCGCGGGACCTGCGCCCTACCATGATCCGACAGTATCGAAAGTTTGATATCAATCTTTCAGGATCATCATGCGCAGCAAGCTCCCGCCCGCCACCGACGACGTCTCGCCAATGCGCGAGCATGCGCGCGAGGCCACGGCGCTGCTGAAGGCCCTGGGCAACGAGGATAGGCTGCTCATCCTGTGCACCCTGAGCCAGGGCGAGCTGTCGGTGGGCGAGTTGGAGCAGCGCACGCAGATCCACCAGCCCACCTTGTCGCAGCAGCTGACGGTGCTGCGCGATCAGGCCATGGTGAGCTGCCGTCGCGACGGCCGCTTCGCCTACTACAGCGTCAGCAGCCCGGCGGCGCTGGCCACCATTGCCACCCTCTACGAGCTGTTCTGCGCACGCAGCGCTGGCTGTGAAATTCCGCAGCCGCAACGGCGCGCAGGCAAGCCCCCTTCTTGAGCCCGGCTCAGGCCCGCTGAGTCCAGCGGGACATAAAGGCAGGCCCTGCATGGGGCAGAGCGCCTGCCGCACCATCAGGAGACGACATGACGACGAAACGCTATCAAGGCGTCGCGGGGGCCTTGCTCGCCCTGCCGATGCTCGCGCACGCCACCAATGGCATGCTGCTGGAAGGCTACGGCCCGATTTCCGCTGGCATGGGGGGCGCCGCCACGGCGCTGGGCCACGGCATGGCCGCCGCGGCCACCAACCCCGCCACGCTGGGGCTGATGGGCGAGCAGGCGCGCCTGGATCTGGCGATCGGCCACCTCGGACCTCGGGTCAGCGCCAGCGCCGGCCCGCTGAGGTCCCAATCCGGCGGCACCGCCTATGAAATGCCTGCCTTTGGCTATGCGCGCCGCAGCGGTGATCTGGTCTACGGCCTGGCCATGTTTGCCCAGGGCGGCATGGGCACCGAGTATGGCGCCGACAGTTTTCTCGCCATGGGCTCGGGCCGCGACGTGCGCTCGGAGCTGGGGGTCGGCCGCATGATCGCACCGCTGGCCTGGAAACTCAGTGAGAAGCTTTCGGTAGGCGGCTCCTTGGACCTGGTCTGGTCCACGCTCGACATCCGCATGGCGGCCAGCGGCGCGCAATTGGGGCAGATGGTCAGCGGCGCCAGCGGCAACCTGGCCGCGGCGCTGCCGGCCCTGGGTGGCGCGCCCTGGGCGCGCGTTGACTTCAGCGACCAGAGCAAGTTCTCGGGTGAGGCCGTGGCCCTGGGCTGGGCCGCCAAGCTGGGACTGGTCTACCAGCTTACGCCCGGCCTGACGGTGGGGGCCAGTTGGCACAGCAAGACTGCCTTGCGCGATATGAAGACCGGGCAGGGCGCCGCGTCGCTGAGTGCCGCAGGGGGCTTTGTCGACAACGGCCGCATGACCGTGTTGGACTTCCAGATGCCGGCGCAGCTTGCGCTCGGTGCGGCCTGGCAAGCCAGCCCCACGCTAGTGCTTGCGGCCGACGTCAAGCGTGTGCAATGGGCGCCGGTGATGCAGGCCGTGCGCATGCGTTACGAGAGCGGCAGCATGGGCGGCACGGTCAGCTTCACGCTGCCCCAGCAATGGCGCAACCAGACCGTGACGGCGCTGGGCGTGGCCTGGAATGCCACGCCCGCTCTGATCTTGCGCGCGGGTTACAACGCCGCAGCCAACCCAGTTCCTGGCGCCACGATACTGCCGCTGTTCCCCGCCACGGTGCGGCATCACTACAGCGCCGGTCTCAGCCTTGCCACCGGCGCGCAGTCTGACGTCCATATGGCAGTGAGCAAGGCGCCCGCCAGCGTCGTGCAGTCCGGCTCCGGCGTGAGCATCAGCCATGGCCAGTTGAATGCCCAGCTGATGTTCAGCCTGCGCTTTTGAGTCGCTCTCCTCTTTTTAAACCCTTTAATATCAGGACATAGTCATGAAGCAATTGATAACCTTGATGCTGCGCGGCGCAGCATTGGCCGCGCTGGCGGCCGGCCTGAGCGGCTGCGGCAGCATCGCCACCCTGGGCAAGCTGGAGGACGGCGCCGGCGCCGAGGCCGGCAAGATGTGGGACCGCTGGGTCGCCAGCGGCGGTGACATCGCCGTGGCCACCACCTGGGAGCGCAAGGTCAAGCCGGGCGTCACGCTGGAGCAGATCGAACAGGCCCTGGCCAGCGTCTCGACCGAATCCAATATCCGCCCGGTCGGCGAACTGCCCTTGTCCAAGGAGCTGGAGGCACGCTCGGGCAAACCGCAGAAGCTGCTCAAGGTCTACAACTACTGCAACCCGCAGACCGCCCGTAAGATGGTGGACTTCTCACCGCATATGGCGGCCTACCTGCCTTGCCGCATCAGCGTCGTCGAGCAAGCCGACGGCCTGTGGATGTACACGCTCAATATGGACATGATGATCAGGATGGGCCGCAAGCTGCCGCCGGATCTGAAGGCCGATGCGCTGAAGGTGCGCGAGGCGATCTGGCAAATGATGGAGAAGGGCTCACGCGGCGAGTTCTGAGGTCGGACCGAGCGAAGCCCCAATGGGCTTCGCGACGCCGCCCGAAGGCCAGGCCGTGTCCCGCACGGACTGGCTGAGGTCGGAACTGGCCGTCCGAGGGCCGGGCCGTGTCCCGCACGGACTGGCTGAGGCCGCGCGAGCCCCCGCGGACTTGGCCGCGCCTCAGGGGTGCAGGTACGCGTAGCCCTCGCGCGCCTGCAGCTTGGCCACCTCGGCCACGCCCGAGGGCACGACCTTGGCTTCCATCGCCACTCGGTCGGGCGAGATATTGCGCGCGACCAGCGTGTTGTTGCAGACCCTGAACTCCACGCCCTGGCCCGCCAGGTCGCCGATGGCGCCCGCAAAGGGCTGGCCTTGCGGCGTGCTGGCGCCATCAAGCAGGAAGTCGATGCCCGCGCCATGGGTCACGACCACGATCTTGGCCGTGGGGTCGGCCGCCAGGTGGTTGCGGATATTGCCGACAGCGCGTGCCGCCTGGGCCACGCCCTCGCTGAGGTGGTAGACGGTCTTGATGGCGGCATCCGCGGCCACCGCGGGCAGGGCGATGCCCATGGCCAGGGCCAGCACGGCGGGACCAAGGAATCGACGTTGTAATGACATGACTCACTCCTTCAGGGTTGATCTGGGCTGTACATCACCAGCTGCGCATATTACGATTTAAAGACAAATCGCCCCGAATTGATCTGGGGCAAACGCGCATAGCCCAAGCAAAAGTCCGCCATCATGCAGCTGGAAGCGATCATCGAGTCTCTTGGCCAGGCCAAGGCCCTGGCCTGGGGCGGGCTCGCGATCGGCTTTGCCTTCGGTTTCTTCGCCCAGCGCTCGCGCTTCTGCCTGCGCTCGGCCACGATCGAGTTTTCGCGCGGCGCGCCGGGCGGCAAGCTGACGGTCTGGTTGTTCGCCTTCGCAACCGCCTTGCTGGCCACCCAGGCCTTGATCGCGCTGGGCCATGCCGACGTTGGCTCGGCGCGCCAGCTAGCGGCGCGTGGCAGTCTCTCGGGTGCGGCCATCGGTGGCGCACTGTTCGGCATCGGCATGATTCTGGCGCGCGGCTGTTCCAGCCGCCTGCTGGTGCTGGCGGCGCAGGGCAATCTGCGCTCGGTGCTGTCGGGCCTGGTGTTCGCGGTGACCGCGCAAGCCGCCTGGACCGGCGTGCTGGCGCCGCTGCGCGAACAGATGTCGGCCTGGTGGACGGTGGAGGGCGGCGCGGCGCGCGACCTCATCGCCATCACCGGCATCGGCCGCGGTGGTGCGCTGCTGTTCGCTGCCGTCTGGCTGCTGGCAGCCATGCGCTGGGCCTGGCACCAGCGCGTGCCCTTCTGGGGCTGGGCCGGCGCCATCATGGTGGGCTTGGCGATCAGCGCCGCCTGGTGGTACACGTCCTTGGTGGCCCTGCTGGGCTTGGACGCCGAGGCCGCGCCCGTGCAGGCGCTGAGTTTCACCGGCCCCTCGGCCGAGGTGCTGACACGCGTGCTGTTCGCGCCCGACAAGCCGCCCACCTTTGACCTGGGCCTGGTGCCCGGCGTGTTCCTGGGCTCCTTCGTGGCCGCCGCGCTGTTCCGTGAACTGAAGCTGGAGGGCTTTGCCGGCGGCGCCAGCATGCGCCGCTACCTGATCGGCGCGGTGCTGATGGGCTTTGGCGGCATGCTGGCCGGAGGTTGTGCGGTGGGCGCCGGCCTGTCGGGCGCGGCGGTGTTCACCATCACCTCCTGGATCACGCTGTCCTGCATGTGGGCCGCAGCAGCGCTCACCGACCATTGGCTCGACCGCCGGGCCGAGCGCCAGTCCACGCAGCCGGCGGCGGCGCTGGATCAGGCCGTGCCCCAGTTCTCACGCTCCTTCCCCCGATGACACCGAGTCCTGCCATGTCCTTCTTTCCATCCTGCCCCGCAACACCGCGCCCCTTCTGGCCCAGCTGGCTAGCCGGTATCGCCCTGGGCCTGGTGCTCTTGCTGACCTTTGTATGGACCGGTCACGGCCTGGGCGCCACCGGCGCCAGCACACGCCTGACCGCTGCCCTGGCCCATGGCGTGGCGCCGGCGGCCACCGCGGCGAATGGCTATCTGGGCCCGCTCCTCAAGCATGGCAATCCGCTCGCGTCCTGGATCAGCTGGCAGGTGCTGGGCGTGGCACTCGGCGCCCTGACGGCGGCCTGGCAGGCAGGCCGTCTGCGCGTGCAGCTGGATGGCGAGCACAGCGTCGGCCGCGGGCGGCGCCTGCTCAGCGCCCTGGGTGGCGGCGTGTTGGCCGGCTTTGGCGCGCGCGTGGCGGCGGGTTGCACCAGCGGCCTGGGCCTGTCGGGTGCGGCGACCCTGGGGGTGGCGGCCTTTGTATTCCTGGCCCTGTTCTTTGCGGTAGGCGTGCTCGCCAGCCGTGTGATGCGCGGAGTCTGAGCATGATGATGATGACATTGCCACTCAACGACGCCGGCATGTGGTCGGCCCTGGTCTGCGGCCTGCTGTTCGGCTTTGTGCTCGAGCGCGCCGGCTTCGGCAGCCCCTGCAAGCTGACGGCGCAATTCCGCTTCACCGACTGGTCGGTGCTCAAGGTCATGTTCACCGCCATCGTGGTGGCCGCCGGCGGACTGGCGCTGCTGCGCGCGCTGGGCTGGCTGCAGGCCGATGCCCTGTTCGTGCCCAGCGCCTATCTGGGGGCGGCGGCGATTGGCGGCGCACTGGTGGGCGCCGGCTTTGCCGTGGGCGGTTACTGCCCCGGCACCTCGGTGGTGGGCCTGATGTCGGGACGCCTGGATGCACTGGTGTTCCTGCTCGGGCTGCTCTTGGGCACGGGCCTGTTCGCCTGGGGCTGGAGCAGCGGCCTGGAGGCCTGGACCCTGGCGGGCGAGCTCGACAGCGGCGACACGCTGCAGGAGGCCTTCGGCATTCCGGACGCCTGGGCGGTGGGCGCGCTGGCGCTGGCCCTGCTGGCTGTCTATTGGCTGGGTGGCCGCTTGGAGCGCCGCGGCCGCGGCCCGGTCACGGCCGTCGAGGCCGTGCGGGGCGCTGGTGCGGACGAATGAAGAATCAAAGAAAGGCAGTGACGTGATGCGAAAGACAGATAGCAAGAAACTGCGCGGCAACGCCGCCACCGTCGCGCAGGCCCTGCCGGCGTTGGCGATGGCGATGGCGCTGGCGATGTTGCAGCCGGCCCAGGCTGCCGAGCCTGCCAAGCCCGCGGCCTCCAGCGCCAGCGCGGCCAAAGCCGACAAGCCGGCGAATCCCTGCGGCCCCGAGAATCCCTGTGGCCCGGCCAAGAAGAAGCGCAAGAAGAGCGGCAGCGGCGACAACCCCTGCGGGCCCGCCAATCCCTGTGGCCCGGCGAAGAAGTAGGCAGCGTGCCCGTGCAGCAGCATCAGATCCTGCTGGCCGAGGCCGCATGGGACGCCGTGCAGATCCCACTGCGACAGGCGCAACGCGGCCGCAGCATGGCGCAGCTGGCCCTGTGCGGTGCGGCGCGCTTCGAGCAGTGGCGCCATTACCCTGCAACCGATGCGCGCGACGCACAGCATGGCAGCCAGTTCTACTTTCATGCCCACGCGCAGCCGCGCTGCAAGGGCGAGCATGGGCATTTCCACCTGTTCCAGCGCGCGGCACAGCCGGGCAGCGCCGCCTTCCATCACCTGGTGGCGCTGTCCATCGACGCCCTGGGCCGGCCGCTGCGCTGGTTCACCACCAATGCCTGGGTGACCGGCGAGCAGTGGCTGCCTGCCAGCGCGCTGTGCGAGCTGCTGCCGCGCTACACCCTGGTGCAGCGCGGCAGGCTGGCACCGCTGGCGCGCTGGTTGCAGTCCCTTGTGAGGCTGCATGCCGCCGAGCTCGCCCGCTTGCTGCGGCAGCGTGACGCGGCGCTGGCGCGTGCGGCGCGCGGTCGCAGCCTGGACGCCTTGCTGCAGGACCGCCAGCTTCAACTGCTGAGCCAGCGCGAGATCAGGCTGGCGCAGCGCCTGCAAGACCTGACCCCACTGACATGACGGAGACCCGACCATGAATCCACTGATGACCCTGACCCGACGCTGCCTGCTGGGCGCCGCGCTGCTGAGCGCTGGCGCCATGTGGGCCCCGCTGGCCGCCGCGGCCGCCAAGCTGCCCGGCCCGGTGGTCGATGCCAGCTGGCTGGCCGCCCATCTGGATGAGGTCCAGGTGTACGAGGTGCGCGCCAATGTGAAGAGCTTCACCGGCACGCCGGAGTTCGAGACCGATGCCAAGAGTGGCAGGAAGACATTGCTCGAGGTGGGCGGGCATATTCCCGGCGCGCGCCTGATGGACACCAAGCCGCTGCGCACCGACCGCAAGATCGGCGATCTGACGGTCAAGTACATGCTGCCCGAGCAGGCTGTTTTCGAGAAACTGATGCAGGCCATCGGCATGGACGCCGACAAGCCCATCGTGCTGGTGCCGCTGGGTGTGGAGGTCGCCGATCTGGATGACGCCCTGCGCGCCTACTGGCAGCTCAAGGTCTACGGCGAAGACCGCATCGCCGTGCTGGACGGTGGCATGGCCAATTGGCTGCTGGAGGGCCGCCCGCACAGCAGCGAGGCGCCTGCCGCCAAGCAGGGCAGCTGGCGTGCCCTGGCCGACCGCAGCGCGCAGTATGGCGCCGACAGCGAGGCCGTGGCCGCCGCGGTGGCCAACCAGTCGGCCACCCTGATCGACGGACGCGATCTGCGCTCCTTCCACGGCTTGTCCAAGCGCGATTACGTCTACGCGGCCGGCCATATTCCAGGCGCGCGCGCGCTGCCCCCCGAGTTGCTGACCAAGCCGGTGGCCGGCGGTGCGGTGAAGCTGCAAAGCCTGGCCACCTACCGCGGTCTTGCCGCGGCCAGCGGCGTCGAGGCCGACCGGCCCAGCATCGCCTACTGCAACAGCGGTCACCTGGCCTCCGGCCCCTGGTTCGTGATGTCCGAGCTGCTGGGCTACAGGAATGCGCGCCTGTATGACGGCTCCATGCACCAGTGGACGCTGGAGAAGCGCCCGGTCGAGGGCGCCATACCCTTGCAATAAGGACGCTGCAATAGCGTTTAGAGTAAGCCCATGCAAGGCGCCAAGCACCGTTCGTCCCTCTGGCTGCTCAGCCTGCTGCTGCTGAGTCAAGCCGCCTGGGCCCAGGACAAGCAACTCACCCGCGCCGAGGAGATCGTGCAGGGCAAATGCTTCATCTGTCATGGCGTCGATGGCGAGAGCTCCAGCCCGGTGTTTCCGCGTCTGGCCGGCCAGCATGGCGCTTATGTGGCGCGCCAACTGGCCGACTACCAGGCCGGCAGGCGCAAGAGCAGCACCATGCAGCCCATGGTGGAAGACCTGAATGCCGAGGACTTCGCCGCACTGGGCCGCTACTTCGAGTCGCGCCAGCCGCTGGCGCATGCGGTGGACGACAGCGAACTCGCGCAGGTGGGCCGCTTTGTCTTCCTGCGCGGCAATCCCTATAGCGGCGTGGCCGCCTGCGCCGGCTGCCACGGCCCCAAGGGCCATGGCACGCCCCAGCTGCCACGCCTGGCCGGCCAGCATGCCCAGTACACCGAGAACCAGCTGCGCCTGTTCAGCAGGCGCGAACGCAGCAACGACAACGCGGTGATGCATGCCATCGCCAGCAAGCTCAGCGAGCTGGAGCTGAAGGCCGTGTCGGTCTACATCAGTGGATTGAACTAAGGCCTACCCCAGCATGTCGCTCCAGATGTTCTCGGCCCAGGAGAGCGCGTAGCGCCCCTCGACCTGGTTGGCGGCAGCCGAGACACCACCCGCGCCAGGCACCGGCTTGAAGGCCTTGTCGGCGGCGTCGTACTGGTGCACCGAGGCCACATGCACCACGTCGCGTGCGGTCACGAAGCTGTAGCAAGTGTTCATCAGCACCGGCGTGGCGTTCACCGCCTCGCCCTTGAGCAGCTGGATGATGGCCGCGGCTGCCAGCTTGGCCTGCTGGTTGGCCATATGGCCGGACTTGGGCATGCCCGGGCCGGGGAAGACGCTGTCGCCCAGCACATGCACGCCGGGCAGGGCGGTGGATTCCATGCTCAGCCATTGCACGCCGGCCCAGCGTTGGTTGACGTTCACCACACCGGCTTGCAGCGCCAGGTCGGCGGCACGCTGCGGCGGTATCACGTTCAGCACATCGGTCTTGACGTCCTCGAACTCCAGGCGTGCCAGCTTGCCAGCATTGGCGACCTCCTTCAGTTCGGCATTGGGCCGGTACTCCAGGATGCCCTCATAGTGCTGCTTGAAGGCCTTCTCGAACAGCGCCTTCTTGGACTGGATCTCGGGGTTGGCATCCAGCACCAGCAACTTGGACCTGGGCTTGGCCGTCTTCAGGTAGCTGGCGATCATGCAGGCCCGCTCATAGGGCCCGGGCGGGCAGCGGTAGGGTGCCTTGGGAATGCTCATCGCCACCACGCCGCCATCGGCCATGTCGGTCAGCTGCTGGCGCAGCGCCACGGTCTGCGGGCCTGCCTTCCAGCTGTGCAGCACCTGGCCGCTGGCCAGCGCTGCCTGCAGGCCACCGATCTGATCGCTCATGAAATCGATGCCGGGCGAGAGCACCAGGCGGTCGTAGGCCAAGGCGCTGCCATCGGCCAGGCGCAGCGACTTGGCCACCGAGTCGATCGCCAGCACCTCGCCCTGCACCAGCTTCACGCCCAGGGCCTTGAGACCCTCGTAGCCGCGCGTAATCTCGCTCATCTGCTTGTGGCCGCCCAGCACCAGGTTGGAGATCGGGCAGGAGACGAAGCTGGCCTGGCGCTCCACCAGGGTCACGTCCACATTGCCGCCCCACAGGCGCAGATAGCGCGCCGCGGTGGCGCCGCCAAAGCCGCCGCCCACCACCACCACCCGGCCGATCGAGGGGCCCGTGGCCATGCTCGCGCAGCCCGCCAGCGCCAGGCCGCTCAAACCAGCCAGCAGCAGCTGGCGACGTTGCAGTTCGGATTGATGCATGGTCCGCTCCTCAGGGTTTGGCCGGCAGGGCGGCGAAGTGCTTCACGACCAGCTTGAGCTGTTCCTCGCTATAGCCCTTGGCGATCTGGTGCATGATGGTGGCCGGCTGGGCACCGCTGCGAAAGTCGGCCAGCAGCTTGAGCAGCTCGTCCTCCTTGCGACCGGCGAGCGTCTTCATCTCGCCCTTGGCCACGCCGGCCGTGCCATGGCAGTTGGCGCAGGTGGCCGCCAGATTGCGCGCCAGAAGAGGGTCGGCCTTGGTGGCGTCCTGCGCCCAGCTCGCGCCGGCCAGCAAGGCCAGGCTCAGCGGCCATGCGCCGCGTACTCTTGAAGGCATCATGAGCATCTCCTGTGTGGATGGGCGCCAGCGCTCAGCTGCGCCGGACCTGTCAGCATCCCGACAAGCGCGCCCCAGGCCCATCGGGACTAACCATGATGTCGACAGCAAGGGCTTAAGCTTGTAATATCAGCATATGCGAATACACAGTTTGACTGCTCGCCTGGGCGTGCTGCTGGCCGCCCTGGGCGCGAGTTTGAGCCAGGCCCAGGTCTTGCACGCCGTGCAGGTAGCGCCGCAGACCTGGATGGTGCAGGGCGAATCGGCGCTGGGTTCCAGCGCCAATCGCAATTTCATCTCCAACGCCGCCTTCGTCGTCACGCCCGAGGGCGTGCTGGTGGTCGACGCGCTGGGTTCGCCGGCACTGGCACAGGAGCTGGTGCAGGAGATCCGCAGGATCACGCCGGCACCGATCAAATACGTGGTGCTGAGTCATTACCACGCCGACCATGTCTACGGCCTGCAGGCGCTCAAGGCCGCCGGCGCCCAGGTGATCGCACAGCAAGACGGGCAGACCTACCTGCACTCCGACACCGCCGCCCTGCGCCTCAAGGCCAGCCGCGAGGAACTGTTCCCCTGGATCGACGAAAAGACCGAGCTGTTGCCGGCCGATCGCTGGATCAAGGGCCCGCTGACGCTGCGCATGGGCGGGCTGGATTTCCAGCTGCAACCGGTGGGCCCGGCGCACACGCCCGAAGACCTGGTGGTCTATGTGCCGCAGCTCAAGCTGCTGCTGGCCGGCGACATCGTGTTCCGCGGCCGCGTGCCCTTTGTGGGCCAGGCCGACAGCGGGCGCTGGATAGGTGCGCTGGACAAGCTGCTGGCCTTCGACACCCAGGTGATCGTGCCCGGCCATGGCCCGGTGTCGAGCACCGCGCGCGAGGACCTGCAGATGACGCGCGACTATCTCGCCTATCTGCGCCAGACCATGGGCGAGGCGGCGCGCAATATGGAGCCCTTCGAGGACGCCTACGCGCGCACCGACTGGTCGCGCTTCGCCAGGCTGCCGCTGTTTGCCGCCGCCAATCGCATCAATGCCTACAACACCTATCTGCTGATGGAGCAGGAAGGCCGATGAGGCGGCGCACCTGCCTGCTCGGCCTGCTGGCGGCCGGGACATGGGCAACGCCGACGGCCCGGGCCCTGCCGGCCGCGCGTGGGGAGCCGGTGCCATGGCCCGCCGTGCGCCTGCTGGATGGCCAGCCCTGGGAGGGCCCGCAGGGCCGCGCCGTGCTGCTGGTGTTCTGGTCGCTAGGCTGCGCCTATTGCGAGCGCCACAACGCCCATGTGGAAAAGCTCTGGCGCGCCGCGCAGGGCCGCGGGCTGACGGTGTTGGGCGTGGTGCGCGCCAGCGACGCGGCGGCCGTGGCCCGCCATGCAGCCGCGCGCGGCTGGAGTTTTCCCAACAGCCTGGACGCCGATGCGCTGGCCGCCGTGCTGAGCCGCCGCCGCAGCGTGCCCATGACCGTGGCGGTGGACCGGCAGGGGCGCTTCGTCGAGGCGGTGCCGGGCGAGATGTTCGAGGACGATGTGCTGGGCTATCTGCGGCTGCGGCAGCAGTAGAGCGGCATGAAGGTGACCATGTTCAATCAATTCCGCATCACACAGCGCTTCGTCGCCATCATGGCGATGTACTGGCTGACCTTTCTCTTGCTGGCGGTGCTGGCCATCTGGGGGCTGATGGCCGGCGCGAACGGTCAGGACGAGGTGGCCAGGCAGCGCTTCGGCACGGTTAACAGCATCCACGAGTTGATCAAGTTGAACCAGGCCAATCGCATGGAGATTCTGCTGGCCTTCCAGCATGCGCCCGGCAGCGCGCTGGCGGGTATCCACGACCATCCGACGCGCCTGCATCTGGACGCGATCGAGCAGTACCGCGCCAGCAATGACGCGGCCTGGAGCCAGTTGCGCGCCGATGCCAGCGCCGACGCGCTGGCCAGACTCCTGCTTGAGGACGCCTACGCCAAGTGCCAGCTTTGGACCGAGCGCATCGGCAGCGCAATGGCGGCGATCGGCAAGCAGGACTACTCGGACCAGGCGATGGCGGCCTTTCTGGCGGCCGGGCGCAACGAGGGCCAGGCCATGTTCGCGGCCCTGGAAAAGCTGTTGGCGCATCAGAACGAACAGGTCAAGTTGACGGCGCAGCATGCGCAGCGCGTTGCCACGCTTGTGACCTGGGTGTTCATCGCGCTGGCCGTGCTGGTGGGCTTGCCGGCGACCTGGATGTTTGTCAGCCTGCTGGGCCGCATCCGTGGCGGCTTTGCCAAGGCCGACGAGATCTCCAGCGCGATCGCGGCCGGCGATCTGACGCTGGACACGCGCGCCGACGGCGCCGACGAGATCGGCCAGCTGCTGGGCAATATGCACACCATGCGTGAGCGTCTGCTGAGCCTGATACGCGAGGTGCGCCATGCGGCCGAGGGCGTGCAGGTCGCGGCCACCGAGGTGGCGGCCGGGAATATGGACCTGTCCAACCGCACCGAACAGACGGCTGGCCATCTGCAGCAGACCGCCGGCACCACCGACGAGCTGAGCCAGACGGTGCGCCAGAATGCCGACAACGCCGTGCAGGCCGATCAGCTGGCCAAGGGGGCGAGCGAGGTGGCCGAACGTGGCGGCACGGTGGTGGGGCTGGTGGTGCAGACCATGAAGGGCATCAACGACAGCAGCCGCAAGATTTCAGACATCATCGGCGTGATCGATTCGATCGCCTTCCAGACCAATATCCTGGCGCTCAACGCGGCGGTGGAGGCGGCGCGCGCCGGCGAGCAGGGGCGCGGCTTTGCGGTGGTGGCCGCGGAAGTGCGCAGCCTGGCGCAGCGTAGCGCCGAGGCGGCGCGCGAGATCAAGCAGTTGATCAGCGCCAGCGTCGAGCATGTCGACCATGGCAGCCTGCAGGTCAACCGTGCCGGTAGCACCATGCAGGAGGTGGTGGCAGCGATCCGGCGCGTCAGCGACATCGTCGGTGCGATCAGCGTCGCCAGCAAGGAGCAGAGCGAGGGCGTGGCCCTGGTGGGCAACTCCATCACCCAGATGGACCATGCCACCCAACAGAACGCCGCCCTGGTGGAGCAGAGCGCTGCCGCTGCGGCCAGCCTGCGCGACCAAGCCGACCAATTGGTGGCCGCGGTGGCGGGCTTCAGGCGGCCTTGACCGCCTGCACCGCCTCGACCTCGGCGGCGCCGCCGCCGAATTCCTCGAAGGCCTGCAGGGCATGGGCGGCATACATCAGCGAGGGCCCGCCACCCATATAGATGCACATGCCCAGCATGTCCTCGAACTCGGCGCGACTGCAGCCCAGCTTCACCAGGGCCTCGGCGTGGAAGCCCACGCAGGGGTCGCAGCGCGCCGCCACCGAGAGCGCCATCGCGATCAGCTCCTTGGTCTTCTTGTCGAGCGCGCCGGCGCGCGTGGCGGCCTGGGCCAGGGCCGAGAAGCCGCGCGTGGTGTCGGGAATGTCGGCGCGCAGCTTGGCCAGCGATGCCGAGACCTCGGCTGTGATGTTGCGATAGGACTTGTTGGGCATGGCGATGGGCCAAAAAATAAGCGTAGGCGCATATAGTCGCGCACCGCTGCAGCATCCGCCTTGAGCCAGGGCAAAGTCCCTGCAAGCTGTGCGCGGGGCTCAGGCTTGCAGCAGTCCGGCGTCATGCGCCAGCAGATGCGGTTCGGCATGTTCCAGCATGAAGTAGCGGAAAGCCTCGGCGGCGGGCGAGAGCAGCTTGCTCTGCATGCGCACCAGGTTCCAGGTGCGCATCACCGGCGTGTGCTCGACGTCCAGCAGCTTGAGCGCGCCGGCGCGCAGCTCCAGCCCCAGCGTGTGCAGCGACAAAAAGCTCACGCCCATGCCGGCCATCACCGCCTGCTTGATGGTCTCGTTGCTGGGCATCTCCATCGCGATGCGCGGCGCCAGCTGGTGCTCGCGCAGGAAATCGTCCATCACCTTGCGCGTACCCGAGCCTGCCTCGCGCGCAATGAAGCGCTGGTTCGCCAAGGCATCCAGCGGCACATGGTCGAGCGCCGCCAGCGCATGGCCGGGCGCGGCCACGAAGACCTGCGGATGCGCGGCGAAGGGCTCGGCCCGGGTGGCCAGCTCCTTGGGCGGGCGCCCCATCACCGCCAGGTCCACCTCGCCCGACTGCAGCAGGTCCACCAGCTGCGCGCGGTTCTGGCACACCGACAGCCTCACGTCCACGCCCGGATGCTCGTCGTGAAAGCGCGCCAGCAAGGCCGGCACGAAGTACTTGGCGGTGCTGACCAGGCCGACCGAGAGCAGGCCGCTTTCTGCGCTCTTGAAGCGCGCCATCGCGTCGTCGGCCTCCTTGAGCGTGGCCAGCAGGCGGCGCGCGTAGACCAGGAAGTACTCGCCCGCGGTGGTGAGCGAGACCTGGCGCCCCTGGCGTTCGAACAGCGCGAGGCCCAGCTGCGATTCCAGCTCCTTGACTTGCATGGTGACGGCCGGCGGCGTCAGGTGCAGGGCTTCGGCCGCGCGCGCAAAGCTCAGACCCTTGGCGACCTCGCAAAACACGCGCAGCTGGCGAAAGGTGGCGTTCAGCATAGCCTTAAGCAATTCATGAAGTGAACGCGAAGAATATCTGAATTCTCTTTATTTAAGTGACGACTTAAATTGCGCCATCGACACACAGACATGGAGCAAGCGATGAACAAGCCGGTGGAAGAGGGCGTGATCACCGACGCCAAGAAGCGCTACAGCGCCGGGGTGCTGAAATACCGCCAGATGGGCTATTGGGATGCCGACTACCAGCCCAAGGACACCGACGTGCTGTGCCTGTTCCGCATCACGCCGCAGGACGGCGTCGATCCCATCGAGGCCGCCGCGGCGGTGGCCGGCGAGTCCAGCACCGCCACCTGGACGGTGGTCTGGACCGACCGCCTCACCGCCTGCGACAGCTACCGCGCCAAGGCCTACCGGGTCGATCCGGTGCCCGGCATTCCAGGCCAGTATTTCGCCTGGGTGGCCTACGACATCATCCTGTTCGAGGAAGGCTCGATCGCCAACATTACCGCCAGCCTGATCGGCAATGTGTTCAGCTTCAAGCCCTTGAAGGCGGCGCGGCTGGAAGACATCCGCATGCCGGTGGCCCTGGTGAAGACCTTCAAGGGCCCCCCCTGCGGCCTGGTGGTGGAGCGCGAACGGCTCGACAAATTCGGCCGCCCGCTGCTGGGCGCCACCACCAAGCCCAAGCTGGGCCTCTCGGGCCGCAACTACGGCCGCGTGATCTACGAGGGCCTGAAGGGCGGACTGGATTTCATGAAGGACGACGAGAACATCAACTCGCAGCCCTTCATGCATTGGCGCGACCGCTTTCTCTACGTGATGGATGGCGTCAACAAGGCGGCCGCCGCCACCGGCGAGGTCAAGGGCAGCTACCTGAATGTGACCGGCGCCACCATGGAGGACATCTACGAGCGCGCAGAGTTCGCCAAGGAACTGGGCTCGGTGGTGATCATGGTCGACCTGATCATCGGCTGGAGCGCGATCCAGAGCATTGCCAACTGGGCGCGCAAGCACGACATGATCGTGCACATGCACCGCGCTGGCCACGGCACCTACACGCGGCAGAAGAACCACGGCGTGAGTTTCCGCGTCATCGCCAAGTGGCTGCGCCTGGCGGGCGTGGACCATCTGCACACCGGCACGGCCGTCGGCAAGCTCGAGGGCGATCCGATGACGGTGCAGGGCTACTACAAGGTCTGCCGCGACAGCTACACCAGGCAAGACCTGGCACGCGGCCTGTTCTACGAGCAGGACTGGTGCGATATGCGCAAGGTCATGCCGGTGGCCTCGGGCGGCATCCATGCCGGCCAGATGCACCAGCTGCTGGACCTGTTCGGCGACGACGTGATCCTGCAGTTCGGCGGCGGCACCATCGGCCACCCGGATGGCATCCAGGCCGGCGCGGTGGCCAACCGCGTGGCGCTGGAAGCCATGGTCAAGGCGCGCAACGAGGGCCGCGACATCAAGAACGAAGGCCCACAGATCCTGCAGCAGGCGGCCCAGTTCTGCGGCCCCTTGCGTCAGGCCCTGGAGACCTGGAAGGACGTGTCCTTCAACTACGCCTCTACCGATACCAGCGATTTCGCCACCACCCCCTCGGTGGCCTGAGCCAGGAGCAAGCAACCATGATGAGCAACCCCACCGGCCGCATCACCCAGGGCCAGTTCAGCTTCCTGCCGGCGCTGAGCGACGCGGAGATCCGTGCCCAGATCGACTACGGCCTGGCCAAGGGCTATGCCTGGAGCGTCGAGTACACCGACGACCCGCATCCGCGCAACACCTACTGGGAGATGCACGGCATGCCCATGTTCGACCTGCGCGACGCCGCCGGCGTGATGCTGGAGCTGCAGGCCTGCCGCGCGGCCTTCCCGCGGCACTACATCCGCCTGATGGCCTTCGACTCGACACGCGGCATCGAGTCGATCGCGATGAGCTTCATCGTCAACCGCCCGGCCGCCGAGCCCGGCTTCATGCTGCAGCGCCAGGAGGTCAACGGCCGCACGCTGCGCACCACCATCGCCGGCTATGCCGCCGCCAAGCCCGAAGGCGAGCGGTATTGATATGAGGCCCCCACGCTCACGTTGTTCGCTGCCCCCCGAGGGGGCGCCCAGTACCTTCGGAACGGCCGGGCGGTACTGAAATGCATACGCCCTGCACGGTCGCCGAAGTGCTGGCCGAGAGCCAGGTCGAGGCGGTGCTGGCCAAGCTCGATGCCGAGTTGGTCGGGCTGGCGCCGGTGAAGCAGCGCATCCGCGAGATCGCCGCGCTGCTGGTGATAGACCGCTTGCGCGCCGCCCATGGCCTGGCGGCCAGCAGCCCCACCTTGCATATGTGCTTCACCGGCAACCCCGGCACCGGCAAGACCACCGTGGCCATGCGCATGGCCGAGATCCTGCACGCCCTGGGCTATGTGCGCAAAGGCCATCTGGTGGCGGTGACACGCGACGACCTGGTGGGCCAGTACATCGGCCACACCGCGCCCAAGACCAAGGAATTGCTCAAGAAGGCCATGGGTGGCGTGCTCTTCATCGACGAGGCCTACTACCTCTACCGGCCCGAGAACGAGCGCGACTACGGCCAGGAGGCGATCGAGATCCTGCTGCAGGTGATGGAGAACCAGCGCGACGATCTGGTGGTGATACTGGCCGGCTATGCGGACCGGATGGACACCTTCTTCCAGTCCAACCCCGGGCTGAGCTCGCGCATCGCCCACCACATCGAGTTCCCCGACTACGCGGGGCCCGAGCTGCTGCAGATCGCCGAGCAGATGCTGGCCCAGAGCCACTACCGCTTCGGCCCTGGCGCGCGCGAGGCCTTCGAGGACTATCTGGGCCGGCGCCTGCGCCAGCCGCATTTCGCCAATGCGCGCAGCGTGCGCAATGCGCTGGAGCGCGCCCGCCTGCGCCAGGCCGGCCGCCTCTACGCCCAGCGCGAGCGCGTGCTCGACGCCGACACCCTGGCCACGCTGGAGCCGGCCGACATCCGCGCCAGCCGCGTCTTCCTTGCGCAGGAGCCCCAGCCATGACGTGCCGCCTGCAGGCCTTGATCTTCGACGTCGACGGCACCCTGGCCGACACCGAGGAACTGCACCGTCAGGCCTTCAACGAGGCCTTTGCCGAGGAGGGGCTGGACTGGCACTGGAGCCCGGCGCTCTACACCGGGCTGCTGGAGATCTCGGGCGGCAAGGAGCGCATCCGCGCCTTCTGGCAGCGCATGCAGCCGGGCCTGCGTGCGCTCGATGCACTGGCGCTGGAAGCCACCGTCGAGCGCCTGCATGAGCTGAAGACCGCAGCCTACGAGCGCCGCATTCAGCAGGGCGCCTTGCGGCTGCGCTCCGGCGTGCAGGCCCTGATCGAGCTCGCGGGCCGCGCCGGCCTGGTGCTGGCCATTGCCACCACCACCTCGCCGGTCAACATCGCCGCGCTGCTGCGCCAGACCTTGGGCCCGGACTGGCGGCTGCGATTCGCCGTGATCGAGGACGCGTCGACGGCGCCGCTCAAGAAGCCGCATCCCCAGGTCTATCTGCAGACGCTCGCGCGCCTCGGCCTGCCGGCAGCCGCCTGCCTGGCCTTCGAGGACTCCGGCAACGGTCTGCGCGCCGCCCGGGGGGCAGGTCTTGCCACGCTCGTCACGCCCACCGCCTTCACGGCCCGACACGACTTCGGCGGCGCGCTGCGCGTGCTGGTGTCGCTGCAGGGCCTCACGCCGGAGCGACTGAACGCCTGGCATTCCGAATCCCTCAACTGCATCGCCATCCCATGAGCCACGAGCACCTGCCGCGCTGGACCCTGACGCGCTACCTGATCGAACAGCGCCGCCGCTTTCCCGGCGCCAGCGGCGACCTGAACGCGCTGATCCTCGACATCGCGCTGGCCTGCAAGGCGATCGCCCGCATCGTTGCGCGCGGCGCACTGGCCGCCACCCCAGAGTCCATTCCGGGAGCCGGCCAGACCAATGTGCAGGGCGAGGAACAAAAGCCGCTGGACATCCTCTCCAACGACTTGTTCCTGCGCATGAACGAGTGGAGCGGCCATCTGGCCGGGCTGGCCTCCGAGGAGATGGCGCTGCCGCAGACCATTCCCGAGACCTACCCACGCGGCAAATACCTCTTGGTGTTCGACCCGCTCGATGGCTCGTCCAACATCGACGTCAACGTGGCGGTGGGCAGCATTTTCTCCATCCTGCGCGCGCCGGCCGAGCTGGCCGCGGGCGCGCGCGAGCTGCAGGAGGCCGATTTCCTGCAGCCCGGCGCGGCCCAGGTGGCGGCCGGCTATGCGATCTATGGGCCCGCCACCATGCTGGTGCTGACGGTGGGCGAGGGCACGGTGGGCTTCACGCTGGACCCCGAGCTGGGCGAGTTCCTGCTCACGCATGAACGCCTGCAGGTGCCCGAGCAGACGCGCGAGTTCGCCATCAACAGCTCCAACAGCCGCTTCTGGGAGCCGCCGGTGACGCGTTATGTGGACGAATGCCTGGCCGGCAAGGCCGGCGCGCGCGGCAAGGATTTCAATATGCGCTGGATCGCCTCCATGGTGGCCGAGGCGCACCGCATCCTGATGCGCGGCGGCGTGTTCCTCTATCCGCGCGACAGCAAGGACGCGAGCAAGCCCGGCCGCCTGCGCCTGCTCTACGAGGCCAACCCGATCGCGCTGCTGATGGAGCAGGCCGGCGGGCGCGCCAGCACCGGCCGCCAGCCCATGCTGGGCGTGAAACCCAGCGAGCTGCACCAGCGCATCCCGCTGGTATTCGGCTCGCGCGACGAGGTCGAGCGCATCGAGCGCTACCACCACGAGCCCGCCCCCGATGCCGCACCCGCGCCGCTGTTCGCGCCGCGCAGCCTGTTCCGAGACTAGAAAGCCCCCCGCCATGTCAGAACGACACCCCATCATCGCCATCACCGGCAGCTCGGGCGCCGGCACCTCCTCGGTGACGCGTACCTTTGAAAACATCTTCCGGCGCGAGCAGGTCAGGGCCGCCGTTATCGAGGGCGACAGCTTCCATCGCTACGACCGCCAGGAGATGCGCGAGCGCCAGTCTGCCGCCGAGGCCGCCGGCAACGAGCATTTCAGCCATTTCGGGCCGGAGAACAACCTGTTCCCGGAGCTCGAACAGCTGTTCCGCAGCTATGGCGAAAGCGGCACGGGCCGGCGCCGCCGCTATCTGCACGACCCGCTGGAGGCCGCGCCCTACGCACAGCCGCCGGGCACCTTCACCGCCTGGGAGGATCTGGCCCCCGACACCGACATGCTGTTCTACGAGGGCCTGCATGGCGCGGTGGTGACCGAGCAGATCGACATCGCGCGCTACCCCGACCTGCTGATCGGCGTGGTGCCGGTCATCAACCTTGAATGGATACAAAAGCTCTGGCGCGACAAGAACGTGCGCGGCTACTCGGCCGAGGCGGTCACCGACACCATCCTGCGCCGCATGCCCGACTATGTGCACTACATCTGCCCGCAGTTCGCCCACACCCATGTGAACTTCCAGCGCGTGCCCATGGTGGATACCTCCAACCCCTTCATCGCGCGCGACATTCCCTCGCCGGACGAGAGCATGGTGGTGATCCGCTTTGCGCAGCCCAAGGGCATCGACTTCCAGTACCTGCTGAACATGATCCACGACTCCTTCATGTCGCGCGCCAACACCATCGTGGTGCCGGGCGGCAAGATGGAGCTGGCCATGCAGCTGATCTTCACGCCCTTCATCTGGCGCATGATGGAGCGGCGTCAGCGCGCGCTCTCACTGTGAACCGGGAGCCCGCGATGCCTAATACCTCGATGCAGAAAGACCAGGCCAATGCGCTGCGCGCGCTGGCCATGGATGCGGTGCAGGCCGCCAATTCGGGCCATCCCGGCGCCCCCATGGGCATGGCCGAGATGGCGCTGGCGCTTTGGGGCGGGCCGCTGCGCCACAACCCCGCCAACCCGGCCTGGCCGGATCGCGACCGCTTTGTGCTCTCCAACGGCCATGCCTCGATGCTGCTGTATGCGCTGCTGCATCTGAGCGGCTATGCGCTGCCGCTGGACGAGCTCAAGCGCTTCCGCCAGCTGCACAGCCAGACGCCCGGCCACCCCGAGCAAGGCCTGACCCCGGGTGTGGAAACCAGCACCGGACCCTTGGGCCAGGGCCTGGCCAACGCGGTCGGCTTCGCGCTGGCCGAACGCCTGCTGGCGGCGCAGTTCAACCGGCCGGGCCACCGCGTGGTCGATCACCACAGCTATGTGTTCCTGGGCGATGGCTGCCTGATGGAAGGCATCAGCCACGAGGCTTGCTCGCTGGCCGGCACGCTCAAGCTCGGCAAGCTGATCGCGCTCTACGACGCCAACGGCATCTCGATCGACGGCAAGATCGAGGGCTGGTTTGCCGACGACACGGCGGCGCGCTTCGAGGCCTATGGCTGGCGGGTGCTGGGGCCGCTGGATGGCCATGCCGTGGCGGCGGTGGCGCAGGCCCTGGAGCAGGCGCTCGCGCAAGCCCGTGCCAACGAAGACAGACCCACGCTGATCATCTGCCGCACCACCATAGGCCAGGGCTCGCCCGGCCGCGCCGGCAGCGCCAAGGTGCATGGCGAGCCGCTGGGTGCGGCCGAGATCGCCGCCACGCGCGCGGCCATGGGCTGGCCGCATGCGCCCTTCGAGATCCCCGAGACGGTGCGCCAGGCCTGGGACGCGCGCGCGCGCGGCGCCGCGCTGGAGCGCGACTGGCAGCGCCGCTTCGCCGCCTACCGCGGCGCGCATCCGCAGCTCGCGGCCGAGTTCGAGCGCCGCGTGCTCAGGCGCGAGCTGCCAGCGGGTTTCGAGCTGCTGGCCTTCAAGACCCTGGCGGCCACCGCGCAACGCCAGGACGCGGTGGCCACGCGCAAGGCCTCGCAGCAGCTGCTCGCTGCGCTGGCGCCGCAGCTGCCCGAGCTGTTCGGCGGCAGCGCCGACCTCACCGCCAGCAACCTGACCGACTTCCCTGCCTGCGGCAGCCTGCGGCCGGGCGATTTCGGCGGCCGCCATCTCAGCTATGGCGTGCGCGAGTTCGGCATGGCCGCCGTGATGAACGGCCTGGCCCTGCACGGTGGGCTGATCCCCTATGGCGGCACCTTTCTGGCGTTCAGCGACTACAGCCGCAACGCCATCCGCATGGCCGCGCTGATGAAGCAGCAGCTCATCCATGTGTTCACGCACGACTCCATCGGTCTGGGCGAGGACGGGCCCACCCACCAGCCGGTGGAGCAGGCCGAGAGCCTGCGCCTGATCCCGGGTCTGGAGGTCTGGCGGCCCGGCGATGCCACCGAAACGGCGGCGGCCTGGATCGCCGCGCTGCAGGAGCGCGAGCGCCCCAGCGCCTTGCTGCTGAGCCGCCAGCCCCTGCCGGCGCAGGCACGCACGCCCGAGCAGGTGGTGGCGATCGCACGCGGCGGCTATGTGCTCGCCGACCGGCCGGCGCCGCGTGCGGTGCTGCTCGCCAGCGGTTCCGAGCTGCAGCTGGCGCTCGCCGCGCAGGCCTTGCTGGACGGGGAGGGCATCGCGGTGCGGGTGGTGTCGCTGCCGTCCGCCACCCGCTTCGACCGCCAGGACGCCGCCTACCGCAGCGCGGTGCTGGGGCCACGCAGCCTGCCGCGCATCGGCGTGGAGGCCGGCAGCACGCGCGGCTGGGGCCATTACGGCTGCAGCGCGGCGCTGGGGCTGGACCGCTTTGGCGAATCGGCGCCCGCCGGGGTGCTGTTCGACCAATTCGGCTTCACGGCGGAAAACCTCGCCGCCCTGGTGCGCGGCACCCTTGCCGAGGAGGCTTCGTCATGCAGCACTATGAACTGATCTGCTTCGACCTCGACGGCACCCTGGTCGATACCGCCGGCGAGATCGCCGAAGGCGTCAACCGGGCGCTGCAAGAGCATGGCCTGGCGCGCCGGCCGCTGGCCGAGATCACGCTGCTGATCGGTGCCGGCACGCGCGAGCTGATGCTCAGGCTGCTGGCACGCATCTTCCACGAGCGGCCCGACTTGAGCGAGCGCGTGCAGGTCGACGCGGTGCTGGCCAGCCTGGACCGGCATTACGCGCTCACCAGCGGCAGCTCGGCGATGGTCTATGCCGGCGCACGCGAGGCCTTGCGCCGCCTGCGCGCGGCCGGCGTGAAGACCGCCTGCGTCAGCAACAAGGAGCTGCGCCATGCGCGTGCGCTGCTGCGCGCCACCCGCCTGGAAGACGAGTTCGACCTGCTGATAGGCGGCGACAGCCTGGCGCACAAGAAGCCGCATGCCAGCGTGCTGCGCCATGTGGCCCAGCGGCTGGGCGTCAGCACGGCGCGCAGCGCCCATGTGGGCGACTCGCAGATCGATGTCGAGGCGGCACGCAATGCCGGTCTGGCCGCCTGGGCCGTGCCCTATGGCTACAACGGCGGCATGCCGATCGCCCAGGCCGGGCCGCAGCGCATCTTCGCCGACCTGCAAGAACTGGCCAGCCATGTGCTGGAGCCCGCAATCATTCAAACAAGGAGCGCCTGATGGCCCTGATCTCTTTGCGCCAACTGCTGGACCATGCCGCCGAGCATGGCTATGGCGTGCCCGCCTTCAACGTCAACAATATGGAACAGGTGCAGGCCATCATGGAGGCCGCCGAGGCGCGGCAGGCGCCGGTGATCCTGCAGGCCTCCGCCGGTGCGCGCAAATACGCGGGCGAGGCCTATCTGCGCCATCTGGTGCTGGCGGCCGTGGAGTCCCACCCCGACATCCCGGTGGTGCTGCACCAGGACCATGGCGCCTCGGTGGCGGTGTGCGTGCAGGCGATACGCTCGGGTTTCACCAGCGTGATGATGGACGGCTCGTTGCTGGAGGACGCCAGGACACCAGCATCCTATCCCTATAACGTCGAGGTGACGCGGCGCGCCTGCGAGCTGGCGCACGCGGTGGGTGTCAGCGTCGAGGGCGAGCTGGGCTGCCTGGGTTCGCTGGAGACCGGTGAGGCCGGCGAGGAGGACGGCGTGGGCGCGGCCGGCAGGCTCAGCCATGCGCAGCTGCTCACCGACCCGGCCCAGGCGCGCGAGTTCGTGGCCGCCACCGGTGTCGACGCGCTGGCCATCGCCATCGGCACCAGCCATGGCGCCTACAAGTTCAGCCGCGCGCCCACCGGCGAGACGCTGGCCATGGCGCGCATCGCCGAGATCCACGCCGCCGTGCCGCACACCCATCTGGTCATGCATGGATCGTCCAGCGTGCCGCAGGAATGGCTGGACATCATCCGCCGCTTCGGCGGCGAGATCCGCGAAACCTATGGTGTGCCGGTGGAGGAGATCCGGCGCGGCATCGCCAGCGGCGTGCGCAAGATCAATATCGACACCGACATCCGCCTGGCCATGTTCGGTGCGATGCGCCAGCTGATGAGCCAGCAGCCCGCCGAGTTCGACCCGCGCAAGGCCTTCGCAGCCGCCCGCGCCGCCGCGCGCGGCCTGTGCGAGCTGCGCTTCGAGGCCTTCGGCTGCGCCGGCCAGGCACAGCGGCTGCGCCCGCTGCCCTTGGAGGCGATGCTGCCGCGCTACCGCTGACGACGGGCCCTTATCCGGGCTTGCCCTGAGTCAAGCCCTGCGCAGATGCAATATCATTGTGTACGAATAAATGAATTGATCTTGATCTGGAGCATCCGATGACGCACAAAATCGCCGCTGTTCTTGTGAGCCTGGCCGCCCTGCTGGCCAGCCAGTCGGCGCATGCCAATCTGGCGCTGGCGCAAAAGAACGCCTGCATGGCCTGCCATGCGGTGGACAAGAAGCTGGTGGGTCCTGCCTATGCCGAGGTGGCCAAGAAGTATGCCGGCCAGGCCGACGCTGCAGACAAGCTGAGCGCCAATATCAAGGCCGGCGGCTCCGGCAAATGGGGCCCCGTGCCCATGCCTGCCCAGGCGGCGCTGAGCGATGCCGACGCCAAGACCCTGGCGAGCTGGGTGCTTGGCGGCGCCAGGTAAGCGTCCTACCATGGGCGCCCAGCGTCACCGACCGGGAGCCTGCCATGAAGATCAGCACCATTGCCCTGTGCGTGGCCCTTTGTAGCGCCGCGGCGCAGGCCGCCGACGACGCCGGCACGCTCTTCAAGGATGCCGACCTGGCGTTGGGCCAGAAGCTGATCCAGGAGCATCGCTGCGCCGCATGCCATGCACGCAAGTTCGGCGGCGATGGCTCGGCGGTCTACCGGCCGCTGGAGCGGGTCAAGACGGCCGGCGCCTTGCGCGGCATGGTCGAGCAATGCAATACCGAACTCAATCTGGGCATGTTCCCGGAAGAGGTAAGCGCGGTGGCGGCGGTGCTCAACAAGGAGCATTACAAGTTCAAGTGAGGCCGCTCTTGGCAGCGAAGTGCCGCCTGGGCGGCAATATCCGTTCTTGCGAATACAATCGGCGCAGCCCACTTCATTCATCAAGCTGCCGCCATGGAAGACCGTCCGCCCGAAGACAAGGTTTTCGAATCCGTCGCCGAACTGTTCTCGCTCCTGTCCACGCCGATCCGGCTGAAGATCATCAGCGCGGTCTGCCATGGCGAGAAGAACGTGTCGGAACTGCTGGAAGCGATCGCGACCACCCAGCCCAATATGTCGCAGCATCTCTCCACGCTCTACCGCAGCGGCGTGCTGTCCAAGCGCCGCGAGGGCACGCAGATCTACTACCGGCTACAGAGCGAGCGCGTCGCCGCGCTGTGCCGCGCCGTCTGCACCCAGGTGGCGATCGAACTCGACCCGGCCGCCGAGATCGAGCTCAAGGAACGGCTGATGCCGGCAGCGGCGCGCTGAGCCGCTGCGCCGTCACTCATCGCTGCGCAGCCTGGCCCGCAGCGCCGCCAGATCCAGACGCGCGCGCTGCGGCTCGACCTGCAGCAGCACGCCCTGGCGCCGGAGCGCGCTGATGGCGCGGCTGGCGGTCTCCATGCTCATATTGAGCATGGCTCCGATATCGCCACGCGTGGGCAACCAGATCCAGGGTTGCGGCTCCTCGCTCTGCGCGTATTGGCTCAGCTTGTGCACCAGCCGCAGGACACGGCGGCGCGCCGGGCCCATCGACAGCTCCGCCAGCCATTCCTCCGCTTGGGCCAATGCTTGCTGCCAGCGCTGCATCAGTTCGGTCGCCAGGCCGACGTGCGACTGGCTCAACTCGGCCACCAGGCCGCGCGGAATGCGGCAGACCTCCAGCGCTGTGCTGGCCAGTGCGCTGCTGCCATAGGGCTGCTTGAGCAATGCCTCCAGCCCGATCAGATCGCCGCGCCCGGCCAGCCTCACGACCCGGCGTTCGCCGCTGGCATTGACACGTTCCAGCCGCACCACGCCCGCGCGCACGGTGAAGAGCGCTTCGGCATGCTGGCCGATGTCGTACAGGGTCTGACCGGCTTCCAGGCGCTGCGCGGCGATATGCACATGGATGCAGTCCAGTGCCTGCTCGGTCAGCGTGCCGAACAGCGCCAGGCGCCGCAGCTCGCAGCTCGCGCAGGCCAGCGCCTGCGGATGCGTGCGGCCTTGACGATGCAGCGAGAAGGCGGCGGCGTACATCTCGGGCTCAGCGGGCTCGCTTCATTGCAGGCGCTGCTGGTCGGCGTCCCAGACCTGCACCGCCACCGGAAAGCCCTGGCCCACGCTCTGCGTGACGGTGCAAAAGCTCTCGAATTGCGCCAGCACGCGGTCCAGATGCTGCAGCTGCGCGGCTGGCACGCCCAGCTGCAGCCGCGCCTGCATGGCCAGCACGCGCAAGCGCCCCTCGGCATTGCGGCCGATCTCGGCGCTGACGCGGCAGCTCAGCGGCTCGGCTGCCTGCTTGTACTTGCGCAAGGCGAACAGCAGTGAGTCGGACAGGCAGTTGGCCACCGCCGCGCACAGCAGCTGCACCGGCGAGGGGCCCAGCCCGCCACCCATGGGCGGCGGCTCGTCGCATAACAGCTCGGGCAAGCCGGCGCCAAAGCTGGCCTGGAAGCAGTAGTCCTGCCGTTGCCGCAGTTCGATGCTGATCAACTCGTCGCTGCTCATGACTTGTCTTCCAATCGCTTGATGCCCAGCATCTTCAGCACATACTTCTCATAGATGGGCTCGGAGCTGCCGGTCTTCATCTTGTACATGAAGTACTTCTCGTAGGCGATCTTGGCCAGGTGCACCCACTTGCCCTTCTTGAACCAGTTGACGTTGCGCGGCGGGATCTGCGGCAGGGCCACAAATGCGGCGCCGGTGTTACCCATGTCGGCCAGGCAGATGGCGTTCCAGCTGCCCTTGCTTTCGGCGGGCTGACCGGCCAGCTCAGCAGCAATGTTGTGCACGATGGCGGTAACCATGGTCTCTATCATGTAGCCGGTCTTGGGCGCTCCCGTGGGCACCGGCGTGGCCTCCACCGGCGGTATGGCCACGCATACGCCGGCCGCAAAGATGTTGCGGTACTTCTTGCTGCGCTGGAATTCGTCGATCAGCACGAAGCCGCGCGGATTGCACAAGCCCTCCACGCCGGCCACCGCATCCACCCCCTTGAAGGCCGGCAGCATCATGCTGAACTTGAAGGGTAGCTGGTGCTCCTTCTTCAGCTGCCCGGACTCGTCGAGCTCGCTGACATGCATGAGTCCTGCCTCTATCCTGCTGACCCTGGCATTGCAAATCCACTTGATGTCGTTGTTGCGGAACTCGCTTTCCAGCATGGACTTGGAGTCGCCCACCCCGCCCAGGCCCATGTGACCGATATAGGGCTCGCTGGTCACGAAGGTCATGGGCACCTTGTGGCGCCGTTTGCGCCGGCGCAGATCGGTGTTGACGATGAAGCTGAACTCGTAGGCCGGGCCGAAGCAGGAGGCACCGGGCAGGGCGCCGATGATCACCGGGCCGGGATCGTCGAGAAAGCGCAGATAGTCGGTGCGCGCCTGCTCGGCGTGGTCGATGGTGCAGATCGAATGCGTGTGGCCGCCGGGGCCGGCGCCCTCGACCTCGTCGAAAGACAGCTTGGGGCCGGTGGTGATGACCAGATAGTCGTAGGCAAGGCGCTCGCCGTCGGCCAGTTCCAGCGCCTGACCCTCGGCATCGATGCGCGTGACGCGCTGCGCCACGAACTCTATGCCCTTCTTTTCCAGAAAGGGGCGCAGCGCAAAGCTGATGCCATCGCGCTCGCGCCAGCCCACCGCCAGCCAGGGGTTGGAGGGCACGAACTGGAAATAGTCCAGTGCGTTCACCACCGTGATGCGGTGACTCTTGTCGAGCGCCGCGCGCAGCTCGTAGGCCGCGGGCATGCCGCCGATGCCGGCGCCGAGGATGACGATATGGGCCATGTCTGTCTCCTGTCTGAGGCCGGCAGAGCCGGCGCGCTGGATGGAGGGACGTCAGTTGGCGCGCTTCAGACCCAGCTTGGCGAAGATGCTTTCCATCAGGCACCAGCGCGTGAAGCCGCTTTGCAGCAGGTTCACGCCCACGAAGGCGGTGAAGGCCAGCCACCACTGCGACATATAGAGCGGGCTGCCAGGAATGCCCAGGGCCAGCGACAACAGGATGAATGCGCCGGCGACGATGCGGACGACTTGCCAAGTGCTCATGGTGTACTCCTTGAGTGGTTGTGAGAAAGAAGAGCGGGATCAGGCGGGCAACAGCAAGTGCAGGCGCTTGCGGTAGGCCATGTAGTACAGGGTCGGGATCACCACCAGGGTCAGGATGGTGGAGACGAAGATGCCGAAGATCAGCGAGATCGCGAGGCCGTTGAAGATCGGGTCATCGAGGATGAAGAAGGCGCCCATCATGGCGGCCAGGCCGGTCAGCATGATGGGCTGGGCGCGCGTGATGGCCGAGCTGACGATGGCGCGCTCGAACGCCATGCCCTCACGCAGCTGCAGGTTGATGAAGTCCACCAGCAGGATGGAGTTGCGCACGATGATGCCGGCCAACGCGATCATGCCAATCATGCTGGTGGCGGTGTATTGCGCGCCCAGCAGGGCATGGCCGGGCATCACGCCGATGATGGTGAGCGGGATCGGCGCCATGATGATGAGCGGCGTCAGGTAGGAGCCGAACTGCGCCACCACCAGCAGGTAGATCAGCACCAGGCCCACCGCATAGGCCGCGCCCATGTCGCGGAAGGTCTCGTAGGTGATCTGCCATTCGCCGTCCCATTTGATCGCGTAGCCGCGGTAGGCATCGGCCGGCTGGCTGATGAAATGCTCGGCCAGCGAGGCGCCGTCGGGCGCCTTGATCTTGGCGAGCTCGCTGCGCATGCCGAACATGCCGTAGAGCGGGCTGTCGATCTTGCCGGCCATGTCGGCCACCACCATGTTCAGCGGCAGCAGGTCCTTGTGGTAAATGGGCTGCTCGCGCAGCGTGTCGCTCACCGTTACCAGTTCGCGGATAGGCACCAACTTGCCGCTGCTGGCGCGCACCGTGAGTGAGAGCAGGGCGTTCAGATCGCCCTGCGACTCGGGCGCCAGCTGCAGCGTGGCCGCGGCCGGGTATTTGCTCTGGTCGTGCAGATAACTCACCGCCTCGCCGGCCTGGGCCGTGCGCAAGGTGCTGACGATGGCCTGCTGCGGCACGCCCAGCAGCGCGGCCTTGCGGCGGTCCACCAGCAGCAGTTTGCGCGGCGCGGCGGCGATGCTGCTGTCGTCCACGTCGACCAGGCCGGTCTGACGCTCGAACACGGCGCGCAGCGCCTTGGCCACCTGCTGGCGGCCCTCGGCCTCGGGGCCGTAGATCTCGGCCACGATGGGCGAGAGCACCGGCGGGCCCGGCGGCACCTCCACCAGCTTGACGTTGGCGCCATGGCGCTTGCCGATTTCCTGCAGCGCCGAGCGCAGCCGGGTGGCGATGGCATGGCTTTGCTCATGGCGGGCATGCTTGTCCAGCAGATTCACCTGGATGTCGCCCTGCTCGCTGCCGGCGCGCAGATAGTACTGGCGCACCAGGCCGTTGAAATTGATCGGCGCGGCGGTGCCGGCATAGGCCTGGTAGTCGGTCACCTCGGGAACCGTGGCCAGCTGCGCGCCCAGCTCGTGCAGCACCGCCGCGGTCTGCTCCAGCGGCGTGCCGGCGGGCATGTCCAGCACCACCTGGAACTCGGACTTGTTGTCGAAGGGCAGCATCTTCAAGTGCACCAGTCCGGCCACCGGCAGCGCCAGCGAGAGCGCGATCAGGCCGGCAATACCCAGGCCCAGCAGCTTGCGGTTGCGTGCGCCACGCTGGACGTCCAGCAGCGGCTTGAAGACACGCTCGAACAGCGGCGCGAGCTTGGCCGAAAGGCCGTGCAGCGCATGCGGGTCGGCCTGCGTGGCGGCGGCGGGCAGGGCCTTCATCCAGATTCCGGCCAGCCAGGGCGTGACCACGAAGGCAATCGCCAGCGACAAGAGCATGCCCATGCTGGCATTGATGGGGATGGGGCTCATATAGGGGCCCATCAGGCCCGACACGAAGGCCATCGGCAGCAGCGCGGCGATCACCGTCAGCGTGGCCAGGATGGTGGGGCCACCCACCTCGTCCACCGCGCCGGGAATGATGTCTCTGAGGCTGCGGCCGGGGAAGAGCTGCTGGTGGCGGTGGATGTTTTCCACCACCACGATGGCGTCGTCCACCAGGATGCCGATCGAGAAGATCAGCGCGAACAGCGAGACGCGGTTCAGCGTGAAGCCCCAGGCCCAGGAGGCGAACAGGGTGACGGTGAGCGTCAGCATCACCGCGCTGCCGACGATGGCGGCCTCGCGCCGGCCCAGCGCGATGAAGACCAGGGCCACCACCGAGGCGGTGGCGAACAGCAGCTTCTGGATCAGCTTGCCGGCCTTGTCATTCGCGGTAGCGCCGTAGTTGCGCGTCTCGGCCACCGACACCTCGGCCGGGATCACGGTGTTGCGCAGGCCCTCGACGCGCTGCATCACCGCATTCGCCACATCGATGGCGTTCTCGCCCGCTTTCTTGGTGATGGCGATGGTCACGGCCGGGTATTCCTGGCCCTTGCCGTCCACCTTCTCGCCGTGCCAGACATAGCGGCTGGGCGTGAGCGGCCCGTCTTCCAGCGTGGCGAGCTCGCGCAGGAACACCGGCTTGCCGCCCTGCACGCCAACGATCAGCTCGCCCACATCGCGCGCATCGCGCAGAAAAGGGCCGGCCTCCAGCGCAATCGCCTGGTTGTTCTGCAGCAGGTCGCCCAGCGGCAGGCCCAGATTGGCCGATTGCAAGGCCTGGCGCAGCTCGGCCACCGTCAGACCGCTGCCGTTCAGGCGCGCCGGGTCGATCTGCACGCGCAGCGCGCGGCCCGGGCCGCCTATGGTCGTGACCTCGCGCGTGCCCGGCACGCGTTTGAGTTCGGCTTCCATGCTGTGCGCCACGCGCTCCAGGTCGAAGGCACCGACGGCATCGGAGCCGGCCTGCCTGGCGTACAGGGTCAGCGTCACGATGGGCACATCGTCAATGCCCTTGGGCTTGATGATGGGGGCCAGCACGCCGAGGTTTGGCGGCAGCCAGTCGGCATTCGCGGCCACGGTGTCGTGCAGGCGCACCAAGGCCTCGGTGCGCGGCACGCCCACCTTGAATTGCACCGTCAGCACCGCCAGTCCGGGGCGCGATACCGACATCACATGCTCGATGCCGGCAATCTGTGCCAGCACCTGCTCGGCCGGCGTCGCCACCATCTGCTCCACGTCCCGGGCACTCGCGCCCGGGAAGGGAATCAGCACATTGGCCATGGTGACGTTGATCTGCGGCTCCTCCTCGCGCGGCGTCACCAGCACCGCGAAGATGCCCAGCAACAGGGCCACCAGGGCCAGCAGGGGGGTGATCTGTGCCGACTGGAAGAAGGCGGCGATGCGCCCGGAGGCGCCCAGGTGCTTCGGCGTGGTGTGCGATGCATGCATGGTCAGACCTCAACGGATGCGCGCGGCGGCTTGCGGGTCCAGCGCGATCTTCTCGCCCGCGCTCAGCCCGCTCAGCACCTCGACCTGATCACCGCGCACCGCACCCAGCCGGACCTGGCGCAGCAGCGGCTTGCCCTGGCCGTCCAGCACATACAGGCCGGTAAGCTCGGCGCGTTTGACCACGGCGGTGCGCGGCACCATGGGTGAAGCGGCGCCGGCAGCGGCGGCACCCGGCAGCCAGACGCGTGCGAACATGCCCGGCACCGCGCCGCTCAGCCTGGGCGGCAGATCCAGGCGCAGCTGCAAGGTGTGCGAGGCGGCATCCACGATGGGCAGCAGCTGCACGCGCGTGGGCGCCAGCATGCCGGCAGCCAGGCCGGGAATCTCGAGCGCTGGCGCAGCGCCTGCGTTCAGGCCAGCGGCGACGCTTTGCGGCACATTGGCGCTGACGCGCAGCGCGCTGGGGTCGTAGACCGTCACCAGGGCACGCCCCGGCATGGCCATGTCGCCCAGGCTCACGGGCAGCTCGGCCACCACGCCGTCATAGGGGCTGCGCACGGTATTGAAAGCACTCTGCGTGCGCGCCACGGCCAGCTGCGCCAGCTGCGCATTCACCTGGGCCTGGGTGGCCTTGTACTGGGCCTCGGCCTGGTCCAGCGCCGCCTGGCTGATGTAGTGCTGCTTGTGCAGCGCTTGCTGGCGCTCGAACTCGCGGCTGGCCAGCTGCAGCGCGGCGCGCGCCGCCTGGGCCTGGGCCTCGCTGGCATTGGCCGCCTGTTCGGCCGCGCGCGCATCGATGCGCATCAGCACCTGGCCGGCCTTGACGCGGTCGCCCGCCTTCACCTCCAGTTGCACGATCGCGCCCGCCACCTGGGCGGCCACCACGGTCTGGCGCAGGGCCTCGACCACGCCGTCCAGGCTCTGCGTCTGGCTCGCGCTGGCGGCGGCCACCGTCAGGCTGCGCAGCGCCGGCATGGCCGCCAGCGGCGCGTCTGCGGCCGCGGCGCCGATGCTCAATGTGGCCAGGCTGGCCAGCAGCAGCCAGCGCTGCTGGCGCGGCGAGTGACGGGTGGCGTTGCTCTTCATGGTGCGGCTTCTTTCCTGCTCAGCCGGATGGCTGGACAACCAAATATCGTTAACGTATTATTTAACCAGTCACGCAAATAGTCAAACAGACATTGCAGCAAGTCCACAAGGTGACAGCCATGCCCCCAAACTCAAATGATGCCGCTCAAGCAGCGATGAAAAGCTTGCCCGCGGCCGCGCTTGAACAGGTGGCAGGCTATTTCCAGGCGCTCTCGGAGCCGACGCGCTTGCAGATCCTCAACCTGCTGCGTCAGCAGGAGCGCAAGGTGGGCGAGATTGCCGAGCTGTGCGGCTCCACCGCGGCCAATGTGTCGAGGCATCTCAGCATGCTGCAGCAGCACGGCTTGGTGCTGCGCGAGAGCCGCGGCACCAGCGCCTATTACCGCATTGCCGACGCCACCGTCTACGAACTCTGCGACCTGGTTTGTGGCCAGATCGCCCGGCAATCGGCGCGCCTCATCGACGAGCGTGCCGCCTTTTTCCAAGCCAGCAAGCCGACCGCCACCGGCAAGAAAAGACCATGAACCATGCCCCTCTTCTGCAACTCGATGCACTCGCGGCCCTGCGGGCCTTGCAGGCCGGCGGCTGCTGGCTGGTGGACGTGCGCGAAGCCCATGAGCTGGCGCGCGCCGCTTACGACCATGAACGGGTGATCCACCTGCCGCTGAGCGAACTGGAGCGCCGCCACGCCGAGCTGCCGCGCGACGCCGACCTCATCATGGCCTGCGCCGCCGGCGGCCGCAGCCTGCAGGCCATGCAATACCTGCTGCACAATGGCCATACGCGGGTGCGCAATCTGGCCGGCGGCATGGGCGCCTGGCGCGCCCATGGCCTGCCGGTGCGCTGAGGCTAGCGCCCGGGGCAGGCCTTCCTACAGATGGAACCAGGCCGCCACGCCCACCAGCACGCCCAGCACGCCCACGCCGATGGTGGCGGCCTCCATCCAGCGCCTCTTGGTCAGCAGGGCGATCGCGGCCAGCGCGATCGAGATCTGCAGCGCCGTGGTGGCCTGGGCCCAGCGATGGTGCTGGTGCATCTGCTCGGCACTCCGGTGGTCGAACTCGGCCGATTCCTTCTCAAGCGCCTCGGCCTTGTCCTTGATCTCGGCCTTTTCCTTCTTGTAGCGCTCGATCTCGTCGAGGTATTTGGCGCGCTTGTCCTCGCTCACCAGCACCGCGGCCAGCTCGGCAAGGTTTTGCTTGCTGCTCTTGGCCTGGTAGTAGTTCCACTGGTTGGAGGCCTCGGTCTTCTTGATCGCGGCATCGTTCTTGTACAGGCCAGCATTCGCCTGCGTGGCGCCGCCCATATACGAGAACATCGCGCCGACCGTGGCCAGAATGGCGGTGATCACCGCCAGCTGGCCGGCCAGGCCCTTGGGCTCGTGCTGGGCCGCATGCTCCAGCTCGTGGTCATGCGGGCCGTGAACGTGAAAACCATGTCCGGACATCTTGAAAACTCCTCGAATTGCTTAGCGCTGATAGCGCACGAAATGGAAGGGCCAGCCCTGCGTAGATAGCTGCGTCTGGCGCGAGACCTCGCTGAAGTCTTCGGCGCGCCAGGCGGGGAAGAAGGCGTCGGCGCCCTCGAAGCTGGCGTCGATCTCGGTCAGTTCAAGCCGGTCGGCAAGCGGCAGGGCCAGCGCATAGATCTGCGCACCGCCGATCACGAACACCTGGGCGTCGTCCGCGCAGGCCGCCAGCGCGTCCTGCAGAGATGCAAACACCTCGGCACCTTCCAGCGTCAGACCCGGCTGGCGTGACAGCACGATGTTGCGGCGCCCGACCAGGGGGCGGAACCTCGCCGGGATCGAATCCCAGGTCTTGCGCCCCATGATGACCGGGTGGCCCAGGGTCAGGGCCTTGAAGTGCGCCATGTCTTCGGGCAGGCGGCACAGCAGCTCGTTGCCACGACCGATGGCGCCGCCGCGTGCCACGGCGGCAATCAGCGTCAGCGAACTCATACCGCCACCGGCGCCTTGATGGCCGGGTGGTGCTGATAGTCCAGCAGCTCGAAGTCCTCGTACTCGTAGTCGAAGATGCTGGCCGGTTTTCGCTTGATCTTGAGCGTGGGGTAGGGGAAGGGCGCGCGCGCCAGCTGGGTCTGCACCTGCTCGGCATGGTTGCTGTAGATATGGCAGTCGCCGCCGGTCCAGATGAAGTCGCCCACCTCGAGATCGCATTGCTGGGCCAGCATATGGGTCAAGAGGGCGTAGCTGGCGATATTGAAGGGCACGCCCAGGAAGATGTCGGCGCTGCGCTGGTAGAGCTGGCAGGAGAGTCTTCCTTCGGCGACATAGAACTGGAAGAAGGCATGGCAGGGCATCAGCGCCATCTGGTCGAGCTCGGCGACGTTCCAGGCGCTCACGATGATGCGACGCGAATCGGGGTTGTGCTTGAGCTGCTTCACGACCTCGGCGATCTGGTCGATATGGCTGCCGTCGGCCTTGGGCCAGCTGCGCCATTGCACGCCGTAGACCGGACCCAGCGAGCCGTCGGGGCGCGCCCATTCGTCCCAAATCGTGCAGCCGCGCTCCTGCAGCCATTGCACATTGGAATCGCCGCGCAGGAACCACAGCAACTCCAGGATGATGGACTTGAGGTGTACCTTCTTGGTGGTGACGAGCGGAAAGCCCTCGCGCAGGTCGAAGCGCATCTGGTGGCCGAACACGCTCTTGGTGCCGGTGCCGGTGCGGTCGCCCTTGTGTACCCCATGTTCGGCCACATGGCGCATGAGGTCTTCGTACTGGCTGCGCAGCGGGCGCGAATGGGATGGGTCACTCATGGGGGCGGATTCTAGAATGCGCAGGCCGGAGCCATGCCGGAGGGACGCCATGCACGCCATCGCCACCGCCCTACTACTGCTGCTGACCATGTCCGCATGGGCCGGGCCGCCGCCCCCGCTGGACATCATGGTGGAGGACGCCGCGCCGCCGTTTTCATACGCCGATGGCAGTGGCTATGCCAACGAGGTGGTGATCGCCGCACTGCGTGCCGCGGGTGTGCAGTTCAAGCTAAGAGTCGTGCCGCGCGCGACCTGCCTCAGCAGCGTTCTTGAGGGGCAGGTGGCGGCCTGCTTCAGCATGGACTGGCTGCCCGAGTACCAGGACTTGATCGTGCTGGCCGAGCCGCCGCTGGTGGTGCTGGACGCCGACCTCTACGAGCACCGTGGGCGGCCGCTGCCCCGGCCCGAGCATGGCTGCAGCCTGCCCGCCGGCACCCGCGTGGCGATCGCGGACGGCCAGGACTACCCGGCCGAGACCCTGGAGCTGGCCCGCAGCGGCGCGCTGTTCGAAGCCTCGCCCTCGCATGAGCGCAGCCTGCGCATGCTGGCGGCCGGCCGCGTCGATGCCGCCATGGTCATCAACAACGAGTTGCTGCCGCGCGAGCAGCTGGCCGCCCAGGTCGGCAAGGAGCTGGGTTTTGTGTTCCGCTGCGGCCGCCTGACGGCGTCGATTGGCTTCAGCCTCAAGCACCCGCGCGGCCGCTGGGCCCATGAGAGCTACCTGGCCGGCTACAAGCGCATCGAGGCGCAGGGGCTGCTGGCGCAGATCCGGCAGCGTTGGGCCGAGAAGCTGGCGGCGGCGCGCTGAACGAGCCGGCCCGGCGCTCAGGCCTCGAACTGCAGCGCCGCCAGGCGCGCATACAGCCCGCCGCGCTTCAGCAGCTCGGCATGTTTGCCCTGCTCGACGATGCGGCCATGCTCCATCACGACGATGCGGTCGGCGCGCTGGATGGTGGCCAGGCGGTGCGCGATCACCAGGGTGCTGCGGTCGCGCATCGCGGCTTCCAGGGCGGCCTGCACCACGCGCTCGCTCTCGGCGTCGAGCGCGCTGGTGGCCTCGTCCAGCAGCAGCAGCGGCGGGTTCTTGAGGATGGCGCGCGCGATGCTGATGCGCTGGCGCTGCCCGCCCGAGAGCCGCACGCCGCGCTCGCCCAGAAAGGTGCGGTAACCCTCGGGCAGCTTCATGATGAAGTCGTGCGCGAAGGCGGCCTTGGCCGCGGCCATCACCTCGGCATCGCTGGCCTCGGGGCGACCGTAGCGGATGTTTTCGAGCGCGTTGTTGGAGAAGATCACGCTGTCCTGCGGCACCAGGCCGATGCGCTGGCGCAGCGCCTGCAGGGCCAGTTGCGGCAGCGGCTGGCCGTCCAGGCGGATCTCGCCGGCCTGGGGCTCGTAGAAGCGCAGCAGCAGCTGGAACACCGTGCTCTTGCCGGCGCCGCTGGGACCCACCAGGGCCACCGTCTCGCCGGGCTTCAGCTCCAGATCGAAATCCGCCAGCGCCGCATGGTCGGGGCGCGAGGGGTAGTGGAACTGCACGCCGTGCAGGCTCAGGCTGGAGCCGCCCTGGACGGCCGCCAGCGCCTGGGGCCGCGCCGGGTCCAGCACCGGCGAGCGACTCGAGAGCAGCTCCATCAGGCGCTCGGTGGCGCCGGCGGCGCGCAGCACATCGCCCCAGACCTCGGCCAGCACCGCCACGCTGCCCACCAAGAGGGTCACGTAGACGACGGTCTGGCCCAGGTGGCCGGGCGTGATGCGGCCGGCCAGCACCGCCTGTGTGCCCTGGTAGAGGCCCCACAGCAGCGCGCCGAAGGTGGCGCTGATGATGAAGGCCACCATGCCCGAGCGCAGCTTGGTGCGGCGGCGCGCGGTGTCGAAGGCGGCCTCGCTGGCGGCGCTGAAGCGCCCCGCCTCCGCGCCTTCTTGCGTGTAGCTCTGCACCACGGTGACGGCGTTCAGCACCTCGGCGGCGATCGCGCTGGTATCGGCCACCCGGTCCTGGCTGGCGCGCGAGAGGCGCCGCACGCGCCGGCCAAAGTACAGCGCCGGCAGCACCACCAGCACCAGAATGCCCAGCACCTGGGTCATCACATAGGGGTTGGTGACCACCAGCATGATGAGCGCGCCCAGGCCCATCACGATATTGCGCAGCCCCATCGAGAGGCTGGAGCCCACCACCGTCTGCACCACCGTGGTGTCGGTGGTGAGGCGGCTGAGCACCTCGCCGGTCTGGGTGGTCTCGAAGAACTCGGGGCTCTGCTTCAGCACATGGCGGTAGACGGCATTGCGCAGGTCGGCGGTGACGCGCTCGCCCAGCCAGGTCACCATGTAGAAGCGCGCGGCCGAGAACACCCCCAGCGCCACGCCCACGCCGAACAGCGCCAGGAAATGCTCGCGCAGCGCCATCACGCGCGCACCCGGGTCGGCGGCGACGATGCCCTGGTCGATCAGCACCTTCAGGGCCAGCGGCAATGCCAGCGTGCTGAGCGCGGCCAGCAGCAGGAACAAACCGGCCAGCGCGATGCGCAAGCGGTAGGGGCGCAGAAAGGGCAGCAGGCCCGAAAGCGCCTTGGGGCTGCCCTTGGGGCGTTCCTGGGGTTTGCTGGCGGCGATGGGCGGGGCGGTGGTGGCGGCTGAGTCCATCGGCGCAGTGTAGGGGCGCGGGCGACGGTACTGCGCCCGCCACGCGCCCGGCCACTCACTTACTGGCAGTGCGCCGTTCCCGCCGGATCGGGCCGGCCAAACTTTAGCTGGATCGCAGGCAGCAGCGGCGCGGCGGGCGTGACGATGAACAGGTTCGAATAGCTGGTATCGCACAGCGGCATCGGCTGGCTGCCGGACAGCGCCGCGACAATGCCCGCGACGGTATTGCTGTGGCCCACCACCAGCACCGCGCCGGAGGCCTGGCGCGCCTGCGCCGCGACCGCGGCGATATGGGCGGTGTTGTCGACCGGCCGCGTCGCGATCACGGTAGGCTCTATTCCCAGGCGCTGGGCCAGCGCGGCGGCGGTCTCGCGGGTGCGCCGGTAGGGCGTGGTGAGGATGGTGCGCACATCGGCAGCGGCCAGCAGCTCGGCCAGCAAGGCCGCGCGTTCTTTGCCCTCGGGCGAGAGCGCCGGGTCGTCCCTGGGCTCGGCCGCGCGCTCGGCGTGGCGCACGATGATCACCTGCGTCGGCTCGGCCGCGGCGGGCAGGGCGGGGCATAGCGCCAGCAGCCACAGGGACCAACACAGGAGTTTGAGGCTCATCCGTTCAGAGGCATGCATTTGCGTCATGGTGCGAACGCCTGCGCCACGGCAGCAAGTGCGGCTACCGGATCCTCGGCCGCCGTGACGGCGCGACCCACGATGATGTGACTCGAACCAGCGCGTGCTGCCAATTGCGGCGTTGCGATGCGCGCCTGGTCATTGGCGGCGGTGGCAGGCAACTGAATGCCTGGGGTGACGATCAGGCTACCTGCCGGAAGCAGAGCCTTCAGGAAGGCAGCCTCGTTGGCCGACGCCACCACGCCATGGCAGCCGCATGCCGCGCTGAGCCGCGCCAGGCGCTCGACCTGCGTGCGCACCGATGGCGCCAGCCCCACTTCGGGAAGTTGCTCGTCTGTCAGGCTGGTGATGACCGTCAGCGCAAGCACTCGCAACTCGGGAAACGGCTTGGCCGCCGCAACCGCAGCCTTGAGGACCGCGGAGCCGGCACAGGCATGCACGGTCACAAAGCTGGCGCCGAGCTTGCCTGCCGCCGTGACGCCACCGGCCACGGAGTTGGGAATCTCATGCAGCTTCAGGTCCAGGAACACACGCTTGCCCGCGCGCACGAGTTCCCGCACGACCGAAGGCCCCGCCTCGACCAGCAACTGCAGACCAACTTTGTAGAACTCCGCGCCAGGACCAAGGCGGGCAACGAGTGCCAGCGCTTGGGCCTCGGATTCATAGTCAAGAGCAACGATGACGGGGGAGGGCACGGTGGGGGATCCAGGGATGGTGGCGCATGGTGTCGAAGCTTAGCCGCGACCGAAGGCCGACTGTTGGAGCGCCAAGCTTGGGTTAGTAGAAGTAGTCAACGTCGTACCGTCCATAGGGGGAGCGACCAGCTGCAGAAGGAAGAGAAGCCCTGTTAAACGCAAAGCAGCTAGCCCTAGCGAAACTTGGACGGCAGCCCATGTTTTCATCAATGCCTCGAAATGGGCGCCGTTGCCCAAATAGGGTCAAAGGTGGACATGGGAATCACTGGCAAGCACCGCCTGCACTTGTTGATGATCCGGCCCAAGCCTAACGCCGAATAGGCACCGACGCTGCTGGTGCTTGCCCCGGGGTCAAGACGAACCAACGCACGAGCGTCGACGCTCGTGCATCGCTCCTCTGGCCCTCCGCCTAAAGGTTCGCCGCAAACAGCCTGCGTATGAACAAGTCCTTGAAGCTCGTGGCCTGGTCCAGCCCCAGGCGCTCCAGGTAGGCGGGTGGCACCGGGCGCTCGCCGGTGAGGCTCTTGAGAATCATCGGCAGCAGTTGCAGCGGATGCGCGCTGGCATGCTTGAGCTTCTTGAGCGCGCGCACGATGGTGATCTCGTCCTCGCTGAGGTCGGTGCCGAAGGGGAAGTCGGGCAGCACGCCCTCGTTGCGCCAGGGGCGCAGCTTCTCGCGCAGCATGGCCGGCAGGTTGTTGCGGTACTGTTCGGGCAGCTGGTAGTCGGCCTCCAGCTTGCCATGCGCCTTGGCCTCGGCGACGAGCTGATCCTGGAAGCGCGAATCGGCAATCGCCAGCAGGCGCTTCACCACCTCGTTATCGGTCTGGCCGCGCAGATCGGCCACGCCGTACTCGGTGATCGCGATATCGCGCAGATGGCGCGGGATGGTGATGTTGCCGTAGCTCCAGACGATGGAGCTGGTGAGGCCATGCTGGTTCTCGTGCGTGGCGCGCAGCATCAGGATGGAGCGCGCATCCGGCAGGGCATGGCCCATCGCCACGAAGTTGTACTGGCCGCCCACGCCCGAGACCATCTGGCCCGAGTCCAGCCCGTCCGACGAGGCCGCGCCCAGCAGGGTCAGCTTCATGGTGGTGTTGAACAGGCGCGCATCGCGGCGCTGGGCGCGCTTCAGGGCCTCGCTGCCCAGGGCGTCACCGTAGAGTTCGTTGATATGGGCGATGCGCGTCATCGAGATGCGCTCGAGCTGGGCCTCGGGCAGATCGCGCAGGCGCTGATAGAAATCGCGCGGGCCGAGGAAGAATCCGCCGTGCATGATGGTGGCCTGCAACCAGCGCTCGCCCAGCGCCGCCGCCACGCGCTCATCGTCCAGCGCCGTGCCGGTCGGCACGCGGCCGGGCAGCAGCGCACCCAGGCGCTCCAGATAGGCGATGTCTTGCGCCTCTAGCGGCGAGGCGATGCGGCCGCGCTCGGCCAGCGCCCGCAGCACCGCCAGGTCGGGGCGCTCGCCCACCCGGCCCGCATTGGCCAGTTCCTGCAGATCCAGGTCCTCGTACACGGCACGGCGTATCAGGCCGGCGTCGATCAGGCGCATGAAGCCGTTGACGAACATTTCCGAGCAACCGTAGAGCCCTTGCGCAAAGCCGCCGAGCTCGCGCCCGGCCAGCCCGTCGGGGCAGATCGAGGCGAGGATGTTGCGGTAGGCCTCGGGCTGGCGATCGCGCACGATCAGGCTTTGCGCCACCGCGTCGCCCAGCGAGCCGATGCCGATCTGCAGCGTGCCGCCGTCGCGCACCAGGCTGGAGGCATGCAGGCCGATGGCGTAGTCGGCCCAGCTGATCGAGGCGTTCGGCGGCCCGAACAACTCATGGCTGGCCTGCGGGCAACGCAGCAGCAAGATGTCCACCCGCTCCAGCGGCCACTGCGCCGCCGCGCCGGGCATGAAGGGCAGGCGCTCGTTCACCACCGCCACCTTCAGCAGCGGCCGGCCGGCGGCGGCCATGCGCTCGATCAGCTCCTGGGTCACGTCCGGGTTGCAGGACATCGAGAGCTGCAGAGCGCCGGCGGCGTCCTCGCGCAGCGCCACCGCCTGGGCGATCAGGTTCACGCCCTGGGCCATCATGTCGCGCGCCACAAAGCTGTAGTTGGTGCAGACGAAACCCTGCTGGGCCGCGTCGTTGTTGAGGTAGTCGCCGGTCTTGAAGAAGAACTCATGCACCTCGATATTGGGCGGCAGGGTCTGGGCGCGCGCCGCCTTCACATAGTCCAGGTCCGGGTAGTCGCCGAACACGCGCTCCAGCAGGGGCCCGAGGAAATGCTGCTCCAGCTCGGACTTGCCCACCGGCCGCTCCAGCGACAGCGCGGTGAAGATCTTGAGCCGCCGCGCCGGTGTCGCGGCGATGCGGCGGTAGAGCGCGTTGACCAAAGGGTTGGGCTTGCCCAGGCCGAGCGGGATCGCCAGCACGATGTCGCCCGGAATGCGTTCCAGCACCGCGTCCACCGCGGCTTCCAGGTCGTTCAGCGCCAGCATGGGCGCAGGATTCAGCATCGTCATCTCAGGTCTCCTTCCTGCATGTGTCCGCAGTGTCGGTGCATCTGATTCGGGCATTCTTGATTCTGGGCAAGTCAAGCGCTGGTGCGCGCTGCCGCCCGGCCCATCCCCCATTCCGGGGACGTGCGGCGCCGGGCAGGGCAAGCTGTGCTGCAATGGCCGGGCGCATCACGCCATTCCTCGCCATGCCGTTCAACGAGATCGACACACCACGCTGGCTGCCCATGCTGGGTCTCTGGGTCCAACGCCTGGGCCTGCTGCGCACCTGGCTCTTGCTGTGCGCCGGCGCGTTGATGCTGAGCCTGGGGCTGGCGCAGCTCGGCCTGACGCTGCTCGGTCAGGCCGACAATCTGGCCGCGGCCCTGGTGGCCAGCGGCATGGCGCTGGCCTGTACCGGCCTGAGCGCCTATCTGCTGCTGCGCCTGGTGCAGCATGTCGAGCGCGCGCAAGACGGCGTGCTGCGCCACGCCACCGAGGACCCACTCACCGGCACCCTGAACCGCCGCCATTTCCTCGACCTGGTGGAGCGCGAATGGTCGCGGGCGCGCCGCTACGACATGGCCTGCGCGTTGCTGCTGATGGATGTGGACCATTTCAAGCGCGTCAACGAGCGCTTCGGCCATCGCTGCGGCGACCAGGTGCTGCGCGAGATCGCCGCGGCCAGCGTCGAAACCCTGCGCCACGCCGATGTGCTGGCGCGTTTCGGCGGCGAGGAGTTCATCGTCTTCCTGCCGCATACCGACCCGCTCGGCGCGCTGGACGTGGCCGAGCGCATGCGCGAGCGCGTGGAGGCGCTGCAGCTGGCCTGGAACGGCGCCGAGCTGCGCGTCAGCGTCAGCCTGGGCGTGGCGGCACTGCATCCCGAGCATCTGACGCTGGATCAGCTGATCCACGACGCCGACGCCGCCCTGGCCGCGGCCAAGTCCGCGGGCCGCAACTGCGTGCGCGCCGGCGCCGGGCTGCTGCCCGGCAAGCCAAGCATGATGAATAACAACAACTGACGCCTGTTTCCCCCACATGCAAATGCTCGATGACGCCGCGGCCACCGCGGCACGCCTGCCCTATGCACGCCTGATACCCGCCGTGGCCCAGGCAATGCTGGACCTGCGTGCCGGCCACATCCACAGCTGCCCGCGCGCCGTGCTGCCGCTGCCCGAGGGCGGCAGCTACCTGGCCATGCCCTGCACCGACGCCCAATACGCGATCAGCAAGCTGGTCTCGGTGACGCCCGCCAACCAGGCCCTGGGCCTGCCCACCATCCAGGGGCTGGTGCTGGCCAGCGATGCCCGTAACGGCAGCCCGCTGGCGCTGCTGCATGGCGGCACGGTGACGGCGCGCCGCACCGCCGCGGTGAGCCTGCTGGGCATCCAGCGCCTGCTCGGCCGCGTGCCGCAAGACCTGACCCTGGTGGGCACGGGCGGCCAGGCCTGGTCGCATGCGCTAGCGCTGCTGGAGGTCTGGCCGGGCCTGCGCCTGCGCATCAAGGGGCGCGCCGGCGCCGCCGGCTTCGTACAGCGCCTGGCCGCGTCGGGCCTGGCGGCCACGGTCTGGCACGAGGGCGATGACTATGGAGATTGCGTGCTCGCCGCCACCACCTCGCTCAAGGCGGTGCTGCCCGACGAGGTGGCGAGCGAGACCCTGATCGTTGGCATCGGCAGCTTCCGCCCCGACATGGCCGAGCTGCCCGCCACCCAGGTGCGGGCACGCCAGGTCTTCGTCGACGATCCCGAGGGTGCAAGGCACGAGGCCGGCGACCTGCTGCAGGCCGGCGTGGACTGGTCGCGCGTGCATGGCCTGGCCGAGCTGCTGGCGGGCGAGGTGCGGGTCGAGGGACCCTTGCTCTACAAGACCGTGGGCCAGGCCGCCTGGGACATGGCGGCGGTCCGCTGTGCGCTAGGGTAGGGGCATGCGGCCGGAATAGCCCGTCATCTCCAGATAGCCCAGGCCGATTTCGCGGCCCTGGGCGTCGGTGAGGCGGGCCGCACCCTCCCAGTAAAGCATGGCGGTGCTGCGGCGCGCATCCACCTCCTGGGCGTCGAACAGCGCGCGCAGGCTCAGGCGGCCCAGCGGCGTCTGCAGGGTCCATTCCACAGGGTATTCGGCCTGCGAGACGGCACTGCGCCAGCGCCGCCCGGCCTCAAAGCCCAGCTGTTCCGGCCCGAACTCGGCCTGGCTGCCGTCGGCGCGCCGCCAGCTCCCGCCGGCCCATTGCCGGCTGCCATCGGCGCGGCGCAGCTGGAACAGGGTCAGCGCGCCGCCGTCGTGCAGATTGATGCCCAACCAGTCCCAGCCCACCGCGGCGTCGCCAGCGCCGCTGCCCAGCAGGGCATCGCTCCACTCATGGTCCAGCCAGGCGCGGCCGCGCACGCGCAGCGTGCGGCCGTCGAGCTTGAGCTGCCCTTGGGTCTGCAGCTGGGGCTCGGTGATGTAGTGGCTGAACTGGGCAGCATCCGGTCCCTTGCGTGACAGACCCTGTTCGCCCTGTAGCAGGGGCGGCTGCACGGCCGACAGCTGCAGGTCTAGAGCGAAGCCGGCGTGGAAACTATTCAGCTTGGCGGCATAACGCGACAGGCCCGTGTCCGGCGCGACGCTGCGTTGCAGCCGCCACGCGCCCAGGCGCAGCGCGGTGTCGCGCTCGTCCGCATGGGCATGGGCAAAGCCCTGGCGCGCCAGGTGCTGGTCGTGGCGCAGCCGACCAGGCGCCAGCTCGCTCAGCGCCGCATGGGCGATCAGCAGCTGGCGCGGCGCGAAGCTGCCGACCTGCTGTTGCGCCTCGGCACGGCGCAGGCGAAAAAAGGTGAGCTGAAAACCATGGCTGGGCGGCCTGCCGCCCGCGGCGCCCCCGCCGTCCTCAACGCTCAGCAGGCCGGTGAGGTACCACCATTCCAGCGCAGTCTCGGGGTGGGCGCCATGGTCGCGTGGAAACTGCAGTGGCGCGGCCCAGCTGGGTCGCGCCAGCAAACCTGCCAGCGCTGGCAACACAGCACGTCGCCGCAGCATCATCATCACCAGTCCTCCTTGACCGACTGCAGCGCATCCGGCCCGGCCGCCGCGCGTGCCGCCCACCAGGCCGTCAGGCCGCTGGCCAGCAGCACCGCGAGCATCAGCAGGGCCAGGCGCGCCAGCGGCACATGCATGTCCATGCTCCAGTGGAAGCTCTGCGGATTCAGCACCCATACCAGCACCGCGCTGATCGCCAGCCCCAGCAGCAGGCCCGCGATGGCGCCGGCCGCGCCGAACAGCAGGGCCTCGGCCACCACCATGCGGCGCAGCGTGCGGCGCTCGAAGCCCAGGTGCAGCAGCAGGCCGAACTCGCGCCGCCGCGCCAGCACCTGGGCCGAGAGGCTGGCGGCCACGCCGAACAGGCCCACGCCCAGGGCCACGGCCTGCAGCCAGTAGGTGACGGCAAAGCTGCGGTCGAACAGCTGCAGCGAGAAGCGTCGCAGCTCGCCGGCCGCCGCCAGCTCGATGTCCTCGGGCCGCTCGGCCAGGGCGCGCAGGCGCTGTTGCAGCGCCTGCATGTCCGCGGTGCCCGGCGGCAGGTAAAGCATCAGATCGGTGGCCGCGGCATCGCCGCTCCAGCGCCGGTAGTCGGCCAGCGCGATCAAGAGGGCCGGGCTCTGGCGGCTGTAGTCGCGCCAGACGCCGCGCACCAGCACCGGCAGCGGCGCCCGGCCGGCCAGCTCCAGGCTCGGCGTGTCGCCAGGGTGCAGGCGCAGCTGGTCGCGCATGGCCTCGTTCACATAGATCTTGGGCATCTGGCCGCGCGGCGCCGCCAGGGCGCCGGTGAGCGGCAGTCGGCCTTCATCGTCCGGCAGCTCGCGCGCCAGCATCAGCACCGGCTGGCCGGCCACGCTGAGCTCGCGCGTGCGCTGCTGGGCGATGCGCTCGGCGATGCCGCTGGCGCGCAGGCGCTGCACAAAGTCCGGCGGCAACGGCAAGCCCTCCTGGCGCGCCGCCCGCAGGCCGTTGCGCACGAACAGATCGGCCGGCAGCATGTCGCGCAACCAGGCGTCCAGCGAGGCGCGGAAGCTGCCCACCATCACCAGCATCGCCACCGACAGGCTCAGTGCCACCAGCACGCCGGCCAGCATGCGCGTGGCCTCGCCCGCCTGGTCGTGCGCGCGTTCGCGTATCAGCAGGGCCAGCGCGCTGCGCCGGCGCGGCAACAGGCGGCGCAAGCCATCCACCAAGGCCGGCACCGCCGCCAGGCCGCCGAACAGCAGGCAGAGCATGGCGGCATAAGCGCCCAGCGGCAGGCCCTGCAGCGGCGGCGTCAGGCTCAGCAGCCCGCCCAGCAGCAACAGGCCCGGGCCCAGCCAGCGCGGCAGGCGCGGATGGCTATCGGCCCCCAGGCCCTTGAGCACCTGGGCGGCCGGCAGACGGCGCAGGCCCCAGACGGGCAGGGCGGCGGCGGCCGGGCTCACCGCCAGGCCCAGGCCGCCCAGCGCCAGCAAGGGCAAGAAGGGCAGCTGCAGCTGCGGCCTGACCCCGCCCGACATGCCAGCCAGCATGCCCGCGCCGAGATCACCGCCCAGCAGTTCCAAGCCCAGCGCCGCCAGGCCTATGCCCAGGGCCAGCCCCAGCAGGCTGCCCAGCAGGCCCAGCAGCAGGGCCTCGGCCAGCACCAGGCCGGCGCGCTCGCGCGCGCTCATGCCCAGCACGCCCAGCAGGGCCAGCTGGGGCAGGCGCTGCGCCACAGATAGCGTGTGCACCGCAAACACCAGAAAGCCGCCGACGAACAGCGCCATCAGCGAGAGCACGCCCAGGTTGACGCGATAGGCCTGGCTCAGCTGCGCCGCCTGGCCCTCTGCCGCCGCGGCGCTGCGTGCGCGCACTCCCGGCGGCAGGGCCAGGCCGGCGGCCACGGCCTGCGGGTCCAGCCCCGGCAGCAGGCGCATCGCGATGCGATCCAGCTCGCCGGGCCGACCCAGCAGGGCCTGGGCCACGGCGATGTCCAGCACCGCCAGCGGCGCGCCCGGCGTGCCCGTGCGGCCGGCCAGGCGCAGCGTGACGCTGCGTGGCTGGCCCTGGAGCTGCAGGCGCAGGCTCAGCTCGGCCGGCGGCTTGGGGCCAAGGCGCTGCAGCGCCGCGGGATTCAGAAACAGCTGGCCATCGGCGAGCAGGTCGGGAGGGGTTTCGCCATCGAACAGCGGCAGCAGCTCGGGCTGCAGCTGGGCCAGTTGCAGCATGTCCACGCCCAGCAGGCGCAGGCTGAAGGGCTGGCCCTGGGCGTCCAGCAGCTGAGCGCGGCCCTCCAGCATGGGCCCCAGCGCCAGCACGTCCTCGCGCTCGGCCAGGCGCGCGAACAAGGCCTCGTCGAGCGCGCCGGTGGCCGCGCTCAGCTCCAGATCGGCCTGACCGCTGAGCGCGCGCGCCGCCGCGTCGAACTCACGCAGGCCGGCGCTGTTGATCAGCTGCACCGCCGTGGCCAGCGCCACGCCCAGCGCGATCGCCAGCAAGGCCAGGGTCTGGCGGCCCCATTGCTGGCGCAGTGCGGGCCAGGAGAGGTGCCGCAGCCAAGCAATCCACGAAGACGGCGTCATGGCTCAGGCCAGGTGGATGCAGCGGTCGGCATGCGCCGCCGCGCGCTCGGAATGCGTCACCAGCAGGCAGGCCGAGCCCTGCTCGCGCACTTGCGCCAGCAAGAGCTGCAGCACCTGCTCGGCATGGCGCGGGTCGAGGTTGCCGGTGGGTTCGTCGGCCAGCACCAGGGCCGGCCGGTGCACCAGGGCGCGCGCGATCGCGACGCGCTGCAGCTGGCCGCCGGAGAGCTGGCGCGGCATGCGCGCGGCCAGCTCGCCCAGGCCGACGGCCTCCAGCATCTGCTGCACGCGCGCCGCATCGGGGCGGCGCTGCAGCAGCAGGGGCAGGCCCACGTTGTCGGCCACGCTCAGGTGCGGCAGCACATGGAAGGCCTGGAACACAAAGCCCAGGCGCTCGCGGCGCAGCAGCGCCAGCTCGGCCTCGTCCATCAGGCTCAGGTCCTCACCCTGCAGCAGCACCCGGCCGGCGTCGGGCCGGTCCAGGCCGGCCAGGCAGTTCAAGAGGGTGGACTTGCCGCTGCCCGACTCGCCCAGCAGGGCCACCAACTCACCGGCCTCAAGCCTCAGGCTGATGTCGGCGAACACGCGCGTCTCGCCATAGGACTTGGCGAGGCCTTCGGCTTCAAGAAGAGGGGCCATGGGCGCGCAGAATCTTTTGCAGGGCCACCAGCACCTGCAGTTCCAGCTGGTCGCTGTCGGCCGCGATCACCTGGCGCTGCGGCATGGAGCGCAGCCAGGTCAGCTGGCGCTTGGCGAGCTGGCGGGTGGCGGCGCTGCCCAGCTCGGCAAGCTGGCTGAAATCGTTCGCGTCCAGCGCCTCCCAGGTCTGGCGATAGCCCACGCAGCGCATCGAGGGCAGATCCAGGCTCAGGTCGCCGCGCGCGCGCAGGCCGCGCACTTCGTCCACCAGGCCGGCCTCCAGCATCTGCGCGAAACGCTGGTCCAGCCGGCGGTGCAGCCAGGCGCGGTCCTGCGGTTCGAGCGAGATCAGCGGCCAGTCGACGCCGCTGCTGCGCGCCTGCTCGGCATAGAGCTGGGACATCGGTGTGCCGCTCAGATGCCAGACCTCCAGCGCGCGCTGGATGCGTTGCGCATCGTTGGGCGCCAGGCGCGCGGCGGTGCTGGGGTCATGTCTTGCCAGCTCGGCATGCATTGCCGGCCAGCCCTGCGCGGCGGCCTGGGCGTCCAGGCGCGCGCGCAGCGCCGCGTCGGCCTGAGGCAGGTTGGAGAGGCCGTCGAACAAGGCCTTGAAGTACAGCATGGTGCCGCCCACCAGCAGGGGCAGCTTGCCGCGCGCCAGGATCTCGGCGGCCAGTGCCTTGGCACTGCGCGCGAACTCGGCGGCCGAGTAGGACTGGGTCGGCTCGATGATGTCGATCAGGTGGTGCGGCACCGCCGCCAGCTCGGCCGGCGTCGGCTTGGCCGTGCCTATGTCCATGCCGCGGTAGACCAGGGCCGAATCGACGCTGATGATCTCGATCGGCAGGTATTCGGCGGCCTTGAGCGCGCAGGCGGTCTTGCCGCTGCCGGTGGGGCCGGCCAGGCAGATCGGGCGGAGAGGGAAAAAATCTTGTTGCAGCGACATCAGGAATGGGGATTGTCAGGCCAGCGCGGCGGCGCGCTGGCGTCGGCCCTCGGCCTGCACCAGGGTCCAGGCGCACAGCGCGGTGGCCAGGCCCAGGCTCATCATGGTGAGCGCCAGCGGGCGCACCGTGCTGTCCAGGCTGCGGGCGAGCCAGGCGCTCACCGCGAAGGCGCCCAGCGCGATCGCAAAGCCCGAGAGCGCCGCGGCGGCACCGGCCTGCCTGGGGAAGGGGCCCACCGCGCCGGCCTGGCCGCAGGGTTGCAGCACGCCATGGCCCAGCATGATGAAGCCATGCGGCAGCATCAGCGCCAGCACCGAGGGCGGCCAAGCCCAAGCGGCCGCGCCCATGCCCAGCGCGCCCAGGGCGGTGAAGACGGCGCCGCGCCGCACCGTCTGCGGCAGGCTGGCATGCGCCAGCCAGCGCCGGCACAGCCAGGTGCCGGCCACATAGATGGCCGCACCCAGGCTCACCAGGGCGCCGTAATGCATGCGCGAGAGGCCCAGCACCTCGATGAAGACAAAGGAGGAGCCGGCCAGAAAGGCGTAGAGCGTGGCATAGGCCAGGGTGGTGAGCAGGGCGTAGGCGCGAAAGCCCGGGTGCGCCAGCACCAGCGCCCAGTTCGCCAGCCATTGGCGCGGATTGAGCGCCTGGCGGTGCCGCGCCGCCAGGCTCTCGGGAATCTGCCAGGCAATCAGCGCAAGCGCGCCGGCGGCGAACAGGCCGGTGGCCAGCAGCGCGGCGCGCCAACCCAGGTAGAGCGCCAGCAGGCCGCCCAGGGCCGGGCTCAGCGTCGCGATCAGGCCCAGGCCGCTGAGGGCGCGCGCCATCACGCGCGCACCTTCATGCGGCTCGAACCAGTCGCGCAGCATGGCGCGGCCGCCCACCACCGCGGCGGCCAGCGCCAGCCCCTGCAGCGTGCGGCAGGCCACCAGCAGCCAGATATCGGGCGCCAACGCGACGGCCAGCGCGGCCAGCACATACAGGGCCAGGCCAGCCAGCAGGATGGGCCGGCGGCCAAAGCGGTCGGACAGCGGCCCGATCAGCAGCTGGCCCAGGCCGAAGCTGAGCATCAGCGCCGAGAGCGTCAGCTGCACCGCGCTCATGGGCGCGGCCAGCTCGGCGCGCAGCGCCGGCAGGGCGGGCAGGTAGAGATCGGTGGTGACGGGCTGCAGGCCCAGCAGCAAGGCCAGCGCCGCCACCTGCATCAGCAGGCGCGGCGTGGCGCCCTTGGCGACACCTTTGGCGGCGCCCTGATCCACGGCCATCAGTCGAAACGCTCCCAGGGCGCCAGAAAGCGCCACTGGCCGACCGGCAGATGGCCCAGATTGATGCGGCCGATGCGCACGCGCTTGAGGCCCACCACCTTGAGCCCCACCAGCTCGCACATGCGGCGGATCTGGCGCTTGCGGCCCTCGCGCAGCACCACGCGCAGCTGGTCCTCATTGGCCCAGCTGACCTTGGCGGGCTTGAGCTTGACGCCGTCGAGTTCCAGGCCATGGGCCAGCAGGGCCATGCGCTCGGGCGGCATCTGCTCGCTGGCGCGGCCCGGGCCCACCGGCTCGCCGTTCAGGCCGACGAATTCGACCCGCACCAGGTATTCCTTCTCGACATCCGAGTCCTCACCGATCAGCACCTTGGCGACGCGGCCGTCCTGGGTCAGCACCAGGAGGCCGGTGGAGTCGATGTCCAGCCGGCCGGCGGGCGCCAGGCCGCGCGTGTGGCCGATGTGGTACTTGATGCCCGAGGCATCGTCGGCCCACTGGGTATTGCTGCGCACCAGCACCGAGGCGGGCTCGTAGCCGTCTTCGGCCTGGCCCGAGACATAACCTATGGGCTTGTGCAAAAGGATGGTGACCTGCTTGGCCTGTTCCTTGTGGGCGCGCTGGTCGACCTCGATGCGGACATCGGGGCCGACGCGCTGGCCCAGCACGGCCATCTTGCCGTCCACACGCACCCAGCCGGCGGCGATCCATTCATCGGCCTCGCGGCGCGAGGCCATGCCCAGCTCGCTCATGCGCTTGGACAGGCGCTCGCCCTCGTCAGAGGGCATCTCGCGGTGCTCGGCGCGCTGGCGCGGCGCCGGGCGGGGCGCTTGACCATAGGGCTCGCCCTGCGTTGGGTAGGACGGGCGCGGGCCGCTGGCGCGGCGCTGGTCGCGGCGGGGCTCGGGCGCAGGGCCATCCTCGCGGCGGAAGCTGCTGCCGCCGGCGGGGCGGGCATCGCGGCGCGGCTCGGCACGGGCATCACCACGGGGGCCAGGTCTTGCGTCCGGGCGGGGCTCGGGGCGGCCGCGCGGTGCGGCGGGCCTGGCGTCCTCGCGGGCGCGGCGCTGCTCGAACTCGGCCTGGCGCTCCTGCCGCTCGGCCTGGGCCTGTTCCAGGGTCTGGCGCGGGCGCGACACGCCCTTGCCACGCAGCGGCGCGCGGCGCTCGCCATCGGGCCGGGCCTTGTCGACGGGCTTGCTGTTGTTCTTTTTCTTCAGGGTCAGGGTGGCCATGGTGATGCTCGGCTGTTCAAGACCGTATTGGACCATGCCCTGCCGTCCATCAGACAACTAGCGGCCGCGCAGAAACAGCGCGTCCAGCTCGCGCATGCCGAGCTGGCGCCAGGTCGGGCGGCCATGGTTGCATTGGTCGGCGCGTTCGGTGCGCTCCATATCGCGCAGCAAGGCGTTCATCTCGTCCAGGTTGAGCTGGCGATTCGCGCGCACCGCACCATGGCAGGCCATGGTGGCCAGGATCTCGTGCTGGGCGCGCTCGATGGCATGACTGGCATCGAACTGGGCCAGCTCGGCCAGCACGCCGCGCACCAGCTCCACCACATCGCCACCCGCCAGCGCGGCGGGCCGGGCGCGCACCGCCAGCACCTTGGCCGAGAGCGGCGCCACATCGAGGCCCAACCGCAGCAGCGTCTCGCCCTGCGCCTCGGCGGTGGCGATCTCGGCCGCGGTGGCGGCAAAGGTGACCGGGATCAGCAGCGGCTGCGACTCGATCGCGGCCTCGCCCAGGCTGGCCTTCAAGCGCTCGTAGACCACACGCTCATGCGCCGCATGCATGTCCACGATCACCAGGCCCTGGGCGTTCTCGGCCAGCACATAGACGCCCTGGATCTGCGCGATGGCGCGGCCCAGCGGCCAGTCACCAGCGGGGAGGGGGGCGGCCGCGGGCACATCTGAACGCATCGGCGCGGGCGCGCTGCCATAGAGCGTGGCCACCTCGGTCAGGCCCAGCGAGGCTTGGCTATTGCTGCGCCAGCTGGCCACGCCGCTGTTCAGGCTGCCATTGCCCACATAGCCCGGCGCGGCGCGCTCCTGGGCCGAGGCGGCATTGAACCAGGCGGGCGGATTGCCGGGGCCGGGCCGGCTGGCCTGCACCGAGCTGGTATGGGCGGCGGACAGCACGCCGGCCTCCTCGATCATGGCTGGGGTCGCGGCTTCGGCGGCGGCCTCCTCGGCCGAGCGCGAGATCGCCAGCGCGCCCTGCACCGCGTAACGCACGCGCTGGTGGATCTCGCGGCCATCGCGAAAGCGCACCTCGATCTTGGTGGGATGCACGTTGACGTCCACGCGGTCGGGCGCGATCTCGATGAAGAGCACATAGCTGGGCTGGCGGTTGCCATGCAGCACGTCCTCGTAGGCCGAACGCACCCCGTGGGCGATCAGCTTGTCGCGCACATAGCGGCCGTTCACATAGACGTACTGCATGTCCGAGCGGCTGCGCGCCGCCTCGGGCAGGCCGGCGCGGCCATAGACGCGCAAGGGGCCGGCCTCGGAAAACACCGCGCGGCTGGCCGCGAAGAAGTCCTCGCCCAGCACATCCTTCAGGCGCTGCTCGGCGCCGGCGGCGCGCCATTGTTCCACCAGCTTGCCCTCGTGCCAGATCGCAAAGCCCACATCGGGCCGGGCCAGCGCATGGCGGCGCACCGCCTCCAGGCAATGCGCCAGCTCGGTGGCGTCGGTCTTGAGGAATTTGCGGCGCGCCGGGGTGCTGAAGAACAGCTCGCGCACTTCCACGCTGGTGCCGCGCGAGCGCGCCGCCGGGCTCAGCTCGCCCGAGCGCGCGTCCAGGCGGCTGGCATGCGGCGCGCCCTCGCAGCGCGTGGCGATGGCCATCTCGGCCACCGAGGCAATCGCCGCCAGGGCCTCGCCGCGAAAGCCCATGGTGGCCACCGATTCCAGCTCTTCGAGGCTGCGGATCTTGCTGGTGGCATGGCGCTTGAGCGCCAGCGGCAGCTCGTCCACCGGAATGCCCAGGCCGTCGTCTTCCACCACGATGGCGCGCACACCGCCGGCCATCAGCTTCACATTGATTTGTGTGGCGCCGGCATCCAGCGCGTTGTCCACCAGCTCGCGCACCACCGAGGCCGGGCGCTCCACCACCTCGCCGGCGGCGATCTGGCTGATCAGTTCATCGGGAAGTTCGCGGATGGCGCGGCGCGGCGCGCCGGGCGTGGGGGAAGACAGGTCCATGCCGCATTGTATGAAGCGGCCCAACCCAGCCCCTGAAGTGGGTACATGGCAGGGCGCTGGGAGGGCTATGCTCATGCACCTGCATCTTGGGGCGCCAGATCATGAAACTGCTGCTCAAGTTCAATCTGATCTTTGCACTCATCTTCGTGCTGGGCCTGGCCGGATCGGCCCTGGTGGCGCGCGGCCTGCTGCAAAAGGCCGCCGCCGCCGAGGTGGCCGAGAGTGCCAAGCTGCTGATGCAGAACGCCAGCGCCGTGAGCGCCTACACGGCCGAGCAGATCAGGCCGTTGCTGGCCGCGCAGATGGCCGAGGCCTTTTTGCCGCAGTCGGTGCCGGCCTATTCGGCGGCCGAGGTGCAGGCCACGCTGCAGAAACAGTATCCCGAGTACCGCTTCAAGTCGGCCATGCTCAACCCCACCAATCCGCGCGACCGCGCGGTGGATTGGGAAGAGGACGTGATCGCGCAGTTCAGCCGCAACACCGGCTTGCAGGAGCTGGTGGGCAAGCGCGACACGCCCACCGGCCCCTCGCTCTATGTGGCGCGCCCGATCCGCATCGGCAACCCGGTCTGCCTGAGCTGCCACAGCACGCCCGATGCCGCCCCGGCCACGCTGGTGGCACGCTACGGACCCTCCAACGGCTTCGGCTGGAAGATGGGCGACACCCTGGGCGCGCAGCTGGTGTCGGTGCCGATGACGGTGCCGCTGCAGCGCGCGCACGAGGCGCTCAAGGTGGTGATGGGCGCGCTGACCGGGGTGTTCGTGCTGATCGGCGCGGCGCTCAACTTCATGCTCTGGCTGCTGGTGATACGGCCGGTGCGCCAGCTCGCCGCGCTGGCCGACCGCGTCAGCCTGGGCGAGCTGAGCGCGCCCGAATTCGAGACCCGCAGCCGCGATGAGGTGGGCGTGCTGGCCCAGTCCTTCGGCCGCATGCGCAAGAGCCTGAGCCATGCGATGAAGATGCTCGACGTCTAGCGTCCGTCACCATGGACCAGCCCGCCTACATCGGCAAATACCGCATCTCCGGCGTGCTGGGGCGCGGCGCCATGGGCGTGGTCTACAAGGCCTTCGACCCGCATATCCAACGCGCCGTGGCGATCAAGACCATCCTGAAGAGCCTGCTTGATGCCGACCAGGGCGCCACCCAGGCGGTGGCGCGCTTTCGCAACGAGGCCCAGGCGGTGGGCCGCATCGCGCACCCGGGCGTGGTGGCCATCCATGAGTTCGGCGAGGACGCCGACAGCGCCTACATCGTGATGGAGTTCGTCGAGGGCAGCACGCTGCAGCAGGTGCTGCTGGCCACGCCCATGCTGAGCCTGCCGGCGCTGCTGCGCATGATGGACCAGCTGCTCGACGCGCTGGCGCACGCGCACGGCCAGGGCGTCTGGCACCGCGACATCAAGCCCGCCAACCTGCTGCTGAGTGTGAGCGGCCAGCTCAAGCTGAGCGACTTCGGCATCGCCCGCATCGAGAACCTGGGCCTGACCCGGGTCTCGTCGGTGATAGGCACACCCGGCTATATGGCGCCCGAGCAATACCTGGGCGAGGGCGTGGACCAGCGTGCCGACCTGTACGCCGCCGGCGTGCTGCTGTACCGCCTGCTGGCCGGTGTGCCGCCCTTCAAGGGCAACGCCCAGCAAGTCATGTACCAGGTGCTCAACGAGCCGGCGCCGCCGCCCAGCCAGGTGGCGCTGGCGCCGCGGCCGGCGGTGTTCGACGCGCTGGTCGAGCGTGCCATGGCCAAGCGGCCCGAGCAGCGCTTCGGCAGTGCCGCCGAGTTCCGCGCCGCGCTGACCGGCGTGGCCGCCATGCTGGACCCCGAGGAGCATGGCGGCACCGAGATCGTCGCCCTCGATCAATGGGCCAAGACCCTGGTGATGGCTGCAGCGCCGCTTGCGGCGCCGGCCGGTGCGCCCTCCAGCCATGGGCATGGCAGCTGGTCCAGCCATTGGGACGCCCCCTCGCTGAGCCGCATCGAGCGCTCGCTGGCCAGCCACGTGGGGCCGATGGCCAGGCTGATGGTGCGCGAGGCCGCGCGCCAATGCCACGACCTGCAGAGCCTGGCCTCGGCGGTGTCGGCCCATATCGCCGACGCCGAGGCGCGCCAGCGCTTTCTGCTGGAGAGCACCGAGGGCAGCAGCCAGCTCGCGCCCATGGGCAGCACCGGCATCGTCGCGCCGCCGCGCGAGGCCAGCCTGGCCGCAATGGCGGCCAGCGGCCAGGCCCTGGACGAGGCCCTCAAGAGCCATGCCCTGGCGGTGCTGAGCCATGAGCTGGGGCCGGTCGCCAAGGTGGTGGTGAAGCGGGCGGCGGCACGCGCCGGCAGCGCCGAGCAGTTCATCGAGGCGCTGCTGGCCGAATGCCCGGAGCTCGATGCGCGCCGGCTCAGGCAGGCGCTGCAGGCGCCGCCATAATGCGCGCCCATGGAATACCTTGCCCTCGTCATCGACTTCATCATCCACGTCGACCGCTATCTGAACCAGTTCGTGGCCGCCTACGGCGGCTGGGTCTATGCGCTGCTGTTCCTGATCATTTTCGTGGAGACCGGCCTGGTGGTGATGCCCTTCCTGCCCGGCGATTCCTTGCTCTTCATCGTCGGCGCGATGTGCGGCACCGGCCTTTTGGAGCTGCCCATCGCGATGGGCCTGATGAGCGTGGCGGCGGTGGCGGGCAACCAGACCAACTACACCATCGGCCGCTTTTTCGGGCCCAAGGTGTTCCAGTGGGAGGACTCGCGCTTCTTCAACAAGCGCGCCTTCAATCAGGCGCATGAGTTCTACGAGCGCTGGGGCGGCATCACCATCGTGGTGGCGCGCTTCATGCCCTTTGTGCGCACCTTCGCGCCCTTTGTGGCCGGGGTGGCGCAGATGACGCGCCGCAAGTTCACGCTCTACGACGTGAGCGGCGGCCTGCTCTGGGTGGTGGGCGTGATGAGCATGGGCTATGCCTTCGGCAACGTGCCCTGGGTGCAGCACAACCTCGAGAAAATCATCTGGGCGCTGATCGGCATCCCGGGCCTGATCGCGATCTTCGGCGCCTGGAAGGCGCGGCGCAGCAAGCCGGCCATCGGCTGATGGCTCGACTGACCCATCAGCTGACCCATCAACTGAGCGGGCGGTGCCTGGCCAGCGGCGGGTTCTTGGCAAAGTAGCGCGCGATGCCGGTGGCCAGGGCCTGCACCAGCCTGGCCTGGTAGTCGGGATCGCGCAGCCGGCTTTCCTCCTCCGGGTTGGAGATGAAGGCCGTCTCGACCAGGATGGAGGGCATGTCGGGCGCCTTCAGCACCGCAAAGCCGGCCTGCTCGACCTGGCGCTTGTGCAGATTGCCAACGCGGCCGATCTGGCCCAGCACCTCGGAGCCGAGCTTGAGGCTGTCCTTGATCTGCGCCGTGGTGCTCATGTCCAAGAGGGTGCGCAGCACGGCGGCATCCTTGACCGCCAGGTTGTTGACCCCGCCCACCAGGTCGGCGGCGTTCTCGCGGTCGGCCATCCAGCGTGCCGCCGAGCTGCTCGCGCCATTGGTGCTGAGCACGAACACCGAGGCACCCTTGGCCTGGGGCGTGAAGAAGGCATCGGCATGGATGGAGACGAACAGGTCGGCATTCACGCGCCGTGCCTTGCGCACGCGTTCGTGCAGGGGCACGAAGAAATCGGCATCGCGCGTCATCATCACGCGGATATTCGAGTTGGCGTTGAGGCGCTCGCGCAGCTGCAGGCCGATCTCCAGCACCACGTCCTTTTCCTTCAGGCCCGAGGGGCCGACGGCGCCGGGGTCCTCGCCGCCATGGCCGGGATCCAGCGCGATCACGATCAGGCGGTCGATCTTCTGCTGCGCACCGGCAATGGCCGGCGGCGGTGGTGGCGGTGCCGGGGTCTGGTAATCGGGCGCCGGCGCGCTGGCGGCCGGCAGCTGCAGCGCCGCCGAGGCCGCGGGCTTGGGCAGCGCCGGCCGGTCGATGCGGCCGATCAGCTCGCCCAGCGCATCCTGCACCGACTGCGCCGCGGCCTTTTCGGCATTTTCCTTCTCGCGTATCAGCGCCAGCAGCGGGTCGCGCTCCTGCAGCGGATAAAGGTCGAACACCAGGCGGTGCTTGTAGGCCGCTACCGGCGCGATCGAGAACAGCTGCGGCGCCACGCCCTGCTTGAGGTCCAGCACGATGCGCACCACGCGCGGCTGGTTCTGGCCCACGCGCACGCCGGCGATATAGGGATCGTCGGCCTTGACCTTGCCGAGCAGCTCGCGCAGGCCGGGGCTGAGCTCCAGGCCGTCGATGTCGATCACCAGCCGGTCCGGGTTGGCGGCCAGGAAATGCTTGGCGGCCAGCGGCTTGTCGGACTCCAGCGTGACGCGCGTGTATTCGGCCGCGGGCCAGACGCGCACCGCGAGGATGTTGGCGCCGGCCGGCGCTGCTGCTGCGCGCAGCTTCGGTGCGCGCAGCAGCAGCGCCAGGCTGCCCATCGCGCGCAGGGCGTGGCGGCGGCTCATTGGTGCACCCTTCGGCCTGCGGCCTGTCCCGCCAGGCGGGGGCGAGCTTGCTTGGGGCTGCCCTGCGCTGCGCTCATGTGCTCAGCCCTTTCAGCCCGTCCAGCAAGACCTGACCCTCGGGCGTGCAGGCCTCGACGCGCACGCGGCGGCTCTGGTCATCCTGCGCTTCGAGGTGGATCGCCAGCGTCGGCGTGGGCAGCATGCCTGAAGCCTTCTCGGGCCATTCGCTCAGCTTCAGGCCGGGCGCGGTGAAGATCTCGCGAAAGCCCGCGTCCTCCCACTCGCGTGCGTCGTTGAAGCGGTAGAAATCGAAATGGCTGACCTCGCCGGCCGGCAGCTGGTAGCTCTCCAGCACCGCATAGCTGGGGCTCTTGATGCGGCCCGTGACGCCCAGCGCGCGCAAGAGATGGCGCACCAGGCTGGTCTTGCCGGCGCCCAGGGCGCCATGCAGCTCGATGCTGGCATGCATCAGGCCTGGGGCCTGGGCGAGTGCCTGCGCAAAGCGCTCGCAGGCCGACTCGTCGGGCCAGTGGAACAAACGGGTTTCTAGAATGGCCAAATGCAGCACGCTCCGCGAACTGAGGAAAGAACGCCAACCGAGATCGACACCCAGGCGGTGATGGCGCAATTGCAGGCCTGGGCGCTTGAGCTCGGATTCTCACAGATTGGCGTGGCCGATATCGACCTCAGCAGCGCCGAGCCCGGCCTGCTGGCCTGGCTGGCTGCGGGCTTTCACGGCAGCATGCATTACATGGCCAGCCATGGCCTCAAGCGCGCCCGGCCGGCCGAGCTGGTGCCGGGCACGGTGCGCGTGCTTACCGCGCGCATGGACTATCTGCCCCAGCATCTGGAGGGAGACTGGCAGGCGATCGAATGGCAGCGCCTGGCCGAGCCGCTGGCCGCCCAGGTCTCGCTCTATGCGCGTGGCCGCGACTATCACAAGGTGCTGCGCCAGCGCCTGCAGCAGCTTGCCAGCCGGCTGGAGGCGCTGGTGGGGCCGCTGGGCTACCGCGTCTTCACCGACTCGGCGCCGGTGCTGGAGGTCGAGTTGGCGAGCCGCTCCGGCATAGGCTGGCGCGGCAAGCACAGCCTGACCCTGCACCGCGAGGCCGGCTCGATGTTCTTCCTGGGCGAGATCATGGTGGACCTGCCGCTGCCGCTGAGCGAGCCGGTCAGCGGCCATTGCGGGCAATGCACGGCCTGCATCGACGCCTGCCCGACGCGGGCCATCGTCGCGCCCTACCAGGTGGACGCGCGGCGCTGCATCTCCTACCTGACGATCGAGTCGGACGAGCCCATCCCGCTGGAGTTGCGGCCGCTGCTGGGCAACCGCATCTATGGCTGCGACGACTGCCAGCTCGTCTGCCCCTGGAACAAGTTCGCGCAGCGCCACGCCCTGGCGGATTTCGACACCCGTGGCCCCTTCGAGGCGCCCACCCTGCTGCAGCTGTGGGGCTGGAGCGAGGCCGAGTTTCTGCGCCTCACCGAGGGCTCGGCGATACGCCGCATCGGCCACGCGCGCTGGCAGCGCAACCTGGCGGTAGCGATGGGCAATGCGCTAAGGCAAGACCTGGCCCCGGCGGACGACGCAGCGCTGCGCGCCGCGCTGCAGGCGCGCCTGCCGCAGGCCAGTGAGCTGCTGGCCGAACACATCCATTGGGCCTTAGAAGCGTAGCAGCATCAGCCACAGCGGCAGGGTCAGCATGCCCAGCAGGGTCGAGACCGTCACCAGCCCGGCCACAAAGGAGGCATGGCCGCCCATGCGCGCCGCCAGCACATAGGCGCTGGAGGCGGTGGGCAGGGCGGCAAAGGCCACCAGGATGCTGCGCTGGTCCGGCGCCAGCGCCAGCGCCCAGGCGTAGGCAAGGGCCAGCAGGGGCAGGGCGGCATGGCGTATCGCCAGCAGCGCGGCGGCCAGCCCGGGTGCATCCCGCAGCGCGCCCAGGCGCAGGCCGGCGCCCACCGCCATCAGGCCCAGGGGCAGGGCGGCCAGGCCGATCTTCTGCAGGCTGATGGCGGCGGCCTCGGGCAGGCGCAGGCCCAGCAGATTGGCCACCAAGCCGGCCAGGGTGCTGAGGATGAGCGGATTGCGCGCCAGCTCGCGCGCGTAGCCATGGCCACCATGGCGCGCCAGCGGCCAGACCGCGGCCACATTGGCCAGCGGCACGCAGATGGCGATCAGCAGCGCCACCCAGGCCACGCCCTGCGCGCCCTGCAGGCGCTCGGCCAGGGCCAGCGCGACGAAGCTGTTGAAGCGAAAGCCCACCTGGGCGCCCGAGGCATGGGTCTGTGCGTCGACCCCGGGCCACAGTCGCAGCGCGTAGGCCAGCAGCACTCCGCTGCCCACCACGCCCAGGCCGCCCAGGGCCAGGTGCAGGGTGGCCGCGGGCTGCAGCACGCTGCGCGAGATCGAGTTGAACAGCAGCACCGGGAAGAGCAGGTAATACACCAGCTTCTCCGCCGCCTCCCACACCGGGCGGTCCAGGCTGGTAAAGCGGCACAGGGCGAAACCCGTCAGTATCAGCAGCAAGTCAGGCAGCAGCAACAGCAGGTCCGGCATGCGCCCAGTGTGCCTGGGTGGCGGGCGCGGCTCATGCGGGAGGCTACGTAATTCCGCTAGCATCGCTTGCGACTCGGCCGCCTAGCATCGTGGCTGGAGACAGACCACCCAAAGGATCACCATGAAGCGTCGTCATTGCCTGCACGCCAGTCTTGCGCTGGCCGCCAGCACCTTGCTGGCCCCCGCCTTGCACGCCCAGAGCTATCCCAACAAGCCGATCCGGCTGCTGGTGCCTTTTGCGCCCGGCGGCACCACCGACATCGTGGCGCGCGTGGTGGCCGAGAAGCTGCACCTGGCGCTGGGCCAGACCGTGGTGGTGGAGAACAAGGCCGGCGGTGGCGGCAAGGTGGGTGCCAATGAAACCGCCAAGGCCGCGCCGGACGGCTATTCCCTGGGCATGGCGACGGTCTCGACCACCGCCGCAAACCCCGCCATCGACCCCAAGATTCCCTACAACCCGCTCACCGACTTCAGCCCCATCATCAATGTGGCGGCCACACCCAATGTGATCGCGGTGCATCCGAGCTTCCCGGCGCGCGACTACAAGGGTTTCGTCGCCGAGCTCAAGAAGAACCCGGGCAAGTACAGCTATGCCAGCGCCGGCACCGGCACCATCGGCCATCTGCAGATGGAGCTGTACAAGAACCTGGCCGGGGTGTTCTTGCTGCACATTCCCTACCGTGGCGCCGGCCCGGCGCTGAACGACACGGTGGCCGGCCAGGTGCCTATCATGTTTGACAACCTGCCCTCGGCGCTGCCCTTCATCAAGGACGGGCGCCTGATCCCCATCGTGGTGGCGGCGCCGCAGCGTCTTTCGCAGTTGCCCCAGGTGCCCACCCTCAAGGAGGTCGGGCTGGAGCCGGTGAACCGCATGGCCTATTACGGCATCTACGGGCCCAAGGGTTTGTCCAAGGAGGTGGTGGACAAGGTCCATGGCGCGGTCAAGAAGACGCTGGAGCTGCCGGATGTGAAGAAGCGCATCGAGGACACCGGCTCGCTCATCGTGGCCAACACGCCCGAGCAATTCGGCGCCCAGATCAAGGCCGAGTACGAGGTCTACAAAAAGGTTGTCGAGTCGCAGAAGCTGAAACTTGACTGAGCTTATTGAACGCAGCCGGCAGGGCATAGACGCGTTTGTCGAAGCCCTCTGGATCGAGGACGGCCTGGCGCGCAACACGCTGGAGGCCTACAAGCGCGATCTGCTGCTGCTGGCCGACTGGCTGGCGCGCGAGGCTGTGCGTGCGCTGGACGAGGCCCGCGAGCAGGACCTGCTGGGCTATGCCAGCGCGCGCCACGCGGCCAGCCGCGCCACCAGCGCAAACCGGCGGCTCTCGGTGTTCAAGCGCTATTTCCGCTGGGCCCTGCGCGAGCACCGTTGCACGCAAGACCCGACCCTGCGCCTGCAGAACGCGCGCCAGCCCTTGCGCGTGCCCAAGACGCTCAGCGAGGGCCAGGTCGACGCCCTGCTGTCGGCGCCCCATACCGGCGAACCGCTGGGCCTGCGCGACCGTGCCATGCTGGAGCTGATGTATGCCAGCGGCCTGCGCGTGAGCGAGCTGGTCACGCTCAAGAGCGTGCACCTGGGTATGAAGGAAGCGGCGTTGCGCATCACCGGCAAGGGCAGCAAGGAGCGCCTCGTGCCCTTTGGCGAGGAGGCGCATGGCTGGCTCTTGCGCTATTTGCAGGAGGCGCGCGCCGAGCTCCTGCAGGGCCGGCGCAGCGAGGCCCTGTTCGTGACCGTGCAGGGCGAGGGCATGAGCCGGCAGATGTTCTGGAAGCTGATCAAGAAGTACGCCGTGGCGGCCGGCATCCTCGCGCCGATTTCGCCGCATACCCTGCGCCATGCCTTCGCCACCCATTTGCTCAACCATGGCGCGGATCTGCGCGCGGTGCAGCTGCTGCTGGGGCATGCCGACCTTTCCACCACCCAGATCTACACCCATGTGGCGCGCGAGCGACTCAAGAGCCTGCATGCGGCGCACCACCCGCGCGCCTGATCAGCGCACGGGTAGGCCCGAGGGGGGCTTGATTTCCTCCAGGCAGATCATCGAGCGCACGTCGGCCACGCCCTCCAGCTGCATCAGCTTGTCGGTGAGGAATTGCGAGAGCGCCTTGAGGTCGCTAGCCACCACCTTGAGCAGGTAGTCGCAATCGCCCGAGACGGTGTGGCATTCCAGGATCTGCGGGAAGTCGCGCAGCAAGGCCTCCAGCTCGCGCACACGCGCAAAGGCCTGGGCCTCGATGTTGAGGCTGACGAAGGCGGTCACGCCCAGCCCCAGGCTCTCGGGCGCCACCAGGGCGCGGTAGCCCTGCAGCACGCCGCGCTCCTCCAGCGCGCGCACGCGGCGAAAGCATTGCGGCGGCGAGAGATGGATCTGCGCCGCCAGGTCCACATTCGAGATGCGGCCATCGCGCTGCAGGATCTCCAGGATCTTGCTGTCGATGGCGTCCAGGGTGGGCGGGGCAGGGGCTGGCATACAGGGCGCAGTCTACGGCCTGTGCATGGGGGACAATCCCGCGATGGACCATAGCTTTCTCTCCGCCTTCATCCTGCTGCTGCTGGTCTTGGACCCGCTGGGCAGCCTGCCCATCTTCATTTCCATCATGCGCGAGGTGCCGAAGGCCCGCCGCACGCGCATGGCGGCGCGCGAGGTGGGCATTGCCTTCGTGGTGCTGTTCGCCTTCATGTTCCTGGGCGGCGGCTTTCTGGAGGTGATGCATCTCTCCGAGCGTTCGCTGGAGGTGGCCGGCGGGGTGATCCTGCTCATCATCGCGATCCGCATGATCTTCGGCAGCGCCGGCGACTCGGCCTATGGCATCGAACCCGGCCGCGAACCCTTTATCTTCCCGCTGGCCGTGCCCCTGCTGGCCGGCCCCTCGGCGATGGCCACGGTGCTGCTGCTGGCCTCGCGCCAGCCCGAGCGCATCTTTGACTGGATCGGCGCGCTCACCGCCGCCATGCTGGTCTCGGGCCTGACCCTGCTGCTGGCCGACCGCATCCGCAAGCTGCTGGGCGACTCGGTGGTGTCGGCAATCGAGAAGCTGATGGGCCTGGTGCTCACCGCGATTGCGGTGGAAATGGTGCTGGCCGGGCTGAAGCGCTATTTCATCGGCGGCCTGTAATCCCCTCTGGCATTTCGCAATACGAAACATCGTTTTCAGATCGCAAAATTTTGGTCTGTTGCGCTGCCGCAATTTTTCTCATTATGGTGAGCGTCGTTTCACAATCCGATATTTACAATGCAAGCCATTGATTTATAAGGAAAACATTTTTAGTCTTATATAAGACACAAGTCTTCCCCGAAAGCTGACAAAGGCCTAATCTAGGAGCCATCGAGTCCTTTGTTTTTCACCTCACAGCAGGAGCTTTCCATGACGACACTCACCCGTGACCAGCAAATCGCCGCCCTCGAAAAGGATTGGGCCGAGAACCCCCGTTGGAAGGGCATCAAGCGCGGCTACACCGCTGCCGATGTGGTGCGTCTGCGTGGCTCGCTGGCCATCGAGCACACCCTGGCCAAGCGCGGCGCCGAGAAGCTCTGGGGCCTGGTGAACACCGAGCCTTTTGTCAACTCGCTGGGCGCGCTGACCGGCAACCAGGCCATGCAGCAGGTCAAGGCCGGCCTCAAAGCCATCTACCTGTCGGGCTGGCAGGTCGCGGGCGACGCCAACAGCAATGGCGAGATGTACCCCGACCAGTCGCTGTACTCGGTGGACTCGGTGCCCAAGGTCGTGAAGCGCATCAACGCCACCTTCAAGCGCGCCGACGAGATCCAGTGGAGCGAAGGCAAGAACGACATCGACTACTTCGCCCCCATCGTGGCCGATGCCGAGGCCGGTTTCGGCGGCGTGCTGAACGCCTTCGAGCTGATGAAGTCCATGATCGACGCGGGTGCCGCGGGCGTGCACTTCGAAGACCAGCTGGCCGCCGCCAAGAAATGCGGCCATATGGGCGGCAAGGTGCTGGTGCCCACCCGCGAGGCCGTGGCCAAGCTGGTGGCTGCCCGCCTGGCGGCCGACGTGATGGGCGTTCCCACCGTGCTGCTGGCGCGTACCGATGCCGAAGCCGGCGACCTCGTCACCACCGATGTGGACGACAACGACAAGCCCTTCTGCACCGGCGAGCGCACCGTCGAAGGCTTCTTCCGCACCCGCAACGGCCTGGAGCAGGCCATCAGCCGTGGCCTGGCCTATGCGCCTTATGCCGACATGATCTGGTGCGAGACCGGCAAGCCCGACCTGGCCTTTGCCAAGGCTTTTGCCGACGCCATTCACGCCAAGTTCCCCGGCAAGCTGCTGGCCTACAACTGTTCGCCGTCCTTCAACTGGAAGAAGAACCTGGACGACGCGACGATTGCCAAGTTCCAGCGCGAGCTCGGCGCGATGGGCTACAAGTTCCAGTTCATCACCCTGGCCGGCTTCCACAGCCTGAACTACTCGATGTTCGACCTGGCCTACGGCTATGCCCGCAACAATATGAGCGCCTTCGTCGAGCTGCAGGAAAAGGAATTCTCGGCGGCCGAGCGCGGCTTCACCGCTGTGAAGCACCAGCGCGAGGTGGGCACGGGTTACTTCGACGCCGTCACCACCACCATCGAAGCCGAGGCCTCCACCGCGGCGCTCAAGGGTTCGACCGAGGACGAGCAGTTCTTCGACAACAAGAAGCACGGCTGATCGCGATCGCGTTCAGCGGCATGCCGGCCCGAACTCAAAAGGTTCGGGCCTTTTTTTGCTGTCTACATCGAGGCCTTGAGCAGCGCCGCGTAATCCTCGCGCGTGGCCAGGCGCGGATTGGTCTGGTGACAATGGTCCTTCATCGCGCCGTCGATGACACGCTCAAACAGCGCTTCGGTCACGCCCAGCGCCGCCAGGCCGCTGGCCAGCCCGAGGCGCGCATTCATGGCCCGTAGCGCCTCGGCCAACACTTCGCCGGCGGCGTCGCAATCCTGCAAGCCCATGGCATGGGCCATGCGATGCAGTCGCGCATCCTGTTGCAGGCTAGCATGCTGGGCGTTGAAGCGCACCACCGCCGGCAGGAACATCGCGTTCAAGGTGCCGTGATGCAGACGCGGATTCAGGCCGCCCAGCGCATGGCTGAGCGAATGCACCGCACCCAAGCCCTTCTGGAAGGCCATCGCGCCCTGCATGCTGGCGCTCATCATCTGCAGGCGCGCGTCGCGGTCGCTGCCGTCGCGGGTGGCGCGCTCGATCGCGTCCCAGCCGCGCCGCAGCCCTTCGAGCGCAATGCCGTCGGCGGGCGGATTGAAGGCAGCGGACATAAAGGTCTCCATGCAATGCGCGATCGCATCCATGCCGGTGGCGGCGGTCAGCAAGGGCGGCAGGCCCAGCGTGAGCTCGGGGTCGCAGATCGCCGACTTGGGCAGCAGCTCCCAGTTGTGGAAGCCCAGCTTGCGGCCGTCGTCGACGATGACGACGGCGCCGCGCGCCACCTCGCTGCCGGTGCCGGCGGTGGTGGGCATCGCGATCAGCGGCAGCACCGCCTTGGTGATCAGGCCGCTGCCACCCTCGATGGTGGCGTAGCGGGTGAGCGGCCCGGCGTGGGTGGCGGCGATCGCCACGCCCTTGGCCAGGTCCATGGCCGAGCCGCCGCCGATGGCGATCAGGCCGTCGCAGCCGCCCTCGCGCCAGGCCTGCACGCCCAGGCGCACCGCCGCCTCGGTGGGGTTGGCGGGGGTGGCGTCGAACACCGGCAGGGCGGGGCCCTGCCAGCCCGACAGCGCCAGCTCCAGCACGCCGGCCGCGCGCACGCCAGCATCGGTGATCACCAGCGGCCTGCGCATGCCGACGCGCGCGCATTCGGCGCCCAGCACGCTGCGTGCGCCATGCGCCAGATGGATATGGGTGAGGTACTGGATCAGGGCCATCGTGTCTGCGCTCCGGCATGTCTGCGAAAATCCAAGCCTAAGCCCTGGAGTTCTTGTTGAGTAGCACCTTGTTGACACCGCGCATGGCGGGTGTGCTGACGCGCATCCACCGTGCGAACCGCCCGGCCTTTCATTCCCTCACCCCCAGGCAGGCCCGCATCGGCTATCTGATGGGGGCCGAGATCCTGGACCTGCCGCGCGCGCCGCTGCCACGGGTGGAGAACCTCATGGTGCCGGGCGCCGAGGGGCCGCTGGCGGCGCGCCTGTATGCGCCCAAGACCCCCGCAGAAGCCCGGCTGCCGGTGCTGCTGTATCTGCATGGCGGCGGCTTCACCATCGGCAGCCTGGAAACGCACGACTCGCTGTGCCGGCAGCTCGCGCTGCGCAGCGGTGCGGCGGTGCTGTCGCTGGACTACCGGCTCGCGCCCGAGCATAAGTTTCCCGCCGCGGTGGACGATGCCTGGGCCGTGCTGCGCTGGCTGCCGGGTGGGGCCGCGGCCCTGGGGCTGGACGGCAGCCGCATCGCCGTGGGCGGCGACAGCGCCGGCGGCACGCTGGCGGCGGTGTGCGCGCTGCACGCGCGCGACGTCCGCGAGCAGTTCGGGCAAGACCTGGCCCTGCAGCTGCTGATCACCCCCGGCACCTGTGCCCATGCCGACACGCCCTCGCACAAGCTGTTCGCCAACGGTTTCTTGCTCGACGCGGCCGCGATCGCCTGGTTCTTCGACCATTACATCGAGCACCACCACAAGCGCGACTGGCGCTTTGCACCCATGGAGGCGAGCGACCACAGCGGCCTGGCGCCGGCCTGCGTGATCCTGGCCGAATGCGATCCGCTGGTGGACGAGGGCCTCGCCTATGCCGACCTGCTGCGCGCCAACGGTGGCACGGTGCAGCTGGAGCTGTACCGCGGCGTGACGCATGATTTCATCAAGATGGGCCGCAGCATCCCCGAGGCCCTGCTGGCGCTGGACGCCTGCGCAATGGCGCTGAAGGAGGCGCTTTTTCCCAAGCCATGAACCGCAGCCAATTCCGTTTCTTCGAGCGCCTGCGCGTGCGCTGGGCCGAGATCGACGCCCAGCAAATCGTCTTCAACGGCCATTACCTGACCTACTTCGACACCGCCGTGGGCGGCTATTGGCGCGCCCTGGCGCTGCCCTATGCCGAAACCATGCAGTCGCTGGGCGGCGACCTGTTCGTGCGCAAGGCGACGCTGGAATACCTGGGCTCGGCGCGCTACGACGATCAGCTGGACGTGGGCGTGCGCTGCGAGCGCGTCGGCAACAGCTCGATCCTGGTGCAATGCGCGGTGTTCCGCGCCGACGAGCTGCTGGTGCATGGCGAGCTGATCTATGTGTTTGCCGACGCGCAGGCCCAAACCCCAAAGCCGGTGCCCGAAACCCTGCGCCAGGCGCTCACCGGCTTCGAGGCCGGCGCGGCCATGGTCGAGGTGCATGTCGGCGCCTGGTCAGAGCTGGGGCCGGACGCCAGCCGGATCCGCCAGGCGGTGTTCGTCGACGAACAGAAGATCCCGGCCGAGATGGAATGGGACGCCGGCGACGCCGGCTGCCTGCACGCGGTGGCCTACAACCGCCTCGGCAAGGCCCTGGCCACCGGCCGGCTGCTGGAGCATGTGCCGGGCGTGGCCAAGATCGGCCGCATGGCGGTGCTGCGGGCCATGCGCGGCGGCCAGGTCGGGCGCCAGGTACTGGAGGCGCTGATGGCGGCCGGCCGCGAGCGCGGCTACCGCGAGGTGCTGCTGCATGCGCAGCTCAGCGCCGCCGGCTTCTACACCCGCGCCGGCTTTGTGCAGCGCGGCCCGGTGTTCGAGGAGGCCGGCATCGGCCATGTGGAGATGGTCAGGGCGCTGTAGGCAACAGCAGGGGGAAGAAGCGCTCAATATGGCGCTCGCCCTCGATGCAGGGCGCCAGCGCCGCCGCCACCGCCCGCTCGGCCAGGGTCAGGTCTTGCGCCGAGGCGCCCTGGTAGATTTCCATCCAGGTCGGCATGTCGGCCACCTTTACATCATCGGCGTCGCGTTGCAGCAGACGCAGCGTGACCCCGTCGGGCAGGCGCAAGGCGGCGATCTGCGCCCGCGCCGCCTCGGCCTGCGCCGGCAGCAGCCTGTAGTAGACGTAAAGCTCGGGCGCAGTCACTGCGGCTCGCGCAGCTCGTAGGGCAGGGCGCGCGGCTCCAGCGGCGCGCCGTCCACCCTGCCCAGGTGCAGGCTGCCGCCCTCCAGCGCCGCGATCTTGGTCTCGGCCAGCAGCAGGGCGCGGCCATTGCGCTCGGCCACCGCCGCCACCAGGCCGGCGGGCTGGCCCGGGTCTTCGCTGTGGAAGATTTCCTGGCCGACCAGCGCCGGCGCAGCGGTTTCGAACAAAAAGGTGCGGCGCTTCAGGGTGCCGCGGTACTGGCTGCGCGCCACCACCTCCTGGCCGGGGTAGCAACCCTTCTGGAAATTCACCCCGCCCAGCAGTTCGAGGTTCAGCATCTGCGGCACGAACTGCTCCACCGTGGCGGCCTGCACCCAGGCCAGGCCGCTTTGCACGTCCAGCCATTGCCAGTCGGCGGCGCTCATGGCCGGCAAATCCGGTGCCGCGGCGCTGGCGGGCAGGGCCAGCAGATAGCGCGCCTGGCCGCTTGAAGTCGGCAGGCGCAAGACCTGACCCTCGTTGAAGGCCGCCAGGTCCCAGGTCTGGGTCGGCGCCGCCGCACCCAGCCAGGCGCTGGCCTGCGCGCCCGCCAGGCCCCAGAGCTGGAACTCGGCCGTGGCATCGCTGAGCTTGCACTTGGCGCGCATCACGAACATGCTCAAACGCTTGAGCGTCGGCGCCAGCAGTTCCAGCGGCAGCACCAGCAGGAGTTCCTCGGGCCCGTTCTTCCAGCCCACCAGGGTGGCCAGCAGGCGCCCCTTGGCCGAGCAATAGCCGGCCAGGCGGGCCTGGCCGTCGCCCAGCAGGGCGAAGTCCTGGGTCAGCTGGCTGTGCAGGAACTTGGCGGCCTCGGCGCCGGCCGCGCGGATCACGCCGAATTGGTTCAGGCGCAGGGCCGCGCCAGCAAAGGTTGCGATTTCTTGGTTCATGGCGGGCGATTATCATCAGCGCCCGCCAACAAGGCGAGCAGCAAGGACATTTGGCAAGCATGAAGACATTGGGCAAGGCCCTGCTGACCCTTTCACTCTTGGCGCTGCTGGCCCTGGGCGCGGCCGCGGGCGGCGCCTGGTGGTGGCTGCAGCGGCCGATGACGCTGGCGGCGCCATCGGTCGAGCTCTCCATCGAGGCCGGCAGCTCGCCGCGCGAGGTGGCCCAGGCCTGGGTGGTGGCCGGGGTGCAGGAGGATGCGCGGCTGCTGTACCAATGGTTCCGCTGGTCGGGCCAGGCCAAGCAGATACGCGCCGGCAGCTACGAGATCCACCAGGGCGCCACGCCGCGCGAGCTGCTTGCCAAGATGGTGCGCGGCGACGAGGTGCTGGAGCAGGTGCGCCTGATCGAGGGCTGGACCTTCCGCCAATGGCGCGCCGCGCTGGCCGCCGCCCCCGCGCTCAAGCACCAGACCGCCGCACTCAGCGAGGCCGACATCATGGCCGCGCTGGGCGCGCCGGGTCAGCATCCGGAGGGGCGCTTCTTTCCCGACACCTATGCCTACAGCCGCGGCGTCAGCGACCTCACCGTGCTCAGGCGCGCCTACCGCGCCATGGGCAGGAGGCTGGACGCGGCCTGGGCCGGCCGCGCCGAGAAGCTGCCGCTCAAGTCGCCCGACGAGGCGCTGATCCTGGCCTCCATCGTCGAGAAGGAGACCGGCGCCGCGGCCGACCGCGGCCTGGTGGCGGCGGTGTTCGTGAACCGGCTGCGCATTGGCATGCCCTTGCAGACCGACCCCACGGTGATCTACGGCCTGGGCGCGGCCTTCGACGGCAATCTGCGCAAGCGCGACCTGCTGGCCGACACGCCCTACAACAGCTACACCCGCGGCGGCCTGCCGCCCACCCCCATCGCCATGCCCGGCGCCGCCTCGCTGGCCGCGACCCTGCATCCGGCGCCCTCGCGCGCCCTGTACTTCGTGGCGCGCGGCGACGGCAGCAGCGAATTCAGCGAAGACCTGGCCGCGCATAATCGCGCCGTCAACAAATACCAGCGTGGCAAGTGAGCTCCCCCAGATTCATCAGCATTGAAGGCATCGACGGTGCCGGCAAGTCCACCCATATCGCCGCCCTGAGTAAACGCCTCGCCGCCGGCGGGGCCAAGGTCTTGAACACACGAGAGCCCGGCGGCACCGAGCTGGCCGAGCGCCTGCGCGAGCTGGTCTTGCACAGCGGCATGGACGGCCTGACCGAGGCACTGCTGGTGTTTGCCGGCCGGCGCGATCATCTGCTGCGCGTCATCGAGCCGGCCTTGGCGGCCGGCCAGACGGTGCTGTGCGACCGCTTCACCGACGCCACCTTTGCCTACCAGGGCGCCGGCCGCGGCATGGACCTGCAGGTGCTGGAGACGCTGGAGCAATGGGTGCAGCAGGGGCCCCAGGGCCTGCGTCAGCCCGACCTGACGATCTGGTTCGACCTGCCGCCGGCCACCGCCGCACAGCGCCGCGCCGCGGCGCGCGAGGCCGATCGCTTCGAGCAGCAGGATCTGGACTTCTTCGAACGCGTGCGCGCCGGCTACGCGGCTCGCGCCGCGGCCGCACCGGCACGCTTTGCCCGCATCGACGCTAGCGGCACGGTGGACCAGGTCGCGGCGCAGTTGCGCGCGCTGATGGAGGCCAGGGGATGCTAGGCCCCGACGGCAAGCTGCCGCTGCCCTGGCTGGAGGCGCCACTGGCGCAGGCGCTCGCGACCGCGCGCTCGCATGCCCTGCTGGTGCAGGGTCCGGCCGGCGTGGGCCAGTTCGAGCTGGCCCTGCTGCTGGCCCAGTCCTGGCTGTGCGAGGCACCCGCCGCCGGCAAGCTGGCCTGTGGCCGCTGCGCCGCCTGCCACCTGTTCCTGGCCCATGCGCATCCGGACTTCATGGTGCTGCTGCCCGAGGCGCTGCGCGAAAGCCTGGGTTATGGCGCCGACGAGGAGGAGGGCGAGGGCAAGGGCACTAAGGCCGGCAAGGCCAAGCCCAGCCGCGAGATCAAGATCGATGCGGTGCGACAGATGCTGGGCTTCGCCCAGGTCACGGCGGCGCGCGGGCGCGCCAAGGTGGTGGTGGTCTATCCCGCCGAGGCCCTCAACACCGTGGCGGCGAATGCCCTGCTGAAGACCCTGGAAGAGCCGGCCGGCGTGCTGCGCTTCGCGCTTGCCAGCACGGCCCCCGAGGCCTTGCTGCCCACCATACGCAGCCGCTGCCAGCCAGTGCCGCTGGGCCTGCCGCCTCAAGAACTGGCGCAGGCCTGGCTGGCCGAGCAGGGCGTGGAGGCGGCCGAGGTGCTGCTGGCCGCCACCGGCGGCCGCCCGCAGGAGGCGCTGGCCTGGTGGGCCGACGGCGTGCGCGCCCAGGCCTGGCTGGAGTTGCCGCGCCGCGTGGCGCGCGGTGAAAGCGCGGCGCTGAGCGACTGGCCGGTGCCACGCGCCATCGCCGCGTTGCAGCGCCTCACCCACGACCTGCTGCGCGGCAGCCATGGCGCGCCGCCCAGCTATTTCCCGCCCACCGCCCTGCCCAAGCCGCGCGGCGCGGCCGGCCTGCATGCCTGGGGCCGCGCCTTGCAGGATGCGGCGCGGCACGCCGAACATCCGCTCAACGCCGGCCTGCTGATGGAGTCGCTGGTGGCGCAGGGGCAGCGCGCGATGCGCGTGGCGGCCTGAACGGCAAAGGAAGGGACAAGCAAGGGCCAAGAAGCTCCCGCTTGTCGGTGCATTCGCGCGGATGGGCGGCCTTGACCTTCGCTACACTGCCGCATATGAGTGAAATTCCAACCAAACCCCAGGCCGCCGCCCTGGCAGCCGTGCCGGCTGGCGGGGGTGCGCGCCCGAGCGTGGTGCAGTTGGTCTTCAAGGAAAAGAGCGCGCTCTATGCCGCCTACATTCCTATCTTCATCGACGGGGGCATCTTCGTGCCCACCACGCGCGACTACAAGCTTGGCGAAGACATCTACCTGCTGATGATGCTGCCCGATGATCCGCAGCGTTATCCGGTGGCTGGCAAGATCGCCTGGATCACCCCGGCGAATGCCTCGGCCGGCCGCACCCAGGGCGTGGGCGTGCGCTTCCCAGGCGACGAGAAAACCCGCCACATCAAGCTGAAGATCGAAGAGATGCTGGGCACCTCGATCTCCTCGTCCAAGGCGACGCAGACCATCTGACCCTTTTGACATACGGCGCGCCGCCCGGCGCGGGCCCGTGCGAGGCTGCCATGTATATCGACTCCCATTGCCATCTGAGCTTTCCCGAGCTCAAGGCCAAGCTGCCGCAAATCCTGGCCGAGATGCAGGCCGCGCGCGTGACGCAGGCGATCTGCATCTGCACCACCATGGAGGAATTTCCCGAGGTGCGCGCCCTGGCGCATGCGCATCCGCAGCTCTTTGCCACCGTGGGCGTGCACCCCGACAACGAGGATGTGCACGAGCCCAGTGTGGCCGAGCTGGTGGCGGGCGCGCAGGATGCCAGGGTGCTGGCCATCGGCGAGACCGGCCTGGACTATTACCGCCTGGGCGAGCGCACCCTGGCCGATATGGAATGGCAGCGCGAACGTTTTCGCACCCATATCCGCGCCGCGCGCCAGGCCGCCAAACCCATGGTGATACACACGCGCAGCAGCGCCGCGCACACCTTGGAGATCCTCAAGGAGGAGGGCGGCGAGCAGGCCGGCGGTGTGTTTCATTGCTTCACCGAAAGCCTGGAGGTGGCCAAGGCCGCGGTGGACCTGGGTTTCTATATCTCCTTCTCGGGCATCCTGACCTTCAAGAACGCCGCCGACCTGCGCGCCGTGGCGCTGGCCCTGCCGCTGGACCATCTGCTGATCGAGACCGACAGCCCCTACCTCGCCCCCATGCCCTACCGCGGCAAGACCAATAGCCCGGCCTATGTGCCGCATGTGGCGCAGCAGCTGGCGGCGGTGAAGGGGCTGGCGCTGGAGGCGCTGGCCGAGGCCTGCAGCGCCAACACCAGGCGGCTGTTCCGCCTGCCCGAGGCCTGAAAGCATGAAAAGAAGGGCACGCCATTGGCTGGGCCTGCTGCTGGCGCTGCCCGCGATGCTGCAGGCTCAAGCCGGCGCCGAGCTGACCGAACAACTGCTCACGGCCGCGCAGCGCGACAACGCCAGCCTCGTCATGACCCTGATGTTGCGCGGCACCGACCCCAATCTGCGCAATGCCGAGCGCCAGACCGCGCTGCATCTGGCGCTGCGCCACGAATCCGACACAACCTTCCAGACCCTGCTCAAACATCCCGGGCTGGACGTCAACGCCATCAACCAGGCCGGCGAAACGCCGCTGATGCTGGCGGCCTTGAAAGGGCGGCTGGACTGGATGAAGGCCCTAGTGGCGCGCGGCGCGCTCGTCAATGAACCGGGCTGGACCGCCCTGCATTACGCCTGCAGCGGCCCCGATCGCGGTGCGGTGCGCTGGTTGCTGGAGCAGGGCGCCGCGATCGACGCACGCTCGGCCAATGGCAGCACGCCGCTGATGATGGCGGCCGGCTATGGCGACAGCAGCAGCGTCGAGGTCTTGCTGAAGGCCGGCGCCGATGCCGGCCTGCGCAACGAGCAGGGCATGGACGCAGCCGACTTCGCGCGCCGCGCCGGGCGCGAGCGACTGGCCGAGCAGCTCGCCCGGGCGCGCAAGCCTTGATCCGGGCCCGCGCCGCAGCAGCGGCCTAGGAACTTGCCTGACAAGCGCTTTGGCCCTGGGCCGACTACTGCATCGAGCCCATGCTGCCTACAGTTGCTTCAAACCCTAACGGAGCAAGCACCATGCGCCTGAACCCCAACGCCGCCACCTCGCTCGTCGACCCATTCGCCATGCTGCTGGACCTCGACAGCGTGGTGTTCGCGATGGAGCATTCCGAGCGCCTCGCGCGCCTGCGCAGCCGCATCTATCGCCCGCTGGACAAGCCGCTGATCCCCAAGGGCAAGGCCGCGCTGAAGGCGCTCAGCGATCTGGCCGATTTCGACCGCATGGTCGATGACGCTTGCATCGGATGCGACGCCAGCGACGCGCAGTCCTGCTGACGCGATTGGGCTATGGCGCGTCTTGCAGGCGCAGGTCGAACTCGCGCAACATCACCGGTGCCAGCGCACCCTCGGCGACACGGCGCAACACCGCAGCGTCTATCAGTTCGGCGAAGCGTTGGTAGGTTTCCAGCGGATCATCGTCGACGGCCTCGGGGCGAAACCGGTAATGCAGAGCGCGCCGGCTGACGCTGGCGCCCACCAGCGCATCCCCATGACAGACCCAGAAGCGTACGGCCTCCGAGTCGACGTGGAAGTAGGCGTCGTGTGACAAGACGGGCTCCGGCCGCCGCATCAACGCTTCTTGTCCTTTTCAAGTTCGTTGGCGATCACGCCGCCAATGATGGCGCCGCCCACGGTGCCCACCGTGCTGCCGCCGGTCAGCACCGCGCCGCCCACGGCGCCAACGCCAGCCCCCACGGCCACATTGCGATCACGGTGTGACATGCCCGCACAGGCGCTCAGTCCAAGCATCAGGACCAGTGCGCACAGGCCAATTGGGATACGGTAACGTTGGATCATGATGGGACCTCGGTAGTGAAAGTGAAACGAACAAACCCAACCTAGGGCTTGGCAAGGCCGATGTCCGTACGCTGCCGCACCGAGCGCGTCGTAAATTACGACAATGTGTATTATGTAAACCAACATTGCTTGTTCGACTAAGTGCCGGACGCCAGCGATCCCTGGCAATTCAGAAACTTTCAGGCCGCCTGAGCAAGCAAGCCCGGCTTGCGTCCGGCGACATCGCCGCGCCGAACAAGAAGCTCTGCACTTCGTCGCAGCCCTGCTCGCGCAGGCGCAGCAGCTGCGCGGCGTTTTCCACGCCCTCGGCCACCACGCGCAGGCCCAGAGATACCAGCCCCATCAACATCCCTTCGGCATCGCAGACCAGCAGCCACCGCACGCCGGCCGCGCGCATGCGCTCGATGGCCCCGGGGCACGCTGGCCCACCTGCGTCTGCCGGTCGTCGCGCATGCCGGCATGAGTCCGCCAACTCAAGGCCGCGGGTCGGCCAGTCCGTATGGCCGGCTCAGCCGGACAGCCGCATGGCAAAGCGGCGCAGCGGCTGCGCATGCTGCAGGGGCTCAAGTTCGCCTTCCTTGACGGCCAGTGTGACAAGCGGGGACTTGCCACAGATGCGCTGCAGTTCGTCAAAAGCCCCTTGCTCGCCCGACCCACCCTCGGTGCAGAAGAACGCGACCTGCTTGAACTGCTGTGCATATTGGCTGGCATAGCTACGCACGGGTGCTGCCAAACCCCAGTTCCAGACCGGTGTGCCTATCACCACGAGCTCGTAGTCGGCCGGGTTCTTGCTGGGTTTCTTGATCGGCGGCTTGGCCCCGATGGCGGCCTGGCAGGCCGAGCGCAGATAGCCCCACAGCCCGCCACGCTCTGCGCCGGCGTCCTTGATACGCTCGATGTCCGCCTTGCAATGCGACGCGATCTCCTCGGCGATGCGCGCCGTATGGCCTGAGCGAGAGTAGTAAACGACCAAGGTCTTCATCACAGCACTCCAAGCATGAACGGGCGTGCGGCCCACGGCACAGCCTAGGTCAAGACTTACCTGTGACGTTGAGCCAGCGCAAGCGCCGTCGCCTGCGACGACCGAGCATAGGCATCAATGACGGGAGCCAGCGATGAGAAGTCAGACATTCGCGCACCGCGCCGACGCGGCACGCCAGCTGGGCGAGCGGCTGCAGGCCTATCGCGGACAGCAGCCCTTGATACTCGCGATTCCGCGCGGCGCGGTGCCGATGGGCAAGCTGCTCGCCCATCAACTGCAGGGCGAGCTGGACGTGGTGCTGGTGCGCAAGCTGCGGGCGCCGTGGCAGCCCGAGCTGGCGATCGGCTCGGTGGACGAGAGCGGCTGGACCTATCTGGCGCCCTATGCGGCTTCGGCGGGCGCCGACGAGGCCCATATCGAGGCCGAGAAACGCCGCCAGCTTGAGACCATCAGGCAGCGCCGCGCTGCCTACACGCCGGTGCGCGCACCGATAGATCCGGCCGGCCGCATCGTGATCGTGGTGGACGATGGCCTGGCCACCGGCGCCACCATGGTGGCGGCCCTGCATGGACTGCGCCAACGCCACCCTGCCCGGTTGATCTGCGCCGTACCGGTGGCGTCGGACAGCGCGATCGACAAGGTCGGCCCGCTGGCCGACGAGTTGGTTTGCCTGCAAATCCCCTCGGGCTTCGAAGCCGTGGGGCAGTTCTATCGCCATTTCCCGCAGATCGAGGACGACGAGGTGATGGTGCTGCTGCGCGATTGACTCGAACTTGTTCAGAACTCGATCAGATCGGCCACCGCCTTCAGCCCCGCTTGCGCGCAAGCGTCGTCCAGCTCACCACTTGGTGCACCGGACACGCCGATGCCGCCCAGCAGGCTGCCGCCGCCCTCGACAGGCAGGCCACCGCCCGCGGCGATGACGCGCGGCTGGTTGCGCATGCCGCTCATCGGCCGGCCGGCCTGGGTTTCCTGCGCCAGCGTGCTGCTAGCGGTGCGAAAACTCAGCGCCGTCCAGGCCTTGCTGGCGGCCACCTCCACGGTGTGCGGCCCGGCGTAACGGTCGCGCAACAGGACCTGGGTGATGCCGCCGCGATCGACCACCGCCACCGCCACCTGGAAGCCCTGCTTGCGGCAGGACTCCAGCGCCGTGCGAGCCGCCTGCAGGGCGGTCTCCGGCGTCAGTGACCGTGTCGTGAAGCTGCCTTCCTGGGCCTGCGCATGCAGACATGAAAAGCAGGCGCACAGCAACAGCGCAAGGCGGATCTTGTGGGACATGCAAACCTCCAGCGCTTTCGTTGATCCAAGTTTCGGTGGTATCCCCGATGGTAAGCGGGCACGGCCGTTCGCCTGGCGGCTCAAAACGGGGCAAGCCCCATGGTGACGGGCTTGACGCGTCGCTAAGCTGCGCCGCCATGTCACACATATTCCGACTCCTCAGCGCTGCGCTGCTGCAAGCGGCCCTCCTCTCCAACTCCATGGCTGCCGGCGATGCCCAGGCGCCGGTCTGGGACGTCAACAAGCCGCCCGGCGAGGCCAGGCTGGCTCAGATCGACACACGCAGCGGCACCTGGATGAGTGTGGACGTGAGCCCAGACGGCAAGCAGCTGGTGTTCGACCTGCTGGGCGATCTCTATCTGCTGCCCATCGCAGGCGGTGAGGCCAAGGCCCTGACCCACAGCATCGCCTGGGAGATGCAGGCGCGTTTCTCGCCCGACGGCAAGCAGCTGGCCTATGTGTCGGACGCCGGCGGTGGCGACAACATCTGGGTCATGAATGTGGACGGCAGCGGCGCGCGCGCCATCAGCAAGGAAGACTACCGTCTGCTCAACAACCCGGTCTGGCACCCCAATGGCCGCTACATCGCCGCACGCAAGCATTACACCGGGACGCGCTCGCTGGGCTCGGGCGAGATCTGGCTATTCAGCCTCGATGGTGGCAAGGGCGTGCAGCTCAACGAGAAGCCCAACTGGCAGAAGGACCTGGGCGAGCCCGCGCTCTCGCCCGATGGCAAATACCTCTACTACTCGACCGACGCCACGCCGGGCCGCAGCTTCGAGTACAACAAGGATTCGAACAAGGAGATCTTCCGCATCGTGCGGCAGGACTTGAGCGACGGCAGCAGCGAGCCCTTTGTCACCGGCCCCGGCGGCGCGATCCGCCCCACGCCCTCGCCCGATGGCAAATACCTCGCCTTTGTGCGCCGCGTGCGCAATGGCTCAAGCCATCAATCGACCCTGTTCCTGAAGGACCTGCAAACGGGGCGCGAATTCCCCGCCTGGGGCGAGCTCGAGCGCGATATGCAGGAGGCCTGGTCGGTACACGGCGTCTACCCCGGTTTTGCCTGGACGCCCGACGCCAAGCAGATCGTCGTCTGGGCCCAGGGCGGGCTGTGGCGGGTCGACCCCTTCAAGCAAAGCGCCACGCCGATTCCCTTCCATGTGAAGGACAGCCGCGAGCTGCGCCCGGCACTGCGCGTGGCGCACGAGGTGGCACCCGAGCAGTTCGACGTGCACCAGCTGCGCTGGGTCAATGTCTCGCCCGACGGCAAGCGCGTGGTCTATTCGGCCCTGGGCCATCTATACCTGAAGCACCTGCCTAACGGTGCACCGAAGCGTCTGACGCAGCAGGGCGAGCATTTCGAGTTCTTCCCGAGCTTCTCGCGCGATGGCCGCGAGCTTGTGTTCACGACCTGGAGCGACGAGCAGCTGGGCAGCGTGCGCAAGCTGGAGCTGGCCAGCGGCCGCGAGACCGTCATCACCAAGCAGCCCGGCAAATACCTGCAGCCGCGCTTCTCGCCCGATGGCAGGCAGGTGGCTTATGTGAAGGCGCGCGGCGGCTACCTCACCACGCCATGGCATGGTCTGGAGACGGGCGTGTTCATCGCCGCCAGCGATGGCCGCGGCAAGGCCGAACGCATCAGCAAGGACGGCGATGCGCCGCAGTTCGGCGCCGCCAGCGATACCCTCTACCTGAGCCGCCACAGCTTTGCCAACGAGGTGGACTCGGCGCACAAGCTGGTGCGCGTGAACCTGGCGGACCGGCAGGAGACCGAGATCGCCAAGAGCGAGTTCGCGAGCGAATACGCGGTCTCGCCCGACGGTCGCTGGCTGGGCTTTGCCGAGCGCTTCCACGCCTATGTGATGCCGTTGCCGCAGACCGGCAAGTCGATCAGCGTCGGCCCCAAGGCCGATGCCCTGCCGGTCCGGCAGCTGGATGTGAACGCCGGCGAATACCTGCATTGGTCGGGCGACAGCCAGACCCTGCGCTATGCCCTGGGCGACCAGCTCTTCAATGTGGCGGTGGTGGACGGCAAGCCCTCGGAGACCGGCATCAAGATCGGCTTCAAGCAGGCCGCCGACAAGCCACGCGGCAGGCTGGCCATCAGCGGCGCACGCATCGTCACGATGCGGGGCGACGAGGTCATCGACGACGGCGTGATCCTGGTGGACGGCAACCGCATCGCCGCCGTCGGCAAGCGCGGCGAGCTGCAGCTGCCGGCCGATGCGCTCGCCGTCGATGCCAGGGGCAAGACCGTGATCCCCGGCCTGATCGACGCGCATTGGCACGGCGGCATGGGCGAGAGCCAGATCATCCCGCAGCAGAGCTGGGTCAACTACGCCTCGCTGGCCTTCGGCCTCACCACCATCCACGACCCCTCCAACCGCACCAGCGACATCTATACGCAATCGGAGATGCAGCGCGCCGGCCATCTGGTGGCGCCGCGCATCTACTCCACCGGCACCATCCTCTATGGCGCCAAGGCGGATGTGACGGCCGTCGTCAACAACCTCGACGACGCCCTCACCCACCTCAAGCGCCTCAAGGCCGGCGGTGCGATCAGCGTGAAGAGCTACAACCAGCCGCGCCGCGACCAGCGCCAGCAGATCATCGAAGCGGCGCGCCAGACCGGCATGATGGTGGTGCCCGAGGGCGGCTCGCTGTTCCAGCTGAATATGACCCAGGTGGTGGACGGCCACACCGGCGTCGAGCATGCCTTGCCGGTGGCCAAGATCTACGACGACGTGAAGCAGCTCTGGAGCCAGACCCAGGTGGGCTACACGCCGACGCTCAACGTCGGCTACGGCGGCCTGGACGGCGAGCATTACTGGTACGCCAGCACCGAGGTGTGGAAGCACCCGATTCTTTCGCAGTTCGTGCCGCGCTCGGTGCTGGAGCCGCGCAGCGTGCGCCGTCTCACCGCACCGCTGGAAGACTTCAACATCATCCAGGTGGCCAAGACCGCCACCGAGCTGGAGCGTGCCGGCGTGCGCAGCAATATCGGCGCCCATGGCCAGCGCGAGGGCCTGGGCGCGCACTGGGAGATGTGGATGTTCGGCCTGGGCGGCATGAGCTCGCTGGAAGCGATCCGCAGCGCCACCCTGAATCCGGCCCGCTACCTGGGGCTGGACAAGGACATCGGCTCGCTCGAGGCCGGCAAGCTGGCCGACCTGGTGATCATCGACGGCGATGTGCTGGGCGATATCCGCAACAGCGACAAGATCAGCCAGGTGATGCTGAACGGCCGCCTATACGCCCTGCCCTCGATGAACGAGGTGGGCCTGCGCCCCAAGGCGCGCAAGCCCTTCTTCTTCGAGGGGGCCGGCGTGCACACGCCCATCGACACAGAACAGGTGTCGCATGGGCACGCCGATTAGCCCAGCCGCACCGGCACGAAGATCTTCTCCTTGCCGCGCTGCACCAGCAGGGCCACCGACTTCTCGGCGCCGGCCACCACGGCGCGCACCTGTTCGATGCTGCTGACAGGCGTGCCGTTCACCGCCAGCAGCACATCGCCGGGGCGCACGCCGGCCTGTGCGGCGGGGCCGCCGGCGTCCTCCACCACCAGGCCCTCGCGCAGGCCGGACTCGCGCTTTTCCTCGGGCTGCAGCGGGCGCAGCGCCAGTCCCAGCTTGCCCTGGGCCGGTCCGGCCTCGTCGCTGCTCGCCACCTGCGCTGCCTTCTCGTTGGCATCACCCAGCTTGGCGCTGATTTCCTCGCGCTTGCCCTGGCGCCAGATCTCCAGCTTGGCGCTCTCGCCCGGCGTGGCCAGGCCCAGCATGGCGGGCAGGTCGGTGCTGGCCACAATCGGCTGGCCCTTGAACTTCAGGATCACATCGCCCGGGCGCAGGCCGGCCTTGGCGGCGGGCCCGCCCTCCTCCACGCTCGCCACCAGCGCGCCCTCGGGACGCTCCAGCTTGAAGGAGTCGGCAAAGCCCTGGTTGACGTCTTGGATGGTCACGCCCAGGCGCGCATGCTGGGCCTTGCCGCCGTTCTGGATCTGCTGGCGCACCCGGTTCGCGAGCTCGATCGGGATCGCGAAGGACAGGCCCTGGTAGCCGCCGCTCTGGCTGTAGATCTGCGAGTTGATGCCCACCACCTCGCCGCGCGCATTGAACAGCGGGCCGCCCGAATTGCCGGGGTTGATCGCCACATCGGTCTGCAGGAAGGGCACGAAGTTCTCCTGCGGCAGGGCGCGGCCCTTGGCGCTCACCACGCCGGCACTGACGCTGTTCTCGAAGCCAAAGGGCGAGCCGATCGCCAGCACCCATTCGCCCACGCGCAGGTCTTTGGTCGAACCCAGCTGGACCGTGGGCAGACCCTTGGCCTCGATCTTGATCACCGCCACATCGGTCTTGGGATCACTGCCCAGCACCTTGGCGCGGAACTCGCGGCGATCGGTGAGCTTGACACTGACCTCGCTGGCATCGCGCACCACATGGGCGTTGGTGAGGATAACGCCGTCGTCGCTGACGATGAAGCCCGAGCCCTGGCCGCGCGTGGGCATCTCCCTGCCCTCGCCCCCCCCAGGCATGCCGGGCACGCCGAAGCGACGGAAGAATTCGTAGAAGGGATCGTTCGGATCCAGCTGCTGCGGCGGCTGGCCGCGGCGCGCCGCGGTCTTCACCGTACCGGTGACGCTGATGTTCACCACCGCCGGGCCCTGCCGCGCCGCGATCTGCGCAAAGTCGGGCAGGCCGGCAGGCGTGGGCGTGGCCGCCGGGGCCGGCGTCGCGGCGCTGGGCGTCGCGCTGGCCAGCAGCTCGGCAGCCGGCGCTGCGGCTTCGGCAGTGGCCGAGGTCTTGATCGCCACCGCACCACGCATCGCAGCGGCTCCGCCGGCGGCGCCGAGCACCCCGGCCGTCACCAGCGCCCACACAAGGCGCTTGGCCGGAACCATGGTTTCGCTGACTTGCTTGGTGTTCATGAGTAAGCCTCCTGAGAGAGAGTTGACGCGATGGCCAAACTTTGCCAACGGAGACTTAGACCTCACTTAACCAACACGGGGCAGCCTGAGCTCCACACGCAAGCCACCCAATGTGGCAGCCTCGCCCAAGCCGAGCTTGGCGCCATGGCGCTCGGCAATCGCCTTCACGATGGCCAGGCCCAGGCCACTGCCGCTGGCCTGCTGCGCGTCGGCGCTGCGGTAGAAGCGGTCGAACACGCGCTCGCGCTCGGCCACCGCAATGCCGGGGCCGCTGTCCTCCACCACCAGCAGAGCCTCGTCGGGCGTGGCCAGCAGGCTCAGGTCCACGCGCCCGCCGGCGGGGCTGTACTTGACGGCGTTGTCCAACAGATTTCGCAGCAAGATGCGCAGGGCCTGGGGCTCGCCCCGCACCTGCGCAGCATCGCAGCGTGCCAGGCCCAGGTCGATCTGGCGCGCCGCGGCGGTATCGCTGATGTCCACCACCGCGTCCTTGCAGAGCTGGTCCAGCGCCAGCGCCTGCATGGTTTGCTGGGCCTCGCCCGGCGCCTGCTCGCGCGCCAGCGCCATCAGCTGTTCGATCAGATGGCTGGCGCGCTCGATGCCGCTGGCCAGGCGCCCGATCGCCTGCGCCTGACCAGGCGCATCGGGCGCGCGCTGCAGCGATTGCAGCTGCAGCTTGAGCGCCGCCAGCGGCGAGCGCAGCTCGTGCGCCGCATCGGCAATGAAGTGCTGCTGCGCCTCGAATGCCTGGCGCACCCGGCCCAGCAGCGAGTTAAGCTCGTCCACCAGGGGCTTCACCTCGGCGGGCAGCTCCTCGCTGGCCACCGGCGAGAGGTCGTCGACCGCGCGCGCGGCCAGCTGGTCGCGCACCTTGGCCACCGGCTCCAGCGATTGGCTCACCACCCACCACACCACCAGGGCCAAGAGCGGCAGCATCAGGGCGATGGGCGCGATGGTGCGAAAGGCCAGTTGGCCGGCCATGCGCTGGCGCACCGCCAGGTCCTGCGCCACCTGCACCACCTGGTAGCGCGTCTGCAGCGAGAACACGCGGAAATGCTTGCCATTGGCGTCCAGGTTCGAGAAGCCCAGCACCGCGCGCTGCGGCAACAAGGCCTCGCCCGGCGAGCGAAACATCGGCACGCCGTCCAGCCCCCAGACCTGCACCATGAAGTCGTAGCTCTTCTGGTCGCCCAGCGGCAGGCTCAACGTGCCGCTGCCGACGCTGCCCTGCAGCGAGAAGGCCATCTGCTGCATGTGGTAGTCGAAGATCTCGTCGGCCTCCTGCAGCGCGGTGCGGTAGGCGCTGCCGCCCTGCACCAGGGCCGAGAGCGAGAAGGCCAGCAGCAGGAAGGCGATCAGGCGATAGCGCAGCGAACGCGGCAGCAGCTTCATCACCATCGTCATTCCTTGGGTACCCGGTAGCCCACGCCGCGCACGTTCTGGATCAGCGCCGCGCCCAGCTTCTTGCGCAGGCCGTGGATGTAGACCTCCACCGCATTGCTGCTGATCTCGTCCTTCCAGCCATAGAGCTTTTCCTCCAGCTGCTGGCGCGACAGCACCATGCCCGGCCGCGCCAGCAGCGGCTCCAGCACCGCCCATTCGCGTGCCGACAGCGTGACCTGTTTACCCTCGGCCACCACCTCGCGGGTGGCGGGGTTGATGCTCACGCCGCGGTGCTCGTAGACCGGCTCGGCGCGGCCACTGGCGCGCCGCAGGAGCGCGCGGATGCGCGCCAGCAGCTCGTGCAGCTCGAAGGGCTTGAGCACATAGTCATCGGCGCCGGCGTCCAGCCCGGCGATGCGCTGCTCCAGCGCGTCGCGCGCGGTGGCGATCAGCACCGGCATGACCTGCTTGCGCGCTCGCAGCGCACGCAGCACGCTCATGCCGTCGCGCCTGGGCAGGCCCAGGTCCAGGAGCACCAGGTCGTAGTTCTGTGCCTGCAGGGCCGCGTCGGCCAGCTCGCCATCGCGCACCCAATCGACCGCATAGCCCTCGGCGCGCAGCAACTCGAGCAGCTGCTCGCCAATCATCGGGTCGTCTTCCACCAGCAGCAGTCGCATGCCTTGTCCTTTTACCGGGAAGTGAGATTCTCCATGGCGGCATGGCTCAGCAATTAGACGAGGCTTAATTTGCTCGCCCGCCCCCCAATCCATGGCTACAATCCGCGCCGTCAGGAGAGAGCTTTTCACGCGAAAGCCGCCGAAGGCGCAGAGGCACTGGTGATCCCACGCTTCGAACGCTCAGGCAAAAGGACTGACAAAACGCCTCGATGCAGGCGTTCCTCACTGGAGAGAGGCGGGTCTTTGTTCATTGAACCCGTCCACCGAAGGGGCAAGCTGTCGGCAATACGCCGGTGGTCAATCTCTCAGGTACCAAGGACAGCGAGGGCATACCCCCCACCACGGGTCTCAGGGCCGGGTGGGCTTTCGAAATGCCCTCGGAGAATGTCCCTTGTCCGCCGATCTCAAGACCACCCCCCTGCACGCTCTGCACATCGAACTTGGCGCCAAGATGGTGCCGTTTGGCGGCTACGACATGCCGGTGCAGTACAAGGAAGGCATCCTCGCCGAGCACAAGCACACGCGCACGGCGGCCGGCCTGTTCGACGTCTCGCACATGGGCCAGCTGCGCCTGGTCGGCGCCGATGCCGGTGCCGCGTTGGAAACCATCGTGCCCGTCGACGTGATCGATCTGCCGGTGTTCAAACAGCGCTATGCGCTCTTCACCAATGAGCAGGGCGGCATCCTCGACGACCTGATGCTGTGCCGCCGCCCCGACGACATCTTCGTGGTGGTGAACGCCGCCTGCAAGGAGCAGGACACCGCGCATCTGCAGGCCAAGATCGGCGGCCGCTGCGAGGTCATCAGCCTGCCCGAGCGCGCCCTGCTGGCGCTGCAGGGCCCGCAGGCCGTGACCGCGCTGGCCCGCCTGAACCCCGAGGTGGCCAAGCTCACCTTCATGACCGGGGGCTTCTTCAGTCTGGACGGCATCGAGACCTTCCTGACCCGCTCGGGCTATACCGGCGAAGACGGCTTCGAGATCTCGGTGCACAACGACCAGGCGGTGGCGCTGGCGCGCAAGCTGCTGGCCCAACCCGAGGTCAAGCCCATCGGCCTGGGCGCGCGCGACACCCTGCGCCTGGAAGCCGGCCTGTGCCTCTACGGCCACGACATCAATACCGAAACCACGCCGGTGGAAGGCGCGCTGACCTGGGCGATCCAGAAGGTGCGCCGCGCCGGTGGCGCGCGTGCCGGTGGCTACCCCGGCGCCGCGGTGATCGACGGCCAGCTCGCTGCCGGCGCCAGCCGCAAGCGCGTGGGCCTGATCAGCGCCGAGCGCATGCCGGTGCGCGAAGGCGCCAAGGTGGTGGACGCCGAGGGCCGGGAGCTGGGCGTCGTCACCAGCGGCTCGCTGGGCCCCACGGTGGGCAGCCCGGTGGCCCTGGCCTATCTGCCCAGCAGCCACCAGGCGGTGGGCACCCAGGTGTTCGCCATCGTGCGCGACAAGCGCGTGGCCATGAGCGTGGCACCGACACCCTTTGCACCGCATCGCTATTTCCGCGGCTGAACCGGCCAATCTTCTTTTGACCCCCTGGTCTTTTCTCCCAACATTCGGAGCACACCATGAGCAACATCAAGTACACGCCTGACCACGAGTGGGTCCAGATCGAAGCCGATGGCACCGCCACCGTGGGCATCACCGTTCATGCGCAAGACGCGCTGGGCGATGTGGTGTTTGTGGACCTGCCCAATGTGGGCCAGAGCTATGCCGAGAAGGAAGTGGCCGGCGTGGTGGAGTCGGTGAAGGCCGCGGCCGACGTCTACATGCCCGTCGATGGCGAGATCACCGAAGTCAACGAAGAGCTGCGCAACGATCCCTCGCTGGCCAACACCGACCCGCTCAAGAGCGGCTGGTTCTTCAAGGTCAAGTTGAGCAACCCCGCCCAGCTGGACGCGCTGATGGACAGCACCGCCTACGACGAGCTGGTCAAGAACAGCTGATTACCAGCTCTTCCGGTAAGAAAGCGGGCACGTGGTGCCCGTTGTTGTATTGAATACCGATGCCCGGGCCACGAACTCTGGCATCCAAGGATTGCGCCATGTTGATGTCTGCCCTGAAGCCGCTCGGTGAGCTCGAGAACGCCGCCGAATTCCAAGCCCGTCATATCGGTCCCGATGCGGCCGATGAGGCGGCGATGCTGTCCGTGATTGGCGCGGCCTCGCGCCGCGCGCTGATCGAGGCCATCGTGCCAGCCAGCATCAAGCGCAGCCAGGGCATGCAGCTGCCGGGCGTCGCCACCGAAGCCCAGGCGCTGGCCGAATTGAAGGCTGTGGCGGCCAAGAACAAGGTGCTGAAGAGCTATATCGGCCAGGGCTATTACGACACCCTGACCCCCGGCGTGATCCTGCGCAACATCCTCGAAAACCCCGCCTGGTACACCGCCTACACGCCCTACCAGGCCGAGATCTCGCAAGGCCGCATGGAAGCGCTGGTGAACTTCCAGACCATGGTCACCGACCTGACCGGCATGGCGATTGCCAACTCCTCGATGCTGGACGAGGCCACCGCCGCCGCCGAGGCCATGACCCTGGCCGCGCGCGTGGGCAAGAGCAAGTCCACCACCCTGTTCGTGGCCGACGATGTGCTGCCGCAGACCCTGGAAGTGGTGCGCACGCGCGCCCTGCCCCTGGGCTACCAGGTGCAGGTGGGCCCGGCCGCCGAGGCCGGCCAGAGCGCATGCTTTGCAGCGCTGGTGCAATACCCCGGCGTGGGCGGCGAAGTGCGCGGCCTGCAAGCCATTGCCGATGCGGTGCACGCCCAGGGCGGCCTGCTGATCGTCGCGGCCGACCTGCTGGCGCTGACGCTCCTGAAGGCACCCGGCGAGCAAGGCGCCGACATCGCCGTGGGCACCACCCAGCGCTTTGGCATGCCGATGTGCAATGGCGGCCCGCACGCCGCCTATATGGCCTGCAAGGACGAGTACAAGCGCAATCTGCCCGGCCGCTTGGTGGGCGTGAGCGTGGACGTGCACGGCAACCCGGCCTACCGCCTGGCGCTGCAGACGCGCGAGCAGCATATCCGCCGCGAGAAGGCCACCTCCAATATCTGTACCGCCCAGGTGCTGCCGGCCGTGGTGGCCAGCATGTACGCGGTCTACCATGGCCCGCAAGGCCTCAAGCGCATCGCGCAGCGCGTGGCCAGCTACACCGCCATCCTGGCCCAGGCGCTGGGCGAGCGCGTGGCCAACGGCAGCGCCTTCGACACGCTGGTAATCAAGACCGGAGCCGCCACCGAGGCCACCCTGGCCAAGGCCGTGGCCGCCGGCATGAACCTGCGCCGCGCCTCGGCTCAGAGCGTGTCGGTTTCGCTGGACGAAACCACCACGCGCGCCGACCTGGCTGCCATCCTGGCGGTGTTCGGCCTGTCGTCGGACCTCGCCGCCTTCGAGAAGGGCGTGGCGAGCCTGATCCCCGCCGAGCTGCAGCGCAGCAGCGCCTATCTGACGCACCCGGTGTTCAACCGCTACCACTCGGAAACCGAGATGCTGCGCTATCTGCGCGCCCTGGCCGACAAGGACCTGGCGCTGGACCGCAGCATGATCCCGCTGGGCTCCTGCACCATGAAGCTCAACGCCACCAGCGAGATGATCCCCATCACCTGGCCGGAGTTCGCGGGCGTGCACCCCTTCGCCCCGCACGATCAGCTGCAGGGTTATGCACTGCTCAACGAGCAGCTCACCGGCTGGCTCTGCCAGGCCACCGGCTATGCCGGCATCTCGCTGCAGCCCAATGCCGGCTCGCAGGGCGAGTACGCGGGCCTGCTGGCCATCAAGGCCTGGCATGAGTCGCGCGGCGAAGGCCACCGCAAGATCTGCCTGATCCCCGAATCGGCGCATGGCACCAACCCTGCCTCGGCCCAGATGGTGGGCATGCAGGTGGTGGTGACCAAGTGCGACAAGGAGGGCAATATCGACCTGGTGGACCTGAAGGCCAAGTGCGAGCAACATGCCGCCAACTTGGCCGCCATCATGATCACCTATCCCTCCACCTATGGCGTGTTCGACACCCATGTGAAGGAGATCTGCGCGCTGGTCAAGAGCCACGGCGGCCGCGTCTATGTGGACGGCGCGAACATGAACGCCCTGGTGGGCGTGGCGGCGCCCGGCGAGTTCGGCGGCGATGTCAGCCACCTGAATCTGCACAAGACCTTCTGCATCCCGCACGGCGGTGGCGGCCCGGGCGTCGGCCCGGTCTGCGTGGTGGCCGATCTGGTGCCCTATCTGCCCACCCATCGCTCGGCCGGCTATGCCAGCGAGACCGCCATCGGCGCCGTCTCGGCCGCGCCGCTGGGCAATGCCGCGGTGCTGCCGATCAGCTGGATGTATGTGCGCATGATGGCCGCCGAGGGTCTGACCGCCGCCACCGAGGTGGCCATCCTCTCGGCCAATTATGTGGCGGCGCGCTTGGCCGATGCCTACGACATCCACTTCAGCGGCAATATCGCCGGCGTGAAGGGCGGCGGCGTCGCGCATGAGTGCATCCTGGACATCCGCCCGCTCAAGGACGCCACCGGCGTGGGTGCCGAGGACGTGGCCAAGCGCCTGATCGACTACGGTTTCCATGCACCCACCCTGAGCTTCCCGGTGGCCGGCACGCTGATGGTGGAACCCACCGAGAGCGAATCCAAGGCCGAGCTCGATCGCTTCTGCGATGCCATGCTGGCGATCCGCGCCGAGATTGCCCAAGTGGCCGATGGGGTCTGGACGCGCGAGGACAACCCGCTGGTGAACGCACCGCATACCGCCGAGAGCCTGCTCAAGGCCGAGTGGACGCATGGCTACAGCCGCGAGGTCGCTGCCTACCCGGTGGCCACGCTGCGCCGCCAGAAGTACTGGGTGCCGGTGGGACGGGTGGACAACGTCTATGGCGACCGCAATCTGGTCTGCTCCTGCCCCCCCCTGTCCGACTATCAGTAAAGCGAGTCCCCGATGGCCGTTTCCGTTTTCGACCTGTTCAAGATCGGTATCGGGCCATCGAGCTCGCACACCGTGGGCCCGATGCGGGCGGCGCGCCTGTTCGGGCTGCGCCTGCGCCATGAGGGCCTGCTGGCGCGCACCGCGCGCGTCAGCTCCCAGCTCTACGGCTCGCTGGGCGCCACCGGCAAGGGCCATGGCAGCGACAAGGCGGTGCTTCTGGGCCTGGCCGGCCATGAGCCCGACAGCGTCGACGTGGAGCGCATCGAGGGCTATCTGGCCGAGATCCGCGCCGCCAAGCGCATTGCGCTGCTGGGCGAGCATGAGATCGGCTTCGACGAGAGCAAGGACCTGACCCTGTTCCGCCGCCAGAGCCTGCCCCTGCATGCCAACGGCATGCGCTTCAGCGCCTTCGATGCGGCCGGCGAGCTGCTGGCGGAGCGCACCTATTACTCGGTGGGCGGCGGCTTCGTCGTCACCGAAGAAGTGCTGGCCGACGGCCAGAAGCACAAGGTGATCGCACCCGACGCCACCGTGCTGCCCTACCCCTTCAAAACCGGCGACGAATTGCTGGCGCTGACCAAAGAGCATGGCATCAGCATCGCCGAGGTGATGCGCCGCAACGAGCGCCACTGGCGCAGCGACGAGGAGACGCGCGCCGGCCTGCTCAAGATCTGGCAGGTGATGCAGGATTGCGTGAGCCGCGGCTGCCGCACCGAGGGCATTCTGCCGGGAGGCTTCAAGGTCAAGCGCCGCGCCGCCCAGTTGCACCGCGACCTCACCGCCAACCCCGAGGCCGCGCTGCGCGACCCGCTGCAGGTGATGGACTGGGTCAACCTCTATGCGCTGGCGGTGAACGAGGAGAACGCCGCCGGTGGCCGCGTCGTCACCGCGCCCACCAATGGCGCGGCCGGCATCGTGCCGGCGGTGCTGCACTACTACAGCCGCTTCGTCCACCATGCCAACGACGAGGGCGTGATCGACTTTTTGCTCACCGCCGCGGCCATCGGCATCCTCTACAAGGAAAACGCCTCGATCTCGGGCGCCGAGGTCGGCTGCCAGGGCGAAGTGGGCGTGGCCTGCTCGATGGCCGCAGCGGCCTTATGCCAGGTGATGGGCGGCACGCCCGAGCAGGTGGAGAACGCCGCCGAGATCGGCATGGAGCACCACCTGGGCCTGACCTGCGACCCGGTGGGCGGCCTGGTGCAGATCCCCTGCATCGAGCGCAACGCGATCGCCTCGGTGAAGGCCATCAATGCCGCGCGCATGGCGCTGCGCGGCGACGGCACCCATTTCGTCAGCCTTGACAAGGTCATCAAGACCATGCGCGACACCGGCGCCGACATGATGACCAAGTACAAGGAGACCGCACGCGGCGGTCTGGCGGTGAATATCGTCGAGTGTTAGGCCGTCAGGCCGCGCTCAGGCGCCGTCCTGCAGGCGCTTGAGTTCGGCCGCCACCGCGGCAAACGAGGGCAGCAATTCGTCCCAGGTCTGGCGATCGAAATGCCGCGGCTTGCGCAGGAGCGCCGGCCGCGCCTGGCGCAGCAGCAGGCCCTTGCAGGCGAACACGATGCTGTTGCTGCAGTCGCCGTCGCCCACCACCAGCACCTCTTCGCCAAAGCTGCGCCTGATGCGCGCCAGATGGGTCTCGAAATCGACATGGCCGCTGTGCAGATTGGCCACCATCAGGCCATTGGGCTGCAAGGCGTCCAGGCAGTCGTCGTAGAAGCGTTGCGAGCACAGGGCCGGCGGCGTGCCCTCGCTGTCAAAGCCGTCCACCATCAGCACGTCCATGCGGTAGGGTGGGAAGCGCACGAAATCGGCGCCGTCGCCCTCGCGTACCTTGAAGCGCTCGTCGTCCGGTGGCACCTTGAACTCGCTCTTCAACGCGATCACATGGGGGTTGATCTCCACCACCTTGATGCGCGTCGTGGGCAGGTAGCGGTGGCAGAACTTGGCCAGCGAACCGCCGCCCAGGCCGATCATGGTGAGCGTGTCGGGCTCGTCCCTGAGCAACAGAAAGCCCATCATGGTGCGCGTGTAGTCCAGGTCCAGCGCATCGGGCCGCAGCGTCTGCATACGGCTCTGAATCTCGCAGATGGAGAAATGCAGGGCCTTGGTGTTGAGTGTCTCGTAGACGAAGGGCTTGACGTGGTCGTTCACGGGTTCGGATTCGAGCATCAGATCAGGTGTGGCGAGACAGGGGAGGTGAAAGCTGGCGGCCGTGCCGCAGGTCGAGCAGCAGCGGTGGCGCGGCCAGCAGGACCAGCAGGCAGGCAATCGGGATGGTGGCACTGAAGCCGAAGTGCTTGAAGGCCAGGGCGCCAAGCAGGCCGCCGAAGAAGAACAGGCCCAGCACCAGCGCATGGATGGCCAGCTTGTCGCGGTTGGCCCGCACGACATGGATGGCATTGGCATCGGGGTTGCGGTTCCAGTAGAACAGGCGCCCCAGTTCTAGGCCCAGGTCGGTGACCACGCCGGTCATATGGGTGGTACGTATCTCGGCGCGCGAGATCTTGGTGACGATGGCGTTCTGCAAGCCCATCACAAAGCACAGCAGCAGCACCGCGGTCGGAATCAGCAGATGCCCGAAGGAGCTCAGATGCGCCCCCACCAGGCCGAAGGCCAGCAGCAGCACAGCCTCCAGCAACAGCGCCAGCGCATATTTGCTGCGCAACTGACGGCGTCTGGCCCAGTTGATCAGCACCGCTGTGCTGGCGGCGCCGCACACGAACGAGGCCAGCGCCGCCAGCCCGGCAATCGCCAGGCCGAAACCTCCAGTGGCCAGGTCGTCAGCGATCGACGAGACGATGCCCGTCATGTGCGAGGTGTAGCGCTGCACGGCCAGATAGCCACCGGCATTGATGGCACCTGCCACAAAGGCCAGGATGCCGCCCAACTGCCGGTTCGCCTCGCGGGTGCGAACCCGGCCGGTCAGACGATGCAGGTAGTGGAATGCCATGAGCTTGTAATCTAATGTGCATTTAGCATGATTGCAATTACAATTTGATTAACATATGGAGTCGGTATGGAACTGAAGACTGCCCGCCTGACCGTGTTGATCGATCCGGCCAAGAAGAAAGCCTTTGAAACGCTGTGCGCCAAGCAGGACGTGACCCCGTCCCAGGTCGTGCGCAAGCTGATACGCGAGTACCTCGCGGCCCATGGCGCGAGTCTTGTGCCGGGCGGCGAGGACGACAACGGCGCCGAGGCGCGGGCGCCAAGCTAAGCGCCAGCCGCGGACATTGCCCTGGCCGCCTCGGCCAGGGGCCGCAGCTCATCCTCGCCGAGTGTTTCCTGCGCCAGCAGGCGCTCGGCCCCTTGCTCCAGCAGGCCGCGCCGGGTCGTCAACAGCGCCGTGGCGCGCCCATAGGCCTCGTCCACCAGGGCGCGCACCGCGTCGTCGATGCGGCGCGCCGTCGCGTCGGACAGCCCACCCTCCATGGCCAGGTTCTCCGGCAGTTCGAGAAAACGCGGCCGCTGGCGTTCGTAGACCACTTGGCCCACTGCCTCGGACATGCCGTAGCGCGCCACCATGTCGTGGGCGATGTCGCTGGCTTTGACGAGGTCGTCGGCCGCGCCGGTGGAAACCTCGCCCAGCAGCAGGGCCTCGGCGGCCCGCCCCGCCATCAGCACCGCCAGGCGATTGCAGAGCTCGCTGCGGCTGGCCAGGTAGCGGTCCTCGCTGGGCCGCTGCAAGGTGTAGCCCAAGGCCCCCACGCCGCGCGGAATGATTGAAATCTTGTGCACCGGATCGCTGCCGGGCAGCAGCATGGCCACCAACGCATGGCCCATCTCATGCACCGCCACCGTGCGGCGCTCCTGCGCGCCCAGCACGCGCTGGCGATGCTCCAGGCCGGCCACGATGCGCTCCACCGCCGCGGTGAAGTCCTGCATGGCCACCGCCGCCGCGCCACGCCGCGTGGCCAGCAGCGCCGCCTCGTTGACCAGGTTGGCCAGGTCCGCACCCGCAAAGCCGGGCGTCAGCGCCGCCACCGCGTCCGGGTCGACGTCGGCGCCCAAGGTGACCTTCTTCAGATGCACGCGCAGCACATCGACGCGGCCCTTGCGGTCGGGCCGGTCCACCAGCACCTGGCGGTCGAAGCGGCCGGCGCGCAGCAGCGCCGGGTCCAGCACCTCGGGCCGGTTGGTGGCGGCCAGAATCACCACCCCGGTGCTGGCATCAAAGCCGTCCATCTCGGCCAGCAACTGGTTGAGCGTCTGCTCCTTCTCGTCATGGCCGCCGCTCAGCGGGCCGACGCCACGCGCACGGCCCAGCGCGTCGAGCTCGTCGATGAAGATGATGCAGGGCGCCGAGGCACGGGCCTGCTCGAACAGATCGCGCACGCGCGCCGCACCCACGCCGACAAACATCTCGACGAACTCCGAGCCGGTGATCGAGAAGAAGGGCACGCCGGCCTCGCCGGCCATGGCGCGCGCCAGCAGGGTCTTGCCGGTGCCGGGCGGGCCGACCAGCAACACCCCCTTGGGCATATGCGCACCCAGGCGGCCATAGGCCTTGGGGTTCTTGAGGAAGTCCACCGATTCGCGCAACTCGGCCTTGGCCTCGTCGACCCCCGCCACATCGTCGAAACGCACGCCCACATCGGTCTCGGAATGCAGCTTGGCGCGGCTCTTGCCCACCGAGAGCAGGCCACCCAGGCCGCCCTGCCCGGCCAGGCGCTTGGCCATCAGGCTCCAGACTCCCATCAGCAGCAGGGCCGGCACGACCCAGGACAGCAGATCGCGCAGCAAGGTGTTCTCCACCACGCCCTCGAAGCGCACCTCGTACTGCGCCAGCTCGCGCGCCAGCTCGGGCGCCACCCGGGTGGTGACGATGCGGGTGCGGCCATCGGCTTGCGCGGCCTTGAGCTTGCCCTCGATGAGCTGGCTGCCCACCGTGACGGATTCCAGCCGGCCGGCCTTCAGGTGCTGGAGAAACTCGCTGTAGGGAATCGGCTGGACCTGGGTGGACACCACCCACAGATCGCGCAGCCAGAACAGCGCCACCAGGGCCAGCAGCAGCAGCCAGAGCCTTTGCGGCCGCCAGTCCAGCGGCGCATTCGGCGCGGGTTTGGAGGGCTCGGGCGGGGTCGGGCTCATGGCGCAGATTCTCCTGGACGTGGCGGACGATGTCGCCCAGCGCCCCCAGTCTCGCTGATCTGGATCAAGGCCGGCCGCCGGCCGCGGGCCTAGCGTCAGCAACATCATGCAGTTCAAGGACTACTACGCCACCCTTGGCCTGGCACGCAGCGCCAGCGCCGATGAGATCAAGCGCGCCTACCGCAAGCTGGCGCGCAAATACCACCCCGACGTGAGCAAGGAGCCCGATGCCGAGGCGCGCTTCAAGGAGGTGTCCGAAGCCTACGAGGTCCTGCACGATGCCGAGAAGCGCGCCGCCTACGACCAGGTTGGCCAGCGCTGGCAGGGCGGCCAGCCGCCGCCGGACTGGAATGCCGGCTACGAGTTCAGCGGGGCGGCCCCGCAGGAGTTCGCCGGCGCGGCCGACTTCAGCGATTTCTTTGAAGCCCTGTTCGGGCGCCAGGGCGCCACCGGCAGGTACGCGCATGCGCGGCCGCATGCCCATGCCGAGCGCGGGCAGGATCACCATGCCAAGCTGCTCATCGACCTCCGCGATGCCTACCGCGGCGGCACACAAGACCTGACCCTGCGCGCCGCGGTGCCGGGCCCGGATGGCCGCATGCAGTGGCAGGAGCGCCAGCTCAGCGTCGCCATTCCCAAGGGCATAGGGCCGGGCCAGCAGCTGCGCCTGAGTGGCCAGGGCGGACCCGGGCTCGCGGGCGCGCCGGCCGGCGACCTCTACCTGGAAGTGGCGTTCAGGCCCGATCGCCTGTTCCAGTTGGAGGGGCGCGATGTCGTCTTCGAGCTGCCGATCGCGCCCTGGGAAGCCGCGCTGGGCACCACCGTGCAGGTTCCCACGCCGAGCGGCCGCGTGGAGTTGCGGGTGCCGCCGCAATCGGCGCCGGGGCGGCGGCTGCGGCTCAAGGGCCTGGGGCTGCCTGGCTCGCCGCCCGGTGACCTCTATGCCCAGTTGACGCTGGTGCTGCCGCCGGGCGGCGGCGCGACCCAGCAGCAGGCCTGGCGCGAGCTGGCACGGGCCCACGACGGTTTCAACCCACGCGCATCCCTGGAGGCATGAGCCCATGAATGCTTCTTCCTCTGTTCCCGCCCCCGGCAGCACGCTGCTGGAAGATGAGCTGCAGCTGAACCTGGACGAGCTGGCGCGCAGCTGCGGCTGCCACAGCGAATGGCTGGTCGAGCTGGTGCATGAAGGCGTGATCGACGCCGTTGGGCCCGAGCCGCAGCAATGGCGCTTTGCCAGCAGCGAACTGCGCCGCGCCCGGGTGGCCTGGCATCTCACGCGCGACCTTGCGCTGAACGCCGCCGGTGCCGCGCTGGCCCTGGATCTGCTGGACGAGATCCAGTCGCTCAAGACGCAGCTGCGCCGCAGCAAATGGCAGTGAGGTCTGTGGCCCTGCTGAGCCTGGCCCTGTTGTGGGCGGGCGTGGCCGGGGCCCTGGAGCTGCAGGTGGTGGATGCCGCCACCGGCCAGCCGATTGCCGCGGCCACCCTGGTGGCGGGCGGCATGCAGACGCTCAGCGATGTGTCCGGGCGGGCCGAGCTGGTCGAGCCTGGCGCGAGAGCAGGCAAGGTGTCGGCCCGCGCACCGGGCTACCAGCGCCGCACGCTGACGCCCGCCGGCAACGGCGCGCTGCGCATCGCCCTGCAGCCCATCCAGCCCAAGGCCCTCTATCTGTCGGCCTATGGCATCGGCAACGCGCAGCTGCGCGGCGATGCACTCCAGCTGATAGCGCATACCGAGTTGAACGCCCTGGTGATCGACGTCAAGGGCGACCGCGGCATCGTGCCCTACCGCAGCGCGGCGGTGGCCGCGGCCGGCCTGGCACAGCCCATCGTCACGGTGGCCGACATGCCCGCGCTGATGGCCGAGCTGAAGGGCCGGGGGCTGTACCTGATCGCGCGCATCGTGGTGTTCAAGGACGAGCCGCTGGCCCAGGCCAGGCCCGATTGGGCCGTGCGTGATGCGCGCGGCGAGCTTTGGAAGGACCGCGAGGAGCTGGCCTGGATCGACCCCTTCCAGCGTGAGGCCTGGGAGCGCAGCCTGGCGCTGGCCGAAGAAGCGGCGGCGCTGGGCTTCGACGAGCTGCAGTTCGACTACCTGCGCTTTCCCGACCAGGCCGGCCTGAGTTTCAGCCAGCCCAATACCGAGGCCGGCCGGGTGGCCGCCATCGTCGGCTTTCTCGATGCCGCCCGCCAGCGTGTGGCGCGCCACAACGTCTTCATCGCCGCGGACATTTTTGGTTATGTGCTCTGGAACAGCGACGATACCCAGATCGGCCAGCAGCTCGAGCGCCTTGCCGGCCATGTGGACCTGCTCTCGCCCATGCTCTATCCCTCGGGCTTCTCCTTCGGCATCCCCGGGCATCGCGAGCCGATGAAGGCGCCTTATGAACTGGTCGAGCATTCGCTGCAGCGCGCCAGCGCGCGCACCGGCCGCGGCCTACCGCTGTACCGGCCCTGGTTGCAGGCATTTGCCGACTATGCCTTCGATCACCGGGCCTTTGGCGCCGCCGAGATCCGCGCCCAGATCGACGCGGCCGAGGCCCAGGGCACGCAGGGTTGGATGCTGTGGAATCCCCGCAACCGCTATGCGGCCGACGGCCTCAAAGCCAAAACACCTTAGCGCTTGCCGATTGGCGGGTTGTCGTTGGGCAACCAGCGCTTATAGATGGCCAGAAAGCGGCCATCCTGCTTCATCGCATCGAGCTGCTGCTGCCAGGCCTTCACGGTGGCATCGGGCGTGGCCAACGAGAAGGCGATATAGCCATCGGAGCTGGCAAAGCTGTAGACCACCTCGAAGGCGTCCGCCGGCACGCCAGCCTGGGCCATGATTTGCGGCATGGTGATGCGCTCGGTGGCGAACAGCGGCGCACGCCGAGCCTGCAGCATCTTGATGCCCTGCACCGGGTCGGTCACCGGCACCAGGTTCTTGAAACCCAGGGTGCTGAGCTGCTCGCCGGTGTACCAGTCGCGCACCACCAGCACGGCGCTGACCTTCTTGGCATCGTCCAGGCTGCGCAGGCGCAGGCCATCGCCATTGGGCGCATAGATCGAGCTGTAGAAGGTGACGATGGGGCCCACCCATTTGAAAAGCCTCTCGCGCGCCGGCGTGCGCGCCATCGCGAACAGGGCCACCGGCTCGCGGCCCTGGGCCTCACGGTAGGCACGGCTCCAGGGCTTGAACTCGATCTCGGCCGGCTCGCCCAAGCGCTGCTGGATCTCGCGCACGATCTCGACCGACAGGCCCTTGCCAACGCCGTTCTCGCTGAAATTGACCGGCGCGAACTCTTCGCTGAGCAGTCGCAGCGCGGGGGCGGCGCGCGCCGTCGCCGACAGACAGCAGGCGAGGCCGATGGCGAAAGCAAGGAGTGAATGACGCATTTGGATGCGCATGCTAGCGACCCTGATCCATTGCACAAGCAGGGTCTGCCCCAGCGCGACGGCGCGCCGCAGGCGCGCCTGCCGTGATAATCGCGCCGCCATGCAGACCATGCCGACGCCGTCACGATGAGCGCAACGCGCGATCCCTCGCAAGCCGAGTTGCAGCCGCTGCTGCAATGCTTCAACACCAGGCGCTATGACGAGATGGAGCGGGCCGCGCGGGCCTTGCTGCTGCGCTTTCCGGATTCGGGCCTGCTGTGCAAGGCGCTGGGCGTCGCCCTGCAGGCCCAGGGCAAGGAGGCCATAGAGACGCTGCGGCGCGCGCGCACGCTGCTGCCCGACGATGCCGAACTGCCCAGCAATCTGGGCAACCTGCTGAGCCAGCAGGGCCTGCACAAGGAGGCGCTGGCCTGCTACCGGGATGCGCTGGCGCTGCGCCCCGATTTCGCCGAGGCGCATGGCAATCTGGGTCTGGCTCTGATGCGCGCGGGGCGCCTGGACGACGCCCTGCCATGCCTGCAGCGCGCCCTGCAGCTCAAGCCCGGCTTCGTCGAAGCGCATTGCAATCTGGGCCTGGTGCTGCAGCGGCTTGGCCGCCTGGACGAGGCGCTGCAAGCGTTCGAGCGCGCGCTTGCGCTCAAGCCCGACTTCGCCGCCGCCCAGGCGCTGCTGGACAAGGCGTTGTTCGATGCGGCCCATGCCCTGGCCGCACAGGGCCAGACCCAGGCCGCCATCGCGCGCTACCAGCGGCTGCTGCAGCGCCAGCCCGGGCATCTGCCCGCGCTGTGCAATCTGGGCCTGCTGCTGCAGGGGCTGGGCCGGTTCGCCGAGGCCGCGGCACTCTACCGCCGTGGCCTCGAGCTTGATCCCGCCGCGACCGAACTGCTCAACAACCTCGGCAACACCTTGAAGGCCCAGGGCCTTGTCGACGAAGCCCTGCCGCTCTACCGTCGCGCCATCGCCGCCCGCCCCAGCGACACCTTGGCCCATGCCAATCTGGCCGCTGCGCTGCGCGAGCTGGGTGACTTCGACGGCGCGGCGCATGGCTATCAACGCATCCTGGCCCTGCAGCCCGAGCAGCATTGGGCGCACAGCGACCTGCTGTTCCTGCGATGCCATCGCGAGCCGGAATCGCCGGCCGCGACGCGCGCCGCGGCGGCACGCTATGGCGCCACGCTGGCCAGCCTCGCGCCGGCACGCGCGCATTGGCCCAATGCTGCCGAGCCGGCGCGCTGCCTGCGCGTCGGCCTGGTGTCGGCCGACCTGCGCGAGCATCCGGTCGGCTACTTCCTGCAGTCGCTGCTGACGGCGCTGGCTGCTCAGGCAGGCGACCAGCTGAGCCTGATCGCCTATGCGAACAACGCCCAGCATGATGGCCTCAGCGCGGCGCTGAAGGCCAGCGCTGCGGGCTGGCGCCAGGTGCAGGACTTGAGCGATGCGCAGCTGGCGGCGCAGATCGAGGCGGACGGCATTGACATCCTGGTCGACCTTTCTGGCCACACCGCGGGCAACCGCCTGCCTGCGTTCGCTCGCAAGCCCGCGCCGCTGCAGCTCTCCTGGCTGGGCTATTGCGCCAGCACCGGCGTGGCAGCCATCGACCATGTCCTGTGCGACCCCTGGATTGCACCGCCGGGCATGGAGGCGGCCTTCACCGAAGGCTTGTGGCGGCTGCCCGAGAGCTTTCTGTGTTTCACGCCGCCGACGCTGCCCCTGCCTGTCGCCCCCCTGCCCGCTGCCACGCGCGGCCAGCTCACCTTCGGCTGTTTCAACAAATTCAACAAGCTCAACGACGCGGTGCTGCGCTTGTGGGCCGAGCTGCTGGCCGCGCTGCCGGGCAGCCGGCTGTACCTGAAGAATGCCCAGCTGGACGTGGCCAGCACCCGCGCTGGCCTGCAGGCCCGCCTGGCCGCGCTGGGCATTCCCGCCGAACGCCTGTGGCTGGAAGGCGCCAGCCCGCGTACCGACTACCTGCGCTGTTATGCCGACGTGGACATCGCGCTGGACCCCTTCCCCTACCCTGGCGGCACCACCAGCATGGAGGCGCTGTGGATGGGCGTGCCGGTGCTGACCCTGGCCGGCAGCACGCCGCTGGCGCGCCAGGGCGTGAGCATCATGCAGAACCTGCAGCTGCCCGACTGGGTGGCCGCCGACCGCGCCGACTATTTGACGCTGGCACAACGCCATGCCGCCGACCTGCAGACCCTGGCGGCCCTGCGCCAGGGTCTGCGCGCGCGCCTGCTGCGCTCGCCGCTGTGCGACGCGCCGCGCTTCGCCACGCATTTCGAGGCTGCGCTGCGGCAGCTGTGGCGGCAATGGTGCGAGCAGAAGAGAAAAGGCCCCGACCAGGTCGGGGCCTAGGGGCCGCGTCTCACCGCCAGCTTGAACCCATCACTCCTTGCGTCACTCCTTGGCGGCCGGCATGGCACCGGGCATATCCAGCGGCATGGCCGCACCCTGCGCTTCGACGGCCTTGGCGGCCGGCTTGCGCAGGCGCACGAGATAGGAGTACAGCACCGGCACCACCACCAGGGTCAGGATGGTCGAGGTGATCACGCCGCCGATGATGGCGCGGCCCATCGGCGCCTGGATCTCGCCACCCTCGTTGAGCGCGATCGCCATCGGCAGCATGCCAAAGATCATCGCCGCGGTGGTCATGATGATGGGGCGCATGCGTATCAGGCCGGCCTGCAGCAGGGCATCGGGCACCGAGGCGCCGGCCTTGCGGGCATGGTTGGCGAAGTCCACCAGCAGGATGGCGTTCTTGGTCACCAGGCCCATCAGCATCACCAGGCCAATCATCGAGAACACGTTCAGCGTGGTCCCGGTGACCAGCAGGGCCAGCATCACACCGATCAGGGCCAGGGGCAGCGAGGCCATGATGGCGATGGGTTGCACAAAGCTGCCGAACTGGCTGGCCAGCACGATGTAGATGAAGATCACCGCCAGCCCCATGGCCGCCAGCAGACCCTTGAAGGCATCGGCCTGCTGCTTGCCGGCGCCGTCCACATTGAAGCTGGTGCCGGGCGGTAGATGGGTGGCCTTGATGAGCTTCTGCACGTCGGCGTTGACGTCGCCCGAGGGGCGGCCCTCGACGCCGGCGAACACCGCCTCGCGGCGCTGCAGGTTCTGGCGGCGTATCACCTCGGGGTTGAACACCGGTGTGATGGTGGCTACCTGGTCGAGCGCGATCGGCGAGCCGTCCTTGGCAAAGGCCACCGGCAACTTGAGCATCTGGTCGACGCGCTGGCGCTGCTCCACCGGCAGGCGCAGCAGCACCTCGACCTGGTTGCCGTCGGGCGTGGTCCAGTGGGTGGCGACCTCGCCGTTCACATAAGCGCGCAGCGACGCGGCGATCTGCGGGCCGGTCAGACCCAGCTCGCGAATGGCCGAATCCTTGAGGCGGACCGCAAAGGCCGGCAGGCCGGGCTTGACCGTGGTCTCCACGTCCACCGCGCCCTTGATTTGCTTGATCTTGGCGACCAGGTCGTTGGCCAGCTGCGTCAACACCTCGGGATCGTTGCCCAGGATGGTGATCCAGATTTCGCGGTTGCCGCCAACGCTGGCGTCCACACCGGGGATCTTGGCGATGTCGGCACGGATCGCGTCCTCGATCTGCTTCTGGCTGCGCTTGCGTGCCTTCTTTTCCACCAGCGAAATGCTCAGGATGGCCTGGTTGCGTCCGGTGGCCATGCCCTCGCCGGTGCTGCCCACCACGGTGGAGACGGTCTTGACCTCGGGATAGCCGCTCAGGATCTCCTCGATCTGTGCCACCTTGGCGCTGCTGCGCTCCAGGCTGGAGGCCACCGGCAGGCGCAGATTGATCTGGGTGAAGCTGTCGTCGGTCTTGGGAGCGAACTCCGAGCCCACCAGGCCGGCCAGCAGCAGGGCCACGAAAAAGCTCAGCGTACCGCCCCACAGCACCAGGCCGCGCGGCGTGATGGTGGCAAAGCGAAGGCGGCGCTTCTGCGTGCGGTCACGCAGGCCCTGGGCATCGAAGGGGCGCGCGAACACCGGCAGCCAGGCGCGGTAGCGGCGACCCGAGAATACCCAGCGTATGGTGTGTTCGTACACACGGTGCAGCACATCCATGCCGCGGTCGGTGGCACGGATCATGTGCCCGATCACCGGCATGCGCTTGAGGTAATGGCTGGGCGGATCCTTCCAGACCGAGCTCAGCATCGGGTCCAGCGTGAAACTGACGAACAGGCTCACCAGCACCGCCACCGCCACCGTGATGCCGAAGGGGTAGAAGAACTTGCCGATGATGCCGCCCATGAAGGAAACCGGCACGAACACCGCGCAGATCGCGAAGGTGGTGGCCATCACCGCCAGGCCGATCTCGTTGGTGCCGTCTTCGGCGGCGCGCTGGTGGTTCTTGCCCATCGCCACATGGCGCACGATGTTCTCGCGCACCACGATGGCGTCGTCGATCAACAGACCGATGCACAGCGAGAGCGCCATCATGGTCATGAAGTTGAGCGTGAAGCCGAAGGCGTGCACCGCGATGAAGCTGGAGATCACCGCGATAGGCAGGGTCAGGCCGGTGATGATGGTGGAACGCCAGCTGTGCAGGAACAGGAACACGATCGCCACCGTCAGCAGCGCACCTTCGATCAGGGTGTGCTTGAGGCCTTCGAGCGAATTCTTGACGTTGTCGCTGGAGGCATAGATCAGGTTCAGCTCGACATCGGCCGGCAGGCTCTTGCGCAGCTCGTCCATGGCCTCCTTGACGCCGTCGCCGGTGGCGACGATGTTGGCGTCCTGCTGTTTGAACACATTGAAGGTCACGGCCTGGGCGCCGTTGATGCGCGCGATGCTGTCGCGCTCGCGCTCGCGCTCGACGAGATGGCCCAGATCGCCCAGGGTCAGCACCAGGTTGCCGCGCCGCGCCACCACCACGTTAGCAAACTGCTTGGGATCGCGCACGCGGCCCTCGACGCGCAGGATGGCGTCGGCGGTCGAGTCGGAAATCAGGCCCACGGGCTGATCCATATTGGCATCGCGCAAGGCGGCCGAGATTTCGGCCGGCGTGACGTTGTAGGCGCGCAGGCGCAGCGGATCCAGATCGACGCGCACCTCGCGCGTCACCATGCCGCTCACATCCACGCGCGCCACGCCGTCCACACGGCCCAGGCGCTTGGCCACCGTCAACTCGGCCATCATCGAGAGCTCGCGCGCCGGGCGCGTCTTGCTCATCAAGGCGGCCAACACCACCGGCTGGTTTTCTTCCACCGAGGCACGCGCCACCGTGGGCGCCTTGGCATCCCTTGGGAAGATCGCCTGCACGGCGGAGACGCGGTCGCGCACCTCCTGCATGGCCCGGCCCATATCGGTGTTGAGGCCGAATTCGACCTGGGCCTGCACCCGGCCCTCGAAGCTGCGCGAGATCACCTTCTCGACGCCGGCGATGCTGTTGAGCGCCTCCTCCAGCGGCTTGGCGATCTCACGCTCCACCGCCTCGGGCGATGCGCCGGGGTAGCGCACATCCACCGAGGCCACCGGGATGGTGATGTCGGGCAGGTTCTCCACGCCCAGCTTGGCGTAGCTGAACAGGCCCAGCACGCACAGGGCCACCATCACCATGGTGGCGAAGACCGGGTTTTGAATCGAGACGCGTGTCATCCACATGGCGCGCTCCTCAGTTGGCCGCCGGGCCGGCGGCGGCGCTGGCAACCTTGGCGTCCTTGCCATCCTTGGACTTGGCTGCCACGATCTCGGCCTTGCTGCCCTCGCGCAGATTGTCGAAGCGCGCTGCCAGCACCTGGGCGTCCGCGTTGAGGCCTTGCAGCACCTCGACACGGCCCTCGCGCGCATCGCGCCGGCCGGTGGTGACGATGCGGCGCACGAGCGCACCCTTCTCGATCATCCAGACATGCTCCTGGCCCGAGGTGCTGCCCACCGCGGCGATCGGCACCGCCAGACGCTGGGCTTCGTCAGGCAGTTCGACGCGCGCCACGGCGTATTGGCCGGCGCGGAATTCCTCCTTGGGATTGCTCAGCTCCAGGGTCACGCCGATCGAGCGGGTGCCGGGCTCGGCGGCAGGCGCGATGCGGGCAATGCGCGCCTCCACCGGCTTGTCGACGCCTTCGATGCGCACCTGCACCGCCATACCGGGCTTGAGCCGGCTGACCTCGTGCGTGCCCACCAGGCCCGCCAACTCCAAGCGGCTGAGGTCGACGATGCTGAGGATTTGCTGCTCGGGCGAGAGCTTCTCGCCCGGCAGGGCATGGCGCTTGGACACCACCCCGCTGATGGGCGCCACCAGCGCGGCCTGGCGCAGCGCCACCTGACTGGTGTCGTACTGCGCCTTGGCACTGAGCAGCTGCGCGCGTGCCGCTTCCAGCGCGGCACGCGAGGTGTCCAGTGCAGTGGAGGCGATGAATTTCTGATCGGCCAGGCCCTGGTTGGCCTTGTACTGGCGCTCGGCCTGCTCGAGCTGGGCACGCGCAGATTCGACGCTGGCACTGCGCTCGGCTGCGCGGTAGCGCAACTCCTCCAGATCGACCTGGCCCAGGGCCTGGCCGATGTGCACACGGCTGCCTTCGGCCACCGCCAGGTTCAGCAGTGTGCCGGCCGACTTGCTGCGCACCACCACCGTGCCCGGCGCCACCAGCGGGCCCGAGAACTCGATCAATTCGGGCATGCTGACCGTTGACGGCTTGACCACCTCGCCGGCGGTGAACTCCAGGGCCACCTCGGCCTTCTTGTCATCGACTTTCTTGGGGCCCTCGCCCTTGCTGGCAAACACGGCCACACCGGCGCCACCGGCCAGGATGGCCACGGCCACACCACCATAAATCCACTGCTTGCGCATGGTTCCCCCGATCGAAGCGGATGTTGAAAGTGGGGGCAGTGTAGGGACGCGGTTTGCGTGCGCCAGGGGGCCTGCGACGAAATGCGGATTGCTCAACCCCGGCTGCTCTGAGCACGGACAAAAGGTGTCTGTCCGTGACGAAACGCAAAGTTCGCGCGTCAGCGCGCGGCGTCCAGCCTTGCGCTGTGCCAGCAACACAGCGCGCCCAGCAGGGCTGCCGCGCTGGCAGCCCAGAAGGTGGCGGCATAGCCCCACAGCGAGGCCAGCGCGGCGCCGCCCACGCTGCCCAGCACACCCGAGCAGCCATAGCCCAGCACCGAATAGAGCGCCTGTCCACGGCCACGCAAGCGCCCCGGGAAGTAGCGCGTCACCAGCGCGATGCAGGCGGTGTGCTGGGCCGCAAAGGTGAGGGCATGGGTGCATTGCGCCAGCACCAGCACCCAGACCCAGCTGCCAAAGGCGGCGGTGGCGGCAAAGCGCGCGCCCGACAGCAGCGCCGCCGCCATCAGCCAGCCATGCAGGCTGCCGCGCTCCAGCAAGCGCCCCTGGAAGGCAAACCAGGCGATCTCCACCACCACCGAGACCGCCCACAGCCCGCCCACCACAGGCTTGCTGTAACCCAGCTCGTCCAGGTAGAGGCTGAAGAAGGCATAGAGGGCCGAGTGTGCCAGCACGGTGAGGAACACGCCGGCGAAGAACCAGCGCACCTCCGGGTGTGCCAGCACCTCGCGCAGCGGCGGCGCCGGCTCATGGCCATGCGAGGGCGCATGCTGCTCGGGAAGGCGATGCGCGGCCCACACCAGCAGCAGCAGCAGGGCGATCACGGTCCAGGCAAAGTAGCGCATGCCGAAATGCTGGAACCACCAGCCCGCCAGCAACACGGTGCTCAGAAAGCCGACCGAGCCCCAGACGCGCACGCGGCCGTATTTGCGCGCGTCCATGCCGCCGCCCTGGGTCAGCAACTGCGCTGCCACCACGGTCTCGGTGAGCGGCACGATGGCGGCGTTGAACAGATACATCAGAAAGCAGGACAGGGCCAGGCTGGCAAAGCTGGGCGGCAGCAAGAAGCCCAGCGAGGCCAGCAGGCAGGCCAGGCTGGCCCAGCGGATCAGGCGCACGCGCTGGCCGCTGCGGTCGGCCAGCGCGCCCCAGGCATAGGGTGCGAACAGCCGCGTCCAGCTCGAGATCGAGACCAGCACGCCGATCGCGAACACCGGCAGGCCCAGCTCCTTGTACCAGAGCGGCGCGTAGGGATTGAAGGCGCCGATGCTGGCGAAATAGGCGAAGGACAGCAGCGCGCAGGCACCCAGCGTGCGGCCGGGGGCGGCGGCCGCGTCGGCCATCAGCGCTGCGAGGGAATGGCCGGCATCGCGTGCCGCACGTCGCCGCATTGCGCGCGGTGGCGCAGCGCATGGTCCATCAGCACCAGCGCCAGCATGGCCTCGGCGATGGGGGTGGCACGTATGCCCACGCAGGGGTCGTGGCGGCCGAAGGTTTCCACCTGGGTGGGCTCGCCGGCGCGGTTGATCGAGGCCTTGGGGCTGCGTATCGAGCTGGTGGGCTTGATCGCAATCGAGACAGAGAGGTCCTGGCCGGTGGAGATGCCGCCCAGCACGCCGCCGGCATTGTTGCTGGCAAAACCGCCCGGGGTCAGCTCGTCGCCATGCTGGCTGCCGCGCTGCGCCACGCTGGCAAAGCCGGCGCCGATCTCCACGCCCTTGACCGCATTGATGCCCATCATCGCGTAGGCGATCTCGGCGTCCAGCTTGTCGAACAGCGGCTCGCCCAGGCCTACCGGCACGCCGGTGGCTTCCACGCGGATGCGTGCGCCCACCGAATCGCCGGCGCGGCGCAGCTCGTCCATATAGACCTCCAGCTCGGCGATCTTGCTGGCGTTGGCGGCGAAGAAGGGATTCTGGCTCACATGCTGCCAGCCCTCGAAGGGGATCTCCAGCTCGCCCAGCTGGGTCATGCAGCCGCGGAACTCGGTGCCGTACTGTTGCTTCAACCACAGACGCGCCACCGCTCCGGCGCCCACCATGGGCGCGGTCAGGCGCGCCGATGAGCGGCCACCGCCGCGCGGATCGCGCAGGCCGTATTTGCGCCAGTAGCTGTAGTCGGCATGACCGGGGCGGAAGGTGTCGAGGATGTTGCCGTAGTCCTTGCTGCGCTGGTCGGTGTTCTTGATCAGCAGGCAGATCGGCGTGCCGGTGGTTTGGCCCTCGTAGACGCCGGAGAGGATCTCGACGGTGTCGGGCTCGTTGCGCTGGGTCACATGTCGCGAGGTACCGGGGCGGCGGCGATCCAGTTCGGGCTGGATGTCGGCCTCGCTCAGCGCCAGGCCGGGCGGGCAGCCGTCGATCACGCAGCCTATCGCCGGGCCATGGCTCTCGCCGAAATTCGTGACGCGGAACAACTCACCAAATGTGCTGCCTGACATGCCGGATCCAAAGCCTGTGCCCGGCGGGAACGCCGGGCTTCGACCCGGATTCTAGAGCTTGGGCTCGGCCGTCGAGGCGCCCTCTTCCTCGACCGGCCAATCGCGGATATAGGCCTTGAGCATGCGGTTCTCGAAGTCCTGGCTGTCGACCACGGCCTTGGCCACGTCGTAGAAGGAGATCACGCCCATCAGCGTCTTGCCGTTGAGCACCGGCATGTAGCGGGCATGGCGCCCCAGCATCATGCGGCGCACCTCGTCGATCTCGGTCTCGGGCGTGCAGGTGAGCGGATGGTCGTCCATCACCGTGCGCACGATCGAGGAGCCGACACTGCCACCATTGCGCTGCACCGCCGCGATCACCTCGCGGAAGGTCAGCATGCCCACCAGGTCGCCGTGCTCCATCACCACCAGCGAACCGATGTCGTATTCGGCCATGGTGGCGATGGCATCGCCCAGGGCTTGATCCGGCGCAACTGTGTAGAGGGTGCCGCCCTTGACGCGGAGTATGTCGACAACTTTCATGGTGGCCTCCTCGAAGAACTGGGTGATGTGTAGCGTTGGATGGTTTCCAACATAGCACACAATGCCCGCATCGAACACAAGCGGAGACACCATGTCCGGCTACGCCGACCCTGGCTTTGATACCTTGGCGCTACACGCGGGGGCAACACCCGACCCCGCCACCGGCGCGCGCGCCACGCCCCTGCACCTCACGACCTCCTTCGTCTTCGAGAACTCGGAGCACGCGGCCTCGCTCTTCAATATGGAACGCGCCGGCCATGTCTACTCGCGCATCTCCAACCCCACCACTGCGGTATTCGAGGAGCGCGTGGCGGCGCTGGAGGGCGGCGTCGGCGCGATCGCCACCGCCAGCGGTCAGGCCGCCCTGCATCTTGCGATCGCTACCCTGGCCGGCGCGGGCTCGCACATCGTCGCCTCGGCCGCGCTCTACGGCGGTTCGCACAATCTGCTGCACTACACGCTGGCGCGCTTCGGCATCGAAACCACATTCGTGCGCCCCGGCGAGCTGGATGCCTGGAAGGCGGCGATACGACCCAACACCAAGCTGCTGTTCGGCGAGACCCTGGGCAACCCGGGCATGGACCTGCTGGACATTCCCAATGTGGCCGCCATCGCCCATGAGGCCGGCCTGCCGCTGCTGGTGGACTCGACGCTCACCACGCCCTATCTGATGCGGCCCTTCGAGCATGGCGCCGACCTGGTCTACCACTCGGCCACCAAGTTCCTCAGCGGCCATGGCACCGTGGTGGGTGGCGTGCTGGCCGACAGCGGCGCCTTCGACTGGCAGGCCGCGCATGATCGCAGCGCCGAGGCGCTGCGATCGTCGGGCTTTGACGCCGCAAGCGGCGCCAAGCCCGCCACGCCCCGCTTCGCCGAGTTGTGCGAGCCCTACGCGGGCTTCCACGGCATGGTGTTCAGCGAGGAAAGCACGGTGGGTGCCTTTCTGCTGCGCGCGCGCCGCGAGGGGCTGCGCGACTTTGGCGCCTGCATGAGCCCGCACACCGCCTGGCTGATCCTGCAGGGCATAGAGACACTCTCGCTGCGCATGCAACGCCATGTGAGCAACGCGCAAAAGGTGGCCGAGTTCCTGGAGGCCCAAGCCGGCGTGGCGCGCGTGGGCTATCCGGGCCTGGCCAGCCATCCGAGCCATGCACTCGCGCAGCGCCTCTTGCCCAGGGGTTGCGGCTCGGTGTTCAGCTTTGATCTGAATGGCAGCCGCGAGCAGGGCAAGCGCTTCATCGAGGCGCTGAAGATCTTCAGCCATCTGGCCAATGTGGGCGATTGCCGCTCGCTGGTGATACACCCGGCCAGCACCACGCATTTCCGCATGGACGATGCGGCGCTGGCGCAGGCCGGCATCACGCCGGGCACGATACGCCTGTCCATCGGTCTGGAGGATGCCGACGACCTGATCGCCGACCTCAAGACCGCCCTGAAGATTGCCGCCAAGTAAGCGCACCATGAAGCTGCAAGTCAACGCACAGACCGTCTACGCCTATACCGGCGGCAAGGACTTCGACCCCACCCTGCCCTGCATCGTGTTCGTGCATGGCGCCCTGCACGACCACAGCGTCTGGACCCTGCTGGCACGCTGGTTCGCCCACCATGGCCATGCCGTGCTGGCGCTGGACCTGCCCGGCCATGGCCGCAGCGAGGGTCAGGCCTTGCCCTCGGTGGAGGCGCTGGGGGCCTGGCTGGTGCAGGTGCTGGACGCCACCGGCGTGCAGCAGGCGGCGCTGGTGGGCCACAGCATGGGCTCGCTGATCGCGCTGGAGGCCGCGGCGCAGGCGCCGGCGCGCGCCACGCGCCTATTGATGCTGGGCACGGCCTATCCGATGAAGGTCTCCGAGGCCTTGCTGGAAACCTCGCGCAGCGCGCCGCTCAAGGCCATGGAGATGGTGAATGTGTTCTCGCACAGCAGCCAGGCCAGCAAGCCGTCCTACCCCGGCCCGGGCGCCTGGCTGCATGGCGGCAATCTGCAGCTGATGCGGCACATCCAGTCCGGCTATGGCCATGGCAATCTGTTCGAGCACGACTTCCGCGTCTGCGATGCCTATGCCCATGGCCTGGAAGCGGCCGCGCAAGTGACCTGCCCGGCGCACTTCATCCTGGGCGAGCGCGACCAGATGACCGCCCCCAAGCAAAGCCAGGCCCTGGGCGCGGCACTCAAAGCCAGCGTGCAGCGCGTGCCCGCCGGGCATTCGATGATGGCGGAGGCGCCCGAGCAGGTATTGACGGCGTTGAGGGCCGCGCTCGCCTAAACGCCCCGAAGCATCAGTTGCGGTAAGCCAGCCCCAGGCTCCAGCCGAAGGCGCTGCGGCGCTGGTCGAGCGGGCTGTCGGCCGCCGGACCCAGCAGGGTGCTGAGGCTGGCGCCCGCATAGCCCACCCAATGGCGGCCAAAGGCCCTCGTGTAGTTGGCGCCCAGGCTGGCGTCGCGCAGGCCGGCGCCGGGCTCGTAAGCGCGGCCATAGCGTTGCGCGGCCGGGCTGTCGGCCGGCACGCCGAAGTAGCTGAGCATGTGGCGGCGATCGCCCGCCGAGGCACTCACGAAAGCGCTCAGCTCGGCCATCTGGCTGCGATAGAGACGGCGTGTCAGATCGATGGTGGCCACGGCACCGCCGCGTTTGCCCAGCAGATCCTGGCTCAGGGCGCCGGACAGCTGCCATTGGGGCCCCAGTTCGTAGCTCGCATAGATGCGGCCGCGCAGGGTGCGCTGCACATCCGGCAAGCCCGCCGTGCTGCTGACGGCATCGCTGTGGCGGCCGCTGTCGAAGCGCAGGCCGAAGCCCACGCGCAAGGTGCTGCTGCGGAACAGTTCGCGGCTGGCGCCGGGCCCCGGCCCCACGGCCTCGTTGCCAAAGCCCATCAAGCCCCCCGCCCCCGAGGTGGAGATGCGCCAGCGCCCCCAGCGCAGCGCCCACAAGGGCTTCAGACCGACGCTGCGCTGCTCCGAGCCCCAGTAATCGGGGCCGGCGCGCAGGCCCAGGCCCAGCAGGTAGCGGAAGTCTTCCTCATCCGCCGCCGGGAGGGTCTGGGCAACAGCGGGGCCGGCGCCGAGCAGCAGCATGGCGCCAAGAGTGAGCGCAGCAGGGGTCACACGCATGCCGCAAGCTTAGCAGCGCCATGCCGCCGCCCATGCACTCAGGTCAAGAGCGGGCGCAATTCCTTGAGCATGTCGCCCACCATCGCGCGCAGGTCGTAGGCCAGCTGCCAGCCCCAGTCGGCGCTGGCGCGGCTGTCGTCGATGGACTGCGGCCAGCTGGCGGCAATCGCCTGGCGGAAGTCGGGCGCGTAGCTGATCTCGAAGGCGGGGAGCTCGGCGCGGATCGCCGCGGCGATCTGCGCCGGCGTGAAGCTCACGCCCGCCAGGTTGTAGGAGCCGCGCTCGCGGATCGCCTCGGCGGGCGCTTCCATCAGCTCGATGGTGGCGCGCAGCGCGTCGGGCATGTACATCATCGGCAAGGCCTGACCCTCTTCGAGGAAGCAGCTGTAGCGGCCCGTCTTCAGCGCGGCGTGGAAGATCTCCACCGCGTAGTCGGTGGTGCCGCCGCCGGGCGGGGTCTTCCAGCTGATCAGGCCGGGGTAGCGCAGGCTGCGCACGTCCACGCCATGGTTGGCGTGGTACCAGCGGCACCAGCCCTCGCCGGCCAGCTTGGAGATGCCGTAGACCGTGCTGGGGTCCATCACCGTGTCCTGTGGCGTCAGCGTCTGCGGGGTCTTGGGGCCGAAGGCCGCGATCGAGCTAGGCCAGAACACACGCTCGAGCTTTTGCACGCGCGCCAGCTCCAGCACATTCAGCAGGCCCTTCATGTTCAGGTCCCAGGCCCACATGGGGTGCTTCTCGCCGGTGGCCGAGAGCGCCGCGGCAAGGTGGTAGACCTGGGTGATGCCGTGGCGCTTGGCCACCGCGGTGAGCGCGGCGGCATCGGTCACGTCCAGCATCTCGTGCGTGAGCGTGGGCACGCGGCCCTCGGGGGCCAGGTCGCTGGTGATGACGTTGGCATTGCCATGGCGCAGCGCCAGCTCTTGCGCCAGCTCGGTACCGATCTGGCCGTTGGCGCCAATGATGAGAATCTTGGTCATACGCGCTCTTGCTCTGTTCAGGCGGGAATCAAGCCCAGCTCGCGGCCGGCCTGGGTGAAGGCGGCCACGGCCTTTTCGAGGTGATGGCGCTCATGGCCGGCCGAGACCTGCACGCGGATGCGCGCCTGGCCCTTGGGCACCACCGGGAAGAAGAAGCCCACCGCATACACGCCCAGCTCCAGCAGGCGTGCGCTGAGCTGCTGGGCCTTGACCGCGTCGTACACCATGATGGGCACGATGGGATGGCTGCCAGGCTTGATCTCGAAGCCGGCGGCCTGGATGGCCGCACGGAAATAGGCGGTGTTGGCCTCCAGCTTGTCGCGCAGCGCGGTCGAGCCCTCCAGCAGGTCCAGTACCGCGATCGAGGCACCGACGATGCTGGGCGCCACCGTGTTGGAGAACAGATAGGGGCGCGAGCGCTGGCGCAGCAGCTCGATCACTTCCTTGCGGCCGCTGGTGAAGCCGCCCGAGGCGCCGCCCAGGGCCTTGCCCAGGGTACCGGTGATGATGTCGATCTTGCCAAAAACATCGCGGTACTCATGCGTGCCACGGCCGGTCTTGCCCATGAAGCCGCTGGCATGGCATTCGTCTATGCCCAGCAGCGCACCATACTGGTCGGTGAGCGCGCGAATCTTGTCGAGCTGGGCGATCGTGCCGTCCATCGAGAACACGCCGTCGGTGAACACCAGCACGTGGCGCACACCCTTGGCACGCGCGGCCTGCAGCTGCACTTCCAGATCGGCCAGGTCGTTGTGCTTGTAGCGATAGCGCTGCGCCTTGCACAGGCGGATGCCGTCGATGATGGAGGCGTGGTTGAGCTCGTCGCTGATGACCGCATCCTGCTCGCCCAGCAGCGGCTCGAACAGGCCGCCATTGGCGTCGAAGGCCGCGGCGTAGAGGATGGTGTCCTCGGTGCCAAGGAAGCGCGCCAGCCGGGCCTCGAGGGTCTTGTGCAGGTCCTGCGTGCCGCAGATGAAGCGCACCGAGGAGAGACCATAGCCATGCGTGCGCAGCGCCTCATGGGCGGCGGCGATCACGTCCGGATGCGAGGACAGGCCCAGGTAGTTGTTGGCACACAGATTGATGACGTCGCCGCCCTCGGCTGTGTGCACATCGGCGCCCTGCGGCGTGGTGATGATGCGCTCTTTCTTGAACAGGCCGGCGTCGCGTATGCCCTGCAGTTCCTGGCGCAGATGCGCATAGAACGCGTCGCTGCTGTTCACGCTGGTGGTCATCATGGGTCTCCTGGTGCACAATCCGTTAAATAGAACGCAGTTCGCTATATCGAACTTTCGTGCAGTATCCAGGATTAACCTCAACCGGTCAAGGCAGCATGTCCGTCCCCAATCTCGATGCCCTGGAGCCGCCACGTGTCGGCGCCACCTTGCAAACGCTACGCCAGGGCCAGGGCCTGTCGCTGGACGAACTCTCGCGCCGCGCCGGGGTCAGCAAGTCGATGCTGTCGCAGATCGAGCGCAACCAGGCCAACCCCACGGTGGCGGTGGTATGGCGGCTGGCGAATGCGCTGCGCGTGGACCTGTCGGAGCTGCTGGGCGGCGAGCGCCCCAGCGCGCCGGCCATCGAGGTGGTGCCGGCGCATGGCACGCCGGGCATGAGCAGCCCCGACGGGCTGTGCAAGCTGCGCATCCTCGGCCCCATCGATCTGGCCGGCCAATTCGAGTGGTACGAGCTGACGGTGCAACCAGGCGGCGCGCTGGAATCGGCCGCGCACGAGCCCGGCTCGCGCGAGCATCTGAGCGTGCTCAGCGGCACGCTGGAGGTCAGTGCCGGCCAGGTAATGCAAAAGCTCAAGAGCGGCGAGACGGCGCGCTATGCGGCCGATGGGCCGCACGCGATCCGCAACCATGGCAAGCAGGCTGCCACCGCCTTGATGGTGGTGCTGCACCCGTGAAGCCTTCAGCCTAGGGCCTGTTAACACTAAATTTGCCCGATGCGTTGCCACCAGAAAAGCCGTGAACTAGGCGCAAACCGAAGCCGGGGTAGCTCCCCCGGCGAGGCTTTGCAACGACGTGCACGGCTTTTCTGGTGGCAACCCGAAGGGAACGGGGCTGGCAGGGCCCATCTCGTCGTTGAACTCCTCGCCCAGGCAGCCAGCCTGGGCTTCGTCGTCCGCCTAGACCTGGGCCCTACCGGCCCCGTTCGCACGGGCAAATATAGTGTTAACAGGCCCTAGTAGATCGGCCAGGCTCAGGCGCTCCCAGTCGCTGCGCCCCCACAGCGCCGCTAGGCTCTCGCTGCGCTCGGCCAGCAAGGCCTGGATGAGCGGCGCCGCTGCCACCTCGGCGGGCGCGCAAAGCAGCACCAGGCGCTGCGCGCCGGCCTCTTCCAGGCGGCCCACCCAGTTCAGGTCCAGCAGGCTGTCGATCACCGGTTCCAGCTGCAGCGGATCGACGCGCAGCGCCTCCGCCAGCTGCAGGCCATGCCGCCCGCCCTCGCCGACCTCGCGCGCACGCCAAAGTTCGCGCAGGCTCTCCAGCGCCAGCTCGAAGGCCAGGCCCGGCGCGTCGGCGCGGCGCCGCATGCGCGTCGACAGGCTGGGCGCATTGGCCGCCAGGATCGCGCCCAGCAGCACGATGGCCCAGCCCAGATAGATCCAGATCAGGAAGATCGGCACGGTGGCAAAGGCGCCGTAAAGGGTCGAATAGGTCGGCACCTGCTTGACGTACCAGGCCAGGCCGCTCTTGGCCAGGGCAAAGGCGATCGCCACGAAGGCACCGCCCATCAGCGCATGGCGCCAGCGCACATGGGTGTTGGGCACATAGTGGAACAGGCCGGCGATGGCGGCACCCAGCACCAGCATGTCCACGCTGTTGAGCAGCACGCTCAGGCTTTGCGGCAGATTGCTCACCAGGCCCTGGCCGGCCGAGATCGCATAGCTGGTGAGCGTGAGGCTGGCGCCCAGCAGCAGCGGGCCCAGCGTCAGCGCTGCCCAGTACACCAGCACCCGCTGCGCGATCGGACGCGGGCGCTGCACCCGCCAGATCGCGTTGAGCGTGCGATCGATGGTGAGCATCAGCATCAGTGCGGTAAAGCCCAGCACCACCAGGCCCACCGTGCCCACCCTGTTGGCCTTGCTGGCGAACTGGGTCAGCGCCGCGAGCACCGGCTTGGCGATATTCGGCGGGATCAGGCTCTTGAGGAAATACTGCTCCAGCGCCGACTGGAAGGACGAGAACATCGGGAAGGCGGTGAACAACGCCAGCATCACCGTCAGGAGCGGCACCAGCGAGATCAGCGTGGTGAAGGTGAGGCTGCCTGCGGTGAGGCCCAGGCGCTCCTGCTTGAAGCGCTCGCGGAAGGTCAGGAGGGTCTGCCACCAGGGCCAGGCCAGCAGCTCGCTGAGGAAGTTGGACAGCAGCGCGATCGGGTTGCCGAGCGCGCCGGGCGGGTCAGTTCTTGTGGTCATGCTGGCTATGATGCCAAACATGTCAATGGATACCCCTCAGTCACCCTCCCTGCGCAGCCAGCCGCGGCCGCAGGAAGCGCGCTCGCGCAACCTCGCCCTGGCCAGCGTGGCCATGCTGTTCCTGCTCTGCCTGGCCTGGGAGCTGTGGCTGGCGCCCACCGGCCGCGGTACCCTGGCCCTCAAGGCCCTGCCGCTGCTGCTGCCCTTGCTGGGGCTGTGGCGCTACCGGCTCTACACCTTCCGTTGGCTGAGCCTGATGATCTGGCTCTATTTCGCCGAGGGTGCCGTGCGCGCCACCAGCGAGCATGGGCTCTCGCAGGCCCTGGCGCTGCTGGAAGTGCTGCTGAGCGTGGCCATCTTCGTCGCCTGCGCGATGCAGGTGCGCCAGCGCCTCGCGGCGGCCAAGCAGGCATGAGCCATGAAGCGCTGCTGAGCGCGCTGCGCGCGGCGCTGGGCCCCGCCCAGGTGCTCAGCGAGGGCGACCTGTCCGCCTACGAGCGCGACTGGCGCAAGCGCTATGCCGGCAAGGCCCTGGCCGTGCTGCGCCCCGGCAGCACGGCCGAGGTTGCGGCCGCCGTCAAGCTGGCCGCCACGCATGGCGTGAGCATCGTGCCGCAGGGCGGCAACACCGGCCTGGTGGGCGCTGGTGTGCCCGACGCCAGCGGCGCGCAGCTGCTGCTGAGCCTGCAGCGCCTGAACCGCGTGCGCGAGCTGGACGCCGCCAATCTCACCCTCACCGTCGAGGCCGGCTGCGTCTTGCAGGCGGTGCAGGAGGCCGCGGCCGCTGCGGGCCTCTTGTTCCCGCTCAGCCTGGCCGCCGAGGGCAGCTGCACCATAGGCGGCAACCTGGCCAGCAATGCCGGTGGCACGCAGGTGCTGCGTTATGGCAATGCGCGCGAGCTGTGCCTGGGGCTGGAGGTGGTGACGCCACAGGGCGAGATCTGGGACGGCCTGAGCGGCCTGCGCAAGGACAACAGCGGCTACGACCTGCGCGATCTCTACATCGGCAGCGAGGGCACGCTGGGCATCATCACCGCGGCCACGCTCAAGCTCTATCCGGCGCCGCTGGCGCAGATGACGGCGCTGGCCGCCTGCGCCAGCCTGGAGGCGGCGGTGGCCCTGCTGGGCCTGGCCCAGGCCCGCGCCGGCGCAAGCCTGACCGGTTTCGAAGTCATGAACGGCTTTGCGCTCGGCCTGGTGGCCAGGCATTTCCCGCAGCTGGCGCAGCCGCTGGGGCCGCAGCCCTGGACCGTGCTGCTGGAGCTCTCCGACAGCGAGAGCGAGGCCCATGCCCGCGCGGTCTTCGAGGGCCTGCTGGAGGCCGCGCTGGAGCAGGGCCTGATCCACGATGCCGTGGTGGCCGAAAGCCTGCAGCAATCGCAGGCGCTCTGGCAGCTGCGCGAGTCCATCCCGCTGGCGCAGAGCGAGGAAGGGCTCAATATCAAGCACGACATCGCCCTGCCCGTCTCGCGCATCCCAGCCTTCGTCACCAGCACCGACGCCGCGCTGCAGGCGCGCTGGCCGGGCATCCGGTTGGTGGACTTCGGCCACCTGGGCGACGGCAATCTGCACTACAACGTGCAGGCACCCGAGGGCATGGACGCGGCGGGCTTTCTGCGCGAGCAGGAGCATGCGGTCAACCAGCTGGTGTTCGACGCGGTGCTGGCGCATGGCGGTTCGATCTCGGCCGAGCATGGCATAGGCCAGCTCAAGCGCGATGAGCTGGCGCGCCGCAAGCACCCGGTGGCCCTCACATTGATGCGCGCCATCAAAAAGGCCCTGGATCCCCAGGGCCTGATGAATCCCAACAGATTGCTCTGAGCCAGCCACAAAACCCCTTCCGGGCCTTTGTGCGCGGGCTCAGTCGGCTCCGACCGGCTGCACGCTGGCCTTGCGGCCGCGTGCCAGACCGCCCAGCTTGAGCAGCATGCGGAACAGGAAGCGCACCAGCGTCAGCGCCAGGATGGCCTCGACAAAGGTCAGCACGAAGGCCACCAGGGCATTCCAGCGCAGCACGCGGCGGTGGAACTTGGCGAACATGCGGTCCTTGGCGATCTCGATGCTGTCGTAGAAGCTAGGCACCACCAGCAGGGTCAAGAGGGTCGAGGTGATGGTGCCGCCGATGATGGCCACCGCCATCGGGCGGTAGAACTCGCCGCCGTCGCCCACGCCTATGGCCACCGGCAGCATGCCGGCAATGAGCGCAAAGGTGGTCATCAGGATGGGCCGCAGGCGCTTGCGGCCCGCATGCATCAGGGCCTCCTCGCGATCCATGCCCTCGGCCTCTTCCTGGCGCGCCGCATCCAGCAGCAGGATGGCGTTCTTGGCCACCAGGCCCATCAGCATGATGATGCCGATGAAGCTCATCAGATTGAGCGTGCCCTTGGTGAGCAGCAGCGCCACCACCACGCCGATCAGCGACAGCGGCAGCGACAGCATCACCCCCAGCGGCGCGGTGAACGAGCCCATCTGCATGACCAGGATCAGATACATCAGGCCGACGCCGCTGATCAGCGCGATGAACATGGCACCGAAGACCTCGTTCTGGGTTTCCGAATCGCCGCCCAGCTCCAGGCCGAAGCCGGGCGGGAAGTCGATTGCCTTGGCGATCTTCAGCGCATCGGCGGTGACCTCGCCGGGCGAGCGCTCATGCGCATTGGCCGACACCGTGATGGTGCGCTTGCCATTGGCATGCTCGATCTGCGAGGGGCCGCGGCCCATGCGTATGCTGGCGATCTGCTCCAGCGGCACCATGCGGTTGGTGCCCGCCACCGACACCGGCAGGCGCTCGATATTGCTGAGCTCCACGCGGTCGTCGGGGTGCAGGCGCACCGCCACGTCGCGCGTCTCGCCGGTGGGGTCGACCCAGTCGCCCACCTCCACGCCGGCAAAGGCCACGCGCAGGGCCTGGGCCGCATCGCCCACCGAGATGCCCAGCGAATTCGCCAGCCCGCGGTTCAGCTCGATCTGCAGCTCGTTCTGCGGATCCTGCTCGGACAGGCCCACGTCCACCGCGCCCTTGACCTCGCGCAGCTTGGCGATGAAGTCGTTGCTGATGTCCAGCAGCCTGCGCGCATCGGTGCCGTTGAACTGGATCTGCACCGGCTTCTGGCCGCCGTTGTTGAGGTTGTCCTGCACCGTGTACTCGGCACCCACCAGACGCGAGACCTTGCCGCGCAGGTCCGCGGCAATCTCCTCGGCCGAGCGCTTGCGCTGCTTGGCCTTGCCCAGGTCCACATAGATGGTGCCGCCACCCACCCTAACGCGGCTGTTGGTGGCCACGGTCTCGGGCAGGCCGCGTGCCAGCGTGGCGGCCGCCTCCAGCTTGAGCTTGGCATATTCCAGGTTGGTGCTGGCGGGCGTGCGCACATTCACCACCACCATGCCGGCGTCCGAGGTCGGCAGGAAGCTGGTGCCGAGGAACTTGGCCGCCAGCACTACCGCGGCAACCAGGCTGCCGACCGCAAACACCGCCATCCAGCGGCGGTGATGGAGGGCCCAGGCGATCACGCGGCCATAGCGGTCGGACTGGTGGTCGAACCAGTTGTTGAAGCGCTGCAGCTGGCGGCTGATGCCGGTCCTGGGCTTGTGCTGCTCGCCCGGTGGGTCGCCCCAGAAGGCCGACAGCATCGGGTCCAGCGTGAAGGAGATCAACAGGCTCACCAGCACCGAGGCCACCACGGTCAGGCCGAAGGGGCGGAACCATTCGCCCGACACGCCCGGCATGAAGGCCACCGGAATGAACACGGCGACGATGGAGAAGGTGGTGGCGGCGACGGCCAGGCCGATCTCGGCCGTGCCGTTGAGCGCCGCGGTGCGGCGATCGGCGCCGCGCTCCATATGGCGCACGATGTTCTCGCGCACCACGATGGCGTCGTCGATCAGCACGCCGATCGCCAGCGACAGGCCCAGCAGGCTCATGAAGTTGAGCGTGAAGCCGCACAGCCAGACGGCGATGAAGGCGGCGATCACCGAGGTCGGCAGGCTCAGCGCCGTGATCATGGTGGAGCGCCAGGAGTTCAGGAACACATAGACCACCGCAATCGTCAGCCCGGCACCGAACACCAGGGCGTGGATGACGTTGTCGAGGTTCTCCTGCGATTCCTTGCCCTCGTCGCGCGTCACCTCCAGGGTGGTGCCCTGGCTGAGCGTGGGGGCCAGCTTGGCCACCATCTTGTTGACCTCGGCCGCCACCGTGACGGTGGAGGCGTCGCGGGTGCGCGTGATGGAGATGCCCACATTGGGCCGGCCATTGCGCACGCTGAAGCTGGCGAGTTCGGCAAAGCCGTCGCCGATCTGGGCCAGCTGCCCCAGGCGGATCGACTCGCTGCCCATGTGCTTGACCACCACCTGCTGGAAGTCGGCGGGCGATTCAATGCGGCCCTGCAGGCGGATGCTCTGGTCCTCCATCTGGCCGCGCACCTTGCCCACCGGCACCGAGATGTTCTGTGCGCGCAGCGCCGCCACCACCTCGGTGACCGAGACGTTGTACTCGCGCAGCTTCTCGGCGCGCAGCAGCACGCTCAGCTCGCGGCGCAGCGCGCCGTTCACCGCTACCGTGGCCACGCCCGGGATGCTGCGGAACTTGTCGGCCAGTTGGTCCTCGGCCAGCCGGCTGATCTCGGCATGGCTCTGCGTGGTGGACGAGAGCGCCAGCTGCATCACCGGCTGTGCCGAGACGTCGAAGCGCTGCAGCACCGGCTCGCGCATTTCGACCGGCAGCTTGTAGCGCACCGTGGCGATGGCATTGCGCACATCGTCGGCGGCCTCGATCAGGTTCTTGCTGAAGTTGAAGATCAGCTGGAACTCGGCCGCGCCCTCGCGCGAGGTCGAGTTGACCTTGCGCACGCCCGATAGGCCCTGCAGCGATTTCTCGACGCGGTTCACCACCTCGCGCTCCACCGTGTCCGGCGAGGCGCCCGGGTAGGCGATGCTCAGAAACAGCATCGGCTCCTGCACATCCGGGATCGAGTTGACGCGCAGCTTCTTCAGGGCCATCAAGCCCAGGCACATCACCGAGATGATGATGACGATCGTGGCGATCGGCTTCTTGATGCTGAAGTCTGAAAGAAACATGGTTTACTTTCCGGTCGGGGAGGATTGCGCGGCCACCTTCAGCAGCTCGACGCTCTGGCCATCCTTGAGCGTGCTGCCGGGCTTGGCCAGCACCTGGTCGCCGGCCTTCAGGCCGCTCAGCACCGCGTAGTTGCCGGTGCGCACATCGCGTGCGCCCAGCTGCACTTCCACCTTGTTCAGGCGGCCGCCCTGCAGTCGCCAGGCATAGCTCTTGTCGCCCACGCGCTGCACGGCGGCGTCTTCCAGCAGCAGGGCCTGGCTGGCGCTGGACTCGACATGGCCCTCGGCATAGAGGCCGGCGGCCTTGGGCTTTTCGCCCTCGGCAAAGGCCACCATTACCTCGACCTGACGCGTGGTGGCATTGGCCGCCACGTCCACGCGTTTGACCTTGCCGCTGAAGCCGCTGTTGCCATAGCCGTTGACGCGGAAATGCACGCCCTGGCCGACCTTCAGTTCGGCCAGGCGATCGGCGGCCACCAGGCCCTCGAAGCGCAGGCTTTGCGGATCTATCACCTTGACCAGCTCCTTGCCCACCTGGGCGGTGTCGCCGGCCGAGACCTTGCGCTCGCTCACCACGCCGTCGAAGGGCGCGCGCACCTCGGTGCGCTGCAGCTGCTGACGCGCGGTGGCGGCGCGGGCCTTGGCCGCCACCAGATCGCTTTGCGCGTTGTTGCGGCGGATCTCGGCGTCCTCGGTGGCCTGGATCGAGCTCATGCCCTGGGCCTGCAGGGTCTTGAGGCGCTGGTACTGGCGCTCGGCCTGCTCGAAGCTTTGGCCGGCGGCGCGCGCGGCTTCCTCGGCCGAGGCCAAGCTGTCGCGAATCGCGGTGTCATCCAGGCGCACCAGCAGGTCGCCGCGGCGTACCGGCTCGCCGTTCTCCTTCAGCACCTGCAGCACGATGGCCGAGACCTCGGCGCGCAGATCGGCGCGGCGCTCCGGCTGGATCGACCCGGTGATCACCGGGCCGCTGGCAAAGCTGCTCAGATCCAGGGCGCGCAGGTCAACGGCAGCCACCAGCAGCGGCTTGCTGTCGGCGCCTGCCGCCACCGAGGCCGCCTTGGCCTCGCCGGCTCCGGCGGGTGCGTCGTTGGAGGGTTTGCTGCAAGCCACCAGGGCAAGGGCGATGGCAACAGCGAGCAGGGACTCACGCATGTGGGCTCCGAGAGTTCTAGTGAGAGGCAAAGAGTCGCCCTGGCCGGACGGCCAGGGCGCGGGGGGCAGCTTACGTGCGATCGGGAATATAGCCGCAGGTCATGGTGCGACGGATCCCAAACATGTCAGCAGTGCTATTGCAGCGTGCCCTTGAGCGCGTCGGCCATCGGCAGGGGTAGCACGGCGATGCCCTCCTCCACCAGCTCGCGCGTCTGTTCGGCGCTGGCGCGGCCCCGGATGCCGCGCTCCTCGGCCTCGCCATAGTGGATGCGGCGCGCCTCTTCGGCAAAGCGCTCGCCGACATCCTCGGTGTTGGCGATCAGCTGTCGCACGGCGGCCAGGGCCTGGGCGGTCTTGAGCGCGGCCGGTTCGGCGCGCAGGTGCGAGACATTCAGGCGTGGAGCGCTGGGCATGCGGCTGATGTCCTGGCTGCCGCAGATCGGGCAGCTCACCAGCTGGCGCTGCTGCTGCGACTCATAGTCCGCCGCGGAGCCAAACCAGGCTTCAAAGCTGTGGCCATGTTCGCAGGCCAGGTTGAGGACAAGCATGCTCGGATGATAGGCAGATGCTGCTCAGTGCGCCGGCTGCCAGTGCAAAGCCCATTGGCCCGTCTGCCAGCGCGCCAGCCAGAGCATGGCCACCAGGGTCTTGGCGTCGGTGAGTTCGCCCACCTGCGCCATGGCATCGAGCTCGGCCGGGGTATGGCTCACCAGGTCGAGGAATTCGCCCTCGTCGAGCTGGCGCGCGCCGGGCTCGAGGCCGCGCGCAAAGAAGATCTCGATGCCCTCGTCGGAATAGGCAATGGCGTTGTGCAGCACGCCGGCATGGGCCCATTCGCGCGCCTGGTAGCCGGTTTCCTCGCGCAGCTCGCGTCGGGCGCAGGCCAGGGCGCCCTCGCCCGCATCCAGCTTGCCGGCCGGGAACTCCAGCATCACCCGGCCCATCGGGTAGCGGTACTGGCGCTCCAGCAGCAGGCGGCCATCGTCCAGCAGCGGCACGATCATCACCGCGCCGGGATGGCGGATGTACTCGCGCGCCGCCTCGCGGCCATCGGGCAGGCGCACGCGGTCGCGCCGCACGTGCAGGAAATGACCCTCGTAGACCGCGGCCGATTCGATGCAATGCTCGCGCAGATGCGCATCGTCGCTGTCAGTCTTCATGCCGGCCGCGGCGCAGATAGCGCCAGACAAAGCCCGGAAAGCCCAGGGTGATGAAGAGGCACAGGCCGGCGGCATAGAACTCCCAGCCTTGAGGCTGGCGCTGGCCCATGCGGGCCTCCAGCGCAAAGCCCAGGCCCAGGGTCAGGCAGGCCATCAGCAACAGCTCCAGCAGGCGCCAGCCCACCGCCTTGGGGTGGCGAGCCGGCCCGAGCAGCAGGATGCGCGTGCTGAAGTAAGGCAGATTGGCCGAAACCAGTGCAACCAGCAGCACCAGCCAGACGGCCGCGGTCTGATTCATCGACGCGACCTGAGGCTCAGCTCGCCAGCGTACGCACGATGGCCTGGGCGCACATATTCATCAGGCCGCCGGGCAGCAGGCCGAAGGCGAGCACCGCGGCACCGTTCAGCGACATCACCAGGCGCACGTCGATGGGCGCGCCGAGCGCCGAGCGATCGCTGGGTTCGTCGAAGAACATTACCTTAATGACGCGCAGGTAGTAGAAGGCGCCCACCAGCGACACCAGCACCGCCGCCACCGCCAGCCACAGATAGAGCTGCACATTGGTGGACACCAGGGCCTGCAGCACCGACAGCTTGGCGTAGAAGCCGGCCGTGGGCGGGATGCCCGCGAGCGAGAACATGAAGATGGTCATCACCAGCGCATACCAGGGGCTGCGCTTGGCCAGGCCGGCCAGGTCGCTGATCTCTTCGGACTCATGGCCCTGGCGCGACAGCAGCATGATCATGCCGAAGCTGCCCAGCGTGGTCAGCACATAGGTCACGGCGTAGAACATCGCCGAGCTGTAGGCATTGGCGGCCGAGAGCGTGTTGTTGTTGACCACGCCCGAGGCCAGGCCCAGCAGCATGAAGCCCATCTGCGCGATGGTGGAGTAGGCCAGCATGCGCTTGAGGTTGGTCTGCGCGATGGCGGCCAGATTGCCGACCAAGAGCGACATCAGCGCCAGCACGATCAGCATCTGCTGCCAGTCCACCGCCAGGCCCAGCATGCCTTCCACCAGCAGGCGGATGGTGATGGCAAAGGCGGCCAGCTTGGGCGCACCGCCCAGCAGCAGCGTGGCGGCGGTGGGCGCGCCCTGGTAGACGTCGGGCACCCACATGTGGAAGGGGGCGGCACCGAGCTTGAAGGCCAGGCCGGCGACCACGAAGACCACGCCGAAGATCAGTACCGACTTGTTCGGGGCACCGGTGCTGATGACCTCGAAGACGCGCGGGATCGCCAGCGAACCGGTGGCGCCATACATCATCGACAGGCCGTAGAGCAGGAAGCCGCTGGCCAGCGCGCCCAGCACGAAGTACTTCATCGCGGCCTCGGTCGACACCGCATGGTCACGGCGCAGCGCCACCAGGGTGTAGAGCGACAGGCTCATCAACTCCAGGCCAAGGTAGATGACCAGGAAGTTGTTGGCCGACACCATGATGCAGATGCCCAGATAGGCCAGCAGGCTGAGCGTGAACAGCTCGCCCTTGAGCATCTCGCGCGACTCGGCGTAGGGGCGCGCATAGACCAGTGTGACGATGGTGGCCACGGCCGCGAAGGCCGCCAGCAGATGGCCCATGGGGTCGGACACCACCATACCCTGCATCGCATAGACGGTGCCGCCAGCGTTGAAGTAGCTGAAGTGCATGCCGGCCAGCACCGCCAGCGTCAGCTGGGTCAGCCAGTAGGTCGGCGTGCGGCGCGGGTCGGTGACGAACAGGTCCACCAGCGCCACCAGGCAGGACATGCCCAGCAGGACGATTTCGGGGTAAACCGCGAGCCAATTCATTTGGGTGTTCATTTGCTTATCGGCCCTCAGAGCTTCGAGATGGCCACATGCTTGAGCAGCTCGGTGACCGAGACATGCATCACATCGGTGAAGGGCTTGGGATACACGCCCATCCACAGCACCGCCGCGGCCAGCAGCGCCATCATCAGGAACTCGCGGCCATTGATGTCCGTGAGTTCGCGCACATGGTCGTTGCCAATGGCGCCGAAATAGACGCGCTTGTACATCCACAAGGTGTAGGCGGCGCCGAACACCAGGGCGGTGGCGGCGATCGCACCGAGCCAGAAGTCGGCCTTCACCGTGCCCAGGATCACCATCCACTCGCCGACGAAGCCACCGGTGGCCGGCAGGCCGCAGTTGGCCATGGCGAAGAAGAGCGCGAAGGCGGCGAACTTGGGCATGGTGTTGACCACGCCGCCGTAGTCGGCGATCTCACGCGAATGCACGCGGTCGTAGAGCACGCCGATGGAGAGGAACATCGCACCCGAGACAAAGCCGTGCGAGATCATCTGCACGATGCCGCCCGAAACACCCAGCTCGTTGAAGATGAAGAAGCCCAGCGTCACGAAACCCATGTGGGCGATGGACGAATAGGCCACCAGCTTCTTCATGTCCTTCTGCACCAGGGCCACCAGGCCGATGTAGACCACCGCGATCAGCGAGAGCGCGATGATGAACCAGGCGTATTCGCGCGCTGCGTCGGGCGCGATCGGCAGCGAGAAGCGCAGGAAGCCGTAGGCGCCCAGCTTCAGCATGATGGCGGCCAGCACCACCGAGCCGCCGGTGGGCGCTTCGACGTGGGCGTCCGGCAGCCAGGTATGCACCGGCCACATCGGCACCTTCACCGAGAAGGCGGCCAGGAAGGCGAAGAACAGCAGGGTCTGCGCGTTCAGCGGCAGCGGCAGCTTGTGCCAGGTGAGGATGTCGAAGCTGCCACCCGACTTGTAGTACAGGTAGAGCAAGGCCACCAGCATCAGGAGCGAGCCGGCCAGCGTGTAGAGGAAGAACTTGAAGGCCGCATAGACGCGCCGCGGGCCGCCCCAGACGCCGATGATGATGTACATCGGAATCAGCGTGGCCTCGAAGAACACGTAGAACAGCATGCCGTCGAGCGCGCAGAACACGCCGACCATCAGGCCCGAGAGCACCAGGAAGGCGCCCATGTATTGGTTCACGCGGGTCTGGATCACCTCCCAGGCACCCAGCACCACGATCACGGTGATGAAGGCGGTGAGCGGCACGAACCACATCGAGATGCCGTCCACGCCCAGGTGGTAGCGGATGTTGAAGCGCTCGATCCAGGGCAGGTTCTCGCCGAACTGAGCGGCGGCAGTGCTGGTGTCGAAGCCGGTGATGAGCGGCAGCGTCACCAGGAAGCTGGTGACGGCGGCCACCAGGGCCAGCCAGCGCACGGTCTTGGCCTGGTCGTCACGCCCCAGGGCCAGCAGCACGAGGCCGCTGACGATGGGCAACCAGATGGAAATACTAAGCAAGGACATTCTTGTTCTCCGCCCGGATCAGAAACCCGCCAAGGCTCTGAATTGGGGCCCGATGTAAGGCCACAGCTGCCAGGTCATCAAGCCAATGACGCCCAGAATCATCACCAGGGCATACCAGTACAGGTGGCCGGTCTGGACGCGGCGCACCAGGCCGGCAATGCCGCCCACCGCCTTGGCCGAACCATTGATCAGCACACCATCGATCAGCGCGCCGTCGCCGCCCTTCCACAGGCCCACGCCGATGGCGCGCGCCGCGGCGGCGAAGATGTTCTCGTTGATCCAGTCCATGTAGTACTTGTTCTCCAGCAGGTTCACGACCGGCCTGAAGACACGCGCGATGGTGGCCGGGATGCTGGGCGCGACCATGTAGAAGACATAGGCCGTCAGCACGCCGCCCAGCGCCAGCCAGAACGGCAGCGCCGTCAGGCCATGCGTGGCCATCGCCACCGCGCCGTGGAACTCATGCGCCAGCTCTTCCATCGCATGGTGGACCTCGTGGTTGACGAAGATCGCATCCTTGAAGAAGTCGCCGAACAGCATGGGCTGGATGGTGAGGTAACCGATCACCACCGAGGGGATCGCCAGCAGCACCAGCGGCGCCGTCACCACCCAGGGAGACTCGTGCGGCGTATGGTCCTCGTCATGACCGTGATGCGCGTCATGCTCGGCCGCATCTTCCTGCGGGAAGGGCTTGTGATGGAAATGTTCCTTGCCATGGAAGACCAGGAAGTACATGCGGAAGGAATAGAAGGCGGTGACGAACACGCCCACGATCACCGCAAAGTAGGCGAACTGCGCACCCGGCAGATGGCTGGCGTGCACCGCCTCGATGATCGAGTCCTTGGAATAGAAGCCTGAGAACAGCGGCGTGCCGATCAGAGCCAGCGAGCCCAAGAGCGAGGTGATCCAGGTGATGGGCATGTACTTGCGCAGGCCGCCCATATTGCGGATGTCCTGGTCGTGGTGCATGCCGATGATGACCGAGCCCGCGCCGAGGAACAGCAGCGCCTTGAAGAAGGCATGCGTCATCAGGTGGAACACCGCCACCGAGTAGGCCGAGGCACCCAGCGCCACCGTCATATAGCCCAGCTGCGACAGCGTCGAGTAGGCCACCACGCGCTTGATGTCGTTCTGGATGATGCCCAGGAAGCCCATGAAGAGCGCGGTGATGGCGCCGATGATGAGCACGAAGTTCAGCGCTGTGTCGCTGAGCTCGAACAGCGGGCTCATGCGGGCGACCATAAAGATGCCGGCCGTCACCATGGTGGCGGCGTGGATCAGCGCGGAGATCGGGGTCGGGCCTTCCATCGAATCGGGCAGCCAGACATGCAGGGGGAACTGCGCCGACTTGCCCATCGCACCGATGAACAGGCAGATGCAGGCCACGCTCAGCATCATCCAGTCCGAGCCCCAGAGCGGCGCCGGGAACTTGATCTGCGCCAGCTCGCCCGCCTTGGCAAAGGTTTCGGCGTAGTTGAGCGAGCCGCCATAGGCGACCAGCAGGCCGATGCCCAGGATGAAGCCGAAGTCACCGACGCGATTCACCAGGAAGGCCTTCATATTGGCGAAGATCGCCGTCGGCTTGGTGTACCAGAAGCCGATCAAGAGATACGACACCAGGCCCACCGCCTCCCAGCCGAAGAACAGCTGCAGCATGTTGTTGCTCATCACGAGCATCAGCATGGAGAAGGTGAACAGCGAGATGTAGGCGAAGAAGCGCTGGTAGCCGGGGTCTTCCTCCATATAGCCGATGGTGTAGATATGCACCATCAGCGAGACGAAGGTCACCACGCACATCATCATGGCGGTGAGGCCATCGACCAGGAAGCCGACCTCCATCTTCAGCCCGCCCAGCACCATCCATTCGTAGACGGTCTGGTTGAAACGCGCGCCGTCAACGGCCACCGCGTTCAGCGTCATGGCCGAGATGATGAAGGCGATCAGCACGCCCAGGATGGTGAGCGTGTGGGCGCCGCGGCGACCGATCTGCTTGCCGAAGAAGCCGGCCGCGATGGCACCGGCCAGGGGCGCTAGCGGCACCGCCAGCAGCAGGTTCTGTGAGAGTTGTGCGGACATGTTCTTATCAGCCCTTCAAGGCGTCCAGTTCTTCCACATTGATGCTGGCGCGGTTGCGGAACAACACCACCAGGATCGCCAGGCCGATCGCCGATTCGGCGGCCGCCACGGTCAGGATGAAGAACACAAAGACTTGGCCCGCCATGTCGCCTAGGTAGTGCGAGAAGGCCACGAAGTTCAGATTCACCGCCAGCAGCATCAGCTCGATCGCCATCAGGATGACGATCAGGTTCTTGCGGTTCATGAAGATGCCTATCACGGAGAGCGCGAACAGCAGCGCGCCCAGCGTGAGGAAATGGCCCAGGGTCAGCGCACCCATCATGCGGCTCCTTCGTTCTTGTCGGCGGCAGCCGCCGGTGCTTGCACCGTTGCCTGCATCTTCAGCACGCGCAGGCGGTCGGCCTTCTTGACCTTGACCTGCTCGGCCGGGTCCTGGTAGCGCGAATCCTTGCGGCGGCGCAGCGTCAGCGCAATCGCGGCGATGATGGCCACCAGCAGCAGCACGGCGGCGATCTGCAGCGGGTACAGGTATTGCGTGTAGATCGCAATGCCCAGCATCTTGCTATTGCCCAGTTGGGCCGAGACCGGGTCCAGCGCCGGCGCCTCGCTGAGGCGGAAGCCGCTCATCAGCACCGCGGCCATTTCCAGCGCAATGAAGGCGCCCACCAGGCCCGCCAGCGGCAGATGCTTCCAGAAGCCCTGGCGGATGCTGTCGGTGTTGATGTCCAGCATCATCACCACGAACAGGAACAGCACCATCACGGCGCCGATATAGACCAGCACCAGGGCGATCGCCAGGAACTCGGCCTTCAAGAGCATCCAGATGCAGGAGCCGGTGAAGAAGGCCAGGATCAGGAACAGGGCCGAATGCACGGTGCTCTTGGCCGTGATGACACGGAACGAAGAGGCCAGCAAGACGGCCGAGAAAACGTAGAACAGCGCAGTGGTTGTTTGCATGGGAATCCTGCAAGCGTCAGCTGTGTGGGAGGCCAGGCGCAAGACCTGACCCTCGGCCATCAGCGGTACTTGGCGTCGGCCTCCTTGGTGGCTGCGATCTCTTTTTCGTAGCGGTCGCCCACGGCCAGGAGCATGTCCTTGGTGAAGTAGAGGTCGCCGCGCTTCTCGCCGTGGTACTCGAAGATCGGTGTCTCGACGATCGAATCCACCGGGCAGCTCTCCTCGCAGAAGCCGCAGAAGATGCACTTGGTGAGGTCGATGTCGTAGCGCGTGGTGCGGCGGCTGCCGTCCTCGCGCACATCCGACTCGATGGTGATGGCCATCGCCGGGCACACCGCCTCGCAGAGCTTGCAGGCGATGCAGCGCTCTTCACCGTTGTCGTAGCGGCGCAGCGCATGCAGGCCACGGAAGCGCGGCGACAGCGGCGTCTTCTCTTCCGGGAACTGCACCGTGATGTTGCGCGACAGGAAATGCCGGCCGGTCAGGGCCATGCCCTTGAACAGCTCGGTGAGCAAGAAGCTCTTGAAGAAATGGCTGACTGAACTCATGTCAATCACTTCCAGATGTTGAACGGCGACTGGATCCACAGGCCAACAACGACCAGCCAGATCAGCGTCACGGGAATGAAGATCTTCCAGCCCAGACGCATGATCTGGTCGTAGCGGAAGCGGGGGAAGGTGGCGCGCACCCACAGGAACATGGTGACGACGACGAACATCTTGGCGAACAGCCAGAACCAGTTCCACAGCGGCAGCGTGGCCTTGATGAGGGCCGGCGTCTCCATGCCCAGGAGGCTCCAGGAGATCGGTGCCGACCAGCCGCCCAGGAACATCACCGCGGTCAGGGTCGAGACCAGGATCATGTTGGCGTATTCGGCCAGGAAGAACATCGCGAACGACATGCCCGAGTACTCGATCATGTGGCCGGCAACGATTTCCGACTCGCCTTCCACCACGTCGAAGGGGTGGCGGTTGGTTTCGGCCAGGCCCGAGATGAAGTAGACGACGAAGATCGGCAGCAGCGGCAGCCAGTTCCAGGACAGGAAGTTCAGCCCCAGGTCGGCGAAGCGGCCGGTCTCCTGCGAGATCACGATCTGGCTCATATTCATGCTGCCGGTGACCATCAGCACGATCACCAGGGCAAAGCCCATCGCGATTTCATAGGACACCATCTGGGCCGAGGCGCGCAGCGCGCCCAGGAAGGCGTACTTCGAGTTCGATGCCCAGCCGGCGATGATGACGCCGTAGACCTCCAGCGAGGTGATGGCCATCAGGAACAGCAGGCCGGCATTCACGTCCGCCACCGCGGCCTGCGGGCCGAAGGGCACCACCGCCCAGGCCGCCAGGGCCGGCATGATGGTCATGATGGGGCCGAGGAAGTACAGGCCCTTGTTGGCCGCCGTCGGGATGATGATCTCCTTGAAGATCAGCTTCACCGCATCGGCAATCGGGGTCAGCAGGCCGTAGGGGCCGACGCGGTTCGGGCCCGGACGGATCTGCGTCCAGCCGATGGCCTTGCGCTCCCACAGCGTCAGGTAGGCGACGAACAACATCAGCGGTGCCACCACCGCGACGATCTTGAGCAGGCTCCAGATGACGGGCCAGAAGCCCCCCAGGAGCGCGTTGCCGGATTGATAAAGGCTGTCGATCATGGATTACACCTTGGCAATCGTCAGGCTGCCGAAGGCGGCGCCGAGGGCGGCCGTCTCGGGCAGGCCGGCCGGCACGCGCACCACATTGGCGGGCAGGCTGGCATCCAATTGGGCGGCCAACTCGGCCGAGCCGGCACCGTCCTGGCTCACGCTGATGCGGCCACCCTCGGCAAGGCCGAGTTGTTGCCACAGCGCCTTGGACACGCGCGCCACGGCGGCCCGGCGCGCGTCGGTGCTCAGCTGCAGCGAGCTGGCGCGGCGCACCAGGGCATCGCTGGCGTAGATGGGCAGGTCGGCGATGCGCTCGACATCGCTCGCCTGGCCGAACACCACGGCGGCCTGGCCGGCGTTGCTCAGACGCGCGCTCAGATCGGCATCCACACCCAGGGCCTCGGCACGCACCTGCTCGGAACTCTCATGGCCAAAGCCTTGCAGGCCCAGCAGATTGCCCAGCACGCGCAGGATCTTCCAGCCCGGGCGGGTTTCACCCAGCGGCTTCACCACACCGACAAAGCTCTGCAGGCGACCCTCGGCATTCACGAAGCTGCCCGAGGTCTCGGTGAAGGGCGCGGTGGGCAGCAGCACATCGGCGTAGTCCATGCCCGACTTGAAGGGGCTCAGCACCACCACCATGTCGGCAGCGTCCAGCGCCTTGGCGGCGGCGGCCGGGTTGGCGGCGTCCAGCAGCGGGTCGGTATTCAGCAGCAGCAAGGCCTTGGCGCCCTTGTCAGGATTTGCACCCAGGATCTCGGCGGCGTTCGCACCGCCCTGCCCCGGCATGGCATTCACCAGCTGCGCGCCCACCGTGTTGGCGGCGGCGGTCAGGTAGCCGACGCTGGCGCCGGTCTGCGCGCCGATCCAGTTGGCCAGGCTCAGGAGGCTGGCGGCCTGCGGATGCTCGGCGGCGGCGTTGCCCAGCAGCACGGCCTTACGCGAGCCGCTCAGCAGCGCAGCGGCGATGGCCTTGGCGGCCTCGGTGGCCTGGCCAGCGGCGGGGGCTTGTGCGCCATTCGCTGCGGCGATGGCAGCGGCGACATTGGCCAGCTCCTGCACCCAGGCGCTGGGCGCCGCGGTGATGCGTGCGGCCACCGGCAGCAGCCAGTCGTCCTCGCTGGCATGCAGGCTCAGTACCTTGGCGCCGTGGCGAGCGGCCTGGCGCAGGCGCTGCGCGAACAGCGGGTGGTCCTTGCGCAGGAAGGAACCGATCACGAAGGCACGGTCCAACTGGCTCAGCGAGGCGATCGAGCCGCCCAGCCAATGTGCCTTGCCGGCCTCGGCCCGGTTGTCGAAGGCGGCGTGGCGCAGGCGGTAGTCGATGTTCTCGCTGCCCAGGCCGCGCACCAGCGAGGCCAGCAGGTGCAACTCTTCGACCGTGCTATGCGCCGAACCCAGGGCAGCGATGCTGGCAGCACCTTGCTGGCTCTTGATGCCCTGCAGGCCCTTGGCCACATACTCAAGCGCCACGCTCCAGTCGACTTCCTTCCACTGGCCGCCCTGCTTGATCATGGGCTGGGTCAGGCGGGCGTCGCTGTTGAGGGCCTCGTAGGAGAAGCGGTCGCGGTCGGCGATCCAGCATTCGTTGACCTCTTCGTTCTCCAGCGGCACCACGCGCATCACCTGGTTACCCTTGACCTGCACGATCAGGTTGGCGCCGGTGGAGTCATGCGGGCTGACGCTCTTGCGGCGCGACAGCTCCCAGGTGCGGGCGCTGTAGCGGAAGGGCTTGCTGGTGAGAGCACCCACCGGGCAGATGTCGATCATGTTGCCGGACAGCTCGGAATCCACCGTGCGGCCGACAAAGGTCTGGATCTCACTGTGCTCGCCGCGATGCGCCATGCCCAGCTCCATCTGGCCGGCAATCTCCTGGCCAAAGCGCACGCAGCGGGTGCAATGGATGCAGCGGCTCATCTCCTCCATGGAGATCAGCGGGCCCACGTTCTTGTGGAAGACCACGCGCTTTTCTTCGGTGTAGCGGCTCTTCGTGCCGCCATAGCCCACCGCCAGATCCTGCAGCTGGCACTCACCACCCTGGTCGCAGATCGGGCAGTCCAGCGGATGGTTGATGAGCAGGAACTCCATCACGCCCTGCTGGGCCTTGATGGCTTTGTCGCTCTTGGTGCGCACGATCATGCCCTGCGTCACCGGGGTGGCGCAGGCCGGCATGGGCTTGGGTGCCTTCTCCACGTCCACCAGGCACATGCGGCAGTTGGCGGCGATGGAGAGCTTCTTGTGGTAGCAGAAATGCGGGATGTAGGTGCCGGCCTTTTCGGCCGCATGCATCACCATGCTGCCTTCCAGGACCTCTACCTTCTTGCCGTCGAGTTCGATTTCAACCATATCTCTTCCTGCGCTTAGGCAGCGGCCGGCACCAGGGCCGTCTTGTGTTCGATCAGGTGCACGAACTCGTGCTTGAAATGCTTGATCATGGCGCGCACCGGCATGGCCGCGGCATCGCCTAGCGCGCAGATGGTGCGGCCCTGGATGTTGTCGGCCACCGAGTTCAGCAAGTCGATGTCCTCGGGCTTGCCATGGCCGTTGGCGATACGCTCGACCACGCGGTGCATCCAGCCCGTGCCTTCGCGGCAGGGCGTGCACTGGCCGCAGCTCTCATGCGCGTAGAAGTACGAGAGGCGCAGCAGGCTCTTGACCATGCAGCGGCTGTCGTCCATCACGATCACCGCACCCGAGCCCAGCATCGAGCCGGCCTTGGCGATGGAGTCGTAGTCCATGGTGCATTCCATCATGGTCGCGGCCGGCAGCACCGGTGCCGACGAACCACCGGGAATCACGGCCTTGAGCGTGCGACCCTTGCGCACGCCACCGGCCAGCTCCAGCAGCTTGGCGAAGGGCGTGCCCAGCGGCACCTCGTAGTTGCCAGGGCGCTCGACATCGCCCGAGACCGAGAAGATCTTGGTGCCGCCGTTGTTGGGCTTGCCGATCTCGAGATAGGGCTGGCCGCCGTTGCGGATGATCCAGGGCACCGCCGCGAAGGTCTCGGTGTTGTTGATGGTGGTGGGCTTGCCGTAGAGGCCGAAACTGGCCGGGAACGGCGGCTTGAAGCGCGGCTGGCCCTTCTTGCCTTCCAGCGATTCCAGCAGTGCGGTTTCCTCGCCGCAGATATAGGCGCCGAAACCATGGTGGGCGTGCAGCTGGAAGCTGAAATCCGAGCCCAGGATGTGGTCGCCCAGCAGGCCGGCGGCGCGCGCCTCTTCCAGGGCCGCCTCGAAGCGCTCGTAGACCTCGAAGATCTCGCCGTGGATGTAGTTGTAGCCCACCTTGATGCCCATCGCATAGGCGGCAATCGCCATGCCTTCGATGACGATGTGGGGGTTGTACATGAGGATGTCGCGGTCCTTGCAGGTACCGGGCTCGCCCTCGTCGGAATTGCAGACCAGGTATTTGGCGCCGGGGAACTGGCGCGGCATGAAGCTCCACTTCAGCCCGGTGGGGAAGCCCGCACCGCCGCGGCCGCGCAGGCCCGAGGTCTTCACCTCGGCAATCACCTGGTCCGTCGTCAATCCTTCGCCGCCATCCTTGCCCAGGATCTTGCGCAGCGCGGCATAACCGCCGCGTGCCTCGTAGTCCTTCAGGCTCCAGTTGCTGCCGTTCAGGCCGGCATATATCTGGGCCCCAAGGTGGCGATCATGGAAACAGGTTTCGACGCCCTTGGCTTGAAACTTGGAGAGATCCAGCATGCTATTTCTCTTCCCTCAGTTCTTGGCCGAATTGTTGGAATTGGCCTTGAGCACGTCGACGAGTTCGTCGAGGCGCTCATGACTCATGAAGCTGCACATCTGGCGATCGTTCACCAGCATCACCGGCGCATCGGCGCAGGCGCCCAGGCATTCGCATTTCTGCACGGTGAACAGGCCATCTGCGGTGGTGCCGCCCTCTTCCACGCCCAGCTTCTGGCACAGATGGTCCAAGGCCTGCTGGCCGTTGCGCAGCAGGCAAGGCAGGTTGGTGCAGACGTTCAACTTGAACTTGCCCAGCTGGCGCTGGTTGTACATGTTGTAGAAGGTCGTGACCTCGTACACGGCGATGGCCGGCATGCCCAGGTAGGCGGCGATGGCGTCTTCGCTCTCGCGCGAGACATAGCCCTGCTCCTGCTGCACGATGGCCAGGCAGGCCATCACGGCCGACTGCTTCTGCTCGGCCGGGTACTTCGCGACTTCGCGGTCAAAGCGAGCGCGCGTGGCCTCGCTGATCACATAGGTGGTGGCGCTCATCGATCGATCTCACCAAAAACAATATCCATGGTGCCGATGATGGCAACGGCGTCGGCAATCATGTGGCCCTTGGCCATCTCGTCCAGCGCGGCCAGATGCGAGAAGCCGGGGGCACGGATCTTCAGGCGGTAGGGCTTGTTGGCACCATCGCTGACGATGTAGATGCCGAACTCGCCCTTGGGATGCTCGACGCCCACATAGGCCTCGCCCTCGGGCACGCGGAAGCCTTCGGTGAAGAGCTTGAAGTGGTGGATCAGCTCTTCCATGTTCGACTTCATGTCGACACGGGCGGGCGGCGCCACCTTGTGGTTGTCGGTGATGACCGGGCCGGGGTTGGCGCGCAGCCAGTCCACGCATTGCTTGATGATGCGGTTGGACTGGCGCATCTCTTCCATGCGCACCAGGTAGCGGTCGTAGGTATCGCCGTTGGTGCCCACCGGGATGTCGAAGTCCATCTGGGCGTAGACATCGTAGGGCTGGGTCTTGCGCAGATCCCAGGCGATGCCCGAACCACGCAGCATCGGACCGGTGAAGCCCATGTTCAGCGCGCGCTCGGGGCTGACGACGCCGATGCCCACGGTGCGCTGCTTCCAGATGCGGTTGTCGGTCAGCAGGGTTTCGTAGTCGTCGACATTCTTGGGGAAGCGTGCGCAGAAGTCGTCGATAAAGTCCAAGAGCGTGCCCGAACGGTTTTCGTTCAGCATCGCAATGGTCTTGGCGTTCTTGATCTTGGAGACCTTGTACTGCGCCATGCTGTCGGGCAGGTCGCGGTAGACGCCACCCGGACGGAAGTAGGCCGCGTGCATGCGCGCACCCGACACCGCCTCGTACATATCGAACAGATCCTCGCGCTCGCGGAAGGCGTAGATCAGGATGTTCATGGCGCCGCAGTCGATACCATGCGCGCCGATCCACAGCAGGTGGTTCAGCAGGCGCGTAATCTCGGCAAACATCACGCGGATGTACTGCGCACGCAGCGGCACGTCCACGCCCAGCATCTTCTCGATCGCCAGGCAGTAGGCATGCTCGTTGGCCATCATCGACACATAGTCCAGACGGTCCATATAGGGCAACGACTGGATATAGGTCTTGCTCTCGGCCAGCTTCTCGGTGGCGCGGTGCAGCAGGCCGATATGCGGATCGGCACGCTGGATCACTTCGCCGTCGAGTTCCAGCACCAGGCGCAGCACGCCGTGCGCGGCCGGATGCTGAGGCCCGAAATTGAGGGTGTAGTTCTTGATGTCGGCCATTTGGATCAGATCCCGCCGTAGTTGTCTTCGCGGATGACGCGTGGCGTGATCTCACGCAGCTCAATCGTCACCGGCTGATAGATCACGCGCTTCTGTTCCGCGTCGTAGCGCATTTCCACATTGCCCTGGGTCGGGAAGTCCTTGCGCATCGGATGGCCGATGAAGCCATAGTCGGTCAGGATGCGACGCAGGTCCTCATGGCCCTCGAAGATGATGCCGAACAGATCGAAGGCTTCGCGCTCGAACCAGTTCGCCGAGTTCCAGATCGGCGTCACGGCCGCCACGCAGGGGAAGTCGTCGTCGGCGCAGAACACCTTCAGGCGCAGGCGCCAGTTCTTGTTGACCGACAGCAGCTGCGAGGCCACTGCATAACGCGGACCTTCATGGCCACCGTCGCCATAGGCGCTGTAGTCCAGGCCGCACAGGTCGATCAATTGCTCGAAGCGCAGTTCCGAATGGTCGCGCAGCGTCTTGGCCACGGCCAGATAGTCGGCGGGCGAGACGCGGATGGTGATTTCGTCGAACTCGCGCTTGAGTTCCATGATCTGGCCGGCCAGCACCTTCTCCAGCGCGGCCTGCAAGGTATCGAGTTTGCTCATTGATGGCAGCCTTCAGCGTGCGATGGTGTTCTCACGGCGGATCTTGGCCTGCAGCTGCAAGATGCCATAGAGCAAGGCTTCGGCGGTGGGCGGGCAACCGGGCACATAGACGTCCACCGGCACGATGCGGTCGCAGCCCCGGACCACCGAATAGCTGTAGTGGTAGTAGCCGCCGCCGTTGGCACAGGAACCCATCGACAGCACCCAGCGCGGCTCGGCCATCTGGTCGTAGACCTTGCGCAGGGCGGGCGCCATCTTGTTGCACAGCGTGCCAGCCACGATCATCAGATCGGACTGGCGCGGGCTCGGACGAAACAGCATGCCGAAGCGGTCGATGTCGTAGCGCGCCGCACCGGCATGCATCATCTCCACCGCACAGCAAGCCAGACCAAAGGTCATCGGCCAGAGTGAACCGGTCTTGGACCAGTTGATCAGCTTGTCCACCGAGGTGGTGACAAAGCCTTCCTTCAAAACGCCTTCAATACCCATTGCAAGCTTTCAAACGTTCGCGGCCACTTGGGGCCGAGCGCCGGGCCGCCCCAAGCCGGCCCTTTGCCAGCCGCCAGGCTGGCATCCCCTCGGGGGACCGCCCAACGTAACCGTTGGGCGAGGGGCCAACCATCATTCCCAGTCGAGGGCACCCTTTTTCCACTCGTAGGCAAAGCCCACGACCAGAATGCCCAGGAAAATCATCATGGCCCAGAAACCCGTGGCTCCAATTTCACGCAGGGCCACGGCCCAGGGAAACAGGAAGGCGATTTCCAGGTCAAACAAAATGAAGAGAATGGCCACGAGGTAATAGCGCACATCGAATTTCATGCGCGCATCTTCAAAGGCCTCGAAGCCACATTCATAGGGGGAGTTCTTGGCCTGATCCGGCCGATTGGGCCCCAGCAGGAAGCCCAGAACCTGGGGCACTATACCCACCGCTGCGCCGACCAAGATAAAGAGGATGACGGGGAGGTACTGTTCCAGATTCACTTTTTTTGCTCTCGTTTGCGCTGCCCTACGGCCTCCAGGCCCAGCAGCAACATATTCGACAAAACAACGTTTCGCCAAAAGCAAAGGGCGCGCCGTTGGCGATGGAGTATCGCTCACGGACTGCGCCCGCCTAGTCCCTTCGCAGCTTCCGGCATGACCTTCGTCAAACCTTCACCACTACAGGGCGCCACAACCAACATCACCAACACATCGTCGGGCTCCAGCCCTGGGATGTTAACTGACGATCTCGATCGCATTGTTTGGTGCCGACGGCGAGACTCGAACTCGCACAGCTTTCGCCACTACCCCCTCAAGATAGCGTGTCTACCAATTTCACCACGTCGGCGCTTGCCTGATATTCGGTTGCTTGAGGATTGCTTCCGAGACAGCCTTGAATTCTATACCGAAATTTCAAGGCTCCAGCGAGATTCGCTGTATTTTTGCGACTCAGTTCGAGGCTGCGGAAGCCGGTGCCGCGGGCAGGCTGGTCGGCACCGCAGCCGCGCCGGATGCGGGTGCCGCAGGCGCCGTCGGAGCGGCACGGTCCAACACGCTTTCGCCGCCCGCCGGAGCCGCACTGCCACGGCTGCCCAGATAGGCCAGGCCCAGGGTGCAAACGAAGAACAGCGTGGCGCACACCGCGGTGCTGCGCGACAGGAAGTTGGCGCTGCCGGTGGCGCCAAACAGACTGCCAGAGGCGCCGCTGCCGAACGAGGCGCCCATATCGGCACCCTTGCCATGCTGCACCAGCACCAGGCCGATCATCGCCAGGGCGCTCAGCAGTTGCACGATCAGTACCAGATTCATCAACACTTGCATCTCAAACTCTCCAGGAAATCATTTGCGGACGCGCGGCCGCCAGCGGCCGCGTCGTTTCTTCATTAGCTCAGCCAGCCGCGCGGCAGATGGCCGAGAAGTCGGCCGCCTTGAGGGCGGCGCCACCGATCAGACCGCCATCGATATCGGGCTGGGCGAACAGCTGCACCGCGTTGTCGGGCTTGACGCTGCCGCCATACAGAATGCGCATCGCGTCGGCCTTCTGTGTTGCAGCGGCGAGCTGCTTGCGCAGCACTGCATGCACCGCCTGCGCCTGTTCGGGCGAGGCGGTGAGGCCGGTGCCGATCGCCCACACCGGCTCATAGGCCAGCACGATCTCGCCAATGCAATGCGTCAGCGTATGGATCACCGCGGCGAGCTGGCGCTTCACCACCACCTCGGTCTGGCCCGCCTCGCGCTCGGCCAGGGTTTCACCCACACAGACGATGGGCGTCACGCCGTGCGCCAGCGCGGCCTTGGCCTTGTCGGCCACCAGCTGGTCGCTCTCATGGTGATAGGCGCGGCGCTCGGAGTGGCCGACGATGACATAGCGGCAACCGGTGTCGGCCAGCATGGCCGACGAGACCTCGCCGGTGTAGGCGCCCTGCTCGTGGGCCGAGCAGTCCTGGGCACCGAAGGCCATCGCCTGGCCGGTCAGCGCCAACGCAGTCTCGGTGATGTACGGAAAGGGCACGCAGACCGCCACGTCGGCATTCCAGGGGCCCGCCTCCTTCAAGCCGGTCAGCAACAAGGCATTGGCGGCACGGCTGCCGTGCATCTTCCAATTGCCCACCACCAACTTCTTGCGCATCGCTAACACTCCAACTTACCAGCTCAGCACGATCTTGCCCACATGCTCGCCCGACTCCATGAGTGCGTGCGCTGCAGCGGCCTGATCGGCTGGCAATTGTTTGTAGATCACCGGCGCGATGGTGCGCGCCGCCAGCAGGGGCCAGACATGTGCGCGCAGCGCGCGCGCGATGCCGGCCTTGAACTCGAGCGAGCGCGGCCTGAGCGTCGAGCCGCTGATGGTCAGGCGCCGGCGCAAGACCTGACCCGCATCGAACTCGGCCTTGACGCCACCCTGCACCGCGATGATGACGGCCCGGCCGTCGTCGGCCAGGCATTGCACATTGCGGGCCACATAGTCGCCCGCCACCATGTCGAGGATCACATCCACGCCACGGCCCGCGGTCGCCAGCTTGACCTCGGACACGAAGTCCTGCGTGCGATAGTTGATCGCCACATCGGCACCCAGCTTCAGGCAGGCCTCGGCCTTCTCGGCACTGCCCACCGTCACCAGCACCTGGGCACCAAAGGCCTTGGCCAACTGGATCGCGGTCACGCCGATGCCGCTGCTGCCGCCATGGATCAGGAGGCTCTCGCCGGGCTGCAGACGCGCCCGCTCGAACACATTGCTCCAGACGGTGAAGAAGGTCTCGGGCAGGCTGGCCGCCTCGGCCATGCTCCAACCATCCGGCACCGGCAGGCATTGCGCCACCGGCGCCGTGCAAAGCTCGGCATAGCCGCCGCCCGCCACCAGCGCGCAGACCGCGTCGCCGATATGCAGGCCGGCCGCAGCCAGGGCCTGCGCATCGCCCGCAACAATGCGCCCCGCCACTTCCAGGCCAGGCAGATCGCTGGCCCCGGGAGGCGGCGGGTAAGCACCCTTGCGTTGCAGCACATCCGGGCGATTGATGCCATAGGCCTGCACAGCGATCAGGCACTCCCCTGCCCCGGCGACGGGGTCGGGTCGGCTGACCAACTGCAGCACCTCGGGCGCGCCCGGCTGCGTGATGGCGATGGCCTTCACTGCCAGGCCTTACTCGGCCGTGCCTTCTTCGGCCACCGGGGCCGCGACGGGCGCTGCCTGCGGTGCGAATGCAGGCGCGGCGTCGCGGTCGATCAGGGCCTTCATCGACAGCTTGATGCGACCCTTCTCGTCGGTCTCCAGCACCTTGACCTTGACGATCTGGCCTTCGGTCAGGAAGTCGGTAACCTTCTCGACGCGCTGGTGCGCGATCTGGCTGATGTGCAGCAGGCCGTCCTTGCCGGGCAGCAGGTTCACCAGGGCACCGAAGTCCAGGATCTTGGTGATCGGGCCTTCGTAGACCTTGCCCACTTCCACTTCGGCGGTGATCTCTTCGATGCGCTTCTTGGCGTGTGCGGCCTTGTCGGCGTCGGTCGAGGCGATGGTGATGGTGCCGTCTTCGCCGATGTCGATGGTGGTGCCGGTCTCTTCGGTCAGCGCACGGATGGTGGCGCCGCCCTTGCCGATCACGTCACGGATCTTCTCGGGGTTGATCTTCATGGTGTACAGACGCGGCGCGAACTCCGACACCTCGGTCGAGGCGCCGGCCACCGCTTCCACCATCTTGCCCAGGATGTGCAGGCGCGCTTCCTTGGCCTGCGCCAGTGCGACCTGCATGATTTCCTTGGTGATGCCCTGGATCTTGATGTCCATCTGCAGGGCCGTGATACCGGTGGTGGTACCCGCGACCTTGAAGTCCATGTCGCCCAGATGATCTTCATCGCCCAGGATGTCGGTCAGCACGGCAAAACGGTTCGCGTCCTTGATCAGGCCCATGGCGATACCGGCCACATGCGCCTTCAGCGGCACGCCGGCGTCCAGCAGCGAGAGGCAGCCGCCACACACCGAAGCCATCGACGAGGAGCCGTTGGACTCGGTGATTTCCGAGACCACGCGGATCGAGTAGGGGAAGTCTTCCTTGTTCGGCAGCACCGCCACCAGGGCGCGCTTGGCCAGACGGCCATGGCCGATTTCGCGGCGCTTGGGGCTGCCCACGCGGCCGGTTTCGCCGGTGGCGAACGGAGGCATGTTGTAGTGCAGCATGAAGCTCTCGCTGAACTCGCCGGCGAGCGCGTCGATGGTCTGCGAATCGCGGTCGGTGCCGAGGGTCGCGGCCACCAGGGCCTGGGTCTCGCCACGCGTGAACAGCGAGGAACCGTGGGCGCGCGGCAGCACACCGGCGCGGATCTCGATCGGGCGCACGGTGCGGGTGTCGCGGCCGTCGATGCGGGGCTCACCGGCCAGGATCTGGCCGCGCACGATGCGGGCTTCGATCTCGAACAGCAGGCCGTCGACCTCGACACCGTCGAATTCCACGCCCTCGGCCTTCAGGGTCTCCTTGACCTTGGCATAGGCCTCGCGGCAGGCCACGGTACGGGCTTGCTTGGAGCGGATCTGGTAGGCGGCGCGCAGCGCCTCTTCGGCCAGGGCTGTGACCTTGGCGATGAAGGGTTCGTTCTTGGCCGGAGCCACCCAGTTCCAGCTCGGCTTGCCGGCGTCGCGCACCAGTTCATGGATCGCGTTGATGGCGATCTTGCCCTGCTCATGGCCGAACACCACGCCACCCAGCATGATGTCTTCGCTGAGCTGGTCGGCTTCGGATTCCACCATCAGCACGGCGGCCTCGGTACCGGCCACCACCAGGTCCAGCTTGGAGTCCAGCAGCGCGGTCTTGCCGGGGTTCAGCACGTATTCGCCGTTCACATAGCCCACGCGCGCAGCGCCGATCGGGCCATTGAATGGGATGCCGGAGATGGCCAGCGCGGCGCTGGTAGCGATCAGGGCCGCGATGTCGGCCTGCACCTCGGGGTTCAGCGACACCACATGCACCACCACCTGCACTTCGTTGAAGAAGCCCTCGGGGAAGAGCGGGCGGATCGGGCGGTCGATCAGGCGCGAGGTCAGGGTCTCCAGCTCGCTGGGGCGGCCTTCACGCTTGAAGAAGCTGCCGGGGATCTTGCCGGCGGCATAGGTCTTCTCGAGATAGTCGACCGTCAGCGGGAAGAAGTCCTGGCCGGCCTTGGCCTCGCCCTTGGCCACCACGGTGGCCAGCACCACGGTGTCTTCGATGTTCACCAGCACGGCGCCGGAAGCCTGGCGTGCGATCTCGCCGGTTTCCATGATGACCTGGTGGTTGCCCCATTGGAAGGTCTTGGTGACTTTGTTGAACAAGCTCATGTTCATCTCCTCTAGTGTTTGGGCGCTTGCGGTGCGCCTGCGAACCGGGAGTGGGGCTGGGTTTGGCCGGATGCCATTCCAGGGGGCCTCGGGTGAAACACCTTGGAATGACACATCTCAACCACGTCAGCTCAACTCCAAAACGTTGAACTACAAAGACAAAGAGCCTGTGCTGGCAGTAGTTCCAGACAGGCTCCTTGATCGCGACAGCTGCTTACTTACGCAGACCCAGCTTCTGGATCAGTGCGGTGTAACGCGCAGCGTCCTTGCGCTTCAGGTAAGACAGCAAGCTCTTGCGGGTGTTGACCATCTTCAGCAGACCGCGGCGGCCGTGGTGGTCCTTGGCGTGCAGCTTGAAGTGGGGGGTCAGCTCGTTGATGCGGGCGGTCAACAGGGCCACTTGGACTTCCGGCGAACCGGTGTCGTTGGCGCTGCGAGCGTTCGACTTGACGATGTCTGCTTTGTTCAGATCGGCGATTGCCATGGTGCGTTCCTAGCTATCGGAATCCGCCGGGCAGCGCTCCCATGCAGGGACTGATGCGTCGCTCTCAGACGGTTTCCAGGTTTTCAACTTGCGGTCACAGGTGAAACCGACCCGTGCCGTGCCTTGTTCCACGCCACCAAGCAAGGCCTGGCGGCGCAAAACCTGCGGATTCTAACCCAAAATGCAGGCGTGGCGACGGACTGTGGATCGGGCCGATCAGGCAAGCAGACACATATGGCAGCGCCGCTGCCCGTTTTCAAGCGCCCGACGAGGCCCCAAGCAGGCGGCCGTCAGTGCCTCTTGACGCGCCGCAAGAAGCCATCGCGAGCAGCTCTTGAAAGCATGGGGGCGGCACCTACGTTGAGGCTACGGGCACTGACGCGCCCTTGGGGCGGCAGGCTCGACATTCCACCCGTGTCAAAAGGAGGCTTTATGTTTCTCGTTCCCGTGAACCGCAATGTGTCCGACTTCTCGCGCAGCCTTGAGCGCCTGTTTGACGACGGCCTCAGCAGCTTCTTCGGCGATGGCCGCGAACTCGCCAGCCAGCTGCGCAGCCCGGCCCTGGATGTCAGCGAAACCGAGCAGGCCTACACGGTCAAGCTGGACATGCCAGGCGTGCCCAAGGAGGCGGTGAAGATCAGCATCGACGGCCGCCGCATCAGCGTGGACGCCGAGACCCACAAGGACGAAGAGAAGAAGGACGGCGAGCGCCTGCTGTATCGCGAGCGCTCCAGCTCACGCTACTCGCGCAGCTTCACCCTGCCCGAGGAAGTGAGTCAGTCCGACTCCAGCGCCAAGATGGACCATGGCGTACTGACCCTGAATCTCGCCAAGCGCCAGGCCAAGGGTGCCGCACAACTGACGGTGAGTTGAGTCAGACCGAAGCCAGGTCCCAGCGCGGCCTGACTTCGAAGCTGCCGTCGCGCCTGAGCTGGCCCATGCCGCGCTGCAGGCGCATGGCGGCGGCCATCGCGATCATGGCGCCGTTGTCGGTGCACAGGCTGAGCTCGGGATAGTGCACGCGCACGCCGCGCTTGGCGCAGGCGCTGTTGAGTTGCTGACGCAGGGCGCTGTTGGCGCCCACGCCGCCCGCCACCACCAGGCGCTTGAGGCCCGAGGTCTTGAGCGCCAGCAGCGCCTTCTTCACCAGCACCTCGACGATGGCCGCCTGTGTGGCCGCCGCCAGGTCGGCGCGCTGCTGCTCGCTGGGCGACTCACCCAGGCGCTTCACCTGGGTCAGCACCGCCGTCTTCAGGCCGGCAAAGCTGAAATCCGGTTTGCCGCTGTGCAGCAGCGGCCGCGGCAGGTCGAAGGCCTTGGGGTCGCCCCGCAGGGCCAGCTGGGCCAGATGCGGCCCGCCTGGGTAAGGCAGGCCCAGCAGCTTGGCGCTTTTGTCGAAGGCCTCGCCGGCCGCATCGTCGATGGTCTCGCCCAAGACCTCATAGCTGCCCACATCGTCCACCCGCATCAGCTGCGTGTGCCCGCCCGAAACCAGCAGGGCCACGAAGGGAAACTCGGGCGCGTCGGCCGAAAGAAAGGGCGAGAGCAAATGGCCTTCGAGATGATGCACGCCCAGGCTGGGCTTGCCCAGCGCCGCGGCCAGCGCCACCGCCACGCCGGCCCCGACCAGGAGGGCACCGGCAAGACCTGGCCCCTGGGTATAGGCAATCACATCCACGTCCGCCAAGCCCAGCCGCGCCCCGGCCAGCACCTCGCGCGTGAGCGGGATGACGCGGCGGATATGGTCGCGCGAGGCCAGCTCGGGCACCACGCCGCCGTAGGCCTGGTGCATGCTGATCTGGCTGTGCAGGGCCTGCGCCAGCAGGCGCGGCGCGCCCTGCTCAGGCACCTCGACCAGGGCCACCCCGGTCTCGTCGCAGGATGACTCGAAGCCCAACACGCGCATTCAGTGCTTTTCCTTGGCGTGGTTGATCGAGTACTTGGGGATCTCGATGGTGACATCCTGATTCGCCAGGATGGCCTGGCAGCTCAGGCGCGAATCGGGCTCCAGCCCCCAGGCCCGATCCAGCATGTCTTCCTCGCCCTCCTCCATCTCGGACAGCGAACGCTGGCCGGCGCGCACGATCACATGGCAGGTGGTGCAGGCGCAGACCTGGTCGCAGGCATGCTCGATGGGAATGTCGTTGTCCAGCAGGGCCTCGCAGATCGAGGTGCCGGACGGCGCCGTCACCTCGGCGCCCTGCGGGCAGTATTCGGGATGGGGAAGGATCTTGATGATGGGCATGGTCAGAGCTGCTCGATGTTGCGGCCCGCCAGCGCCTGGCGTATGCCTTTGTTCATGCGTGCGGCCGCGAAGGCCTCGGTTCCCTTGGCCAGGGTCTCGACGGCGGCATTGATGCGATCGGCGTCCTCGCCGATCGCCGCGGCCTGCATCTGCTCCAGCAAGGCGTCGATCTCGGCATGCTCACCCGCGGTGAGCAGCTCGGCGTCGGCCTCCAGCGCCGACAGGGTGGCCAGGCGCATGCGCTCGGCCTCCACCCGCGCTTCGCGCAGGGCGCGCGCCTGCATATCGGTCTCGGCGCTGGCAAAGCCATCCTTGAGCATGCTGGCGACCTGCTCGTCCGACAGACCATAGCTGGGCTTGACGCTGATGGCGGCCTCCACGCCCGAGCCCAGCTCGCGCGCCGACACGCTCAGCAAGCCGTCGGCGTCGACCTGGAAGCTCACGCGTATGCGCGCCGCACCGGCCACCATGGGCGGGATGCCGCGCAGCTCGAAACGCGCCAGCGAGCGGCACTCGCTCACCAGCTCGCGTTCGCCCTGCAGCACATGGATGGCCATGGCGGTCTGGCCATCCTTGAAGGTGGTGAAGTCCTGCGCCTTGGCCACCGGAATGGTGGCATTGCGCTCGATCACGCGCTCCACCAGGCCGCCCATGGTCTCCAGCCCAAGTGAGAGCGGGATCACGTCGAGCAGCAGGATCTCGCCGTCGGCCGCGTTGCCGGCCAGTTGGTTGGCCTGGATAGCGGCACCCAGGGCCACCACCTCGTCGGGATTCAGATTGACCAGCACCTCGCGGCCGAACAACTGGCTCACCGCAGCGCGCACACAGGGCATGCGGGTCGAGCCACCCACCATCACCGTGCCCTGCACCTCGTCCGCCTTGATCCTGGCGTCGCGCAGCACGCGGCGTACCGCGACCAGGGTCTTGTCCACCAGCGGCTTGGCCAGCGCTTCGAACTGCTCGCGGCTGACGCTCACGTCGACGCGCCCCGCATCCAGCTCGCAAACCAGCTCGGTGGACACGGCCGCGGACAGCGCCTCCTTGGCGCGCCGCGCGGCGACCAGCACGGCGCGCTTGTCGTGCGCACTGGCGGCCGCCAGCCCGGCCTGGGCCAGCGCCCAGTCGGCCAGCAACTGGTCAAAATCGTCACCACCCAGCGCGGCATCACCGCCGGTGGCCACCACTTCGAACACGCCGCGCGTCAGGCGCAGCAAGGAGATGTCGAAGGTGCCACCACCCAGGTCATAGACCGCATAAAGCCCCTCGGACGCATTGTCCAGCCCATAGGCGATGGCCGCCGCGGTGGGCTCGTTGATGAGGCGCAGCACCTTGAGGCCGGCGAGCTGGGCCGCATCCTTGGTGGCCTGGCGCTGCGCGTCATCGAAGTAGGCCGGCACGGTGATCACGGCACCGAACACGTCGTCGGCAAAGCTGTCTTCGGCGCGATAGCGTAGCGTCGCCAGGATCTCGGCGGAGATCTCCACCGGCGACTTGACGCCCGCGCGCGTGTTCACGCTCAGCATGCCCGGCGTGTCCTCGAAGCGGTAAGGCAGCTTGTCGCGGCCACCGATGTCCGCCAGCGCGCGCCCCATGAAGCGCTTCACCGACACGACGGTGTGCTCGGGGTCGTCGGCCTGCGCCGCCAGCGCTTCGGCACCGATCTGGCGCCCGCCATCCGTGAGGTAGCGCACCGCCGACGGCAGGATCACGCGCCCCTGCGCGTCGGGCAGGCACTCGGCCACGCCATGGCGCACCGAGGCCACCAGCGAATGCGTGGTACCCAGGTCGATGCCAACGGCGATGCGCCGTTCATGCGGATTGGGCGACTGGCCCGGTTCGGAAATCTGCAGCAATGCCATGTTCTTATTGTCCCAGCCCGTCCAGGGCGTCCAGGCGCTTGTCGATATCGGCGCGAAAGCGTGTCACGAACATCAGCGCGCGCACGCGCTGGGCCGCGGCGGCCGCATCCTGCTTGTCGTCCAGCAGCATGCCGGCCTCCGCCAGCAAGGCGCGCTCGCGCGCCGCCACCAGATCGTCCAGCGCCTGCACCGCCGCCACGCCATCGGCCTCGTCGAGGGCCTCGCGCCATGCCATCTGCTCCATCAGGAAGCCGGCCGGCATGGCGGTGTTGTCATGCTCCTGCAGCGGTGCACCGCGCAGCTCGCACAGATAGGCGGCGCGCTTCATCGGGTTGCGCAGGCGCTGGTGGGCCTCGTTGACGCGCACCGCCCACTGCATCGCCAGGCGCTGTGCGGCCGCGCCGTCGGCGGCGAACTTGTCCGGATGCACATGGGCCGCCACGGCCTTCCAGCGCGCGTCGATGTCGGCCAGCTCCTGCGCATAGCGCTGGGGCAGGCCAAAGAGGCTGAAATCGTCGTCGGCGAGATTCATGAAGCTTAGTCAGCGAAGCAACAAAAACGCGGCCGGTGATGGCCGCGCCTCGTCATCGGAGCATGAGCTCAGACGCGGAAAGATTCACCGCAACCGCAGCGATCCTTCTCGCGCGGATTGCGGAACTTGAAACCCTCGTTCAGGCCCTCGCGCACGAAGTCCAGCTCGGTGCCGTCCAGGTAGGGCAGGCTCTTGGGATCGATCAGGATCTTGACGCCATGGCCCTCGAACACGATGTCCTCCGGCGCCACGTCGTCGGCGTATTCCAGCTTGTAGGCCAGGCCCGAGCAACCGGTGGTCTTCACCCCCAGGCGCACACCTACACCCTTGCCGCGCTTGGTGATATAGCGCGTCACATGGCGCGCCGCGGCTTCCGTCAAGGTCACTGACATCCTGAAGTTCCCGCCTTCTTTCGTTTACTGAACGTGTTTGGCGCGGTAGTCATCCACCGCGGCCTTGATGGCGTCTTCGGCCAGGATGGAGCAGTGGATCTTCACCGGCGGCAGCGCCAGTTCCTCGGCGATCTGGGTGTTCTTGATGTCGAGTGCCTGGTCCAGGGTCTTACCCTTGACCCATTCGGTCACCAGCGAGCTGGAGGCGATGGCCGAGCCGCAACCATAGGTCTTGAACTTGGCATCCTCGATCAGCCCGGTGGCGGGGTTGACCTTGATCTGCAGCTTCATCACATCGCCGCAGGCCGGCGCACCCACCATACCGGTACCAACCGTGTCGTCACCCTTCTCGAAGGCGCCGACATTGCGGGGATTTTCGTAATGATCAACGACTTTTTCACTGTATGCCATGTTGTTCTCCTGCTAGTCAGGGCCGCTCAGTGAGCCGCCCATTGGATGGTGCTCAGGTCGATACCATCCTTGTACATATCCCACAGCGGCGAGAGCTCGCGCAGTTTCGCCACCCTGTCCTTCAGCGTGCTGACGGCATAGTCGATCTCCTCCACCGTGGTGAAGCGGCCTATCGTCATGCGCAGGGATGAATGCGCCAGCTCATCGCTGCGGCCCAGGGCGCGCAGCACATAGCTGGGCTCCAGGCTGGCCGAGGTGCAGGCCGAGCCCGACGACACAGCCAAGCCCTTCACGCCCATGATCAGGGACTCGCCCTCCACATAGTTGAAGGACATGTTCAGGTTGTGCGGCACGCGCTGCTTCAGGTCGCCATTGACGAACACCTGCTCGATGCCCGACAGGCCATCCAGCAGACGCTGGTGCAGCATGCGGATGCGTTCGCCCTCCTCCTTCATTTCCAGCTTGGCGATGCGATAGGCCTCGCCCATGCCTATGATCTGGTGCGTGGCCAGCGTGCCCGAGCGCATGCCACGCTCATGGCCGCCGCCATGCATCTGCGCTTCCAGGCGGATGCGCGGCTTGCGGCGCACGAACAGCGCGCCGATGCCCTTGGGGCCATAGGTCTTGTGCGAGGCCAGGCTCATCAGGTCGACAGGCAGGCTCGCCAGGTCGATCTCCACCTTGCCGGTGGCCTGCGCGGCGTCGACGTGGAAGATCACACCGCGTTCGCGGCAGAGATCGCCGATCGCCACGATGTCCTGGATCACGCCAATCTCGTTGTTGACGAACAAGACCGAGGCCAGGATGGTGTCCGGCCGCAGCGCGGCCTTGAACACTTCCAGATCCAGCAGGCCGTTCTCCTGCACATCCAAGTAGCTGACATCGAAACCCTGACGTTCCAGCTCGCGACAGGTGTCCAGCACCGCCTTGTGCTCGGTCTTGAGCGTGATGATGTGCTTGCCGCGGGTCTTGTAGAACTGCGCCGCACCTTTGATCGCCAGGTTGATGGACTCGGTGGCGCCCGAGGTCCAGACGATTTCGCGCGGATCCGCATTCACCAGCGACGCAACCTGCTCACGCGCCTTCTCCACCGCGGCCTCGGCCTCCCAGCCCCAGGCATGGCTGCGGGACGCCGGATTGCCGAAATGCTCGCGCAGCCAGGGCACCATCACATCCACCACGCGCGGATCCACCGGTGTGGTGGCGCCGTAGTCCAGGTAGATAGGGAAATGCGGGGTCATGTCCATGGGTCAGAAAGCAGGTTTACTTGTTGAAAGCGTTGCCGAGCGCGAACACCGAGTTCGGCGCGGTGATGCGGATGGGCTTGACGACGGGGGTCGAGGAGATCGCACGCTTGATCGGCGCCTCCTCGATCGTGACGCCCTTGGCGAGTTGGTCTTCCACCAGCTTGCGCAGCGACACCGAGTCCAGGTACTCGATCATCTTGGCGTTCAGGCTGGTCCAGAGTTCGTGCGTGATGCAGCGGCCGGTGTCCTCGCCCATGCAGTTTTCCTTGCCGCCGCAGCCGGTGGCATCGATGGGCTCATCCACCGCCACGATGATGTCGGCGACCGTGATGTTTTCGGACTTTCGACCCAGCGAATAACCGCCGCCCGGGCCGCGCGTGCTCTCCACCAGCTCATGGCGGCGCAGCTTGCCGAACAGTTGCTCCAGATAGGACAGCGAGATCTGCTGGCGCTGACTGATGGCGGCCAGGGCCACGGGGCCGCTGTTTTCGCGCAGCGCCAGATCGATCATGGCCGTGACGGCAAAACGCCCCTTGGTGGTCAAACGCATGGAATACTCCTTCGGCCCCGCGGGGCCCTGAGCCAGCACGAACTAAACGAACAGTGGAAAACCCTGCTTGCTCAATGCAAGCTATCGACAGCCTGGGTTTACCCTCGTCTATGTCCGAGCATTTTACTCAATTATCGCCAGGCTTGCTCGGCACGCATCCCGCGCGACACAAAGCCTTGCCGGTGCCAGGTCTTGTCTACGGCCTGCCAGCGCCGATCGGCACGAGGTTGTCGTGCACCGCCGCGCCAAAGGCCTGCTCGCGCAGCTCGGCCAGTTGGTCGCGGATGCGCGCCGCCTTCTCGAACTCCAGATTGCGCGCATGCTCCAGCATCTGCTTCTCGAGCTGGGTGATGCGCTTGCTGAGGTCTTTCTCCGACAGCACCTCCACCTCGGCGGCGTGGATCAGCTTCTGGTCGTCGCGCCCCGGCTTGTCGGAATAGACGCCGTCGATCAGATCGCGGATGCGCTTGTTGACGCCGCGCGGCGTGATGCCATGTTCCAGGTTGAAGGCCACCTGCTTGGCGCGGCGCCGCTCGGTCTCGCCTATTGCCTTTTTCATCGACTCGGTCATGCGATCCGCATAGAGGATGGCCTTGCCATTCAGGTTGCGCGCGGCCCGGCCTATGGTCTGGATCAGGCTGCGCTCGGCGCGCAGAAAGCCTTCCTTGTCGGCATCCAGGATCGCCACCAGTGAGACCTCGGGGATGTCCAGGCCTTCGCGCAGCAGGTTGATGCCCACCAGCACATCGAACACCCCCAGGCGCAGGTCGCGCAGGATCTCGACGCGCTCCACCGTGTCCACGTCCGAGTGCAGATAGCGCACCTTGACGCCGTTGTCGCCCAGGTAGTCTGTGAGCTGCTCGGCCATGCGCTTGGTCAGCGTGGTGATGAGCACGCGCTCGTTCACCTTCACGCGCTCGTGAATCTCCTGCAGCACGTCGTCGACCTGGTGGGTCGCAGGCCGCACTTCCACCGTCGGGTCCACCAGGCCGGTGGGCCGCACCACCTGCTCCACCACCTGCCCCGCGTTCTGCTGCTCGTAGGCCGCCGGCGTGGCCGAGACAAACACCGCCTGGCGCATCTTGCGCTCGAACTCCTCGAACTTGAGCGGCCGGTTGTCCAGTGCCGAGGGCAGGCGGAAGCCATATTCCACCAGCGTGGTCTTGCGCGCCCGATCGCCGTTGTACATGCCGCCGAACTGGCCGATCAGCACATGGCTCTCGTCCAGGAACATCAGCGCGTCGGGCGGCAGATAGTCCACCAGGGTCGGCGGCGGTTCACCCGGCGCAGCTCCGGAGAGATGGCGGGTGTAGTTCTCGATGCCCTTGCAATGCCCCACCTCCTGCAGCATCTCCAGGTCAAAGCGGGTGCGCTGCTCGACGCGCTGCGCCTCCACCAGCTTGCCCTCGGCCACGAACTGGCCGACGCGCTCGCGCAGCTCGGCCTTGATGGTGTCCATCGCCGCCAGCACGCGATCGCGCGGCGTGACGTAATGGCTGCTGGGGTAGACGGTGAAGCGCGGGATCTTCTGGCGGATCTGGCCGGTCAGCGGGTCGAAGAGCTGTAGGCCCTCGACCTCGTCGTCGAACAGCTCGATGCGCAGCGCCAGTTCCGAATGCTCGGCCGGGAACACGTCGATGGTGTCGCCACGCACGCGGAAATGCCCGCGCACGAACTCCATCTCGTTGCGCTGGTACTGCATGCGTATGAGCTGGGCGATCACATCGCGCTGGCCCATCTTGTCGCCCACGCGCAGCGTCATCACCATCTGGTGGTAGTCGGCCGGATTGCCGATGCCGTAGATGGCCGACACCGAGGCCACGATCACCACATCGCGCCGCTCCATCAGGCTCTTGGTGCAGGACAGGCGCAACTGCTCGATCTGCTCGTTGATGGCGCTGTCCTTCTCGATGAAGAGGTCGCGCTGCGGCACATAGGCCTCGGGCTGGTAGTAGTCGTAATAGCTGACGAAGTACTCGACCGCGTTGTTGGGGAAGAAGTCGCGGAACTCGCTGTAGAGCTGCGCCGCCAGCGTCTTGTTGGGCGCAAACACGATCGCCGGCCGCCCCAGGCGCGCGATCACATTGGCCATGGTGAAGGTCTTGCCCGAGCCGGTCACGCCCAGCAGGGTCTGGTAGCTGAGGCCATCGTTGATGCCCTCGACCAGCTGCGCAATCGCGGTCGGCTGATCGCCCGCCGGCGCAAAGGGCTGAAAAAGCTGGAAGGGCGAGCCTTCGAAAGAGACGAACTCGCCCTTCGGCGCGTTGTTGTCCTCCTCGGTATATGGCATCACGGCAGGTGCTTCTGGCATGGGGGATTCCCTGAGATCGGCCCGCGCCCCCGCCTAAAATGGCGGCGCTGTCGCGGGCTGCGAACCCGACAGCGTAGCGCAGCCGGCGCTGGCTTGCCGGCGCCACCCCCTCCCGCTCTTGCCACCGTCCTGTCAGGAAAGACGCCCATGTCCTTGTTTGCCGCCGTCGAAATGGCCCCCCGCGACCCCATCCTGGGTCTGAACGAGCAATTCAATGCCGACACCAATCCCGCCAAGGTGAACCTGGGCGTGGGCGTGTACTACGACGAGAACGGCAAGCTGCCCCTGCTGCGCTGCGTGGCCGAGGCCGAGGCGCAGATGCAGGCGGCCCCCAAGGCGCGCGGCTATCTGCCCATCGACGGCATCGCCGCCTACGACCAGGCGGTACAGGGCCTGGTGTTCGGCGCCGACAGCGCCGCGGTGCGCGAGGCCCGCGTGGCCACCGTGCAGACCCTGGGCGGCACCGGCGGCCTGAAGATCGGCGCCGACTTCCTCAAGCGCCTGAGCCCCGATGCCCAGGTGCTGATCTCTGACCCGAGTTGGGAGAACCACCGCGCGCTGTTCAGCAACGCCGGTTTCAAGGTCTCGAGCTACCCCTACTACGACGCCGAGCAGCGCGGCATCGACGTCGCCGGCATGCTGGCCACGCTGCAGGCCGCCGCGGCCGGCAGCATCGTCGTGCTGCACGCCTGCTGCCACAACCCCACCGGCTACGACCTCAGCGCCGAGCAATGGGCCCAGGTGGTCGAGGTGGTGAAGGCGCGCGGCCTGGTGGCCTTTCTGGACATGGCCTACCAGGGCTTTGGTGAGGGCATTGCCGAGGACGGTGCGGTGGTGCAGCAGTTCCTGGCCGCCGGCCTGGACTTCTTCGTCTCCACCAGCTTCTCCAAGAGTTTCTCGCTCTATGGCGAGCGCGTCGGCGCTTTGAGCGTGGTGTGCGTCTCGGCCGAGGAGGCCAAGCGCGTGCTGAGCCAGCTCAAGATCGTCATCCGCACCAATTACTCCAACCCGCCCACCCACGGCGCCCAGGTGGTGGCCATGGTGCTCTCTACCCCCGTCCTGCGCGCGATGTGGGAAGAGGAACTGGCCGGCATGCGGCTGCGCATCCGCGAAATGCGCCAGGCCCTGGTGGCCGAACTGAAGGCCGCCGGTGTGAGCCAGGACCTGAGCTTCGTGACGCGCCAGAAGGGCATGTTCAGCTACTCGGGCCTGAACGCTGCCCAGATGCAGCGTCTGCGCAGCGAGTTCGGCGTCTATGGCGTGGACTCCGGTCGCATCTGCGTGGCGGCGCTGAACGGCAAGAACCTCAAGGCCGTGGCGGCGGCCATGGCAGCAGCGATCGCACAGGGGTAAATACCGGCGATCTGCGCCCATATTTGGGGTTTCCTACGTGTTTGACACAAGCCAAGTGTCAGCCTGGCCTCGTAGAATGCTGCAACGCACAAATGAGCAAACCGGTGTCACCCACGCCGGTTTGGCAGCCCAGTTCCTGAACCAAGAGGTCCGCCATGCTGTACCAGCTCTATGAAACCCAACGCGCGCTGATGAGCCCCTTCGCGGAGTTCGCCAGCGCCTCGGCCAAGCTCTACAGCCACCCGCTTTCGCCCTTCACGCACACGCCGCTGGCACAGCGCGTATCGGCCGGCCTGGACCTGATGCATCGCCTGGCCAAGGAGTACGAGAAGCCCGAGTTCGATATCCGCGGCGTGGATGTGGATGGTGTCGAGGTGGCGGTGCAGGAGCTGGTGCCCATCACCAAGCCCTTCTGCCGCCTGCTGCGCTTCAAGCGCTACACCGACAACCTGCAGGTGCTGGCCAAGATGAAGGAGCAGCCCACCGTGCTGGTGGTGGCGCCGCTGTCTGGCCACCACAGCACCCTGCTGCGCGACACCGTCAAGCAACTGCTGAAGGAACACAAGGTCTTCATCACCGACTGGACCGACGCCCGTATGGTGCCGCTGGAGGCCGGGCCCTTCCATCTGGACGACTACATCGCCTATGTGCAGGAGTTCATCCGCCATGCCGGCCCCGATGTGCATGTGATCTCGGTCTGCCAGCCCACCGTGCCGGTGCTGGCCGCGATTTCGCTGATGGCATCGAGGGGCGAGATCACGCCGCGCTCCATGACCATGATGGGCGGGCCCATCGACGCGCGCCGCAGCCCCACGGCGGTCAACAACCTGGCGATGAACCGCAGCCACAGCTGGTTCGAGAACAACGTCATCTACCGCGTGCCCACCAATTTCCCGGGCGCCGGCCGTGCCGTCTACCCGGGCTTTCTGCAGCACACCGGCTTCGTGGCGATGAACCCCGACCGCCACCTCAGCTCGCACTACGACTACTTCCTCGACCTGGTGCGCGGCGACGACGACAGCGCCGAATCGCACCGCCAGTTCTACGACGAGTACAACGCCGTGCTGGACATGCCGGCCGAGTACTACCTCGACACCATCAAGACGGTGTTCCAGGACTTCGCACTGGTGAACGGCACCTGGGAGGTCGATGGCCAGTTGGTGCGCCCGCAGGACATCCAGGGCACCGCCCTGCTGACCGTTGAGGGCGAGCTGGACGACATCTCCGGTGCCGGCCAGACCCGTGCCGCGCACGAGCTATGCAGCGGCATCCCCAGCGCGCACCAATACCATTACGACGCCGTCGGCGCCGGCCATTACGGCATCTTCTCGGGCCGCCGCTGGCGCGAGAAGGTCTATCCGGTGGTGCGCGACTTCATCCTCAAGTACAACCACGCGGCCGAACGCCCCGCCCATACCGATGGCAGCGGCGCGCGCAAGCCGCGCAGCAAGCACAAGACGACGGCTTGATTGCAGCGCTGACACCTCTTGAGGACCTGAGCCAACGCATTGACCAGGCCCTGCCCCAGACCCAGTGCACGCGCTGCGGTTATCCGGATTGCCGCAGCTATGCAGTGGCGGTGGCCAGCGGCACGGCGGGCATCAACCAATGCCCGCCCGGCGGTGCCGCGGGCGTCGCGCGCCTGGCCGAGATCACCGGCCGCCCCGCCCTGCCCCTGAGCGCCGCGCATGGCGTGGAGGGGCCGCGCATGCTGGCGGTAATCGACGAGGACTGGTGCATCGGCTGCACACTGTGCATCAAGGCCTGCCCGGTCGACTGCATCGTCGGCGCGCCCAAGCAGATGCATGTGATCGTCGACGCGCAATGCACCGGCTGCGAACTCTGCATCCCGGCCTGTCCGGTGGACTGCATCACGCTCGTGGACGCCAGCGCCGGCCGCAGCGGCTGGGACGCCTGGAGCCAGCCGCAGGCGCTAGAGGCGCGTGAGCGCTACCAGTTCCACCAGCTGCGCGTGCTGCGCGAGAAGCAGGAAAACGACGCACGCCTGCAGGCCAAGGCCGAGCACAAGCTCGCCCACCTGGCCGAGATCAGCAAGCTCAGCGAGCCGTCGGAGCTGGAGAAAAAGCGCAGCGTGATCGAGGCCGCCTTGGCGCGCGCGCGCGCCAAGCGTGCCGTCTAGCGCCGTTCAGCGCCAATCGGCACACAGGCCCAGCTGCACCCCCTGCCGGGCCAGCAGCTCGCCGGCCTCGGTGCTGAGCCAGAAGGCATGCTCGCGCACCCTCGCCGCACGGATCGGATCGGCGCGGGTTTCGGTGCCGCCGACGCGGCCAGGGTGGGTCATCAACAGGCCACCGTCGGGCAGGCCGGCCAGCCATGCCGCCACCAACTCGCCAAACCGCGCCTTGGGGCCGAAGTCGTAGACGCCAGCAAAGTCGCGGTTCATCGCCAGTCCCTGCTCGCGCGCCTGGCGCTGCAAGCCGCCCGCGCCCAGCGCCGCGATCACCGCCGCCTTGGGACCGCGCCAGCGCCGCGCACGCGTGTTGCGCAGCGCGCAGCCCCGGCCATAGCGGCGCACCAGCGCGCCCACCACGGCCTCGCGCAGCACCGGCAGCTGATGCACATGCTGGTGACCATCCAGATAGTCGGGCGCCCGGCCCAGCGCGGCCTCGAAGGCGTCCAGCTGGCTGGCCACCCAGGCGTCGGCATCGCGGCGCGCAATCGCGCCGCGATAGGCAGCCGCGATCCAGCCCGACAGGCTGCGTCTGGCGTAGCCGGCGAACTCGTTCACATCCAGGTGCAGGCCGACATCGGCGGCGCCGGCACGTTCGCGCAAGGCCGGTGCCCATTGCGCCCAGGCCGGCGACAGCACCATGCAGCTGGTGGCGCTGAGGCGGCCGGCGTCAATGCCGTCGAGGATGCCCTGGCTGACGGCGGCGTCGAAGCCATAGTCGTCGGCACAAATCTGCACCCGCTTCATGCCGCCCGCCGCTTGAAGGCCCAATGCCGGCTCAACAGCCAGGTCATCGCCGCCACCGCCAGCAACACCAGGAACAGCGCCAGGCGGTACTCCACGCCCAGACCGAGCAGGACGGCGTACATCAGCTCATTGCTGGCAAAGCCCAGCAGGGCCACCAGCGCGAAGCGCGGCAGGGCCTGACGGCCACTGGCCTGCTGCGCCGCGAAGCTCAGCCGATGATGGCCGACAAAGCTGACGCAGAAGGCCAGCATGAAGCCCAGCACATTGGCCAGCAGGGGCGCGAGCGCCAGTAGCTTCACCGCCAGCACCACCACGGCGAAATGCACCGCTGCCGCGCTGGCGCCCACCGCGCCAAACCAGAGCAGCGCCCTCACAGCCCGGCGTCCTTGCCAGCCGCGTCCAGCGGTGGGGTCAGGTCTTGCGTCACATAGAGCGGGCGGCGCTTGACCTCGTCGAACACCCGGCCGAGGTACTCGGCGATGATGCCCAGGCACAGCAGCTGCACCCCGGCCAGGAAGGTGATGGACGCCGCCAGCGTGGCAAAACCCGAGATGTCGTTGCCCAGGAACAGCTTCTCGAACACGATCCAGAGACCGAACACCACCGAGGCCACCGACACCATGATGCCCAGCGCCGACACCAGGCGCAGCGGCACCTTGCTGAAGGCGGTGATGCCGGTCACCGCCAGCGACAGCAGCCGCATGAAGCGGAAATGGCTCTCGCCATGCGCGCGCTCCTCCGGCACAAAGTGGATCGCCTGGGCCTTGAAGCCCACCCAGGCGAACAGGCCCTTCATATAGCGCGCGCGCTCGGGCAATTGGCGCAACGCCAGCACCACGGCGCGGTCCAGCAGGCGGAAGTCGCCCGCGTCGGCGGGCAGTTCGAAGCGCGAGCCCTTTTGCATCAGCCAATAGAACACACGCGTGTAGCTGCGGCGCGCCCAGGACTGCGAGGCCCGCCGCCCGGTCTGCACGCCGTAGACCACGTCGAAACCTTCGCGCCAGCACTGCAGCATTTCCAGCACGCAGGCGATCGGATGCTGGCCGTCGGCGTCCATGCTGACGACCACCTGGCCCTCGGCGGCATCGAGACCCGCGGTGAGCGCCGCCTCCTTGCCGAAGTTGCGCGAGAGTCGCAGCAGCCGCACCGGCAGGCCTGCGTGGATCAGGCCCTGCACCACCAGCACGGTGTCGTCGCGGCTGCCGTCGTCGACCACCAGCAGCTCCAGCCTATCGGCCTGCCCGCTCAGGCGGGCCCGCAACTCGGGCAGCAGCCAGGCCAGGTTGGCGGCCTCGTTGTAGGCCGGCAGCACCACCGACAGCAATGTGGGGCGCTGGCGCGGCAGCACGGGAGCAAGGGGCTGGAGGGAAGAATTCATTGGCCCGAATTGTGCGACAGAGCCGGCTCCCGCACGAGACAGGCATCCTTGTTGCAAGCCAACGGCTGGTCGACGACCACCTCAGCACGCGGCAGGACCGCGAAGGCGGGCGTACCGGGTTCGCCCGGCATGCCCTCGTACAGGCGTCCGGCGGTGTAGAAGTAGGCCGAGTAGGGAGGCTTGGCCTGGTAGCGCAGTGCACAGCGCTGACCCGCACAGGCCTTCTCGTAGGCGGCGATCAGCACCTGATCGGAATTGCGCTGCACCGCCTGCGGCAATTTGTAGAGATAGGCCCAGGCCGTCAGCGCCAGCACCAGCAGCGCATAGACACGCAGGCGGCGCCCGGCCAGACTGGCCTCGGGCAGCAGGCCCATCGCCAGTATCACCAGGCCCGGCATGGCCGTCAGCGCATAGGTGGCAATGATGTTGCGCGCCCCGCTGAAGAGCAGCAGTGGCGCCAGCAGCAGGCAGGCGGCGTAGCTGATCAGCTCGGGCTCGAGCTGGTTGCGCAGTTGCCGCCCGACCGCGCCCCGGCCCTCGCGCCAGCGCAGCCAGGGCAGGCGCGCCAGCGCCAGCAGCACCCATGGCAAGGCGGCCACGAGGGCGTAGAGCCAGATCATGCCCAGCGGCTGGGCATGCGCGAAGCCATAACGATCGCCCTTCCAGCCCGGCTGCAGAAAGCGCATCACATGCTCGCCCAGCACAAAATACTGCAGGAAGCCGGGCGTCTTGAGCTCGGCGATGACGAACCAGGGCAAGGCCACCGCCATCCAGATCAGCCATACCCAGGGATCCCGCAACACGGCCCACACCAGGCGGCAATGCCCACGCCAGCCCGCATGCATGAGGATGGGCAGCAAGGCCAGCACGGCCGCAGCCGGCCCCTTGGTCAGCAGCGCCAGGCCCAGGCCCAGCGCCAGCACGCGCGCGGCACGGCGGCGCCCCGCGCCCTCGTCCTTGAGCAGCCGCCACCAGGCGGCCTGCACCAGCAGCACGGTGGCGCCCAGGGTCGCGTCCGTCATCACCGCGCCGGCGCACAGGAAGAACAGCGGGCTCAGCATCAGCCCCGCCAGCATGGCCGCGCGCTGCAGCGCCGACACACTGCCCTTGAGCATCCAGTTGAGGCTCCACAGGGCCAGCAGCGCCCACAGCAGCGCGGCCAGGCGGCCGGGCCAGGCATGCACGCCGAACAGCTCCATCAGCAAGGCCTGGCTCCAGGTCGACAGCGGCGGCTTGGCCCAGAACACCTCGTTGGGCGTGATGTGCGGGCTGACCCAGTCCTGCAACACCACCATCAGGCGCGCAATCTCGGCGTAACGCGCCTCGGTATGGTCGGTCAGCACCGCCAGCGGCAGGCTGCCGAGGCGCAGCAGCAGGGCGGCGGCGAGCACCAGCCACCAGATCCGGGTCGCGGCAGGGTTAGAAAGCGGTTTGGTCATCGAAGCGGGGCGAAGCAATGGAGCAACGAAGCAGGAGCCGCATTCTCCTTGAGGCGCGCGGCGCAGCAGCGACAATTCGCGCATGAACTCGCAAATGATTCAGCACTTCTTCGAAACCCTGCAGCGCGCCAATCCAGCGCCGCAGACCGAGCTGGAGTACGCCAGTGTGTTCGAGTTGCTGGCGGCGGTGCTGCTGTCGGCCCAGGCCACCGATGTGGGCGTGAACAAGGCCACGCGCCGGCTGTTCGTGGTGGCCAATACGCCGGCCAAGATGCTGGCGCTGGGCGAGCAAGGCTTGAGCGAATACATCCGCACCATCGGCCTGTACCGCACCAAGGCCAAGAATCTGATCGCCACCTGCCAGATCCTGCTGAACCAGCATGGTGGCCAGGTGCCGCGCACGCGCGAGGCACTGGAGGCCTTGCCCGGCGTGGGCCGCAAGACCGCCAACGTAGTGCTCAACGTCGCCTTCGGCGAGGCCACCATGGCGGTGGACACCCATATCTTCCGCGTCGCCAACCGCACCGGCCTCGCCCCCGGCAAGACCCCGCTGGCGGTGGAACTGGGCCTGCTCAAGCGCATTCCGCCGGCCTTCATGGTGGACGCGCACCATTGGCTGATCCTGCATGGACGCTATGTCTGCCAGGCGCGCAAGCCGCTGTGCGGGCAATGCCAGGTGGCGGCCGATTGCGACCACGGGCGCCGGCTCGCCGCCGCAGCCAAGCCCCACCCTACAATGGCGGCCGCCCAGTAGGCGTCTGAATCACCACAGGAAGCCATGCCTAGCATCACCGACCTCGTTGACCGGGTGGAGCGACTGCTGTTGCGCCATGAAGAACTGACGCGCACCAATGCCTTGCTCGAAGCGCAGGTGCAGGCGCTCAGCCAGGAGCGCGACAGCCTGCGTTCACGTCTGCAAGCCGCGCGCGCGCGCATCGATGCCTTGCTGGACCGGCTGCCGCTGGAGTCCTCAGAAACCGGAAAGAACACCCCATGAAGCAAATGGAAGTCACCATCATGGGCCAGAGCTATTTACTGGGCTGCCCGGATGGCGGTGAGGCCGCGCTGACCAAGGCCGTGGCCCAGGTCGACAAGGAGATGTGCGCCATCCGCGACGCGGGACGCGTCAAGGCGCGCGAACGCATCGCGGTGCTGGCGGCGCTCAACCTCGCCTACCAGCTCGCCGAAGCCCCCAGCAAACCCGCCGCCGAGACGGACGTAGCGGTGCAGGCGCCGGAGCTGGAGGCCTTGATGCGACGCCTCGATGAAGTGCTGGCGCAAGACGGCCAATTACTCTGAGCCTAGGGCGCGCGCGGGCATCGGGCCGGCCTTAGAATCCAGCCGTCCGCTGCGTTCGCGTGAGTCCTATATTTCCTTGAACCGATGCTCTTTGAGCAAGGGCTTGGAATATTGCTCGGCTGGTGTGATCGTCTCGCGTCAGATGAACCCGAAGTCCTGCTGACCTCGCCCACCTGAATCCCCTGGGTTCAGGAATGCGGCTCACGGCTCGCGGTGGACACCTTCCTCTTCCCACACTCCTCGATCGCGCCTTGAACTACTGGCTGATGAAGTCCGAGCCCGACGAGTGCTCGATCGATGATCTCGCAAGCGCGCCCGGCCAATGCCTGCCCTGGATCGGCGTGCGCAACTACCAGGCACGCAACTTCATGCGCGATGCCATGCGCATCGGCGATGGTGTGCTGTTCTACCACTCGTCCTGCCCGCAACCCGGCATTGCAGGGCTGGCCGAAGTGGCCAGCGCCGCCTACCCGGATGCCAGCCAGTTCGATCCCGCCAGCCCCTACCACGACCCCAAGTCCAAGCCCGAGCAAGCGCGCTGGCTGCATGTGGACGTGCGCTATCGGCGCAAGACGCGCCTGCTGAGCCTCGCCGAGATGCGCGCGCGGCCCGAACTGGCCGGCATGCGCGTGCTGCAGGCGGGCAACCGGCTCTCCATCACGCCGGTGCTGCCCAAGGAATGGCAGGGCGTGCTGCGCCTGCTGGAGGAAGGCCGCGCCTGAGCATGATGGATGCCTTGCTGTTCGCCGAATTGCTGAGCCTGGGACTTTGCGCCGGCTTCCTGGCCGGCCTGCTGGGCATCGGTGGCGGCATGCTGATGGTGCCTTTCCTGACCATCATCCTGTCGGCGCGCGGCGTTGAGGCCGGCATGGCGGTGAAGATGGCGATCGCCACCTCGATGGCCACCATCATGTTCACCTCGCTGTCCAGCGTGCGCGCGCACCACAAGCGCGGCGCGGTGCGCTGGGATCTGGTGCGTGGCCTTGCGCCCGGCATCGTGCTGGGCGGGCTGCTGGCCGGCGCGGGCATCTTCGCTCTCGTCAAGGGGCAGGCCCTGGCGCTGGTGTTTGCGGCCTTCGTGGGCTTCTCGGCCACGCAGATGCTGCGCAACAAGAAGCCAGCGCCCGGCCGGCAGATGCCGGGCACGGCCGGGCAACTGGGTGCCGGTGCCGGCATCGGACTGCTGTCGGGTCTGGTCGGCGCCGGCGGCGGCTTCGTCTCGGTGCCCTTCATGACCTGGTGCAACGTCGCCATGCACAGCGCGGTGGCCACCAGCGCGGCGCTGGGCTTTCCGATCGCACTGGCCAACACCCTGGGCTATGTGCTGGGCGGCTGGCAGCTGCAAGCCGCCCTGCCCGGCGCGCTGGGCTATCTGTACCTGCCGGCCCTGGCCGTGATTGCGAGTGCCAGCGTGCTGATGGCGCCGCTGGGTGCGCGCGCCGCCCATGCGATGAATGTGCAGCAGCTCAAGCGCGCCTTCGCCCTGCTGCTCTACCTGCTGGCGGCCTATATGCTCTACAAAGCCCTGCTGCGCTGAGCCGTCCTGTGCTGAGTATCAGGTGCCGAACGGAATCGACGCCAGCACCACCTGATTGCCGCCGCGCCGTTGTGCCTCGTGCACGGCGGCCTCGCTCGCGTGCAGCAACTCGTCCTGCTTGGAGGCGGTATGCGGAAAGCTGGCCACGCCCATCGAGAGCGACAGACCGAGGTCATGGCCGTTCAGCACCACGATCTGCGCCGTGCACTGCTTGCGCAACTGTTCCATGCGCGCATGCGCTGTTGCCAAGCCCACGCCCGAGAGCAGCACGGCAAAGTGATGCTCGCCAACACGACAGGCCGCGTCCATGGCACGGGTATTGGCGCGCAGCATGCGCCCCAGGCCTTCGAGCAGGCGCTGCTGCGCCTCGGCCCCCAGTGATTGCGCGGCTGCCGGCAACGGGTCCAGTGCTATCAGCACCAAGGCAAACTCGCGATGCTCGCGCGTAGAGAGGTCGATTTCACGCAGCAATTGATCGTCGAACTGCGCACGCAGATAGAGCCCCGAGACATCGTCGCGTCCCGAACCCGCCTGCAATTCGCGCCGCAGCTGCTCAATGGCCTTCTGCTGCTGTTCGATCTGCGCCAGTGCGCGCTGCAGATGCGACTCGCGGTGACGCTCCTCGGTGCGCTCGGCCCACAGGGCCATCACGAACTCGCTGCCGAGCGCGGCGCGCGTCACGGCGAACTCACGACGCCGGCCTGCCAATTCAAGCCGGTGCTCGCTAACCACGACGCTGCGCTGTGCCATCGCCGCCTGCTCGACCCGCCGCATCGCCTGCATCTCGTCGCTACGCATCAAGTCGGTGTCCAGACTGCCGACGATGCTGGACTCGGTGCGCTCGAACAAGTCGTCCAGTCCGGGGCTGGCATAGACATAACGCCCGGTCGCCAGCGACTTGACGGCCACAAAACTGCCATGCGGCTCGGCCAAGCCCAGCAAGGCGGCGGCCACATCGGCATCGGCCAAGCCCACACTGTTCAGCCATTGACCGAATCGTTCCCTCTCGGGCTTTGCTCCTGCAGGGGCTGCCGACTGGTTGTCCATTTTTTCTAATGTCGAAGCAAGGTAGCGAGCGAAGCGCGCCGGCCTTGCGTGTTGGTATGCGTCGAATGTAGATGGGCTGCCACCAGCCTAGCAATAGCCTGAATCGGGGCCAGCCCACACCACCCCTAGCTTGTGGACATTTCGGCACAAGCTCGTGCGGCCGAGCAATATAACCCGAGCCGTATACTCAGCCGCCCCTCCCCGGGGCATTCCCGGCCAGCTTCGTGCGCCCTGCGCAGCACCCCATTCCCATGCAAGACTTTGACCTCGTCGTGGTCGGCGCCGGCGCAGCCGGTCTTTTCTGTGCCGGCATCGCCGGGCAGCGTGGCCTGCGTGTGCTCGTGATCGATCATGCGCCCCGGCTCGCAGAAAAGATCCGCATCTCCGGCGGCGGCCGCTGCAACTTCACCAACCGCGACGTCGGCCCGGCCAATTTCCTGTCGGAGAACCCGGCCTTCTGCCGTTCGGCCTTGGCGCGCTACAGCCCGCAGGATTTCATCGCCCTGGTGCACAAGCATGGCATTACCTTTCACGAGAAGCACAAGGGTCAGCTGTTCTGCGACGACAGCAGCGAACGCATCATCCAGATGCTGTTGCGCGAATGTGAGATGGGGCAGGTGGAGCGGCGCCAGCCCTGCAGCGTGCACGAGTTGCGCGCCGTGGCGGACGGCTTTGAACTCGACACCTCGTCTGGTCCCTTGCTCAGCCGGCGCGTGGTGGTGGCGACCGGCGGGCTTTCGATCCCCAAGATCGGCGCCAGCGACTGGGGCCTGCGCCTGGCCAAGCGCTTCGACCACGCCATCGTCGAGCCACGCCCGGCGCTGGTGCCGCTGACCTTTGACGCCCAGGTCTGGGGCCCCTTCGCCGAGCTCTCGGGCCTGTCGCTGCCGGTGGCCGTCAGCGTGGGTCAGGGCAAGACCAGGGCGCGCTTCCTGGAAGACCTGCTGTTCACGCATCGCGGCCTGAGCGGCCCGGCGATGCTGCAGATCTCCAGCTACTGGCGCGAAGGGCAGGAGCTCGAACTCGACCTGCGCCCGGATGCCGACCTGGCCGCGCTGCTGAAGGCCGCAAAGCAGAGTTCCAAGCGCCTGCTGGGCAACGAGCTGGCCGAGCATCTGCCCAGCCGCCTGGCCCAGACCTGGCTGGCGCGGCTCGCCATCGCCCCCAATCGGCCCATGCCGGAATGCAAGGACCGGGACCTGCAGATCCTGGCCCAGCAACTCAAGGCCTGGCGCCTCCTGCCCGACGGCAGCGAAGGCTGGCGCAAGGCCGAGGTGATGCGCGGCGGCGTCGACACCCGCGAACTCAACTCGCAGAACATGGAAAGCAAGCGCGTGCCGGGCCTGCATTTCATCGGCGAGGTGGTCGATGTGACCGGCTGGCTGGGCGGCTACAACTTCCAATGGGCCTGGGCCAGCGCGGCAGCCTGCGCCAGGGCCATGCAGCCGTCCGGCGCGGGCTGATTGGAGTCCCGCAGCACTTCCAGTGCCGCAATTTGTCAAATCCCTTCAAATCCGGCTATACTCACTCTCTTTGCTGGCAAACCCTGCGCGTCGATTCGGAAGCGGAATCCGGATACCCCGCTTCAGAGGCGGTCTGCTCAAGCCCTCAAAAGCTGCAGCCGCCTCGGGCGAACACCGAGCGCAACTTGAAGGAACCACTGTTTCATGACCACGATTCGCGTCAAAGAAAACGAGCCGTTTGATGTGGCACTGCGCCGCTTCAAGCGCACCATTGAAAAGCTGGGCCTGCTCACCGAGCTGCGTGCTCGCGAGTTCTACGAAAAGCCCACGGCTGAGCGCAAGCGCAAGAAGGCCGCGGCCGTCAAGCGCCACTACAAGCGCGTGCGCAGCATGCAGCTGCCCAAGAAGCTGTACTGATCGGTTTCGATCAATCGCTTCGGGAAAGGCCCCGGCCTCTCCGATCAAGCCCGCGCAGGACGCTGCCGCGGGCTTTTTCCATTCTGGAATAGCCAACAAGGAATTCTGATGAGCCTGAAAGATCGCATTACCGAAGACATGAAGGCCGCCATGCGTGCCAAGGAGATGGACAAGCTCTCCACCATCCGCATGCTGCTGGCCGCCGTCAAGCAAAAGGAAGTGGACGAGCGCGTGGTGGTCGACGACGCCGCCCTGAGCGCCATCGTCGACAAGCTGATCAAGCAGCGCAAGGATTCGATCAGCCAGTTCAGCGCCGCCGGCCGCCAGGATCTGGCCGACAAGGAAAGCGCCGAACTGCCGGTGCTGGAAGCCTATCTGCCGCAGCGCCTGAGCGCCGAGGAGATCCAGGCGGCCGTGCTTGCCATCGTCACCTCGCTGGGCGCCAAGGGCCCCGGCGACATGGGCAAGGTGATGGGCGCGGTGAAGGCACAATTGGCCGGCAAGGCCGATATGTCCCTGGTCTCGGCTGCCGTCAAACAAGCACTCAGCAATTGAATCACAGCATGAACCTGCCCGCCCAAGCCCTGACCCCCGAACTCAGCGTCGCCCCGCAGCTGGACCCTGCAGCCATGGCGGCAGCGGCGGCGGCGGGCTTTCGCAGTGTGATCAACAACCGCCCCGATTTCGAGGGCGGCCCCGACCAGCCCACCGCGGCGCAGATGGAAGCGGCGGCGCTGGCGGCCGGCCTGGCCTATGCCTACCTGCCGGTCAACGGTGCCTACCAGTCGCCCGAGGAGATCGCGCAGTTCAAGCAGCTGCTGGAGCTGCTGCCCAAGCCGGTGCTGGCCTTCTGCCGCTCGGGCGCACGCTCGACCAGGCTCTTCATGGCCGCCACAGCCCCCTGAACCTGCGGCCCAAGGGAATACGCGCCTAGGACTTGCCCTAGGTCGGGCATCCCGTTCAGGCAGGTTTCAGGCCTGGGCTCTTACATTGCGACAAACACCGCGGCAGGCGTCATTTGCGCCTGCCGCGTGCGCACGCATCAAGAACTCAGGAGACGTTCGTGTCCTTACTGCTCAAGCTTTCCGGGCTGATCGACGGCCTCAACCGCTTCGTCGGCCGCTGGGTCATCTGGCTGATCCTCGGATCCACCGCCATCAGCGCCATCAATGCCGTTGTGCGCAAGGCCTTCAACTACAGCTCCAATGCCTTCCTCGAAGTGCAGTGGTATCTGTTTGCTGCTTCCTTCCTGCTCGCCGCTGGCTACACCCTGCTGAACAACGAGCATGTACGCATCGACGTGGTGGTGGGCCGCTTCTCCAAGCGCGTGCAGACCTGGGTCGATATCTTCGGCTTAGTGGTGTTCCTGCTGCCGCTGTGCATCACGGTGCTCTACCTCGGCATCCCCTTCTTCCTGCAGGGCTACCACTCCAATGAAGTGTCCTCCAATGCCGGCGGCCTGACGCTCTGGCCGGTCTACGCACTCATGCCCCTGGGCTTTGGCCTGCTGCTGCTGCAAGGCCTGAGCGAGCTGATCAAGCGCGTCGCCTTCCTGCAGGGCCTGATTCCCGACCCGACCCTCAAGGTCGCCGCCATGACGCCGGAAGAGGAGTTGGCGGAAGCCATCCGCCTGGCGGCCGAACAGAAGAAGAACCAGGCCTGAGGGAGCTGCATCCATGGAATTTCTAGCCAACAACCTGGCCCCCATCATGTTTGCTGGGCTGATCGTATTCCTGCTGATGGGCTTCCCGGTCGCCTTCAGCCTGGGCGCCTGCGGTCTGTTCTTCGGCTTCATCGGCATCGAGTTGAACGTGCTGCCGGCCTCGCTGATGCAGGCCCTGCCGCTGCGCATCTTCGGCATCATGAAGAACGACACGCTGCTGGCGATCCCGTTCTTCACCCTGATGGGCCTGATACTGGAGCGCTCGGGCATGGCCGAGGATCTGCTGGACACCATCGGCCAGTTATTCGGCCCGATACGCGGCGGCCTCGCCTTCGCGGTGATCTTCGTCGGCGCGCTGCTCGCCGCCACCACCGGCGTGGTGGCCGCTTCGGTGATCTCGATGGGCCTGATCTCGCTGCCCATCATGCTGCGCTATGGATATGACCGCCGCGTCGCCTCGGGCGTGATCGCCGCCTCCGGCACGCTGGCCCAGATCATCCCGCCCTCGTTGGTGCTGATCATCCTGGCCGACCAACTGGGTCGCAGCGTGGGCGACATGTACAAGGGCGCCTTCGTGCCCGGATTCGTGCTGACCGGCCTCTATACCCTCTACATCATCGGCATCGCCATCTTCAAACCCAAATGGGTGCCGGCGCTGCCGCTGGAGGCGCGCTCGATCCGCGAAGACAACGGCAAGAGCGGCCTCGCTTCGCTGGGCATCCTGACGCTGGTGTCGGTGGGCCTGGCTGTCTACTTCGGCGAGCACTACGGCCAGGTGCTGGGCTACATCAAGGGCGAAGCAGCCAGCAATGTGCCGCTGGACGAGACCATCGTCGTCTCCATGTCGGTGGGCGTCGGCCTGGCCTTTCTGGCCTCGGTCGTCAACAAAGTCAGCGGCCTGGGCCTGCTCTCGCGCATGGCCGAGCGCGTCACCTTTGTGCTGATCCCGCCGCTGGCACTGATCTTCCTGGTGCTGGGCACCATCTTCCTGGGCATTGCCACCCCTACCGAGGGTGGTGCCATGGGCGCCATGGGCGCGCTGCTGATGGCGCTGGCGCGCGGGCGCCTGAGCGGCAAACTGCTGGTGCAGGCACTCAACTCGACCACCAAGTTGGCCTGCTTCGTGGTGTTCATCCTGATCGGCTCCACCGTGTTCAGTCTGTCCTTCCAGGGCGTGGACGGCCCCAAGTGGGTCGAGCATCTGCTCACCAGCCTGCCTGGCGGCCAGCTCGGCTTCCTGATCTTCGTGAACGTGCTGATCTTCGTGCTGGCCTTCTTCCTGGACTTCTTCGAGCTCAGCTTCATCGTCGTGCCACTGCTGGGCCCTGTCGCCGAAAAGCTGGGCATCGACCTGATCTGGTTTGGCGTGCTGCTGGGCGTCAATATGCAGACATCCTTCATGCATCCGCCCTTCGGTTTTGCCCTCTTCTATCTGCGCAGCGTCGCGCCGCTCACCGACTACATCGACAAGCTCACCGGCCGCAAGATCGCGCGCGTCACCACCGGCCAGATCTATTGGGGTGCAGTGCCCTTCGTGATGATCCAGATCGTCATGGTGGGGCTCATCATCGCCTTCCCCAATCTGGTCTCCGGCGGCCTGGGCAAGCATGAGGCGCTGGACACCAGCAATGTGCAACTGGACGTGCAGCCCGCCGACGACAACTCTGCCAAGGAAATGGACGCCAACGCCCTGTTCGGCCCCGCCGATGGCGCGGCCTCGGCCGCGAGCAAGTAGCCCAGGCGGCGCAAGCAAAAGGCCCGGCAGGTGCGCGTACACCTGCCGGGCCTTTTTGTGTTGCTATGAACCTTGGTTCAGAGCTTCTGGGCCTGCATGAAGTCGTCGAAACCGGCCTCGGCAAAACGGAACCAAAGGTTCTGCTCGCGGCGGAACTTGGCCCAGTCCTCGTAGACCTTCTTCCAGTTCGGATTCTTGGCCGAAAGTTCACTGTAGAGCGCCTGCGATTCCTTGAAGGCCGCCTCCATCACGTCCTTGGGCATGCGGAACAGCTTGGTGCCACCGGCCACCAGCTGGCGCAGCGCATCCGGGTTCTTGGCATCGTACTTGGCCTGCATGTCGGTGTGCGCCATTGCGGTGGCGGCCTCGACGATCGCTTTGTACTCGGCGCTCAAGCCCTCATAGGCCTTGGTGTTGATGAAGAAGTCCAGCTGCGGGCCACCCTCCCACCAGGCCGGATAGGCATAGAACGGCGCCACCTTGTTGAAGCCCAGCTTCTGGTCGTCATAAGGGCCCACCCACTCGGCCGCGTCGATGGTGCCCTTTTCCAGCGATTGGTAGATTTCGCCACCGGGAATGTTCTGCGGCACACCACCGATGCGCTCCAACACGCGGCCGGCAAAACCGCCGATGCGCATCTTCTGTCCCTTGATGTCGGCCAGGCTCTTCACCTCCTTGCGGTACCAGCCGCCCATCTGCGCGCCGGTATTGCCGCCCAGGAAGTTGATGATGTTGTAGTTGCGATAGAACTCGCGCATCAGCTTCAGGCCATTGCCTTCGATCATCCAGGCGGTGTTCTGGCGGCTGTTCAGGCCGAAGGGAACGGCGCAGCCCAGCGCGAAGGTCTCGTCCTTGCCGAAGAAGTAGTAGGGCGCGGTGTGCGCAATCTCGACCGTACCGTCCTTCACCGCATCCACCACGCCAAACGGGGGCATCAATTCGCCGCCGGCATGCACCGAGATCTGGAACTTGCCGCCAGTCATCTCGCTGACCTTCTTGGCAAACACGTCGGCGGCGCCAAAAATCGTGTCCAGCGACTTCGGGAAACTTGAGGCAAGACGCCAGCGGATATTCGCTTGTGCCTGCACGATGGCAGGCGCGGCGCCCGCGGCCAAGACCCCGGCCAAACCTGCCTGACGGACGAAGGAACGACGTTCCATAAGCTTGCTCCTAGTAAATGGAATGCGCAGAGATGCGCGCAAATTCTAGGAGTGCAAAAACGCCGCCTTCCCGAGTACAAACCCGTGAAATGCAAGCACAAAACAGGGCTTTGGCACCAGCCTGAAAAAACCCTGAAACACAGCTTGCAGCAAGCTGACAAGGCCGTTCAGCCAGCTCTCAGCTACCGGCCAATTTCATGCGATCAATCAGCACCGAGCCGACGGTCTTGCTGCCCAGGGTGTAGCTGTCGTTGCCGATGCCGACAATGCCCTGGAGCATGTCCTTCATATTGCCGGCAATCGTGACCTCATGCACCGGGAACGCGATCTCGCCATTCTCCACCCAGAAGCCGCTGGCGCCGCGTGAGTAGTCGCCGGTCACATAGTTGACGCCCTGCCCCATCAGCTCGGTGACGAACAGGCCACGCCCCATGCGGCGCAGCATGGTCGTGAGGCTGTCGCCGGGGGCGGTCAGGCGGCTCGTCATCACCAGGTTGTGCGAACCACCGGCATGGCCCGTGGTGCGCATGCCCAGCTTACGCGCCGAGTAAGTGGAGAGGAAATAGCCCTGCAGCACACCGGCCTCGACGACGCTGCGCGCATGCGTGGCCACGCCCTCGTCGTCGAAGGGCGCGCTGCCCTTGCCCTTGACGACATGTGGGTCCTCGTGCACGTCGACATGCGAGGCCAGCACACGCTGGCCCAGGCTGTCGAGCAGGAAGCTGGCCTTGCGGTAGAGTGCGCCGCCGCTGGTGGCCTGCACCAGCGCACCCAGCAGCCCGGCGGCCACGGTGTTTTCGAACAGCACCGGCACCTCGGCCGTCTTGACCTTGCGCGACTTCAGGCGCGAGAGCGCGCGCTCGGCGGCATAACGGCCCACCGCCTCGGGCGACGCCAGTTCGGCGGCATCGCGCATCGAGCTGTACCAGGAATCGCGCTGCATGCCGGCGCCGCGGCCGGCGATCGGCGCGACCGAGAGCGAATGCCGCGAGCTGGCATAGCCGCCGCGGAAGCCGCGCGTGTTGCCGGAGAAGAAATGCGATTGCTGGGCCGACACCGCCGCGCCCTCGGAGTTGCTAATGCGTGCATCGGTCGCAAAGCTGGCGGCCTCGCAGCGCAGCGCCAACTCGGCGGCCTGCTGGGCGTCGATGTCCCAGGCGTGGAACAGGTCGAGCTCGGGGCGGGCCGCGACGTCGAGCGCGAGGTCCTGCTCGTCGGGCAGGCCGGCCACCGGATCCTCGGCGGTGAAGCGAGCGATATCGAAGGCGGCGCGCACCGTGTCACGCAAGGCCTTGGCCGAGAAGTCAGAGCTGCTGGCATTGCCGCGCCGCTGGCCCACATAGACCGAGATGCCCAGCGACTTGTCGCGGTTGCGCTCGACGTTCTCCAGCTCGCCGCGGCGCACCGAAACCGAGAGCCCGCAGCCCTCGGACACCTCGGCCCCCGCATCGCTGGCACCCAGACGTTTGGCCTCGGCGAGCACCTCGTCGATCAACTGGCGAAAACGCTCCTGGCTGTAGGCGAAACCGTGGTCTGTGTTGCTGGCTGCTGTCATGGATGCTGATGCTGTTCTATGGGGCGAAGAACGCCGGACGACTATCATACGGGGCCACCAAGCAGCACCCAGATGCCACAACATTACGAAGAACAAGCCGCGGACGATGAATTCGATCGTCCCAGCAAGAGCCAGAAGAAGCGCGAGATGCATGACCTGCAGTCGCTGGGCGAAGACCTGCTGGCCCTGCCCAGCAGCCGCCTCAACGCGCTGGACCTGCCCGAGATCCTTTTCGACGCCATCAAGGCCGCCAAGAAGATCACCAATTTCGAGGGCAAGCGTCGCCAGGTGCAGTACATCGGCAAGCTGATGCGCAAGGTCGACCCTGAGCCGCTGCGCCAGGCGGTGGCCGATTTCAAGCTGGGGCGGGCCAAGGACAGCCTGGCCCTGCACCAGAGCGAGCGCTGGCGCGAACGCCTGCTCGACAACGACGAAGCCCTGCAGGCCTTCATCGCCGAGCATGGCGGCACCGATGTGCAGCAGCTGCGCAGCCTGGTGCGTGCGGCGCGCAAGGATGCCGCCAACGAGCCCGAGAAACGCAGCTGCCGCGCCTTTCGCGAGCTGTTCCAGTTCATCAAGGCCGAAAACCTGCGCGTGAACGGCACTGGTGGTCCCGGCGAGCAGGCCGACGACAGCGAGCCCGAAGACGATGACGAGTGAAACCGTACGCATAGGCATCGTCTCGATCAGTGACCGTGCCTCCACCGGTGTCTATGAGGACAAGGGCCTGCCCGCCCTGCAGGACTGGCTGACGCGCGCGCTGCTGAACCCAATCGAGTTCGTGCCGCGCCTGATCCCCGACGAACGCGCCGGCATCGCCGCCACCCTGCGCGAGCTGGTGGACGAGGCGCGCTGCGACCTGGTGCTCACCACCGGCGGCACCGGGCCGGCGCCGCGCGATGTCACGCCCGAGGCCACGCTGGATGTGGCCGAGCGCGAAATGCCCGGCTTTGGCGAGCAGATGCGCCAGATCTCGCTGCACTTCGTGCCCACCGCCATCCTGTCGCGCCAGGTGGCGGTGATACGCGGCAAGAGCCTCATCATCAATCTGCCCGGCCAACCCAAGGCGATTGCCGAGACCCTGGAGGGCCATGCCGCCGCCAGCGGCATCTTTGCCGCCGTGCCCTATTGCATCGACCTGATCGGCGGCCCCTATCTCGAAACGCGCGACGAGGTGATCAAGGCCTTCCGGCCCAAATCAGCGCAACGCCCCAAGACCCAGGCTACTTGACCAACTGGTTCAGCGAGGCGGCGTCGAAGCGCTCGCTTTGCTGGGCATCGACCGGCACGCAATCGCCCACCGGCTCGCGCGTGGCCGCCGAGAGCTTGCACACCGCCTGCCACAGCAGGGCGATCTGGTGCTCATGGCCGGCGGCGTTGGCTATCAGGCCCTTGAGCGCCTGTGCGGTGGGGTCATCGCCCAGCTTGACCCCGTAGGCCGAGAAGCCCGGCTGGGCCGGCGACGCCTCGGCCTCGATGATGCGCGCCGGATTGCCCACCGCGGTGGCGCCCGCGGGCACCGGCTTGGTGACCACCGCCCCCGAACCGATGCGCGCACCGGCGCCCACCGTGAAGCCGCCCAGCACGCAGGCGTTGGCACCGACGATCACGCCGGCCTCCAGCGTGGGATGGCGCTTGGCGCCCTTCACCAACGAGGTGCCGCCCAGGGTCACGCCCTGGTAGATGGTGCAGTCCTCGCCGACCTCGGCCATCTCGCCGATTACGATGCCCATGCCATGGTCGATGAAGACGCGGCGCGCAATCGTGGCGCCGGGATGGATCTCGATGCCGGTGAGAAAGCGTGCCAGGTGCGAGATGAAGCGGCCCAGCCATTTGAAGCCGTGGGTCCAGCAGGCATGGGCCCAGCGGTGCAGCAGCAGCGCATGCAGGCCCGGATAACAAGTCAGCACCTCCCAGGCCGAACGGGCGGCGGGGTCGCGCTCCTGGATCAGGGCGATGTCTTCACGAAGGCGCTGGAACAACATGGCGGACCTGCTGACAAGGGCCGGCCAGTTTAGCGGCGCGGCTCAATCCTTGCCGGCCTGTGCCTTGGCCAGCATCGCGCGTGCGATACCCCGCCAGATATGCACCTCCTCGGCCGTCAGCTGAGCCCGGTTGAATTGCTGGTTCAGGCGCGGCATCAGCTTCTTGGGCGCCGCCGGGTCCAGATAGCCGATGCCCTCCAGCGCCTGCTGCAGATGCGCGAGCAGCCCCTGCACCGCCTGCGCATCGGCCAGTTGCGGGTCGGGCGTGCGTGGTGCCACTGCGTATCCGCCGAGCGCCTGGCGCAGGTCGTAGGCCAGCAGCTGCACCGCCTGGGCCAGGTTCAGCGAACCGTAATCCGGGTGGGTGGGAATGGAGAGCACCGCATGGCAGCGGTAGACATCCTCGTTGCTCATGCCGTAGCGCTCGGAGCCGAACAGCAGGCCGATCTTGTGCCTTTGCTGCTGGGCCAGCTCGGCGAACAGGCCGCGCGGCTCGCGCGTGGGCGGGCCGAAGTCGCGCGGCGTCATCGCGGTGGCGCAGGCAAAGCTCACGCCGTCCAGCGCCTCGGCCACCGTCTCGACGATGCGCGCGCGCGCCAGGATGTCGGCGGCGCCGCTGGCCATGGCCACCGTCTCCTCCTGGCACAGCACATCGGCAAAGCGCGGCCGCACCAGCACCAGCTCAGAGAATCCCATCACCTTCATGGCCCGCGCGGCGGCACCCACATTGCCGGGGTGGCTGGTCTCAATCAAGATGAATCGTGTGGAATCTACGCTGGCGGGCATGCAAGCCTCGGCTAAAATGCGCGATTATCCGCGGGCACCCTGCCCGCCACCGCTCTTTTCCTTCGCCAGTCCACCCATACACCCTTGCAGGTTCCAGCATGACGCAGCAAGTCGCACTCCATCCCATGCTCAACGTGGCCATCAAGGCCGCGCGTGCAGCAGGTTCCATCATCAACCGCGCGTCCCTGGACCTCGACATTCTCAAGATCAACACCAAGTCGCCCAACGACTTCGTGACCGAGGTGGACCAGGCCGCTGAAGCAGTCATCATCGAAACCCTGCTGCAAGCCTATCCCGACCATGCCATCCTGGCCGAAGAATCCGGCCGCACCCATGGCGCCAAGCATTCCGAATTCCAGTGGATCATCGACCCGCTGGACGGCACTACCAACTTCATCCACGGCTTCCCGGTCTATTGCGTGTCGATCGCGCTGGCGCACCGCGGCGTGGTGCAGCAGGCGGTCGTCTATGACCCGACCCGCAACGACCTCTTCTACGCCACGCGTGGCCGCGGCGCCTACCTGAACGACCGCCGCCTGCGCGTCTCCAAGCGCACCCGCATGAGCGACGCCCTGATCGGCACCGGCTTCCCCTTCCGCCGCGGCGACAACTTCAAGCGCTATATGAAGATGTTCGAGGAGGTCATGACGCAATGCGCCGGCCTGCGCCGCCCGGGTGCCGCAGCGCTGGACCTCTGCTATGTGGCCGCCGGCTATTACGACGCCTTCTTCGAGACCGGCCTGAACCCCTGGGACGTGGCCGCGGGCTCGCTCATCATCACCGAGGCCGGTGGTCTGGTGGGCAACTTCACCGGCGAATCGGACTTCCTGCACCAGCGCGAAATCATCGCCGGCAGCCCCAAGATCTACGGCCAGATGGTGCAGATCCTGACGCCGTACACGCGCGTGATCAAGGCCGAGGAAGAGGCTGCGACGGCGGCCGAAGCCAAGCCGAGCGCAGCCGACGCAGTGGCCGATGCCGCCGGCGCCGAGGCGCCCAAGAAGCGCGCCGCGGTGCGCATCAGGAAACCCGCCGAAGGCCAGGCCGAGTGACCTAAACTCCGCACCAAGCTACCCACAAAGCCCTCTGTCGAGGGCTTTGTTCTTTCTTGCCAGCCGCCCATGAGCCAAGCCCCGGATTACAGCGCCCACACGCCGATGATGCAGCAGTACCTGCGCATCAAGGCCGAATTCCCCGAGACCCTGGTGTTCTACCGCATGGGCGACTTCTACGAGGTCTTCTTCGACGATGCGCGCAAGGCCAACGCCCTGCTGGACATCACGCTGACGGTGCGCGGCCAGAGCGCCGGCCAGCCGGTGGTGATGGCCGGCGTGCCGGTGCATGCGCTGGAGTCGTATCTGTCCAAGCTGATCAAGCTGGGCGAGGCGGTGGCGATTGCCGAGCAGGTGGGCGATGTGGCCACGGCCAAGGGGCCGGTGGAGCGCAAGGTGGTGCGTGTGGTAACGCCCGGCACCGTCACCGACACCGAGCTCCTGGCCGACAAGCAGGACTCCATCCTGCTGGCGGTGGCGACGCAAGGGAAGAAGCTGGGGCTGGCCTGGCTCTCGCTCACCCAGGGCCAGCTGGGCCTGGCCGAATGCTCAGAGCGCGAGCTGCCGTCCTGGCTGGCGCGGCTCTCGCCGGCCGAGGTGCTGGTGGACCGCGAACGCCAGCCCGCCGGCGTGCTGGCCGCGCGTCTGCCCATCACCAATCGCCCGAGTTGGCAGTTCGACAGCGCGCTGGGCGCGCGCAAGCTTTGCGAGCAGTTGGGCGTGGCCAGCCTGGCGGGCTTCAATGCCCAGGAATTCGCGACCGGCCATGCCGCCGCCGCCGCCCTGCTGAGCTATGCCGAGCACACCCAGGGCCGCGCCCTGGCCCATGTGAAGAGCCTGCAGGTGCAGCGCAGCGGCGAGCTGCTGGACCTGCCGCCGGCCACCCAGCGCAATCTGGAGCTAACCCTCACGCTACGCGGCGAATCGTCACCCACCCTGCTGTCGGTGCTCGACACCTGCCGCTCCGGCATGGGCAGCCGTGCGCTGCGCCACTGGCTGCTGCACCCCAGGCGCGAGCGCGGCGAGGCGCTGGCGCGGCATGGCGCGATCGCGGCGCTGCTGCAGGGCGGCTTCGAGGGCCTGCGCGACGCGCTGCGCGGCGTCTCCGACGTGGAGCGCATTGCCGCCCGCGTCGCGCTGCGCCAGGTGCGCCCCCGCGAGCTCACCGGCCTGCGCGCCACCTTGCAGCTGCTGCCCGAGCTGCAGCGCACCGTGCCAACCGGCAGCGCCTTGCTGGACGAGCTGGCCGGCGGCCTCTTGGCCTCGCCGCATATCGAGGAGCTGCTGCGCCGCGCGATCGCCGACGAGCCCGCCGTGCTGCTGCGCGACGGCGGCGTGATCGCCCCCGGCTTCGATGCCGAGCTGGACGATCTGCGCGCGATCCAGCAGAACTGCGACAGCTTTTTGCTGGACCTGGAGACACGGGAGCGTGCCCGTACCGGCATCGCCAATCTGCGCGTGCAGTACAACAAGGTGCACGGCTTCTACATCGAGGTCACGCAGGGCCAGGTCGACAAGGTGCCGCTGGACTACCAGCGCCGCCAGACCCTCAAGAACGCCGAGCGCTACATCACGCCCGAGCTCAAGGCCTTCGAGGACAAGGCGCTGTCGGCCCAGGAGCGCGCCTTGGCGCGCGAGAAGCTCTTGTTCGAAGCGGTGCTCGATAACCTGATCGAAGACCTGGCTGCCCTCACCCAACTGGGCCGTGCGCTGGCCAGCCTGGACGCGCTGGCCGCGCTGGCCGAGCGCGCCGCCACGCTGCGCTGGTGCCGGCCCGAGTTCGTCGCCCAGCCCTGCATCGAGATCGCGGGCGGCCGCCACCCGGTGGTGGAGATGCGCTTGCGCGAAACCGGCGCCGGCGAGTTCATGGCCAACGACTGCCGGCTCGACGCGCGCACCCGCATGCAGGTCATCACCGGCCCGAATATGGGCGGCAAGAGCACATTCATGCGCCAGGTGGCGCTGATCTGCCTGCTCGCCGCCATCGGCTCCTATGTGCCGGCGGCGGCCTGCCGACTCGGGCCCATGGACGCGATCCACACCCGCATCGGCGCGGCGGACGATCTGGCCAATGCACAGTCGACCTTTATGCTGGAGATGACCGAGGCGGCCGCCATCCTGCACAGCGCCAGCGATCAGAGCCTGGTGCTGATGGACGAGATCGGCCGCGGCACCTCCACCTTCGACGGCCTGGCCCTGGCCGGCGCGATCGCCAGCCATCTGCACGACAAGTGCCGCGCCTTCACGCTCTTTGCCACCCATTACTTCGAGCTCACCGAGTTCCCGGCCAAGCATGCGCAGGCGCTGAACATGCATGTTTCGGCGGTGGAGAGCGGCGAGGACATCGTGTTCCTGCACGAGATCCAGCCCGGCCCGGCCAGCCGCAGCTATGGCGTGCAGGTGGCCCGCCTGGCCGGCATGCCCGCCAGCCTGGTGCGCCAGGCGCGCGCCACGCTGGAGGCGCTGGAAGCCAAGGCCGGCGAGGGCGAGGCACAGATTGATCTGTTCGCAGCGCCACCCGAGCCCGCGCCCGGTGTCGCCGCCGCGACGAGCCCCGCGCTGGAAGCGCTGCATGATCTCGATCCCGATGCCATGAGCCCACGCGAAGCGCTGGACGCGCTCTACAAGCTCAAGGCTCTCAGCAAGCAGGCATGAAGAAGCTCGGCACCATCGTCTTTTCGCACGCCAACGGCTTTCCCGCGGGCTGCTATCGCGTGCTGTTCGAGAGCTGGGAACGCGCCGGCTGGCGCGTCGCCGCCCTGCCCCGCATCGGCCACGACCCCAAGTTTCCCGTCAGCAGCAACTGGCCGCATCTGCGCGACGAGCTGATCCACTTCATCGAGCACGAGGTTCGCCCCGCTGCTCAGGTGATGCTGGTGGGCCACTCACTGGGTGGCATCCTGAGCCTGCTCGCCGCCTGCCGCCGGCCCGAGCTGGCCCAGGGCCTGATCCTGCTGGACTCGCCCATCGTGGCCGGCTGGCGCGCCCACAGCGTGCAGGTGGCCAAGGCGACAAGGCTGATGCAGCGCGTCTCGCCCGGCAAGGTCTCGCAACAGCGCCGGCATGAATGGCCCAGCCGCAGCGCGGTGCTGGAGCACTTTGCGGCCAAGCACAAGTTCGCGCGCTGGGACCCGCGCGTGCTGCGGGACTATGTGGACTGCGGCTTCGACGAGACGCCGGACGGCAAGACCGTGCTGGGCTTCAGGCGCGAGGTCGAGACCCGCATCTACAACACCCTGCCCCACCACATCGAGCGGCTGCTGCACCGTCACCCACCGCGCTGCCCGGTCGCCTTTGTGGCCGGCACCCAGTCCGAGGAGCTGCGCCAGGCCGGGGCCACGGCGTCCAAGGCCCTGGCCCATGGCAATTTCCACTGGATGGAGGGCTCGCACCTCTATCCCTTCGAGCGCCCGGACGACACCGCGGCCCTGGTACTGCAATTGCTGGAGAGCCTGCGTTCGCAGGCCCGGCTGGCCAGCGCGGCATCGCTATAATCGCGCTTTACCACCACAGCGTTCTTGCACGGGACGCTGCAAGACATGACCAAGTACGTCTTCGTCACAGGCGGTGTGGTGTCCTCACTCGGCAAGGGCATCGCATCGGCCTCTCTGGCTGCCATCCTCGAATCGCGCGGCCTCAAAGTCACCCTCATCAAGCTGGACCCGTATATCAACGTGGATCCGGGCACGATGTCGCCCTTCCAGCATGGCGAGGTCTTCGTCACCGATGACGGTGCCGAGACCGATCTGGACCTGGGTCACTACGAACGCTTCATCACCACCCGCATGAAGCGCAGCAACAACTTCACCACCGGCCAGATCTACAAGTCGGTGCTGGAGAAGGAGCGCCGTGGCGATTACCTGGGCAAGACCGTGCAGGTGATCCCCCATGTCACCAACGAGATCCAGGACTTCATCCGCCGTGGTGCCGGTGCCGGCACGCCCGAGGCGGTGGACGTGGCCATTGTCGAGATCGGTGGCACGGTGGGCGACATCGAATCACTGCCCTTCCTGGAGGCGGTGCGCCAGATGAGCTTGCGCGCCGGCCCCACCAACACCGCCTTCGTGCACCTGACCTATGTGCCCTGGATCGCGGCCGCTGGCGAGCTGAAGACCAAGCCGACCCAGCACACGGTGCAGAAGCTGCGCGAGATCGGTATCCAGCCCGACGCCCTGCTGTGCCGTGCCGACCGCCGCATCCCGGACGACGAGCGCGAGAAGATCTCGCTCTTCACCAATGTGCCCGAGTACGGCGTGATCTCCATGTGGGACGTGAACACCATCTACAAGGTGCCGCGCGTGCTGCATGAGCAGGGCCTGGACCAACTGATCTGCACCAAGCTGCAGCTCAACACCAAGAGCACCGACCTGAAGCGCTGGGATACCCTGGTGCACGAGGTCGAGAACCCCGCCCGCCACGTCACCATCGCGATGTGCGGCAAGTACACCGACCTGTCGGACTCGTACAAATCGCTCAACGAGGCGCTGCGCCACGCCGGCATCCACAACCATGCGGGCGTGAAGATCGAGTACGTGGACTCGGAGCTGCTGACGCCCGAGAACATCGATCAGCTGGCCCAGTTCGACGCCATCCTGGTGCCCGGCGGCTTCGGCAAGCGCGGCGTGGAAGGCAAGATTCTGGCCGCGCAATACGCCCGCGAGCACAAGCTGCCCTATCTGGGCATCTGCCTGGGCATGCAGGTCGCTACCATCGAGTATGCGCGTCATATGGCCGGCCTGGCCGGTGCCAATTCCACCGAATTCGAACCCGCCACGCCGCACCCGGTGATCGCGCTGATCGACGAGTGGCAGGACGCCGACGGCAGCATCCAGAAGCGCGACGAGAAGAGCGATCTGGGCGGCACCATGCGCCTGGGCGCGCAGAGCTCGGACGTCAAGCCCGGCACGCTGGCGCATGACATCTACGGCCCTGTGGTGACCGAACGGCACCGCCACCGCTACGAGGCCAACGAGCATTACCTCGACAAGCTGCAGGCCGCCGGCCTGGTGATCTCAGCCATCACGCAGCGCGAGAAGCTCACCGAGATGGTGGAGTTGCCGCGCGAGGTGCACCCCTGGTATGTGGGCGTGCAGTTCCACCCCGAGTTCAAGTCCACGCCCTGGGACGGCCACCCGCTGTTCATCGCCTTCATCAAGGCCGCGCTGGATCATAAAAAGGGCTGAGGAGCATCATGAAGCTGTGCGGATTTGAGGTCGGCCTCGACCAGCCTTTCTTTCTGATCGCCGGCACCTGCTCGATCGAGAGCCAGGAGCTCAGCATCGAGGTGGCAGGCCAGCTCAAGGAGGCCTGTGCGGCGCTGGGCATCCCGCTGATCTACAAGGGCTCCTTCGACAAGGCCAACCGCTCATCCGGCGGCAGCAAGCGCGGCGTGGGCATGGACGCTGGGCTGAAGATCCTGGACGAGGTGCGCCGCCAGCTGCAGCTGCCCATCCTGACCGATGTGCATGACGAAGCCCAGGTGGCGCCGGTGGCCGCCGTGGTCGACATGTTGCAGACCCCGGCCTTTTTGTGCCGCCAGACCGACTTCATCCGCGCGGTGGCGATGTCGGGCAAGCCGGTGAACATCAAGAAGGGGCAGTTCCTGGCACCCTGGGACATGAAGAACGTGATCGACAAGGCCCGCGAAGCGGCGCGCGAAGCGGGCCTGTCCGAGGACCGCTTCCTGGCCTGCGAACGCGGCGTTAGCTTTGGCTACAACAACCTGGTGGCCGACATGAGCAGCCTGGCCGAGATGCGCAAGTCCGGCGCGCCGGTGGTGTTTGACGTCACCCACTCGGTGCAAAAGCCCGGCGGCCAGGGCGCCACCAGCGGCGGTGCGCGCGAGATGGTGCCGGTGCTGGCTCGCGCCGGTGTGGCCGCGGGTGTGGCGGGGCTCTTCATGGAAACCCATCCGCGCCCGGCCGAGGCCTGGTCCGACGGCCCCAACGCCGTCCCCCTCAAGCACATGCGGGCGCTGCTGGAGCAGCTCGTGGCACTGGACCGCGTGGTCAAGAGCCAGCCGCTTCTTGAAGCCGATTTCAACTGATGAACATGCCCAGCGCCTACATCCTCGCCAACGTCACGGTCACCAATCCCACGCAGTACGAGGACTACCGCAAGTTCTCCAGCCTCGCGATGCAGGCGCATGGCGCCGAGGTCTGCGTGCGGGGCGGCAAGGTCGAGGTGCTGGAGGGCGAGTGGGCGCCCGAACGCGTGGTACTTCTGAAGTTCCCCAGCACCGAGGCCGCCCGCGCCTTCTATGACTCACCCGAGTATGGCCAAGCCCGCCAGGCGCGTGCCGGCGCGGCCGTGATGCGCATGGTGCTGATCGAAGGCGTCTGAGTTTTTTGTTCAGCGCAGGTAACGAAAACCCGGCACAGTCCCGCCTGAGAATTTTTGACCTTTTCGGAGACTTTTGAATGAGTGCAATTGTTGACATCGTCGGTCGTGAGATCCTGGACAGCCGTGGCAACCCCACCGTCGAATGCGACGTGCTGCTGGAATCCGGCGTGATGGGCCGCGCGGCCGTGCCCAGCGGCGCGTCCACCGGTTCGCGCGAGGCCATCGAGCTGCGCGACGGCGACAAGGCCCGCTACCTGGGCAAGGGCGTGCTGAAGGCGGTTGAGCACATCAACACCGAGATCTCCGAGGCCGTGCTGGGCCTGGACGCCTCCGAGCAGGCCTTCCTGGACAAGACCCTGATCGACCTGGACGGCACCGACAACAAGAGCCGCCTGGGCGCCAACGCGATGCTGGCGGTCTCGATGGCGGTGGCGCGTGCCGCGGCCGAGGAATCGGGCCTGCCCCTGTACCGTTATTTCGGCGGCATGGGCGGCAACCAGCTGCCGGTGCCGATGATGAACGTCATCAACGGCGGCGCGCACGCCAACAACACGCTGGACCTGCAAGAGCTGATGATCATCCCGGTGGGCGCCCCGAGCTTCCGCGAAGCCATCCGCTGGGGCGCCGAGGTGTTCCACGCGCTCAAGAAGATCCTGCACGACAAGGGCATCAGCACCGCGGTGGGTGACGAAGGCGGCTTTGCCCCCAGCGTCGAGAGCCATGAGGCCGCCATCCAGCTGATCCTGCAGGCGATCGACAAGGCCGGCTACACGGCGGGCGAGCAGATCGCCCTGGGCCTGGACTGCGCCGCCAGCGAGTTCTACAAGGACGGCAAGTATGTGCTGGAAGGCGAAGGCCTGAGCCTGACCGCCCAGGAATGGACCAGCATGCTGGCCACCTGGGTCGACAAATACCCCATCATCTCGATCGAAGACGGCATGGCCGAGGGCGACTGGGACGGCTGGAAGCACATCACCGAGGTGCTGGGCCAGAAGGTGCAGCTGGTGGGCGACGACCTGTTCGTCACCAACACCAAGATCCTGAAGGAAGGCATCGACAAGGGCATTGCGAATTCCATCCTCATCAAGATCAACCAGATCGGCACGCTCACCGAGACCTTCGCCGCCATCGAGATGGCCAAGCGCGCCGGCTACACCGCCGTGATCTCGCACCGCTCGGGCGAAACCGAGGACTCGACCATCGCCGATATCGCGGTGGGCCTGAACGCCGGCCAGATCAAGACCGGCTCGCTCTCGCGCTCGGACCGCATGGCCAAGTACAACCAGCTGCTGCGCATCGAGGAAGACCTGGGCGATGTGGCGGTGTATCCCGGCCGCTCGGCTTTTTATAACCTGCGCTAAGTCCTGAGGCGCGGCTCGCCAGAGCCGCGCTAAACTTTCGCGCGTGAAGACCATCGCCCTCATCCTGGCCGCCTTCTTGCTGGCCATCCAGGCCCAACTCTGGTTCGGCAAGGGCGGTCTTGCGCGCGGCGTGCAGCTGCGCGCCCAGCTCAAGAGCCAGGAACAAGCCAACGACCAGGCACGCGCGCGCAATGCGCAGCTGCTGGCCGAGCTGCGCGACCTGCGCGAAGGCCTGGAAATGGTGGAAGAAAAGGCGCGCCTGGAGCTGGGCATGGTGCGCCCCGACGAGATCTACGTGCAGCTCCAGCAGCAACAGCAGCAGCGCCGCTGAGGCGAGGCCACGCGATGGACGCCCTGCTGCTCTGGCTGCAACCCCTGTTCCTGTCCGCCTTCGAGGCCTTCGGCAGCCCCATCACCTGGCTGGAAGTGCTCGCCTTCGTGCTGGCCATCTGGATGGTTGTCTGCAATATGCGCGTGCATGTGCTGGCCTGGCCGCTGGCATTGATCAGCTCGCTGCTCTACTTCCTGCTGTTCTGGAGCGGCAAGCTCTACGGCGAGGCGACGCTTCAGCTGGTGTTCGCCGCGCTCTCGCTCTGGGGCTGGTGGCAATGGCTGTACGGCCGCAGCGATGAGGGTCAGGTCTTGCGGGTGCGGCGCCTGAGCCCGCGCGGGCGCTGGGTGGCGATTGGCGCCACCGCGCTGGCCTGGCCGCTCCTGGGCCTGTGGCTGCAACGTCATACCGATTCCAACCTGCCCTTCTGGGACGCCTTGCCCACCGTGGCCAGCCTCTTGGGCCAATGGCTGCTGGGACGCAAGTATCACGAGAACTGGAGCGTCTGGGTGCTGGTGAACGCGGTCAGCGTGACGCTGTTCGCCTACAAGGGCTACTGGCTCACGGTGCTGCTGTACGCCGTCTTCATCCCCATGTCGGTGGCCGGCTGGCGCGCCTGGCAGCGCCAGATGATCGAACCGGCGGCGGCCTGAGCATGGCAGGCGCCATGCTGATCGCCATCGTCGGCGCCGAGAGCACCGGCAAGAGCGCCCTGGCCGCCCAGCTTCAGCAGGCCCTGATGGCCCGCACGGGGCTGCGCTGTGCCCGCGTGGACGAACACCTGCGCGCCTGGTGCGAGCAGGCCGGCCGCACGCCGCAGGCCCATGAGCAGGCCGCCATCGCCGCCACCCAGCGCGAGCAGATCGAATCCGCCGCGCTGACACATGAACTGGTGATCTGCGACACCACGCCGCTGATGACGGCGATCTACAGCGAGCTACTTTTCCAGGACACCAGCCTGCATGAGGCTGCGCTGCGCTTTCAGGCGCGCTGTGACCTGACCCTGCTGACCGGCCTGGACCTGCCCTGGGTGGCCGATGGCCTGCAGCGCGACGGCCCGCAGGTGCGCGCGCCCGTCGATGCGGCCTTGCGCCGCGCGCTGCGTCAGGCGGCCTTGAGTTGGAGCGTGGTGCACGGGCTGGGTTCTGCGCGGCTGGAGACAGCGCTCAACGCCATCACGCCGATGCTGCTGCAACATGCACCGACTCAAGCCAGCGGCCTGTTCGGCCGCCTGCTGGCGCGCGAAGCAGGCCTGCCCGCGGCAACGCGCTGGACCTGCGAACATTGCGACCAAGCCGACTGCGAGCATGCCAGCCTCGCCCTCAGGAGCAAGCCCACGCCATGACGACCAATGCACGCACCCTCGCCGCCGCCCTTGCGGCCCTCTTGCTGAGCGCCTGCGTCAGCACGCCGACCAGCGCGCCCTTGAACGTCAAGCTGCTGGCCATCAACGACTTCCATGGCAATCTGAAGCCGCCGGCCGGCGGCATCCGCGTGGCCGACCCGGATCGGCCCGGCGCCAGCATGGAGCTGGCGGCGGGCGGCGCCGAATACCTGGCCAGCGCGGTGCAGCAGCTGCGTGCCAAGAACCCCAACCATATCTTCGTGGCGGCCGGCGACCTGGTGGGCGCCAGCCCGCTGCTGTCGGCCCTGTTCCACGACGAGCCCACCATCGAGTCGCTGGGCCTGATGGGCCTGGAAGTGACGGCGGTGGGCAACCATGAATTCGACAACGGCGCGGCCGAGCTGCTGCGCAAGCAGCATGGCGGCTGCCACCCGCTGGACGGCTGCAAGGGGCCCGAGCCCTTCCGCGGCGCGCGCTACCAATACCTGGCCGCCAGCACCTGGGACCTGGGCAGCGGCAAGACCCTCTTCCCGGCCACCTACATCAAGCGCTTCGAGGGCGTGCCGGTGGGCTTCATCGGCCTCACGCTGAAGGGCACGCCGGGCATCATCAGCCCCAAGGCCGCCGAGGGCCTGCGTTTCGACGATGAGGTCGAGACCATCAACCGCCTGGTGCCCGAGCTGCGGCAGCAGGGCGTCGAGGCCATCGTGGTGCTGATCCACGAGGGCGGATTCCCGAGCGGCGACTACAACGAATGCCCGGGCATCTCGGGGCCCATCGTCGACATCGTGCAGCGCCTGGACCGCGCCGTGGACCTGGTGGTGAGCGGTCATACGCACAAGGCCTACAACTGCCGCATCGACGGCCGCCTGGTCACCAGCGGCGACAAGTACGGCACCATCGTCAGCGAGATCGATCTGCAGATCGACCGCCGCACGCGCGATGTCGTCAGCGCCCAGGCCAGCAATCTGCTGGTACGCAACGACCGCTTCGCCAAGGCACCCGAGCAGAGCGCGCTGATCGCTGCCTACGAGCAGCGTTCGGGCCCGCTGGCCAAGCGTGTGGTGGGCCGCATCCCGGTCTCGTTCACGCGTGACGAGGGCGCCCATCCCGCCGGTGAGACCCTGATGGGCGAGCTGATCGCCGACGCCCAGCTGGAGGCCACCGCCGCGCCCGAGCAAGGCGGCGCGGTGCTGGCCCTCACCAATATCGGCGGCGTGCGCACCGGCCTGGTGATGAAGGGCCAGGGCGAGGTCAGCTACGAAGACGTGTTCAGCGCGCAACCCTTCTACAACAACCTGGTCACCCTCGATCTGAGCGGCGCCGCGCTCTACGAGGCGCTGGAGCAGCAATGGCTGAACCAGCCCAAGTTCAGGCCCTTGCAGCTGTCCAAGGGCCTACGCTACCGCTGGGACGCGAGCCGGCCGCCGGGCCAGCGCGTGCTGGCCGGCAGCCTCAGCCTACATGGCAAGCCGATCGAACCCCAGGCCCAGTACCGCGTCACCATCAACAGCTTCATGGCCGCCGGCGGCGACGGTTTCCCGGCCTTCAAGAAAGGCAGCGCAGCGCGCACCGGCATGATGGACGTGGACGCCCTGGTGCAATACCTGGAGCGCCACAGCCCCGTGCAGCCCAGCGCGCTGGACCGCGTGCAGCGGCTCAACTAACTCACTGCAGGCTGGCGTCGCCGGCGCCGGCCTGCTGCGCCTGGCCGGTGGCGAACAGGCCGCCCACATCCACCGCATCAAAGCTGTACTGCAGGCCGCAGAAGTCGCAGCCAATCTCGACATGGCCGCGCTCCGCCAGGATGCCATCCACCTCGTCGCGCCCCAGGCCCATCAGCATCTTGCCAACGCGCTGGCGCGAGCAGGAGCAGGCGAAACTGGGCGTCAGCGGCTCGAAGCGGCGCAGGTCCTCTTCCCAGAACAGGCGGCGCAGAATCGTGTCGGCATCCAGGGTCAGCAGCTCCTCGGACGTGAGCGTGCCGGCCAGCATGCTGATGCGGTTGAAGGCATCGGCAAAACCGACGTCGCTGGCCGCGCGCGCCTGACGTTCCAGATTGCCCTCGCCCTCGATCGGCATGTGCTGGATCAGCAGGCCGGTGGCCACCTCGTCGTTGGCCGCCAGCACCAGCTTGGTGTCGAGCTGCTCGGACTGCAGCATGTAATGCTCCAGCACCTCGGAGACCTTTTGCAGCGGCTCGCGCTGGTCGCCATGCAGAGGCACCACACCCTGGTAGGGCTGCTGGCCGGGCATGCGGTCCTTGGGGTCGAGGGTGATGGCGCAGCGCCCCTGGCCGTGCACATTCAGCATGGCCTCGAGTCGGGCGCCCGCCGGCACCTCACCCACCACCTTGGCGGTGGCACGGAAGCTCAGGTCATGCTGCACCTCGACCACCGCCAGCTTCACCGGCCCGTCGCCCAGTACCTGCAGCACCAGTGCGCCATTGAACTTGATATTGGACTGCATCAGCACGCCCGCCGCTGCCATCTCGCCCAGCAGCACCCGCACCTCGGGCGGGAACTGACCCACCGCTTCGCGGCGCTTCAGCAGCTCGCGCCAGGCGCCGGTCAGGCGCACCAGCATGCCGCGCACCGGCAGGCCCTCGAACAGGAATTTGTGCAACTCGCTCATCAGGAAATCTTCTTCAGTTCGGCGCCGTAACGCTGGCCGTTGTGGATGTAATGCGCCGCGCTGGCCGCCAGGCCCTGGATGGCCTCGGGTGTGAGTTCACGCACCAGCTTGGCCGGGCTGCCCATGATCAGGCTGCCGTCGGGGAATACCTTGCCCTCGGTCACCAGCGAGCCGGCGCCCACCAGCGAGTTCTTGCCGATGCGCGCGCCGTTCAGCACCACGGCGCCGATGCCGATCAGGCTGTTGTCGCCCACCGTGCAGCCATGCAGCATGACCTGGTGGCCGACGGTGACGTTCTCGCCCAGCACCAGCGGGAAACCGGTGTCGGCATGCAGCACCGAGCCGTCCTGGATATTGCTGCCGCGGCCGATGCTGAGGCTGTCGCTGTCGCCGCGCAGCACGGCGTTGAACCAGATGCTCACGTCCTCGCCCAGCGTCACGCGGCCTATCACCTGGGCGCTGTCGGCCACCCAGGCGCTGCCTGCAACTTCGGGCCTGAGTTCGCCCAACTGGTAAATCGCCATCGCCGTACTCCTGGGCCGTCTGGGCAAAAGGGGATAATTTTACGGATGGAAACCCGTCACCGCGCGCTCGAGGTCTTGCGCATCGTCGATCCAGCGGCCAAGGCCGCCGCCGCCCGCGCGCTTTATGCCGCCGCGCAGGGCAGCCTGACATTGGACTGCGAGGCGCAGCTGCAAGCCCCGCCCGGCCTGCCGGGGCGCCCCGACAGGCCCCGCCTGGTGGCGGCGATCAAGGTTGCGAACCGCTCGCCCTTCACCCCGGCCGGCCGCGCCGGTCTGATCCACGCGATCTGCCATATCGAGTTCAATGCCATCAATCTGGCGCTGGATGCGGTCTGGCGCTTTGCCGGCATGCCGCCCGCCTACTACCTGGACTGGCTGCGCGTGGCCAGCGAGGAGGCCCTGCACTTCGGCCTGCTGCACGAGCATCTGCAGAGCCTGGGTCATGCCTATGGCGACTTCGACGCGCATGACGGCCTCTGGTCCATGGCCGAGCGCACCCGCGACGACGTGCTGGCGCGCATGGCCCTGGTGCCACGCACGCTGGAGGCGCGCGGCCTGGATGCCACGCCGCCGCTGCAGGACAAGCTGCGGCGCGCCGGCGACCTGCGCGCGGTGGAAATCCTCGATGTGATCCTGCGCGACGAGATCGGCCATGTGGAGATCGGCAACCGCTGGTACCGGCACTTGTGCCGCGAGCGCGGGTTGGACGCCGTCGCCCTCTACCCCGAGCTGGTGGCGCGCTACGCGGCGCCCCGCCTGCGCCCTCCCTTCAACCTGCCGGCGCGCTCGGCGGCAGGTTTCAGCCCGGAAGAACTGGCCTATCTGCAAGGCTGACGGCGACACGCTAGACTGTGCGCCACATGTTCCTCCGCTGCATCGTCATCCTTGTCCACGCCCTGCTGCTGTGCGCCGCCGTGCCGGCCGCAGCGCAAGTGCTGGGCGACAGCGCGCAGCCGGAACTGTTGGTGGCTTGCCCGGATCTTGCCGACGATGGCCAGGAGGCTGCAAGCGGCGACGATGCGCTGGAAGCGCCCGAGCTGTTCGCCCAATGGCGGCCGTCCGGGCTGGCAGCGATGCCCGCGGCATGCCCCGCCGGGCTCAGCATGGCGCCGGCGCCGGCGCCCTACTTGGAGGGGCCGCAGCGCCCTCCGAAGGCCCAGGCCCCAGCCCTCAGCGCCTGAAGCCTGCTGCGCGGCCCGCTGCCGCGCCCATCCCGGGAAGGTCGGCCGCACGCCGCCCCCGTTGCCCTTTTGTAGCCATCATGGAATTTCTACTCGACCCCAATATCTGGCTCGCGTTCGCGATGCTGACCGCCCTTGAAATCGTGCTGGGCATCGACAACATCATCTTCATCTCCATCCTGGTGGGGCGGCTGCCGGCCGCGCAGCGCGACCGCGCGCGGCGCCTGGGCCTGGGCTTCGCGATGGTCTCGCGCCTCTTGCTGTTGCTGAGCCTGAGCTGGGTGATGGGCCTCACCGCCGATCTCTTCAGCGTGATGGGCCAGGGCATCAGCGGGCGCGATCTGGTGCTGCTCCTGGGCGGCCTGTTCCTGCTCTACAAGGCCTCGCATGAGATCTTTGTGGAGGTGGAGGCACGCGAGCAGGATGTGCCACCGGCCACCGACGACGTCGCGCTGAAGGCCGCCGGTCAGCGCCTGTTCTGGATCATCATCGGCCAGATCGCGGTGATCGACATCGTGTTCTCGCTCGACTCGGTGATCACCGCGGTGGGCATGGTGGACCAGATCGGCGTGATGATCGCCGCGGTGGTGGCCTCGGTGGGCGTGATGCTGGTGGCCGCCAGGCCGATCGGCGAATTCGTCGACCGCCACCCCTCGGTGAAGGTGCTGGCGCTGGCGTTTCTGGTGATGGTGGGCATGGCGCTCACCGCCGAGGCCTTCGACCAGCATGTGCCCAAGGGCTACCTCTATGCCGCGATGTGCTTCTCGCTCGCTGTCGAGTCGCTCAATATCCGCGCCCGCGGCAAGCGCCAGGCGCTGCGGGCCCAGACCTGATCACTGTTTCTTCTTCACTCCAAGGAGTCCCTGTCATGAACCAAAACGTCTACAGCTATAGCGCCGGCAGCATGATCTCCAGCGCCGAACGCAACCGCGTGCTGCGCAATACCTACTGGCTGCTGGCCCTCTCGATGGTCCCCACGGTGCTGGGCGCCTGGATTGGCGTGTCCACCGGCCTGGTGCGCGCCATGTCGCCAGGCATCAGCATGATCGTGTTCCTGGCCGGCGCCTTCGGCCTGATGTTTGCGATCGAGAAGACCAAGAACTCTGCCGCCGGCGTGCCGGTGCTGCTGGGCTTCACCTTCTTCATGGGGCTGATGCTCTCGCGCCTGATTGGCACGGTGCTGGGTCTGGCCAATGGCGCCGGCCTCATCATGACCGCCTTCGCCGGCACCGGCCTGATCTTCTTCGGCATGGCCGCGCTGTCCAGCGTGATCAAGCGCGACCTGTCCTCGATGGGCAAGTTTCTCTTCATCGGCATGATCATGGTACTGGTGGCGGGTGTGGCCAATATCTTCCTGCAGTCCAGCGCGTTGATGATCACGCTCTCGGTGCTGACCATTGGCATCTTCTCGGCCTTCATCCTGCATGACCTCAAGCGCGTGCAGGACGGCCTGGAGACCAACTACATCAGCGCCACCCTGGGCGTCTACCTGAGCCTGTACAACGTGTTCCAGTCGCTGCTCGCGCTGCTGGGCATCTTTGGCAGCCGCGACGAGTAAGCAAGCAAGCAGCCAACAAGGCAGGGCTGGGGCGGGACGTATGATCCCGCCCTTCCTCTTTTTGAGCAGTACCCCCCGTGTCCCGTATCCAAGCGAATCTGCTGCTGATCGTCATCGCCCTGATCTGGGGCTCGGCCTTTGTGGCGCAAAGCCATGGCATGGCCGATGTGGGACCAATGATGTTCACCGGCGTGCGCTTTCTGGTCGGCGCGCTGGTGGTCACGCCCTTGATGTGGCGCGAATGGCGCGGCCTGCAGGCTGCAGGCAAGCCCCTGGGGCGCCGCGACGCCGGCAAGATCGCCGGCCTGGGCTGCCTGCTCTTGATGGGCGCGGCGATGCAGCAGATCGGCATCGCCAGCACCACCGTCACGAACGCCGGTTTTCTCACCGCTCTCTATGTGCCGCTGGTGCCGGTGCTGGGCTATCTGCTGCTGCGCCATCTGCCGCATTGGTCGGTCTGGCCCGGGGCCATGTCTTGCCTGGTGGGTGCCTTCCTGCTCTCGGGTGCCCACAAGCTTGAGATCGGCCTGGGCGACAGCTGGGTGATCGCCTCGGCCCTGCCCTGGGCCGTGCATGTGCTGATGGTCGGCCGCGTGGCCGACCGCATGTCCGCCCCCTTTCTGGTGGCCGGCGGCCAGTTCCTGGTCTGCGGCCTGCTGGCGCTGGGCTATGCCCTGCTGGCCGAGCCCAGCAGCTGGACTGGCCTGCGGGCGGCCGCCTGGCCCATCCTCTACACCGGGGTGTTCTCGGTCGGCGTAGCCTTCACCGCCCAGGTGGTGGCGCAGCGCTACGCGCATGCGGCGGACGCCGCCATCATCCTCTCTTCCGAGACCGTGTTCGCCGCCATCTTCGGCTATTGGCTGATGGGCGACCGACTCAGCAGCGCCGGCCTGGCCGGCTGCGCGTTGATCTTTCTAAGCATGGTGGCGGTGCAGCTGCTGCCCATGCTCAGGCGTCGCTGAACCTGGCCGATCCGCCATGCGCACAAGGCCCGGGTAAACCCTGGACTTTGTCATAGGGTTTTCACTGATCTGGGTGACACTATCCCCTGTCAACAAACAAGGAGAGATGTGCCATGAGCCAGATATTTCACGAGGTCCTGGAACCCGCCCATGTCGAGACCGGCATCCTTGCCGCCACACTGGGCTTTTTCGCCTACGGCGCGCTGGCCTTGTTGATCGGCGGCTGAAACTTCCAAGCCACCGCGCTCACAGCTCGAAGGCGGTGGTCTTCTTGATGGTGCGCAGCACCAGCATTGAGTTCGAGCGCGCCACCTCGGGCAGCTGCATCAGCACATGGGTGTGGAAGCGCTCCAGGTCCTCGGCGTCCTTGTAGGCAAAGCGGATCACATAGTCGTTGGTGCCGGCCACGTAGAAGCAATCAAGGATGTCGGGGCAGGCCAGCACCGCCTGCTCGAAGGCCGCCAGGGCCGCCGTCGTCATGCGCTCCAGGTTGATGATGGTGTAGCTGGTGCCCTGCTTGCCCACCGCCTTGGGGTTCACCAAGGCCACATACTGGGCGATCACGCCGCTGTCCTCGAGCTGTTTGACGCGCCGCAGACAGGCGGAGGGCGAGAGGTGCACCCGCTGGGCCAACTCCACATTGGAGATACGGCCGTCCTTCTGCAACTCGTTCAGGATGCCGCGGTCAATCGCATCCAGTTGCACTTCTGAGCTCATGTTTCGAATATTCTGCGAACAGGACTCCATCTTATCGCAGCATATTGCGAAACCAGGGGTTTAACCTGCGCCAGAGCGCTCACACATTGCGCGTGCCCTTGCCTAGACTTCATGGCAGTGCAGGAAACGCAAGGAGTGACAAAAACATGGCCAAGAAGCTCGACGCCTACTGGATGCCGTTCACGGCGAATCGCCAGTTCAAGAAGTCGCCCCGACTCCTGACGCGCGCCGACGGCATGTATTTCACCGACGACCGGGGCCGCCAGATCCTGGACGGCATCGCCGGCCTGTGGTGCGTGAACGCCGGCCACAACCGCCCGCGCATCGTGCAGGCGATCCAGCAGCAGGCGGCCGAGCTGGATTTTGCGCCGCCCTTCCAGATGGCACACCCCAAGGCCTTCGAACTGGCCGAGCGCCTGGTCGAACTGACCCCCGCCGGCCTCAACAAGGTGTTCTATACCAACTCGGGTTCCGAGTCGGTGGAAACCGCGCTGAAGATGGCGATCGCCTACCACCGCGTGCGTGGCGAGGGCGCGCGCACAAGGCTGATCGGCCGCGAGCGCGGCTACCATGGTGTGAACTTCGGCGGCATCTCGGTGGGCGGCATGGTCGCCAACCGCAAGATGTTCGGCACCATGCTGGGCGGTGTGGACCATATCCGCCACACCCATGACCCGGCGCGCAATGCTTTCTCGCTGGGCCAGCCCGCGCATGGCGCGGAGTATGCCGAAGACCTTGAGCGGCTGATCGCCCTGCACGATGCCTCGACCATTGCCGCAGTGATCGTCGAGCCGGTGGCCGGCTCCACCGGCGTGCTGGTGCCGCCGCAGGGTTATCTGCAGCGCCTGCGCGAGATCTGCGACAAGCACGGCATCCTTCTGATCTTCGACGAGGTCATCACCGGCTTCGGCCGCACCGGCAATCCCTTCGGCGCCCAGACCTTCGGTGTCACGCCCGACCTGATGACGGTGGCCAAGGGCCTGACCAACGGCTGCGTGCCGATGGGCGCGGTGTTCGCCAAGCAGGAGATCTACGACACCTTTATGAGCGGACCCGAGCACCTGATCGAGTTCTTCCACGGCTACACCTACTCGGCCCACCCGCTGGCCTGCGCCGCGGCACTCGGCACGCTGGACACCTATGCCGAGGAAGGCCTGCTGACGCGCGCCACCGAACTGCAGGGTTATTTCGCCGAAGCGGTGCATTCGCTGAAGGGCGAACCCAATGTGATCGATGTGCGCAATATCGGCCTGGTGGGCGGTATCGAACTCAGTTCGATCCCCGGCGAACCGGCCAAGCGTGCCTTCAACGTCTTCCTCGATTGCTACGAGCAGGGCGTGCTGGTGCGCACCACCGGCGACACCGTGGCCCTGAGCCCGCCGCTGATCATCGAGCACAGCCATATCGACCGCCTGATTGACACCCTGCGCGCCGCGCTGCGCCGCGCGGCCTGACGAGCCCCACGCCGTCAACCCTAACGAGGACCTGCCTAGCGCCTACCTTATGAGCCTCCTGAGCACCGACCGCGAACTCACGCGCGACTCCTATTACGTGGCTACCGCGCCGCGTACCCAGCAATACGCGCCACTGCGAGAGAGCATCGAAGCCGATGTCGCCATCGTGGGCGGTGGGCTCGCGGGTTTGTCGGCCGCCATCGAGCTGGCCGAGCGCGGCATGACGGTGGTGCTGCTGGAGGCCAACGAAGTCGGCTCGGGCGCCTCGGGCCGCAACGGCGGGCAGGCGATTCATGGCCTGGCCTGCGACCAGGAAACCATCGAGGCGCAGTTGGGCCTGGCCGAAGCCAAGCGCATCTGGGCCATGGGCATCGAGGCCCTGGACCTGATACGCCAGCGCTGCGCGCGCCATCACATCGATGCCGAATGGCAGAGCGGCTATCTGGGCCTGGCCACCAGCACGCGCAAGGCCACCGAGCTGCGCGCCTGGGCCGACCGCATGGCCGCGCTCTACGACTATCCGCTGCAATGGATAGACCCGGGCGTGATGCGGCAATGGATAGACAGCCCGCGCTTTCACGCTGGCGTGTACGACGCGCGCTCGGGCCATCTGCACCCGCTCAAGTACTGCCTGGGCCTGGCCGCGGCGGCGGCGCGCGCGGGCGTGCGCATCTACGAGCAGACGCCCGTCACCCGCATGGACGAAGGCGACCAGCTCACCTTGGGCACGGCCCAGGGCCAGGTGCGGGCGCGCCAGGTCTTGCTGGCCGGCAACGTCTATCTGAACGAGATCTCCCCGGCACTGGCCCCGCGGCTGGGCGCACGCATCATGCCGGTGGGCACCTATATCGTGTGTTCGGAGCCCATCGCGCCCGAGCGCCTGCAGGCCCTGATCCCGAGCCGCTCGGCGGTGTGCGACACCAACTTCGTGCTGGACTATTTCCGCCCCACGGCCGACCACCGCCTGCTCTATGGCGGGCGGGTGAGCTACAGCACCGTCACGCCACCGGGCCTGAAGAACAGCATGCGCGCGCGCCTGCTGGAAAGCTTTCCGCAGCTGCAGGACGTGGCCATGCAATACGCTTGGGGCGGTTTCGTCGACATCTCGATGAACCGCGCCCCTGATTTTGGGCGCTTAGGCGAGCGCCGCAACGTCTACTATCTGCAAGGCTTCTCGGGCCATGGCCTGGCGCTCACCGGCCTGGCCGGCCGCATCGTCGCCGAGGCCATGCATGGCGACGCCAGCCGCTTCGACACCTTTGCCAAATTGCGCCACCATCCCTTCCCGGGTGGCAAACTGATGCGTACGCCCGCCCTGGTACTGGGCATGGCGTATTACCGACTGAAGGACATGCTGTGAGTACCGGCTCTTCATCCCCCAAGTCCCAGCGCAAGCCCGTGGTGCTGGTGCCCGCCTGCAACCGTGAGGTGGGTGAGCACCCCTTCCACATCGTCGGCAAGAAGTACATCGACGCGGTACGCCTGGCCGGCTGCCTGCCCCTGGTGGTACCCGCCTCCACACCCGAGGAGATTGACGAGTTGCTGGCGCTGGCCGACGGCGTGCTGCTGACCGGCTCGCCCTCGAATGTGCACCCCAGCCATTTCGGTGAAGAGGTTCACAACCCCGAGCTGCCGCTGGACCCCGACCGCGACGCCTGGACCCTGCCCCTGGTTCCCAAGGCGCTGCGGCTGGGCATGCCCTTGTTCGCGATCTGCCGCGGTTTTCAGGAAGCCAATGTGGCCCTGGGCGGCACCCTGCACCAGGCCGTGCAGGAGCAGCCGGGCCTGCGCGACCACCGCGCCCCGCAAGGCCAGCCCCCCGAGATTGCCTACGCCGATCAGCATCAGGTCCAGGTCTTGCCCGGCGGACGCCTGGAGGCCTTGCTGGGCCATCGCAACATCAGCGTCAACTCCCTGCATGGCCAGGGCGTGAATGAACTGGCTCCGGGCCTGCGCATCGAAGCGGTGGCGCCCGATGGCCTGGTGGAAGCCTTCAGCGTCGCGGCCGCGCGCGGCTTCTCGATGTGCCTGCAATGGCACCCCGAATGGCAGGCGTCCAGCAACCCGGTCTCGATGAAACTCTTCGAGGCCTTTGGCCAGGCCTGCCGCGACTACCGAGACAGCGTGCGCGAACCCCGCCACGACTACATCCGCGACCCCGAGACCTAGCGCCGCTGACCCCTGTCCGATTCAAGCAATCCGCAGCCCCAGGAGTTTGGGGCCAAGACCAGAAGATGAGGTGAAACATGGTGGTCAGAACAGAACGTAGCTTTGCCGAACTGGAACAGTGGTTCCGAGAGCATCGCGTCACCGAGATCGAGTGCCTGGTGCCCGATCTCACCGGTGTGGCACGCGGCAAGATCCTGCCGCGCGAGAAATTTACCGAAGACCGTGGCATGCGCCTGCCCGAGGCGGTGGTGGCCATGGGCGTGACGGGCGAGTTCCCCGAGGAGGGGCCCTACTACGACGTCATCAGCCCGAACGACATGGACATGCATCTGCGCGCCGACCCGACCACGGCGCGCCTGGTGCCCTGGGCGGTGGACCCCACCGCGCAAATCATCCACGACTGCTTCGATCGCGAGGGCCAGCTCGTGCCCTTTGCGCCGCGCTCGGTGCTGCGCCGCGTCTGCGACCTGTTCGAGGCCGAGGGCTGGGACCCGGTGGTGGCGCCCGAACTGGAGTTCTATCTGGTGGCGCGCAACACCGACCCCGACATGCCGCTCAAGCCGCCGGTGGGCCGCAGCGGCCGCGCCGAGACTTCGCGCCAGGCCTATTCGATTGACGCGGTGAACGAGTTTGATCCGCTCTTCGAGGATGTCTACGACTACTGCGAGAAGATGGAGCTCAATGTCGACACCCTGATCCACGAGGTGGGTGCCGGCCAGATGGAGATCAACTTCTTCCACGCCCACCCCATGGGCCTGGCCGACGAGGTGTTCTTCTTCAAGCGCACGGTGCGCGAGGCGGCGCTGCGCCACGATATGTTCGCCACCTTCATGGCCAAGCCGATTGCCGGCGAACCCGGCAGCGCCATGCATGTGCACCAGAGCGTGATCAACAAGGCCACCGGCCGCAACCTCTTCAGCAACGAGGACGGCAGCCCCAGCCAGGAGTTCTTCTGGTACATCGGCGGCCTGCAGAAATACATCCCCGCCGCGATGGCGCTGTTCGCGCCCTATGTGAACAGCTACCGGCGCCTGGCACGCTTCACCGCCGCGCCGATCAACATCCAATGGGGCACCGACAACCGCACCGTGGGCATACGCTCGCCGCTGGCGCCGCCGCAGGCGCGCCGCATCGAGAACCGCGTGATCGGCGCCGATGCCAACCCCTATGTGGCCCTGGCCGCCACCCTGGCCTGTGGCTATCTGGGCATCAAGAACCGCATCGAACCCACGCCCGAGTGCAAGGGCGATGCCTATCTGGGTGACTTCCAGCTGCCGCGCAGCCTGGGCGAAGCGCTGGAGCTGCTGCGCAACGAGAAGGATCTGGCCGCCGTGCTGGGCGAATCCTTCGTCACCGTCTATACCGAGATCAAAGAGATCGAGTATGCGGAGTTCATGAAAGTGATCTCCCCATGGGAACGCGAGCACCTGCTGCTGCACGTCTAAGCCCCAAACCCTTTTTCGGAGTACCCCTCATGAGCCATGTTGTTCAGGCGGCGCAGCGCGCCGCGAGCCGAAGCACCAAGGAATGGCAAGAAGCCGATTCCAAGCATTTCCTCCATCCCTTCACCGACCATGGCGGCCTCGCCAAGAAGGGCGCGCGCATCATCACCCGGGCCGAGAACATCTACATCTGGGACAGCGAGGGCCACAAGATCCTCGACGGCATGAGCGGCCTGTGGTGCGTCAACACCGGCTACGGGCAGCAGGCCTTGATCGACGCAGCGGCGCAGCAGATGAAGGAGCTGCCCTTCTACAACGCCTTCTTCCAGACCTCGACCCCGCCCGCCATCGAGCTGGCCGAGCTGCTCGCCGAGGTGGCACCACCGCAGTTCAAGCATGTGTTCTTCACCAGCTCGGGCTCGGAAGGTAACGACACGGTGGTGCGCATGGTGCGGCGCTACTGGGACATCCAGGGCCAGCCCGAGCGCAAGACCATCATCGGCCGCATCAACGGCTATCACGGCTCGACCATGGCCGGCGCCTCGCTGGGCGGCATGAGCGGCATGCATGCGCAGGGCGGCCTGCCCATCCCCGACGTGGTGCACATCCAGCAGCCGCATTGGTTCGAGCTGGGCCAGGGCATGAGCCGCGAGGACTTCGGCATCAAGGCCGCGGGCTGGCTGGAAGAGAAGATCCTCGAAGTGGGTCCCGAGCGCGTCGCCGCCTTCATCGGCGAGCCGGTGCAGGGCGCCGGTGGCGTGATCGTGCCGCCGTCGACCTACTGGCCCGAGATCCAGCGCATCTGCGACAAGTACGGCATCCTGCTGGTCAGCGACGAGGTGATCTGCGGTTTCGGCCGCACCGGCAACTGGTTTGGCTGCGAGACCATGGGTACACGCCCCGATCTGATGACCTTTGCCAAGGGCGTGACCTCGGGCTATGTGCCGCTGGGTGGCGTGATGGTCGGTGAGCGTGTGGCCAAGGCGCTGATCGACGATGGCGGCGAGTTCAACCACGGCTTCACCTACTCGGGCCACCCGGTGGCCTGCGCCGTGGCCCTGGCCAATATCAAGCTGATCCAGCAGCTCAACCTGGTTAACCATGTGAAGAGCAATATCGGCCCCTATCTGGCCGAGCGCTTTGCCGAGCTCAACGACCACCCGCTGGTGGGCGAGACCCAGACCTGCGGAATGATGGGCGCGGTGCAGTTGGTCAAGTCCAAGCCCGGCACCACCTTTGCCAGCGAGCTGGAGGTCGGCATGGTCTGCCGCGCCCATTGCTTTGGCAACGGTCTCATCATGCGCGCCGTCGGCGATCGCATGATCGTCGCCCCGCCGCTGGTGATGACGCGGCCCCAGATCGACGAAATGATGGCGCTGATACGCCGCTGCCTGGACCTGACCCTCGCCGAAGTACGCGAGCGGGGCTGGCTCTGAAGCAGCGCCCCCACACCCCCGGGTTTTGAGGTATGGGGTGGCTCACGGGGCCGCCCTAGACTGAGCCGATCCATCCCCATCCAGCGTTTGCTCTCAATCGATACGGAGTATCCCGATGAAACCGAGTCTGCCCCGCCTTGCCACTTCCTTGAGCCTGATCCTCGCCGCCACCGCCACGCTATGGGCCGGCGCGGCCCGCGCGCAGGACGAAGAGAAGGTTCTCAATGTCTACAACTGGTCCGACTACATCGCCGAAGACACCCTGAAAAACTTCGAGAAGGAAACCGGCATCAAGGTGCGCTACGACAATTTCGACAACAACGAAATCGTCCACGCCAAGCTGGTGGCGGGCAAGACCGGCTACGACGTGGTCGTGCCATCGTCCTACTGGGCCAAGCTGCAGGCCGACGGCGGTCTGCTGCGCAAGATCGACAAGAGCCAGATCCCCAACTACAAGAACCTGGACCCGGATGTGCAGGCCCAGCTCGCCAAGCTGGACCCGGGCAACGAGTACATGGTGAACTGGCTGTGGGGCTTCACCACCGTGGGCATCAATGTCGACAAGGTCAAGGCCGCACTCGGCTCCACACCCATGCCCGAAAACGCCTGGGATCTGGTGTTCAAGCCCGAGTACATCAGCAAGCTCAAGAGTTGCGGCGTCAGCTTCCTCGATTCCGCCACCGAGATCATCCCCGCCGCCCTGCACTACCTGGGCAAGTCGGCCTACAGCAAGAACCAGGGCGACTATGCCGGTGTGCCGGCGCTGCTGAAATCCATCCGCCCCTCTGTCACGCTGTTCAGCTCATCGGGCTATATCAACGACATGGCCAATGGTTCGATCTGCCTGGCGCTGGGCTGGTCGGGCGACATCAACATCGCGCGCCAGCGCGCCATCGACGGCAAGACCGGCCAGAACATCCAGGCCCTGATCCCCAAGACCGGCGGCATCATCTTCATGGACACCATGGTGATCCCGGCCGATGCGCCCCACCCCGGCAACGCGCACAAGTTCATCAACTACATCCTGCGCCCCGAGGTGCATGCCGGCCTGACCAACAAGGTCTTCTACGCCAACCCCAATAAGGAAGCGAAGAAGTTCGTCAAACCCGAGGTGGCCAACAACCCCAGCGTGTTCCTGAGCGACGCCGACATGAAGAAGATGGCCGCACCCGACGCCATCAACAACGACATCCGCCGCACCATGACGCGCATGTACACCTCGTTCAAGACTGGACTCTGAAGGCAATAATGAGCGCGACCCCGGCATACCTGCAGATCAAGGACGTGGTGAAAGACTTCGGCGGCGGCGCCGTCGCCGTCAACCATGTCTCGATCGATATCCAGAAGGGCGAGATCTTTGCCCTCCTGGGCTCCTCCGGCTGCGGCAAGACCACGCTCTTGCGCATGCTGGCCGGCTTCGAGACACCCACCAGCGGCCGCATCATCCTGAACGGCCAGGACCTCGCGGGCATGCCTCCCTATGCGCGGCCCATCAACATGATGTTCCAGAGCTATGCGCTGTTCCCGCACCTCACGGTGTGGGACAACATCGCCTTCGGCCTGCGGCGCGATGGCTGCCCCAAGGACGAGGTGGCCAGCCGGGTCGAGGCCATGCTCAAGCTGGTGCAGCTCGGCAAGTACGCCAAGCGCAAGCCGCACCAGCTCTCGGGCGGGCAGCAACAGCGCGTGGCGCTGGCACGCAGCCTGGCCAAGAAGCCGCAGCTGCTGCTGCTGGACGAGCCGCTGGGCGCGCTGGACAAGAAGCTGCGCGAGGAAACCCAGATCGAGCTGGTCAACATCATCGAAGAGGTGGGCGTGACCTGCGTGATGGTCACCCACGACCAGGAAGAGGCCATGACCATGGCCTCGCGCATCGCCGTGATGAGCGAGGGTCAGGTCTTGCAGGTGGGCGCGCCGGTGGACATCTACGAAACTCCCGCTACGCGCTTCGTGGCCGACTTCATCGGCAACGTCAACATGATGGACGGCACCCTCTCGGTGGACGAGCCCGACCATGTGGTGATCGACTGCCAGGACTGCCGGCATCTGGTCGGACACGGCATCACCGGTGTGTCCGGTATGGCGGTGGGCGTGGCGCTGCGGCCCGAGAAGATCCAGCTCACCGCCGACAAGCCCGAGGGTGAGTACAACCAGGTGCTTGGCAAGGTACGCGACCTGGCCTACTTCGGTGCCTTCACGGTCTACCACCTGCAACTGCCCAGCGGCCAGATCATCAAGGTCAGCGAGAGCAACCAGACCCGCTACCGCACGGAGCCGCTGACCTGGGACCAGGAGGTCTGGGCCTCGTGGTCGCCCACAGCCCAGGTGGTGCTGACCCAATGACTAACTTGCTGCAACGCTGCCTGCGCGGCCGCACGGCCGTGATCGGCCTGCCCTATGCCTGGCTGCTGATCTTCTTTGCCCTGCCCTTTGTGATCGTGGCCAAGATCAGCGTCTCGGAAATGGAGACCGTCCATTTCAAGGACCTGATCAGCTATGCCGACGGCATGCTCAGGCTCACGATCAAGCTGGGCAACTACCTCTTCATCACCCAGGACGATCTCTACTTCCTGTCCTATGTAGCCAGCCTCAAGTACGCGGCCGTCACCACCGTGGGCTGCCTCTTGATCGGCTACCCCTTCGCCTACTTCATGGCGCGTGCGCGCGGCACCCTCCAGCCGGCCTTGCTGATGCTGGTGATGCTGCCCTTCTGGACCAGCTTTCTGCTGCGCGTCTATGCCTGGAAGGGCCTGCTGGGCGAACATGGCTGGGTGGCCGAGGCGATCGAGGCCCTGGGCCTGGACCAGCTGCTGCTGGCCGCCGGCCTGATCCCGGCGCTGGGCAAGCTGATGAACACCCCCTTCTCGCTGGTGGTGGGCATGATCTACACCTACCTGCCCTTCATGATCCTGCCCCTCTACGCCAGCCTGGCCAAGATGGACCTGCGCCTGCTGGAGGCCGCTGCCGACCTGGGTGCCACACCCTGGGTGGGTTTCTGGCGCATCACCGTGCCGCTGTCCAAGGCCGGCATCATCGCCGGCTCGATGCTGGTGTTCATTCCCTGCGTCGGCGAGTTCGTGATCCCCGAGCTGCTGGGCGGGCCGCAGACCCTGATGATTGGCCGCGTGCTCTGGGATGAGTTCTTCAGCAACAACGACTGGCCGATGGCCTCGGCGGTGGCGGTGGTGATGATCCTCTTGATCATCGTGCCGCTGGCGATCTTCAACAAATACCAGGCGGAGAGCCAGGAGGCCAAGCGATGAGCAGCGGCGCCACCACCATCAAAGCCAAGCGCGCCATCCTGGGCCCGCAGGCCACACGCTGGTTCGGCCGCGGCTGGCTGGGTGCAGGCTATGTGTTCCTTTACCTGCCCATCCTGGCGCTGATCATCTACTCCTTCAACGACTCGAACATCGCCTCGGTCTGGGGCGGTTTCACGCTGAAGTGGTATGGCCAGCTGCTGCAGGACCGCGAGGTCATCACCGGCCTGTGGCTGTCGATGCAGATCGCTTTCGTGACCGCCTGCAGCTCGGTGCTGCTGGGCATCTTCGCGGCCTTCGCGCTGGTCAAGTACAAGCGCTTCAAGGGCCGCACCCTGTTCGCCGGCATGGTCAACGCACCGCTGGTGATGCCCGAGGTGATTGTGGGCCTGTCGCTGCTGCTGATGCTGGTGTCGATGCAGCGCGCCCTGGGCTTCCCCGAGCGCGGCATGCTCACCATCTGGCTGGGTCACCTGCTCTTGGGCCTGGCCTATGCCACGGTGGTGATAGGCGCGCGCCTGCAAGACCTGCCCCCGCAGCTGGAGGAGGCCGCGATGGACCTCGGCGCCAAGCCCTTCCAGGTCTTCATGCTGGTGACCCTGCCGATGATTGCGCAATCGCTGATGTCGGCCTGGCTGCTCACCTTCACGCTCTCGCTCGACGACGTGGTGCTCTCGGCCTTCCTGTCCGGCCCGGGCGCCACCACCCTGCCGCTGGTGATCTTTTCGCGCGCCCGGCTGGGCGTTTCGCCCAGCATCAATGCGGTGGCCACCGTGATCATCCTGGTGGTCTCGGTGGGGGTGATCCTGGCCAGCGTGCTGATCGCGCGCCAGGAACGCCGCCGCGCCCAGGAAATGGCCGACGCCCAGCGCGGCGGTTGAACGACAAGCTCAATTCGCACCATATACCCACAGAGGAGTACTCGATGAAAGCCCCACAGCTCGCCTCCCTCACGCTCGCCCTTGCCGCAGCCTTCTCAGGCAGCGCCCAGGCCCAAAGCAACGAGGACCTGCTCAAGGAATTGCGCGCCCTGCGCGATCGCGTCAACCAGTTGGAAGAGCGCCTCAAGGCCGCCGAGTCCAAGCCCGCTCCCGCGCCCAGCCAGGCTCAATGGGGCATGACCCCGCAACAGGTGCAGGACTTCAACCGCATCGCCGTCAAGACCGAGGCGCTGGAAGACGCCTCCGAGGCGCTGGGCTACAAGCAGCTGAAGATCAGCGGTTATGTGGAGCCCGCCTATATCGCCAACCGCGCGCAGAACCGTGCCGGCTTCCAGTTTCTCAACAGCGTGTCCAGCGACGGCTACAACTACGACAACTCCTACCTGGGCACCATGGCCCTGGACTTCCTGAAGGAAACCGAGAGCGGCACGCGCTGGCACCTGACGCTCTCGCCCAACCGCGGCACCGACAGCGTGATGGGCAATGGCAGCATCATCCAGGAGGCCACGGTCTCGGTCCCGCTGGGCGATCTGCAAACCCGCTTCATCGCAGGCCACACGCCCGACTGGTCGGGCTATGAAATGCTGCAGCCCACGCTCAACAAGCTGATCACGCACAACCTGCTGTTCGACTTCACCCTGCCCACCGCCTACACCGGCGCCGGCCTGGAGCTGACGCGCGGCAAGTGGATCATGAAGGGCATGCTGGCGAATATGAACGCGTCGATGCAGTCGGCCGGCGAAAAGTCGCCGGTGCTGGCCTACCGCGTCGACTATTCCAAGGGCGAGTTCCAGGGCTTCGGTTTTGCCGGCGTGCATGGCAAGGCGGCGAATCTGGTGGGCGGCACCAAGAACACGGCACTCAATCTGTTCGAGGCCGACGCCTACTTCATCCGCGGCGACTGGACCCTGCAGGGCCAGCTGAGCTATGGCATGCAGAAGCAGGCGGCCGTCACGCCCGACCCCGACACCGGCGAGCTGCGCACGGCCAAGTGGCTGGGACTCTCGGCCCTGGCGGCCTACAAGTTCACGCCGCGACTGGAAGGCGTGGCACGCCTGGACTACGTCAAGAACAACAAGAACGGTGGCGGCCTGCTGGGCTATGGCGCCGACCCGCGCAACGGCATCGGCCCCGAGATGCTGGGCCGCGACGCCACCACCGGCGACCTGCTGTTCGGCGACACCGAGCGCGGTGCCAACCGCAGCGCGCTGGCGCTGGGCATGAACTACGCCTACGACCTCGCCACCACATTCAAGTTCGAGTACCGCTACGACCGCGCCAGCCAGTCGGTGTTCGAGTTCGTCAAGGACGGCAGCTTCCGCAAGAGCAACAGCCTGCTGGGTGCGTCCGTGGTCGTGAAGTTCTAAGGATCAAGCATGAGTGGCATCAACTGGCATGAGCGCGCCGCGGCGCTGACGATAGACGGTCGCCCGGTCATCGACGGCCGGCGCGTCGAGACCCAGGCAGGCCAACAGTTCGACTGCATCTCGCCCGTGCATGGCAAGAGCCTGGGCCAGGTCTCGCGCGGTCTGGCCGCCGACGTTGACGCCGCCGTGGCGGCGGCGCGCCGCGCCTTCGACGATGGCCGCTGGGCCGGGCGTGCGCCGGCCGCGCGCAAGAAGGTGCTGCTCGCCTTTGCCGACAAGATCATGGCGGCGCGCGATGAGCTGGCCCTGTTGGAGACCCTGGACATGGGCAAGCCCATCCAGTACTCGCGCAGCGTGGACGTGCCGGCGGCGGCGCGCTGCATCGCCTGGTATGCAGAGGCGGTGGACAAGATCTACGACGAGATCGCGCCCACCGGGGCGAATGCGCTGGCGCTGATCCAGCGCGAGCCCATGGGCGTGGTAGGTGCCATCGTGCCCTGGAACTACCCCATGATCATGGCGGCCTGGAAGCTCGGGCCGGCGCTGGCGGCGGGCAACTCGGTGGTGCTCAAACCCAGCGAGAAATCGCCGCTGACCGCCTTGCGCCTGGCCGAGCTGGCGCTCGAGGCCGGCCTGCCCGAGGGCGTGTTCAATGTGGTGCCCGGCTTTGGCCACGAGGCCGGCGAGGCCCTGGCCCTGCACCCCGATGTGGACGCCATCGGCTTCACCGGCTCCACGCGGGTGGGCCGCAAGATGCTGGAGTATGCGGGCCGCTCCAACCTCAAGCGCGTCTACAACGAGCTGGGCGGCAAGTCGGCCTTTCTGGTGTTCCCCGATTTCGACGACCTCAAGCGCGCCGCCCAGACCGTGGCCGGCAGCATGTTCTTCAACCAGGGCGAGAGCTGCAACGCGCCCTCGCGCGTGCTGGTGCACGAGAGCATTGCCGACGAGTTCGTGGCCCTGGTGGCGGCCGAGACGCCGGCCTACCAGCCGGGCGACCCGCTGGATCCCGCCACCGTGATGGGCGCGCTGGTCGACGACGGCCAACTGCGCACCGTGATGAGCTATATCGAGGCCGGCCATGGCGAGGGTGCCAAGGCCGTCGTGGGAGGTCGCCAGGCGCGCAGCGAGAGCGGCGGCTTCTATGTCGAGCCCACCGTGTTCGCCGGCGTCAGCAATGAGATGAAGATCGCGCGCGAGGAAATCTTTGGCCCGGTGATGAGCGTGCTGCGCTTCAAGGACGAGGCCGACGCGATTGCGCAGGCCAATGATTCGAGCTACGGTCTGCAGGCCAGCGTCTGGAGCAGCCATGTGGACCGCGCACATCGCGTGGCCCGCCAGCTGCGTGCCGGCACCGTGCATGTGAACCAATACGACGAGGACGACATCACCGTACCCTTCGGTGGTTACAAGCAGTCGGGCAACGGGCGCGACAAGTCCCTGCACGCCTTTGACAAGTACACCGAGCTCAAGACCACCTGGCTGCGCATCAACAACACCTGACCCCTGGACCCCAGCGTGAAAGACCTGTTGCAACAACTCCGTTCCGCCCAGGTCCACACCCTGCTGGCGCAGTTCACCGACATCCATGGTGTCGCCAAGGGCAAGTACCTGCCGATCGAGCAGCTCGACCAGCTGCTCACCGAGGGCGCCGGTTTTTCCGGCCCCTCGATCGCCGGCACCGGCCTGCCGCGCACCGGCCCACGCAGCGAGTACTGGGGCCGTGGCATCGCCAGCACGGCCCAGGTGCTGCCCTGGATGCCCGGCTATGCGCGCATCGTCTGTGATGGCTATGTGGCCGGCGCGCCCTTTGACGCCTGCCCACGCCAGGTGCTGCGCCGCGCCGAGGCGCAGCTCGCCAAGCATGGCTGGTATTTGCGCACCGGCATCGAGCCCGAGTTCTTCCTGCTGCGCCGCGATGCACAGGCCGGCTACCTGCCCTTTGACGCGCAGGACGGGCTGGACAAGCCTTCTTACGATCTGAAGACGCTGCCACGCCAGGCAAGCCTCTTGCGCGAGCTGCACAAGGCCCTGGCCAGCAGCGGACTGGAGGTGCTGCAGATCGACCATGAGGACGCGCAAGGCCAGTACGAGCTCAACTTCGGCCATGACCTGGCGCTGCGCAGCGCCGACCACCTGATGCTGTTCAAGCTCGCCGCCCAGGCGATCGCCGAACAGCATGGTGCCGTGTTCTCGATGATGCCAAAACCCTTCGCCAATCAACCCGGCAGCGGCATGCATTTCCATGTCTCGATGTGGCGCGGCGAGGCCGATGAAGCGCAGTGCATGTTCGAGGACCATCCGGGCCAGCCGGCCCCGGGCGGCGCGGCGCTGATGCAGCATTTCATCGCTGGCGTGCTGGAACACTCGGCGGCGCTGTGCGCGCTGGCCGCGCCCACCGTCAACTCATACAAGCGCCTGGTGGTGGGCGAATCGCTCTCGGGCACCAGCTGGGCACCCGCCTATGTAGCCCATGGCCCCAACAACCGCACGGCCCTGGTACGCACGCTCAAGGGCCGCTTCGAATGGCGTCTGCCGGACGCCTCGGCCAATCCCTATCTGGCCACCGCGGGCCTGATCGCCGCAGGGCTGGACGGCATCGAGCGTCGCCTGGCGCCTCCCCCGGCCTGCCAGGACGATCTGTTCGAGCTCACGCTGCCGGCGCTGCGCCAGCGCGGCATTGCCCTGCTGCCGCAATCGCTGGACCAGGCCCTGGACGCGCTGGAGGCTGATGCGGTGATAGGCGCGGCGCTCGGTGAGACATTGCGCGCGCAGTTCCTGCGCCTCAAGCGCGCCGAGGCGCTGGCCCATGCGCGCCATGTGAGTGATTGGGAACTGCAGCAGTACGCCGAACGCTTCTGAAGCCCGCCGTTTGAGTTCCGCTCGCGTTCCCTGGCTGGCCTATGCCAGCCTGGCCCTCAGCACCGGCCTGGTCGGCAGCTATGTGGGCCTGTCCAAGCTGCTGGTGCTGGTGTTCCCGGTGTTTCTGCTGGCCTGGCTGCGCTTTGGCTTCGCGGCCGTGCTGATGCTGAGCTGGCTGCGGCGCGCGCCGCACGAGCCCAGCATGGACCGCCGCACGCGCGTCCTGCTGTTCCTGGAATCCTTTATCGGCAACTTCCTGTTCTCGATCTGCCTGCTCTATGGCCTGCGCAGCACCTCGGCGGTGGTGGCCGGCGTGCTGCTGGCGGGCATACCGGCGGCGGTGGCGGGCTTGAGCTGGCTGTTGCTGCGCGAGCACATCGCACCGCGCGTGCTGATGGGGGTGGCGCTGAGCGTGGCCGGCATTGCCCTGGTGGCGCTCACGCGCGCTGACAGCGGCAGCGGCGCGGACAGCGGCTGGGGTCCGCTGCTGGTGCTGGCGGCGGTGCTGTGCGAAGCCTGCTATGTGGTCATCGGCAAGCGCCTCACGCAAGACCTGCCCCCGCGCCGCATCAGCGCCCTGATCAATCTCTGGGGCCTTGTGCTGGTGACGCCGCTGGGGCTGTGGCAGGCCTGGCAGTTCAACTTCGCTGCCGTGAGCCTGGCCAGCTGGGGCTTGCTTGCCTTCTACGCCAGCGCCGCCAGCATGGTGACGGTGTGGCTGTGGATGCACGGCCTGCAGCAGGTGCCGGCGGCGCGTGCCGGCGTCTTCATGGTCTTCCTGCCGATTGCCACCGCCCTGGTGGGCCTGCTGGCGCTGGGCGAGGCGATCGGCGCGCTGCAGGCCCTGGCCTATGCGCTGGCCCTGCTCGGCGTGCTGCTGGCCACCTGGCCGGAGCGCAGCCAAGGCATGGGGCAGCAATGAAAAGCGATGGTATGGCGCCGCGCGGCTGCCCTACCATCGCGCCATGACGAGCCCCGACACCCCCACCCATCTGCGCATCCACCAGTTTGCCGGCCTGGCCGCAGGCCCGCGCCTGCTCGTCACCGGCGCCGTGCATGGCAACGAGATCTGCGGCAGCCTGGCAATCACGCGCCTGCTTGAACAACTCGACCGCGGCGCGCTGCGCCTCTTGCGCGGCACGCTCACCTGCGTGCCGGTGGTCAACCCGCTGGCCTACCAGCGCGGCGAGCGCGAGGGCCAGCGCAACCTGAACCGCAATCTGCGCGAATGCCCGATCCCGCAGGACGTCGAGGACCGCATCGCCAACCGGCTCTGCCCCCTGCTGGCCGCGCATGAGGTGCTGCTGGACCTGCATTCCTTCCAGGGCCAGGGTCAAGCCTTCGTGATGCTGGGCCCGCGCGACAACCAGGGCGAGCTGGAACCCTTTGCCCATGCCGCGGCCGAGGCCGCACTGGCCGCGGCGCTGGGCCCCACACGCATCGTCGAGGGCTGGCTCTCCACCTACGAGCTGGGGCTGCGCCGCCGCGCCGAACAAGGCGCACCCCACCAGGATCCCCATTACGGCATGGGCACCACCGAGTACATGCGTGCACGCGGCGGCTATGGCGTGACGCTGGAATGCGGCCAGCATGCCGACCCCGAGGCCCCCGAGGTGGCCTACCGCGCCATCCTGCGCACCCTGGTGCTCTTGGGCATGCTGGCGCCCGAGACCGTTGATGCGCACCGCCCCGCCAACCCGCCCGAATTGCTCAGGCTTTACGAGGTGGTGGACCGCCAGCACGAGGGCGACCGCTTCGAGCGTGAATGGGCCAGCTTCGACGCGATCACCGAGGGAGAGCGCATCGGCACGCGCCACGACGGAGCGCCGGTGCTGGCGCCGGCCGATGGACGCATCGTGTTCCCGAATTCAAAAGCCCTGCCCGGCCATGAGTGGTTTTACCTGGCGCGAGCGAGTGATCGGCGGCTTGGCTAAAGTGCGCCGATGAAAATCGACTTCGTCTCCGACATCTCCTGCCCCTGGTGCGCCATCGGCCTCAAATCGCTGCAGCAGGCGCTGGCGCGCATGCCCGATCTGCCGGTTCAGTTGCATTTCCAGCCCTTCGAGCTCAACCCCCAGATGGGCGCCGAGGGCCAGAACATCGACGAGCACCTGCAACAGAAATACGGTGCCAGCGCCGAGCAGGCCGCCGGCGTGCGCGAAGCAATCCGCAAGCGCGGTGCCGAGCTGGGCTTTGAGTTCGATATGCAGAACCGCAGCCGCATCTACAACACCTTCGACGCCCACCGCCTCTTGCACTGGGCCGGCGAGCAGGGCTCCGAGGCGCAGCGCGAACTCAAGCTGGCACTGTTCTCCGCCTACTTCAGCGCGGGCAAGAACCCTGGCGATCACGCCGTGATGCTGGACGCCGTGCGCGGGCTGGGCCTGGATGTGGAGGCCGCGAGCGCCGTGCTGGCATCGGACCGCTACGCCGCCGAGGTGCGCGAACGCGAGGCCTTCTACCAGGCCCAGGGCATCCACTCGGTACCCTCCGTCATCATCAACGACCGCCACCTGATCCAGGGCGGCCAGGAGCCGGCGGTATTCGAGGAGGTGCTGAGGCGGCTGGCGGCCGAGAGCCCGGCCCAAGCCTGAGACAATATCGGCTTTCATGCCAGGGGCGCCCGGCTCGGCCGGGCGCCCTTTTTTTCTCCCCGAGGATTTTGCAGTGTTCAAGAACCTGATCGTGTACCGGATCGCCCCCGACTGGCAGCCCACCATCGAACAGTTCGAGGACGCCCTGGCCCAGGGCGCCTTCGTCGAATGTGGCGCCTCGCAGGCGCTTTCGATGGGCTGGGTGGAGCCGCGCGGCGTCAAGCATGCCCCGCTGGTAGAGAACGTGGGCGGCCATCTGCTGCTCAAGCTGATGATCGAGCAGCGCGTGCTGCCGGGCTCGGTGGTGAAGCGCCGGGTCGACGAGCTGGCCGAGCGTATGGAGCAGGAAACCGGCCGCAAGCCCGGCAAGAAGGCCAGGAACGAGCTCAAGGAACAGGTCACCCATGAGCTGCTGCCGCAGGCCTTCACCAAGCAATCGGCCATCCGCGTCTGGATCAGCCCGCGCCAGGGCCTCCTGATGATCGATGCCAGCTCGCCGGCCAAGGCCGACGAGGTGGTGACGCTGCTGGTCAAGCAGCTCGACGGGCTTTCGCTGCAGCTGGTGCAGACGGCCGAATCCCCCGCGGCCTGCATGACGGCCTGGCTGCTGGACGGCGTGCCGCCCGCTGGCTTCACGATAGACCGCGAGTGCGAGCTCAAGAGCGAGGACGAGATGAAGTCGGTGGTGCGCTATGCCCGCCATGCGCTCGACATCGAGGAGGTACGCCAGCACCTCACCGGCGGCAAGGCGCCCACCAAGCTGGCGATGAGTTGGCGCGACCGCGTCTCCTTCATGCTCACCGACACCATGCAGATCAAGAAGATCGCCTTCCTGGATCTGGTCTTCGAGGGTCGCGACAAGCCCGCCAAGGACGAAGCCTTCGACGCCGACGCGGCGCTGGCCACACTGGAGCTGGGCCAGCTGATCCCCGAGCTGATCGAAGGGCTGGGCGGCGAGCATGACTTCGCTGCCGCCGGCGCCAGCCTGCCGGCGGCGCTGCCGCAAGACCTGGCACCCGCGCCGACACAAACGCTGGAAAGCGCGCCCTGGGATTGATCTGCAGCCTTGCGCGCCGGTGCGGCGAGCGCGCATGATGCAGGCAGATCTACCTATCTCTCCATCCAGTCCGTGCCATGACCCCAGGTCCCGATTACATCCACCCCAGCCAGCTCTGCATCGGCCTGCATGTGGTGCTCGAGCTGCCCTGGACCGAGCATCCCTTCACCTTCTCCAGCTTCAAGATCAAGGATCTGAACCAGATCCAGACCCTGCAGTCGCTGGGGCTGAAGCAGATCCGCTACCTGCCCGGCAAGAGCGACGGCGAGCCGCTGGCCCTGCCGGCGGCGGATGCCGGCCGCGAGGCGCCGCCCGCGGCCAGCAACGATCTCGACAGCGAGGCCTACCGCGCCAAGCGCGAGCGCGTCGCGCGGCTGGCCGCACAGCGTGCTCGCGTGGAGGCCTGCGAGCGCGAATTCCTCTCCGCGGCCAAGGCGCTCAAGAGCATCAACCAGAACTTGTTCTCCCAGCCCGAGCAGGCCCGCGAGGAAGCGCTCAAGCTGGTGGCCACCATGGCCGAGTCCATGCTTGCCGATGCCGAGGTGGCCATCAATCTGATGAAGGACAAGATCGGTGCCGACGAAACCTACCACCACGCCCTCAATGTGACGGTGCTGGCGATGATGCTGGCCAAGGAGCTGAAGGCGCCGCCCGAGGCCATCAAGCTGCTGGGCGTGGCCGCCCTGCTGCATGACATCGGCAAGTTCGACGTGCCCGATCGCATCGTGCGCAAACAGGAACCGCTCACCAAGCCCGAGGCCGAGCTGCTGCGCCAGCATTGCCAATACGGCCTGGTGACGGGGCGCAAGCTGGGCCTCTCGCCCGAGGTGCTGAACGTGATAGGGCAGCATCATGAGCGCGTGGACGGCGGCGGCTATCCGGAGGGGCTGAAGGGCCCGCAGATCTCGATGCTGGCGCGCATCGTGGCGGTGGCCAACAGTTTTGACAACTTCTGCAACCCGGCCAACCCGGCGCGCGCGATGACGCCGCACGAGGCGCTCTCGGTGATGTATGGCCAGCAACGCGGCCAGTTCGAGGCCCTGCCGCTGAGCACCTTCATACGCTGCATGGGCATCTACCCACCCGGCACGCTGGTGGTGCTGTCCAACGACAGCATGGCCATGGTGGTCTCGGTCAACAGCGCCCGGCCGCTCAAGCCCATGGTGCTGGTCTACGACGCCGCCGTGCCGCGGGACCAGGCCATCCTGGTGGACCTGGAGCAGGAGGCCGATGTGAGCATCGTGCGCACCCTCAAGCCCCAGCAACTGCCCGAGGCGGTGTTCGACTACCTCGCGCCGCGCAAGCGCCTGGCCTACTACTTCGACGCCGACAAGGCCTGAGCCTCGGCTGCTGCAGCCAGGGCTGCGGCTTCGCGCAGCTTGTCCTTCTTGCTCTTGCGCCTGCCCTTGATGCCGCCCGGGCCGGGCTCGGCGCTGAGCGTGGCGGCCGGCTCGAAGCCTGCGATCTGCTCGCGCGCCACGCGCTGCCCCTGGCGTTTCTCGATCAGGCGGAAATGCTGCTCCGAATTCGTCACCGTCTCGCCGCTGATGAAGCTCAGTGCCTGACCGCTGGCACCGGCGCGGCCGGTGCGGCCGATGCGGTGCAGATAGTCGGCCGCCGAGCGCGGCAGGTCGTAGTTCAGCACCACCGGCAACTCGGGGATGTCCAGGCCACGCGCCGCCACATCGGTGGCCACCAGCACCTGCAGCTCGCCGTCCTTGAGTGCCTGCAGCACGCGCGTGCGCGCCCCCTGGCTCAGCTCGCCATGCAGGGCGGCGGCCTTGATGCCATGGGCCCAAAGCTTGTCGGAGACATGCTCGGTGGCGTATTTGGTGGCCACGAACACCAGTGCGCGCGGCCAGGCCTCCTGCTGCAGCAGATGGCGCAAGAGCGGCGTGCGCTTGGCGGCATCGACAACGATGGCGCGCTGCTGGATGGCGTCGGTGCGCAGCGGCTCGGGGGCGATCTCGATGCGCACAGGACGCGTCAGCAAACCGTTTGCCAGCGCCTCGACGGCGGGCGCGAAGGTGGCCGAGAAGAACAGGTTCTGGCGCCGTTGCGGCAGCTGCACCAGCAGCCGGTTCAGCTCGTCGGCAAAGCCCAGGTCCAGCAGGCGGTCGGCCTCGTCCAGCACCAGGGTGTGCACGGCCGCGAGGCGCAGGGCATTGTGTTCGATCAGGTCCAGCAGGCGGCCGGGCGTGGCCACCATCACGTCGCAGCCACCGCGCAAGCCCATCAATTGCGGGTTGATCGAGACACCGCCAAAGGCAAGCGCGATGTGCAGCCTGGCCGGCAGCGCGCGCGCGAACTCACGCAGCGCCTCGCCCACCTGGCTCACCAGCTCGCGCGTGGGCACCAGCACCAGCGCGCGCGGCTGGCGCGCGGCATCGGCGCCCTGCTCCCATACTCGGTGCAGCAATGGCAAGGCATAGGCGGCGGTCTTGCCCGAGCCGGTCTGGGCCAGGCCCAGCACATCGCCGCCGCCCAGGATGGCGGGAATAGCGGCCGACTGTATCGCCGTGGGCGCGTGGTAGCCCTGCTCGCGCACCGCGTGCACGAGGGCGGGCATCAGGCCCAGGGTGGCGAAGGACATGGGCGGGTCCCGGTGAACGGGAAGGCTGGGAGGGGGGCCAATTGTATGAGTCAGCCGAACAGCCCGCCCTGCTCACCCGCCCATTGCCCGGTGGCACGCGCCTCTATGGCCAGCAGGCGCAGCTTGGTGGCCACCCCGCCATGCGCCGAGAATCCCGTGCCCACGCCGCCAGCCCCCATCACGCGATGGCAGGGCACGATGGGGGCGAAGGGGTTGTGGCCCTCGGCCTGGCCCACCGCGCGCGCCGCGCCGGGCAGGCCCAGGGCCTGGGCCAGCTCGCCATAGGTACGCGTCTGGCCCACCGGGATGCGGCGGGTCAGTGCATGCACGCGCTGGTTGAAGTCGGGGATGCCGGTCTCATCGAGGCGCAACTCCAGCAGGTCGCGCGGCTCGCCGCGCAGCAGGGCCTGCACGCCCTCGATGGCGGCCATGATCTCGGCCGGCGGCGCGCCGCTTTCGCGCGCCGCCGGGAAGCGCGCGCGCATGCGGTCGCGCGTGGCCGCCGCGCTTTCCTCAGGCAGCTGCGCGCCGACGATGCCGCACTCACCCCAGGCAATGCCGCAGTGGCCGAGGGCGGTGTCGTAGCAGTGGAAGAACAGCATCTGCCCGTTCATGGCGAGGCGTTGCAGAAGCGCTCGCGTGTGGGCGCGCGCAGATGCTGCGAAAAATAGTAGCCCAGCATGGCGCGGGCACGCGGCTGCTCGGCCGGCGCGATCCAGGCCGCGGCATCGCGCAGCCATTGGTCGGCGCATGCCGTCGGCTCCTGCGCGGAAGCGGCGCATTGCAGCAGCCGCCCATAGGATTCGCGATAGTGCTGGAACTCCTGCCGGCTCAGCACCGGCCCATGGCCGGGCACCAGGCGGGTGAAGGGCTGGTCCGCCAGCGTCTGCAGGGCTGTAGCCCAGCCGCTGGCGCAGGCGGTGTCCAGAAAGGGTACGGGCATGGTCACCAGATCACCCGCCACCAGGGTCTGGCTGGCCAGATCCAGCACCCAGACATCGCCGCCGCTCACCGCCCCCTTGATCACACCCAGGCGCAGCTTGCGGCCGGCCAGGGTCAGGTCTTGCTGGGCGCCATCCAGGATCTGATCGGGGCGCAGCGCCTCGGCCTGCTGCAAGAGAGCCAGGTCGATGCGCACCGAGCGCAGGCTGTCTTCGTCGAGATCTTGTGGCTTCTCGATCAAGCCCTCGAGCTGCTTTCGATAGTCACTCAACCAGCCCTGCAGAGCGCCCTCGACGGCCGCGCTGGCGTAGACGCGCAGCCCCGGCCATTGCTGCCGAATGAGCGCATTGCCGCCAAGGTGGTCCAGATGCCAGTGGCTGTTGATCAGGGCCAGCTCCTTGCCGCCTTTTTCTCGCCCGCGCATGAAGAAGTCCAGCAGGGCCTGGGTATGGGCGGCGTGGCGGCCGCTGTCCACCAGCACCCAGCCCTGCGCGCCGCGCAGCAGCACGCTGTTGCCGTCGGGTTGGGCCCCTGCGACATGGCTGCCGGGCAGCCAGAAGACGCCTTCATCATCATCCAGCGCCTGAGGGGTGGCAGCCTGGGCCGCGGTGCACAGCATGAGGCTCAACACAAGCAGGTGGCGCAGCAACATGGGGTCTCCTTGATGTTGCCAGCATGCCAGGCTTGTGGGCCCGGGTGCCCGTGCCAGGCGTCAGGCCGCGCGCGCGCCCTGCTCTACATGCGCCGCCACACCCAGGCGCGCCGCGCTCGCCTGGCCCTGCACCACCGCCGGCGGCAGGCCCTTGAGATGATGGTCGGACCAGACCTGGCGCCAGCGCCTGGCGCCGGCGGCGCCGTTCCACAGGCCCAGGGCATGGCGCATCGCCTGCGGCCACGGTCGGCCCTGATCCACCAGGCGTTGCAGGTAGCCAATCCAGGCATCCTCCACCTGTTCACGGCCACCGGGACCAAGGTCGGCCGGGCCGGCGCTGCCGAAGAAGCGCTCGTCCCAGGCCGCCAGCTGCCAGGGCTCGTGGTAGGCCTGGCGGCCCACCATCACGCCGTCCACATGCGCCAGCTGCTCGGCGATCTCGACGTCGGTCTTGAGTCCGCCGTTGAGCACGATGGTGAGCGCCGGGAACTCGCGCTTGAGCCGGTGCACCAGCTCGTAGCGCAGCGGTGGCACCTCGCGGTTCTCCTTGGGCGAGAGGCCTTGCAGCCAGGCATTGCGCGCATGCACGATGAAGACCTCGCAGCCAGCCTCGGCGATGCGACCGACAAAGTCGCGCACGAAGTCGTAGCTCTCGATGCGGTCGATGCCAATGCGGTGCTTGACCGTGATGGGAATGCGCGCGACCGCATCGCGCATCGCCTTCACGCCATCGGCCACCAGGTCGGGCTCGGCCATCAGGCAGGCGCCGAAGGCACCGCGCTGCACCCGCTCGCTGGGGCAGCCGCAGTTCAGATTCACCTCGTCATAGCCCCAGCGCTCGGCCAGGCGGGCGCAGGCGGCCAGGTCCGCGGGCTCGGAGCCGCCCAGCTGCAGCGCCAGCGGATGCTCCTCGGGATTGAAGTCCAGATGACGTGGCTGGTCGCCATGCAGCAGCGCACCGGTGGTGACCATCTCGGTGTAGAGCCGGGTCTGCTTGGTGAGCAGGCGATGAAAGAAGCGGCAGTGCCGGTCGGTCCAGTCCAGCATGGGCGCGACCGAGAGGCGCCAGGGGCTGGGCGATGGGTTCGGGGTGGGGTCTTGCACCCCGGCATTATCCCTTAGGGTGTTTGCGGCGCTGGCAGCGGGGCCGGCACAAACTCACAAGCCAGCGGCTGGCCCAGGCCCTTGAGGTAGGAACGTCGCGCCATGCCGGCTGCCACCGCCGCCGCCACCTGGCGCGAATAGCGCTCGGCACCGGTGAGCTTGCGTACCCAGCCGCGGAAGGGCAGCAGGCCTTCGGCGGCGCCGCGCAGGCCACCGATGGCGGCGTCGCCCAGGGCCTCGCCGCCGCGCTCGGCATCGCTCTGCCGGGCGCGCTGCGCATCCACGTCGGGGCCCAGCACCTCGTCCAGCGCCCTCACCTCGGCTTGCAGCGCGGCGCAGCTGCGCTCGGCCGGGGCCTGGTAGGGCTGCTCCTGGGCACGCTGCAAGAGCTCGGGGATCTTGGCCCGCACCAGGTTCAGGTCGGCCAGGGGCGCGGTGGCGGCGTCGGCAATGCGCTCTTCGGTGGGCGCTTTGCCGGCCTGGCCTTGCGGCCCCGCGGCGCAGGCGCTCAGGACCAGCAGCAGGCCAGCGGCATAGAGAACTCGTGTTGTCATGCTTGCTCAGGAAGTTGCAGGGGAATGTGCATGGAAGAGTTCGGGGTGCTGACGCGCGTACCAGTCGCGCACCTGCTCATGTTCGAGGCTCAACATCTCGCGCAGCCCCGGCACGAGCGCAAAGCCCAGTGCCGACAAGGCTCCGATCGCGCCCATCGCGACGTAGACGCTGCTCACCTTGGCATGCAGCAGGGCCCAGCCGACCAGCGCCGGCCCCAGCGCGGCCGACACCTGCAGCTGCATCATGCTGACGGCATTGAGCCGGGCGCGGAAATGCGCGGGGATGGCCAGCATGCGATGCGTCTGGCCGGCGAGCACACCGCAGGAGTTGGCAAAGCCGACGCCGAACAGGGCCAGCACCAGCACCAGGCCCTGCGAGGTGGCGCCCGCCAGGCACAGGCCCAGCCCCTGCAGCAGGGTGCCGCCGACGCGGGTGTGAAAGCGTCCCAGCCTGGCGGCCACCCAGTTGGAGCCGCCCAACGCGCCGCCCAGCATGCCCATCGACAGGCCCGCCTCGGCCGCGCCCAGCCAGCCGCCCGAGAGCCCCAGCGATTGCAGCTTGAGTGGCACCAGCAGGCCAAAGCCCGGCAACAGGCAGGTGGTGCCGACAAAGCTCACCAGTGTCCAGCCGCGCTCGGTCCTGACCGACCAACTGGCCTTCAGGCCCTGGCGCAACTCGTCGCGCCAGGCAGCGCGCGGAACGCTTGTCGGCGCCGCGGCATGGCCCGGGATCGCACGCACCGCCAGCGCGGCGGCGAGCAGCAGCCCGCATTGCGCCCACATAGCCACGCCGGTGGACGCACTCACCAGCAGGCCGCCCACGGCCGGCCCCAGCACGCGCCCAAGCGATTGCGCGCTGCGCTGCAGGCGCAGCGCTTCGGGCAGCTGGGCCGCCGGCACCAGCTCGGCCGCGATCGACAGCGACGCCGGCGCCATCAGTCCCCAGGCCAGCGCAGCGAGCGCGCCGATCGCCAGCACCCAGCCCAGGCTGTAGGCCTGCGCGCTGATCATGCCGGCCATGCCCGCCGCGCCCAGGGCGCTCAGCAGCAGGCCGGCCATCATCAGACGCTGCTTGGGCCAGGCATCACCCAGCGGTGACAGCAGGGGCATGAAGAGAAAGGCCGCCACCGAGGTGAGCGTGCCGTTCAGCGCCAAGGCCTGCGCCCCACCCTGCTGCGCCACCCACCAGGGCGTGGCCACGCCGCCCACCATCAGGGCCAGCACGGTCAGCACCTCGCTGTACAGAAAGCCCTGCATGGGTCGGCCCAGGGTGGCGGCGCGCCGAAATGGCATGAGTCTGCTCCCTACCTTTGGAATGGGGTGGCTCAGCCTAGCACGGCTTCACTGGATCAGATGCCAGGCTTCCATCCAGCGTTCGAGCTCGCTGCTCTGCGCCTGCTTGCCGGCGAAGGCGATCACGCGGGCGCGCCCGCGCTCGACCTTCAAGGCCTCGGCGCTGGCGCCCGAGAGCAGGTACACCAACGGGTAGCTGCGTGCCTCCTCGAAGCGCTTGTAGTTGAGCAGCACATAGACGCGCTCGGCCAGCTCGGCCTCGTTCTGGCTGTTCACTACCCAGCGCCCGTTGTCGGCCACGCCGCGCACCATCACCTCGTAGCGCCGGCCGCTGCGGCTCTTCACCAGCAACTCCACCTCGCCCATGCCGCCCAGCGTGGGCACGACCTCATGGCCCTGGCGCAGCAGCTGGCTCATCACAAAAAACTCCGCCGCCCGGGCGGCGGCGGCTGAACGCTGTTTGGCACTCGCAATCATTCACGCACTTGCAGATGAAAAAGGGCGCGAACTTTACCGCATCAGAACAGGCCGCTGATGCGTCCCGCATCGTCGACGCTGATACGCTCGGCGGCCGGCGCCTTGGGCAGGCCCGGCATGGTCATGATGTCGCCGCAGATGGCGGTGACGAACTCGGCACCGGCGTTCAGGCGCAGCTCACGCACCGGCAAGACATGGCCCTCGGGCGCGCCGAGGCGGCCGGGGTCGGTGCTGAAGGAATACTGAGTCTTGGCAATGCACACCGGCAGCCCGCCCCAGCCCAGCGCCTGCAGCTCGGCCAGCTGCTGGCGCGCCTTGGGCTCGAGCCGCACACCGGCGGCACGGTAGATCTTGCGCGCCACCGTCTCGATCTTCTGGTCCAGGGTAAGCTCGTCGGCATAGACCTCGGCACGGTGCGACGCCCCGGCCTCGCACAGCTGGACCACGGCCCGGGCCAGCTCGGTGGCGCCGGCGCCGCCATGGGCCCAATGGTTGGCCAGTACGCAGCGCACGCCCAGCTCCGCGCAGGTACGCGCAATCGCCGCCAGCTCCTGCGGCGTGTCCTGTGTGAACTGGTTGATCGCCACCACGGTGGGCAGGCCCAGATGCTGCTGCACGTTCTCCACATGACGGCGCAGATTGGCCATGCCGGCCTCCAACGCGGCCACGCCATCGAGGCCGCTGCCGCCATGGTGCTTGATGGCCCGCACGGTGGCCACCAGCACCGCGCAGGCCGGATTGAGCCCGCCCTTGCGACACTTGATGTCGATGAATTTCTCAGCCCCCAGGTCGGCACCGAAGCCCGCCTCGGTAACCACATAGTCGGCCAGCTTGAGCGCCGTGCGGGTGGCGATCAGCGAGTTGCAGCCATGCGCGATATTGGCGAAGGGGCCGCCATGCACAAAGGCCGGCGTTCCCTCCATGGTCTGCACCAGATTCGGCGCCAGCGCATCCTTGAGCAGGGCCGCCATCGCGCCGTCAGCCTTCAGATCGCGCGCACGCACCGGTTGCTTGGCGGCGGTATAGCCCACCACGATATTGCCCAGGCGCCGCTTCAGATCGGCCAGCGAGGTGGCCAGGCACAGGATCGCCATCACCTCCGAGGCCACCACGATGTCGTAACCGTCCTCGCGCGGATAGCCATTGCCCGGCCCGCCCAGCGCCACGGTGATCTGGCGCAGCGCGCGGTCGTTCATGTCGACCACACGGCGCCAGGTGATGCGGCGCACATCCAGCCCGAGCGCATTGCCATGGTGGACATGGTTGTCGATCAGGGCCGAGAGCAGGTTGTGCGCCAGGCCGATGGCGTGGAAGTCGCCGGTGAAGTGGAGGTTGATGTCCTCCATAGGCACGACCTGGGCATGGCCGCCGCCGGCCGCGCCACCCTTCATGCCGAAGCAGGGGCCCAGTGAGGGCTCGCGCAGGCACACCATGGCGTGCTTGCCGATGCGGCCGAGCGCATCGCCCAGGCCCACCGTGGTGGTGGTCTTGCCCTCGCCGGGCGGCGTGGGTGTGATGGCGGTGACCAGCACCAAATGCCCGTCGGGCCGGTCCTGCAGCGTGTCGATATGCGCCAGGCTCAGCTTGGCCTTGTAGTGGCCATAGGGGATCAGGCAGTCCTCGGGCAGGCCCAAGCGCTCGTGGGCCAGCGGCAGGATCTTGCGCAGCGTCGCCGCTTGGGCGATCTCGATGTCGGAGGGCATCAATGCTCCTTGTGGGAGAGTGACGCGATTATGGTCCGCCGCGGGGGTCAGGTCATGCCAGTTGGCGCAAGGGATGCTGCTGCGCCGTCCAGGGGCTCTCGAAGAAGGCCTGCACCATGGCGGGCGTGACCTCGGCAATGCTGGCCGGGTTCCAGCGCGGAGCATGGTCCTTGTCCACCGCCAGGGCGCGCACGCCTTCCACCGTCTCGCTGGCGGCGCCGGGGCGCAGATGGAAACAGCGGTGCACCAGATCGCGCTCCATGCGCAGATCCTCGGCCAGGCTGGTCATGTGGCGCGCGCGGCGCAGTTGCTCCAGCGTCACCGCCAGCATCAGCGGCGAGCGCTTCAGCAGCGTGGCATGGGTGTGCCGGGCCCAGGCATCGTCGGCCGCGGCCAGCGAGGCCATGATGTCGGCGAGCGTGGGCTTGGAGAAATGTGCATCGATGCGCGGGCGCAGTTCCAGATGATCGGGCGCGGGCGCGAGGTCGGCGCGCTCCATCACCGTGGCCACCACGTGCTCAGCGCTGTGCTGCTCGCCATGGCGATAGGCCTGGATGATGGCGGGCAGGTCGCTGCTCTGCACGAACACGTCGCCCAGCCCCAGCTCGATGGCGTCGCCGGCGGCGATGGGCTGGCCGGTCAGGGCCAGCCATTCGCCCACATGACCGGGACACTGCGAGAGGAACCAGCCGCCACCGACATCGGGGAACAGGCCGATATTCGTCTCAGGCATGGCCAGCTTGGAATGCTCGGTCAGCACGCGCAGCTTGGCGCCCTGGCTGATGCCCATACCGCCGCCCATCACCACGCCGTCCATCAAGGCGATGTACGGCTTGGGGTAATGGTGGATCAGGTGATTGAGCGCATATTCCTCGGTGAAGAAGTCTTCCAGCGCACTGTCGCCCGCCAGCGCGGCCTGGTGGAAGAAGCGGATGTCGCCACCGGCGCAGAAGGCCGCGGGCTTGCCCTCGCGCCCCGCACCCAGCACCACCACCGCCTGGATCGCCGGCGTCGCCGCCCAGGTCTTCAGCAAGGCGGTGATGTCGCGGATCATCGCCAGCGACAGCGCGTTCAGCGCCGGCGCGCGGTTGAGTGTGATGAGACCCAGGCAACCGTTCACTTCGGCCAGGATCTGGCCATCGGATTGCAGCGGGGGAAGAGCAGCGGCGGCGGGCATGCGGGACAACTCCAACAACGGAAAGCTTGTTCGTTAGTTAACGGGTCAGTGGCGTGGCCGGTGAGCGCCCACGCCAGCCCAGCAGTTCATTGCCTGCCAGAGCTGCCAGCACCATAGCACCGCCCACCAGGGCGGCGGAAGACGGGGCTTCCCCAGCACCCAGCCAGGCCCACAGCACGCCGAAGACCACTTCCAGCAGGCCCAGCAGGGCCAGCTCGGGCCCCGAGAGCACGCGTGCGAGGCGCACCACCAGCAGGCAAGGCAGGGCCAGCTGGAACAGGCCGAGGCCGGCCAGCAGGGTCAGGTCATGCGCGGAAGCCACCAGGGGCCAGGCCAGCGGCAAGGTGCAGGCGGCCGAAATCAGCGCACCCAGCAGCACCGCCAGCAGCATGTCGCTGCGCTCGTCACCGGCCTGTTTGCTGTCGTGCTGCAACAGGGTCCAATTGGTGGCCGCAGCGATGGGCACGCCCAGCGCCACACCCATGCCGGCCAGGCTGGCAAGGCCGCCCTGCAGCTCGTGGCCGAACATCCAGGCGATGCCGGCACTGCCCAGCAGGATGGCGCCCCAGGTGCGCGCCGGCAGGCGGTGGCGCAAGAACAGGCGCGCGAACAGCGCCGTAAGCAAGGGGCCCAGCGACATCGTCACAAGCACATTGGCCACGCTGGTCATGGTGATGGCCAGCATGAAGGCGGTGTACATCACCGCCCAGCACAGCGCCGAGGCCCAAACCTTGCGCGGCGCGCGCAAGACCTGACCCCAGAGCGCGCGGCCCTGCATGCTTGCCAGCGCCACGATCAGTGCCAGCGCATTGAAGGCACTGCGCCAGAAGGTGACCTCGAAACTGCGCGCCGCTTCCAGATGCCGTGACACCACCCCTGCCGTGCTCCACAGCAGGGTGACCAGCAGCATCAGGGCAACCGCGTGCCGGTGGCTCATCAAGCCCCGGAGTTTTCGCGCGCGAACTTCTTGCGCTCGTGCTCGATCAGGTGACGCTTGCGCAGGCGGATGCTCTTGGGCGTGATTTCAACCAGCTCGTCGTCCTCGATGAACTCCACCGCGTACTCGAGCGAAAGCTCGATCGGCGGGGTGATCTTGATCGCGTCTTCCTTGCCCGAAACGCGGAAGTTGGTGAGCTGCTTGGCGCGCACCGCGTTCACGATCAGGTCGTTGTCGCGGTTGTGCATGCCCACGATCATGCCTTCGTAGACCGGGTCGCCGGCCTTCACGAACATGCGGCCGCGGTCGTCCAGCTTGCCGAGCGCGTAGGTGACGATTTCGCCGTTGTCCTGGCTGATCAGCACGCCGTTCTTGCGGCTTTCGATCTCACCCTTGTGGGCTTCATAGCCGTCGAAGATGTTGGAGATCAGGCCGGTGCCACGCGTCAGGTTCAGGAATTCGTTCTGGAAGCCGATCAGGCCACGCGCCGGGATGCGGTACTCCAGGCGCACGCGGCCACGGCCGTCCGGCTCCATATTCACCAGTTCGCCCTTGCGCAGGCCCAGGGCCTGCATCACGCCACCCTGGTGGGCTTCCTCGACGTCGGCGGTGACCATTTCGATCGGCTCGTGGCGCTCGCCATCGACATCGTGGAACACCACGCGCGGCTTCGAGACGGCCAGCTCGTAGCCCTCGCGGCGCATGTTTTCCAGCAGGATGGTGAGGTGCAGTTCGCCGCGGCCCGAGACCTCGAAGATGCCGTCTTCGTCGGTTTCCTTGACGCGCAGCGCCACATTGGCCTGCAGTTCCTTCTGTAGGCGGTCCCAGATCTGGCGGCTGGTGACGAACTTGCCTTCGCGGCCGGCCAGCGGGCTGTTGTTGACGCAGAAGTTCATGGTCAGGGTCGGCTCGTCAACCTTGAGCATGGGCAGGGGCACGGGGTTGTCGGGCGAGGTCAGCGTCACGCCGATGCCGATCTCCTCGATGCCGTTCACCAGCACGATGTCGCCTGCCAGGGCCAGATCGGCCTGACGACGTTCCAGGCCTTCGAACTTCAAGACCTGGTTGACGCGGCACTTCTTGGGGGCGCTATCGGGGCCGGCGTACATCAGCACGTCCTGCATGGGCTTCAAGCTGCCGCTGGTGATGCGGCCGATGCCGATACGGCCGACGAAGGTGGAGTAGTCCAGCGAGCAGATCTGCAGCTGCAGCGGGCCGCCGATATCGCCCTCGTGCGGCGGCACATGGCGCAGCACGGTGTCGAACAGCGGCGCCATGTCGGTGCCGGTCTCGCCCTCGGTCAGGGTGGCCCAGCCGTTCAGGCCGGAGGCGTAGACGACCGGGAAGTCGAGCTGCTCCTCGGTGGCGCCGAGCTTGTCGAACAGGTCGAAGGTGGCGTTGATGACGTAGTCGGGGCGCGCGCCGGGGCGGTCCACCTTGTTCACCACCACGATGGGCTTCAGGCCCAGCGCCAGCGCCTTCTTGGTGACGAAGCGGGTCTGGGGCATCGGACCTTCGACGGCGTCCACCAGCAACAGCACCGAGTCCACCATCGAGAGCACGCGCTCCACTTCACCGCCGAAATCGGCGTGGCCGGGGGTGTCGACGATGTTGACGTGGGTACCCTTCCAGGACACCGCGCAATTCTTCGACAGGATCGTGATGCCACGTTCCTTTTCGATGTCGTTGTTGTCCATCACGCGCTCGGCGACCTTCTCGTTCTCACGGAAGGTGCCCGACTGGCGCAGCAGCTGATCCACCAGGGTGGTCTTGCCATGGTCCACGTGGGCGATGATGGCGATGTTACGGATTTGGATGCTCATAAAAACTCACTTCAGAACTGGTACGTCAGGCCGCGGCGCCAAGCAGGGCCTGGGCTTCCTGCGGGCTGAGCAGGCGGTCAGCGATCAATTCGCCGTCCTTGATATGTGCGCTGCCCAGAAAGGCCTGCGGTTCGGGCCCGTAGACCTTCACCCGACTCACATCTGCAACGGCAACGCGACGCCGCAGACCGGATAGAAAGCGGGCCGCCTCGGCAGCATCCAGACGCTGCTCGGGCCAGTCCGCCAGCAAGGCGTCCGGCGGGCGCAGCAGGTCTTCGCGCTCGGCCTCGGTCATCGCGGCGAGCGCATCCAGGCTGATGGCGCCGTCCAGCGTCACCGGGCCGCTGGCGGTGCGGCGCAGCGCGCTGAGGTGCGCGCCACAGCCCAGCACGCGGCCGATGTCCTCGCCCAGCGTGCGGATGTAAGTGCCCTTGGAGCAACGCACCGCGAGCGTCAGCCGTTCAGCTTGCCAGTCGAGGATGTCAATGCTGTGTATGGTGACCTGACGCGCCGGGCGCTCGATTTCAATGCCCTGACGGGCATAGTCGTACAGCGCTCTGCCCTCATGCTTCAGCGCCGAGTACATCGGCGGCACCTGTGAGATCAGACCGGTGAACTGGGCACAGGCCGCCTCGATCTGCGCGCGGGTGACTGCCACCTCGCGCGTTTCCAGCACCTCGCCCTCGCCGTCGCCGGTGCTGGTGGTCTGGCCCAGCTTGAGGGTCGCCTCGTAGGCCTTGTCGGCATCCAGGCTGACCTGGCTGAACTTGGTGGCGGCACCAAAGCACAGCGGCAAGAGGCCCGTGGCCAGCGGGTCCAGCGTGCCGGTATGGCCGGCCTTCTCCGCGCGCAGCAGCCATTTGGCTTTTTGCAGCGCATCGTTGCTGGACAGGCCCAGCGGCTTGTCGAGAAGCAGCACACCGTGCAGGGCACGGCGCTGGATTCTCTGGCGCTGGGGTTTGGGGGCGTTCACGGGCGGCTCGGCTTCTTCTGGGTCAGTCGTTCTTGCTCGGTTCCTCGCCGTCGTCCAGGGCGCGCGTGGCGTTGGCCTTGGAGATCAGCGAGCTCAGCTCGGCCGCACGCTCGATGGTGCGGTCGTAATGGAAATGCAGGGTCGGCACGGTGTGGATCTGCAGGCGCTTGAACAGGCCGTTGCGCAGAAAGCCCGCGGCCTCGTTGAGCGCTGCCTCGGATTCGGCCGGCTCGCCGATCAGCACCGAGAAGAACACCTTGGCATGGGCGTAATCAGGCGTGACTTCCACGGCATTGATCGTGGCCATGCCCACGCGCGGATCCTTGAGCTCGCGGATCAGCTCGGCCAGATCGCGCTGGATCTGGTCCGAGATCCGGAAGGACCGGTTGGGTATCGCTCGTTTATGTCGCATCTGCTACTCCAAATACAAACCCCGCCTTCTTGTTTCGAAGGCGGGGTTTGGGGATGAGGCCAACTCCGCCTTACAGCGTTCGGGCGACTTCCTTGATCTCGAAGAATTCCAGCTGGTCGCCCTCAGCGATGTCGTTGTAATTCTTGAGCTTGATACCGCACTCGAAGCCTTCCTTGACCTCCTTGACATCGTCCTTCTCGCGGCGGACCGAGTCGACCTCGCCGGTGTAGATGACGATGTTGTCGCGCAGCAGGCGGAACTTGGCACCACGGCGCACCAGGCCCGAGGTGACCATGGAACCGGCCACCGTGCCGATCTTGGAGGCCACGAACACGACGCGGATCTCGGCCGTGCCCAGCGCTTCTTCGCGCTGCTCGGGCGCCAGCATGCCGGCCATCGCTGCCTTCACCTCGTCCACGGCGTCGTAGATGATGTTGTAGTAGCGAATGTCGACCGCATTGCCCTCGGCCAGCTTGCGGGCCAGCACGTCGGCGCGGGTGTTGAAGCCGATGATGACGGCCTTGGAGGCGATCGCCAGGTTGACGTCAGACTCGCTGATGCCACCCACCGCGGCGTGCACGATCTGCACCTTGACCTCGTCGGTCGAGAGCTTGAGCAGCGAGGAAGCCAGCGCCTCCTGCGAGCCCTGCACGTCGGCCTTGATGATCAGCGGCAGGGTCTGCACATCGCCCGAGCCCATGTTCTCGAACATGTTCTCCAGCTTGGCGGCCTGCTGCTTGGCCAGCTTGACATCGCGGTACTTGCCCGAACGGAAGGTGGCGATTTCACGGGCGCGGCGCTCATCGCTCAGCACCATGAATTCATCACCGGCCTGCGGCACTTCGGTCAGACCCTGGATTTCCACCGGGATCGACGGGCCGGCCTCGGTACAGGCCTTGCCGTCTTCGTCCAGCATGGCGCGCACGCGGCCATAGGTCGAACCGGCCAGCACCACGTCGCCGCGCTTGAGCGTACCGCTCTGCACCAGCACCGTGGCCACCGGGCCGCGGCCCTTGTCCAGCTTGGCTTCGATCACCAGGCCCTTGGCCATGGATTCCACCGGCGCGGTAAGTTCCAGCACCTCGGCCTGCAGGAGCACCTGCTCCAGCAGGGCGTCGACGCCCTCGCCGGTCTTGGCCGACACTGGCACGAAGGGCGAATCGCCGCCGAATTCTTCCGGCACGACTTCCTCGGCCACCAGCTCGCTCTTCAGGCGTTCCAGGTTGGCACCGGGCTTGTCGATCTTGTTCATCGCCACCACCAGGGGCACACCGGCCGCCTTGGCATGGTGGATGGCTTCCTTGGTCTGGGGCATCACGCCGTCGTCGGCCGCCACCACCAGGATCACCAGGTCGGTGGCCTTGGCGCCGCGGGCACGCATCTGCGTAAAGGCCGCGTGACCGGGGGTGTCGAGGAAGGTGATCATGCCGCGCGGCGTATCGACGTGGTAGGCGCCGATATGCTGCGTGATGCCGCCCGCTTCGCCCGCGGCCACACGGGCACGGCGGATGTAGTCCAGCAGCGAGGTCTTGCCATGGTCGACGTGACCCATCACGGTGACCACCGGTGCGCGCGGCAGCATCGCATGCTGCTGCTCGGCGGCCGCACCCTCTTCTTCCAGGAAGGCATCGGGATCGTCCAGCTTGGCGGCAAAGGCCTTGTGGCCCATTTCCTCCACCAGGATCATGGCGGTTTCCTGGTCCAGCTGCTGGTTGATGGTGACCATCTGGCCCAGCTTCATCAACTGCTTGATGAGCTCGGACGCCTTGATCGACATCTTGTGGGCGAGGTCAGCCACCGAGATGGTCTCGGGCACATGCACCTCTTGCACCACCGGTTCGCTCGGCGCCACATAGTTGGACGGCTGACCACCGCGGTCATTGCGGTCGCCACGGCGGCCCGACGCACCACCCTTGGGTGCGCGCCAGCCGGCGGCCGGGCGAGCACCCGTGGGGGCACCCGCACCAATGGTCTTGAGGCCGCGCTTCTTTGCGGCATCATCGGCCCAGGAGGACGAGAGCTTCTCGCTCTTGACCGACTTCTTGTCGCCGGGCTTGGCAGCGGCACCCGCGGCGGCGGTGGCCGGCGCGCCGGGCGTACCGGGCTTCTTGTGAATGGTGCCCTTGATTTCCTTGGCAGGCTCGGGCTTGGGCTCTTCCTTCTTCGCGACCAGCACCTTCTTGGGCGCATTCATCATCGCGCGGATGGCAGCGGCCTCGGCCTCGGCGGCCTTGCGGCGGCGCTCCAGGTCGACCTGCTTCTGCTTTTCCTCGGCGCCCACATCGACGGCCTTGATGACGCGCAGCTGCGGCTTGGGCGGCTCCACCGGCGCGGCCGGCGCCACGGGCGCAGCGGCCACCGGGGCGGGTGCAGGCTCGGCGATCGGCGCCGGGGCAGCGGCCACAGGGGCCACAGGGGCGGGTGCAGGCTCGGCGGCCGGCGCGGGCGCGCGGCGGCCGCCGGCGGCCAGCGCCTTGTTGGTGGCGGCGGCAGCAGCACGCGCGGCGGCCTGGGCATCCTGCTTGGCGGCGATCTTGGCAGCGGCTTCGGCGGCGGCCTTGTCGGCGGCATCCTTCTCGGCCTGCTCGGCGGCGCGGGCCTCGGCAGCCAGGCGCTCCTGGCGGCGCTGCTCCTCGGCCTCGCGTGCCAGACGCTCCTGCTCTTCGCGTTCACGCACGCGGGCGGCAAGCTCTTCTTCCTGGGCGCGCAGGGCCTCGGCATGCGCCTGGGCCTCTTCCTGGCGACGCTGCAGCTCGGCTTCCTCGGCCGCTTGCGCGCTGGCCTCGTCCATGCCGCTGGCATCGTCGCGCTTGACGAAGGTGCGCTTCTTGCGCACCTCGACCTGGATGGTGCGAGCCTTGCCGCTGGCATCGGCCTGCTTGATCTCGCTGGTCGACTTGCGCGTCAGCGTGATCTTCTTGCGATCGGCACCGGTCGTACCATGCGCCGTGCGCAGGTAGTCCAGCAACCGTTCCTTGTCGGTCTCGTTGAGGGCGTCCTCGGTGGACGCCTTCTTGACGCCCGCAGCTTGCAGCTGCTCAAGCAGCGTGCTTGCAGGCCTTTGTAGCTCTGCAGCGAACTGGGCGACGGTGGTCACAGCCATTGTGGAATCCTTAAGCTTGCTAATCTGCTGTGCGTACAGTGGTGTTCATGGCGCCCATCAGGCGGTGAACCAATGTTCGCGGGCCTTCATGATCATGGCGCGGGCCGCGGCCTCGTCCATGCCGGCCAGTTCAACGAGTTCGTCGACGGCCAGATCGGCCAGGTCGTCGCGTGTATGGATATTGCCGTCGGCGAGCTTGGCGACCAGTTCGGGCGTCACACCCTCCAGGTCGCGCAGGTCTTGGGAGACTTCCTCGACACTTTCCTCACGGGCAATTTCCATGGTCAGGAGCGCATCCTTGGCGCGGGTGCGCAACTCGTTGACCGTGTCCTCGTCGAAGGCCTCGATTTCCAGCATCTCCTGCATGGGCACATAGGCCACTTCTTCCAGGCTGGTGAACCCTTCGGCGATCAGGATGTCGGCCACTTCGGCATCGACGTCGAGCTTGTCGACGAAGAGCTTGCGGACCGACTCAGACTCCTGAGCCTGTTTGACGGCCGATTCCTCGGCCGACATGATGTTGATGCGCCAGCCGGTGAGCTCGGAGGCCAGGCGCACGTTCTGACCACCACGGCCGATCGCGATGGCGAGATTTTCCTCGTCCACCACCACGTCCATGGCATGACGCTCTTCGTCCACCACGATGGACTGCACATTCGCCGGCGCCAGCGCGCCGATGACGAACTGCGCCGGGTCCTCGGACCACAGCACGATGTCCACCCGCTCGCCAGCAAGCTCGTTGGTGACGCCGTTCACCCGCGAACCGCGCACACCCACGCAGGTGCCGATCGGGTCCACGCGCTTGTCGTGCGAGAGCACGGCGATCTTGGCGCGGCTGCCGGCATCGCGGGCGCAGCTCTTGATCTCCAGGAGGCCTTGCTCGATCTCGGGCACTTCCTGCGCGAACAGCTCCTTCATGAACTCGGGCGAAGAGCGCGAGAGCATGATTTGCGGGCCGCGCTGGGTCGGGTCCACGCCCAGGATCACGGCACGTACGCGGTCGCCGGTGCGCAGGTTTTCCTTGGCGATCATCTCGGTACGCTTCAGGCGGCCCTCGACACGACCGGACTCGGCAATGATGTCGCCCTTGTCCAGGCGCTTCACGGTACCCATGAAGATCTTCTCGCCGCGCGACATGAAGTCGTTCAGCAGCTGCTCGCGCTCGGCGTCGCGGATCTTCTGCAGGATCACCTGCTTGGCGGCCTGGGCGCCGATACGGCCAATCGGCACCGACTCGACCGATTCCTCGATATGGTCTTCGACCTCGATGTCGGGAATCTGCTCCTGGGCTTCAAACAGCAGAATCTCGGAGTCGGGGTTTTGCAGGCCGGCCTCGTTGGGCACCACGTGCCAGCGGCGGAAGGTCTCGTACTCGCCAGAATCGCGGTCAATCGAGACGCGAATGTCCACCTCGCCGCCATACAGCTTCTTCGTGGCCGAGGCCAGTGCAGCTTCCACTGCGCCGAACACGACATCGCGCTCCACGCTCTTTTCGCGAGAGATGGCATCCACCAGCATCAACAGTTCGCGGTTCATTGATCGAGACCTCCGTCAACCTTGTCATCCTTGTCCGCAGCGGCTGGATCATCCAGCTGCTGCCTGGCCTTGGCATTGCTCTGCTTCTTGGGCTTCGCAGCTTTGCCCGCCTTCGGTGCAGCCGCGCCATCCGGCTTGGCTGCACGCCCCTTGAAATTAACCGCGGGCACCAAACGCGCCTCGCGCACTTCCTCAAGGGAAAAATCCAATGCCTGGTCGCCCTTGCCGTCATTGAAGACGAGACGCCAGCCTTCGCCCTCGGCCGAGAGCTCACCCTTGTATTTCTTACGGCCCTGGAAGGCCACGCGCAGGGTAATCTGCACCTGCTGGCCCGCGAAACGCGCATAGTCGGCGGGCTTCTTCAGCGGGCGGTCGAGGCCGGGGGAGGACACTTCCAGTCGTTCGTAGCTGGCGTTCTCGACTTCCAGCACGTACTGCAGCTGGCGTGTCACGCGCTCGCAATCGTCCACATTGATCAATTCGCCCTGGGCCGCCTGCTCGGGCAGTTTGTCGATATACACGCGCAGCAAGCCCCCGGCACTGCGCTCGCAGTCCACCAGGTCGTAACCAAGGCCGGTCACGGTTTTCTCTACAGCAGCTTGCCAATTTGTCATGCGCGGCGTGTCTATGCTCTCTCGGGGCCCAGGTGGCGTTACAGGAAGTTAACGGGAACGCTCAAGCAAAAAAAATGGGCTGGATGAATCCGCCCACCGTTCACTTTTCAGCGAAGCCAGGATTGTACTATGCAAGCACCATGCCCGCAAGAACCCGGCTTGCCCAAAACGCATGGCATGCGAGAATCCCGCGCTGATTTGAACATTGATACCAAGGAGCAGACATGGGATTTCTCGCAGGCAAGCGACTGCTGATCACGGGCGTGCTGTCCAACCGATCCATCGCTTACGGCATTGCCAAGGCTTGCCACCGCGAGGGCGCCGAACTGGCCTTCAGCTACGTGGGCGAACGCTTCAAAGACCGCATCACCGAATTCGCGGCCGAATTTGATTCCAAACTCATTTTCGATTGCGATGTTTCCAGCGACGAACAGATCGACGGCATGTTCGCCCAGTTGGGAGAAACCTGGCCCGAGTTTGACGGCTTTGTGCATTCCATCGGTTTCGCGCCGCGCGAAGCGATTGCCGGCGACTTCCTGGAAGGCCTGTCGCGCGAGAACTACCGCATCGCCCACGACATCTCGGCCTACAGCTTCCCCGCCATGGCCAAGGCGGCGGTCTCGCGCCTGCGCCCCGGCGCCTCGCTGCTGACGCTTTCCTACCTGGGCGCCGAGCGCTATGTGCCCAACTACAACACCATGGGCCTGGCCAAAGCCTCGCTGGAAGCCAGCGTACGCTACCTGGCCTACTCGATGGGCAAGCGCCAGGTGCGCGTGAACGGGCTCTCCGCCGGCCCGATCAAGACCCTGGCCGCTTCGGGCATCAAGGATTTTGGCAAGCTGCTCACCCACTTTGCCGCCAATACCCCGATCCGCCGCAACATCACCATCGATGACGTCGGCAACGTCGCGGCCTTCCTGCTCTCGGACCTGGCCGCGGGCGTCAGCGCCGAGATCATGTACGTGGACGGCGGCTTCAGCCATGTGGCACTGACGGACGAGGCGGTCTGAGCAAGCTCGCAGCGCGCCAGCCACAAGAAAAACGGGACCCATGGGTCCCGTTTTTCTTCGCCAGCAGCAGGCCTCAGGCCACGCAGTCCACGAAATAGCTCGACTTGCCGTCGTCGCCCTTCTCTTCCACCAGTCCATGCACATCGGTGGCGAAGCCGGGGAACTGGGCATTGAACTCGCGCGTGAACCGGAGGTAGTCGACGATCTTCTTGTTGAAGCGCTCGCCCGGAATCAGCAGCGGGATGCCGGGCGGGTAAGGCGTCAGCAGCGAGGTGGTGACGCGCCCTTCCAGTTTGTCGATCGCCACCCGCTCGGTGCGGCGGTGCGCGATATGCGCATAGGCGTCGCTGGGCTTCATGGCCGGTTCAAGCTCGGATAGGTAGACGTCCGTAGTCAGGCGCGCGATGTCGCCCTTGGCATAGGCCTCATGGATGCTCTGGCACAGATCGCGCAGGCCCATGCGCTCGTAGCGCGGCTGGGCGGCGCAGAACTCGGGCAGGATGCGCCACAGCGGCGCGTTCTTGTCGTAGTCGTCCTTGAACTGCTGCAGCGCGGTCAGCAAGGTATTCCAGCGACCCTTGGTGATGCCGATGGTGAACAGGATGAAGAAGGAGTACAGGCCCGTCTTCTCCACCACCACGCCATGCTCGGCCAGGAATTTGGTGACGATGCTGGCCGGAATGCCGGTCTTGGCAAACTTGCCGCTCATGTCCAGGCCGGGCGTGATGATGGTGGACTTGATCGGGTCCAGCATATTGAAGCCGGCGGCTATATTGCCGAAGCCATGCCACTTGGCGTTCGCCTTCAGCGTCCAGTCGGCCGGCTTGCCGTAACCCTCTTCCACCAGCTTGTCCGGACCCCAGACCTTGAACCACCAGTCCTGGCCGTACTCCGCATCGACCTTGCGCATGGCGCGGCGGAAGTCCAGCGCCTCGCTGATGCTTTCCTCCACCAAGGCGGTGCCGCCGGGCGGCTCCATCATGGCCGCGGCCACATCGCAGCTGGCGATGATGGAGTATTGCGGGCTGGTGGAGGTGTGCATCAGATAGGCCTCGTTGAACAAATGCTTGTCCAGCTTGACGTTCTGCGAGTCCTGCACCAGCACCTGCGAAGCCTGTGAAAGGCCGGCCAGCAGCTTGTGGGTCGACTGCGTGGCATAGACCATGGCCGTCTTGGGCCGTGGCCGGTTCTTGCCCATGGCGTGATATGAGCCATAGAAGCTGTGGAAGGCCGCGTGCGGCAGCCAGGCCTCGTCGAAATGCAGGGTATCGATCCAGCCGTCCAGCTTGCTCTTGATGGTCTCGGTGTTGTAGAGCACGCCGTCGTAGGTGCTCTGCGTCAGCGTCATGATGCGCGGCTTGACCTTCTTGACATCCACCCCCTTGAGCAGCGGGTTCTTGGCGATCTTCTTGCGAATGTTCTCGGGCGAGAACTCGCTTTCGGGAATCGGGCCAATGATGCCGTAGTGATTGCGCGTGGGCGTCATGAAGACCGGCACCGCGCCGGTCATGATGATGCTGTGCAGGATGCTCTTGTGGCAGTTGCGGTCCACCACCACCACATCGCCGGGCGCCACCGTGTGGTGCCAGACCATCTTGTTGGAGGTGGAGGTGCCGTTGGTGACGAAGAAGCAATGGTCGGCATTGAAGATGCGCGCGGCATTCTTCTCCGAGGCTGCCACCGGGCCGGTATGGTCCAGCAGCTGGCCCAGCTCCTCCACCGCGTTGCAGACGTCGGCGCGCAGCATGTTCTCGCCAAAGAACTGGTGGAACATCTGGCCCACCGGGCTCTTCAGGAAGGCCACGCCGCCCGAGTGACCGGGGCAATGCCAGCTGTAGGAACCGTCCTGCGCATAGTCCATCAGCGCCTTGAAGAAGGGCGGCGCCAGGCCGTCCAGGTAGCTCTTGGCCTCGCGGATGATGTGGCGCGCCACGAACTCGGGCGTGTCCTCGAACATATGGATGAAGCCATGCAGCTCGCGCAGCACATCATTGGGCAAATGCTGCGAGGTGCGCGTCTCGCCATAGACGTAGATCGGGATGTCGGCGTTCTTGAAGCGGATCTCTTCAATGAACTTGCGCAGGTTCAGCACCGCCGGATCGAGCTCGGGACCGGGGGTGAACTCCTCGTCGTCGATCGACAGGATGAAGGCGCTGGCACGGCTTTGCTGCTGGGCGAACTGGCTCAGGTCGCCATAGCTGGTGACGCCCAGCACCTCGAAGCCCTCTTTCTGGATCGCATCGGCCAGGGCGCGAATGCCCAATCCCGAGGTGTTCTCGGAGCGGTAGTCCTCGTCGATGATGACGATGGGGAAGCGAAAGCGCAGCATGAGGTTGCCTCCGGGAGCAGGGCAAGAAATTGAAAGGCGCGAAGTGTAGGGCCAGGGGCTGACAGCGCAAGAGGCAATGGCGCTTTGTCGCACAAACAGGACGGCTGCGGCCCCGTACACTCGAATCACATCATGAACGAGAGAGGGTGACATGGACATGAATCAGGCCACCTTTTGGTGGATCGCCAGCGGCGCGCTGATTGCCGTGGAGCTGGCCACCGGCACCTTCTACCTGCTGATGCTGGCCCTGGGCGCCGCCGCCGCCGCCCTGGCTGCGCATCTGGGCCTGGGCGGTACGGCGCAGATGCTGGCCGCTGCCCTGGTGGGAGGCACGGCCGTAAGCCTTTGGCATGCACGCCAGCTCAAGCAAGGCCGCGCACAGCCGCCCGCGTCGGCCAACCCGGACGTCAACATCGACATCGGCCAGTCCGTGCATGTCAGTCACTGGGGTGCCGATCGCACCGCCAAGGTCAAATACCGTGGCGCCGAGTGGCAGGTGCGCTATGCCGGCAGCGGCCAGCCCGGCGCCGGGCGCCATGTAATACGCGGCATCGACGGCGCCTGCCTGTTGGTGGACGCCGCCGATGCCAGCCACTGATCCATCCATACAGAACAGCAAACGAGGAGAACAAGCAATGGAAGTCATCGCACTGGTCATCCTGGCCGCGGCCATCATCTTTGTGATGCAGTCGATCAAGGTCGTGCCGCAACAGAACGCCTGGGTGGTCGAGCGCCTGGGCAAGTACCACGCCACGCTGGCACCCGGGCTCAACATCCTGGTGCCCTTTGTGGACCGCCTGGCCTACAAGCATTCGCTCAAGGAGTTTCCGCTCGACGTGCCCAGCCAGGTCTGCATCACCAAGGACAACACCCAGCTGACCGTGGACGGCATCCTCTACTTCCAGGTCACCGACCCGATGCGCGCCAGCTACGGCTCCAGCAACTACATCGTCGCCATTACCCAGCTGGCCCAGACCACGCTGCGCTCGGTGATAGGCCGCATGGAACTGGATCGCACCTTCGAGGAGCGCGACGCCATCAACAGCTCGGTGGTGCAGGCACTCGACGAAGCCGCGCTCAACTGGGGCGTGAAGGTCTTGCGCTACGAGATCAAGGACCTGACCCCGCCGCCAGCCATCCTGCACGCCATGCAGGCCCAGATCACCGCCGAGCGCGAGAAGCGCGCCCTCATCGCCGCCTCCGAGGGACGCCGCCAGGAGCAAATCAATATCGCCACCGGCGAACGCGAGGCCGCGATCGCCCGCTCCGAGGGCGAGAAGCAGGCCGAGATCAACAAGGCCCTGGGCGAAGCCGCCGCCATCACCACCGTGGCCGATGCCACCAGCGACGCCATCCGCAAGATCGCTGCCGCCATCCAGTCTCCCGGTGGCGAGCAGGCGGTTCAGCTCAAGGTGGCCGAGAAGGCTGTGGATGCCTATGCCCACCTGGCCCAGAAGAACAACACCATGATCGTGCCGGGCAATATGAGCGAGGTCTCCGGCCTGATAGGCACGGCCATGGCCCTGATGCACAAGGTGACGCCCAAGTCCTGAATTTTGCTAAAGGCCCCGAAAAACTGCGCTATGATGGCGGGCTTCGGAGAGGTGGATGAGCGGTTTAAGTCGCACGCCTGGAAAGCGTGTGTGGGCTAATCCCCACCGCGGGTTCGAATCCCGCCCTCTCCGCCAAGCAGACAAGACGTCGGAAAGCCCAATCTCCCCTGAGCTTGGGCTTTTTTCATTTGTGCATTGAGGCACCCCGCCTAATGCAGCGCCGGCAGTTGGCAAACCCGCCGCTTGATCCACTCGGACTGCAGGTCCAGCATTTCTGACAGCGTGTCTCTGATGCGTGCTTCCTTTTGCAGGTCGGCAACGATATTGGCCGAGCCGAAATTGAGCAGGCCATCACGCCGCCAGTAAGCCACGCCCAGTTCCGTGTTGAACATGGCCGATTCGCCCGGGGCCCGATAGCCATCGGCGCCGTAGTACCAATTTGCCATGAAAAACTGCCGCCTGCTGGCTATCGCGGGATCCTGCAATGGCAGACCTTGCCCAACCGGGTGTGGCGCCACACCCAGCAAGTGACCAAGCTCCGCCGGAATGTCCACATGCGACGTCGGCGCCATCGAAATCTGGCCCGAGTAAGCGGCATGGGGCGCCACGATCACCAGCGGCACATGCAGTGGGTACGCATCGATCATGCCTACCGGAACGCGCGGATCCTCCTCGGTGGTACGCACGCCGTGGTCGCCAGTCAAGACGATCACGGTGTCGTTGAGCACGCCACTGCTCGCCAGAGCATCGACCAGAGACTCCAGCCAGTCGAGTTGCCGCATCGCCTTGGCGTGACCGCGGTCGGTGATGGTCTTGCCCCAGGCCTCGCTCCAGGGACCGTGGCCTGTCTGCGGGAAGTAGGCGACGGCAAAACGTTGCTTTGCCCGCCCCCATTTGCTCACATCCGCAATCATTTCATTGAGCGCAACGCGATCGGAGCCAATGTCCTTGGATTGCGGCCGCCCCTGGCCGTAATAGACCTTCTCAAACCCGGTCGCCTCGAACACGACCTTGTCCAGTGGCACCTTGCTGAAATAGGGCAGATAGACCGCGGTGTTGACGCCCTGATGGCGCAATGCCCCGAACAAGGTCGGCACGGAGTCGTCCGCAAATCGGTCGGCCATGCAGGTGCCGTAGTACGCGCGCGGCGGATACAGGCCGGCCAAAATCGAGAAATTCGACTCGGCCGAGGCGGGGAAGGTCGAATAGTGATTGGCCCCGATATGGCGCGACGCGCTCAACTTGGCCCATACCGGATGCGCTGGCAAGGGCTTGCGCGTATCCAGAAACTCGATGGATGCCGTCTCCATCACGAACAGCAGCAGGTTGGAGTTGCGCTCCAAGCCCGCAGGGCGCGGGTCTCGTGTGGCACGCGGATGCAATGCGAGTCGCTCGAATGCCGCGTCCAAGTCCTCGTTCCTGGACTTGGCAAAGCGATCACCATCCTGACTATGGCCGGCCAGCGCCGCGGCGGCGTTGAGCATGAAGCTGCGCGTCACCGGCGTGTCGCGCAATGTCGAGCGATAGCCGAGCTGCGCAGCCCCGGCACAACCGATCACGAGCAAGAGCGCCAAACCGCCAAGCCCATGTCCAACGCTGCGGTGGCGCTGCAAGCGCCCGGCAAAGCCAAAGGCCGCAAGCGTCACCATCACCACCAGCGCCAACTTGACCAGGCCCTTGATCGAGATGTAGTAGCGCGCAATGGCCGGATTGGCGATGCCGAAAGAGATCCCATCGATGAGCGACGAGAGGTTCAGGAAGCGTCCGATCTGCCCCCAACTCTGCAAATTGGCATAGAGCAGAAGCAGCACCAACAGGGTGAAGCTGACCACCAGCCTGCGTATCCACTTGCCTCCGAAGTGCCAAGCAAGGGCAATCAAGAGCGGTGTAACGACGCCAAACCAGAGCAGGTCCTGCCGGAACAGGAAGGCAATGTCTGCAGCGTCGCCCTCTGACCCCTGCCGTCCCGAGGCCAGCAGGATCGATTTCATGTACTTGTCATGAATTCGAATCCATACCGAATACAACAAGAAGGCCAGCGCGGGCAGCCAACCAAGCACAGGGACGAAAACCAGCAGCGGCTTGCCTCTCATACCAAAACCTCGACCACGGCCGGATGCCCAAGGAACGCCTGCGGACTGGCGCTGGCCCCGTAGGCACCCGACTGAAAGATCACCACCAGATCATGCTCGCCGGCTGCAGGGAGTTCCATGCGATCGGCCAGCAGATCCAAGGGCGTGCACAGCGGCCCCACCACCGAAACCGTTTCGGTGACAGCACTGCCCTGTTTGTTGCCTATGGTCACCGGATAGTTCTTGCGAATCACCTGGCCGAAATTGCCCGAAGCGGAGAGATGGTGGTTCAAGCCGCCATCCGTCACCAGGAAGACCTGCCCTCGCGACACCTTGCGGTCGAGCACGCGCGTCACATAAATGCCGGCCTCGCCCACCAGATAGCGGCCCAACTCGATCACCAACTCGGCCTGCGGCAGTTCGATGCGCGCGCGGCCGACCAGATCGGCCAGATTGGCCGCAATGGGGGCCAGATCGAGCCGTTGTTCACCCGGGAAATAGGGAATGCCGAAGCCTCCACCCAAGTTCAGAAAGCGCACCGGCGCCGGCGCATACGCCGCCAAGCGGCGCGCCAGCTCGTAGGACTTTTGCTGCGCTTCGCAGATCGACTCGGCGCGCAGATTCTGAGAGCCGGCAAACAGATGGAAGCCCTCGAATGCCAGCCCCGCATTGCCGATCGCAGCCAGCAGTGCAGGCATCTGCTCCACATCGACCCCGAACTGCTTGGGGCCGCCACCCATCTTCATGCCCGAGCCCTTGAGCTCGAAGTCCGGATTGACCCGTACCGCGACCCGGGCGGCCACACCAAGCTCCTGCGACACGCGGGCAAGAATTTCAAGCTCGCGGAACGATTCAACGTTGATCAACACGCCCGCTGCCGTAGCCTGGCGCAGCTCCGACTCGCGTTTGCCAGGGCCGGCAAAGCTGACCTCGCCCACCTTGGCGCCGGCGTCCAGGGCCACCTTCAGTTCCCCGGCCGACGCCACATCGATGCCGTCCACCAGGCGCGCCATCTCAGCCACCAGCGCGGGCATGGGATTGGCCTTCATGGCGAAATGCAGCCGGATTTCGGGCGGCAAGGCAGCGCGCAGCTCGGCAACACGGCGGTGCAGCAGGCCGCGGTCATAGGCATAGAAAGGCGTCTGGCCGACACGGGCGGCCAGACGCGACAAAGGCAAGCCACCGATGCACAACTCCCCATCGACAACAGCGAACTGGGACATGGCTGCGTGCACGGGCAGGCTGCGGGCGGGTTGGTCGGAAGTAGTCATCGGGGCAAGGAACGGGCTAGCCATTCGGTGGAGAGAAGCTTGCGGTCAATCTTCCCATTTGGATTGCGCGGCAATGGGCCGCTGCGCGCGTCGATGCCGCCGGGCACCATATAGGCAGGCATGTGTTTGCGGCACTCCGCCAGCAGGGCGTCGAGGTCCAGCGTGGCACTGCCGCTCGGCGGCGTGGCAATCACCTGGATGGCCTGCCCCAGTTGAGCGTTTTCGACCCCAAAAGCCACACACTCACCCACCAAGCGGGTCGCGTAGAGGATCTCCTCCACCTCACTCGGACTGACGCGATAGCCGGAGGTCTTGATCATCTCGTCGCGACGGCCAATGAAGTACAGATAACCTTCAGCATCCATGCGCACATAGTCGCCGGAATACACCGCGTATTCGGGCAGCATCAAGCCAGACTCGCGCCCCGGCGCCCCTGGCGGCAAGAGCTTGTAGCGCTCGGCCGTCTTCTCTGCATCGTTCCAATAGCCCATGCCGACCAGAGCGCCGCGATGCACGAGCTCGCCAGCTTCGTCGGGGCCACAGGCCGTGCCATCTTCGCGCAGCACCAGGATCTCGGCGTTGGGAATCGCCTTGCCAATCGAGTCAGGCCGCCTGTCCACCTCGTGCGGGGGCAGATAGGTGGACCGAAAGGCCTCGGTCAGGCCGTACATCAGGAAGGGCTTGGCGTGTGGCACGCGCTGGCGAAGCGCATCCAGCGTCTCACGCGGCATGCGCCCTCCGGTATTGGCAAAGTAGCGCAAATGCTCACGGATGCCCGCGGGCCATTCGAGCTGCGCCAACTGGATGTAGAGCGGCGGCACGGCCGTCAGTCCGGTGACGCGTTCGCGCTCCATGGCCTTCAACACGTCGCGCGGCATCAGGTAGTTCAACAGCACCACCCGGGCACCGCTGACGAAGGCAGTGGTCAGCTGGCTGAAGCCGGCATCGAAGGACAGGGGCAGTGCCGCAAGCAGGATGTCCTGGGCGCCGTTTTCCAGATAGCTGGCCACGCTCTTGGCACCCGCCACCATATTGCGATGCGACAGCACGACCCCCTTGGGCTTGCCCGTGCTGCCCGAGGTGTAGAGGATGGCCGCCATATCGGTGTCAATCACGCGGTGCGTCGGGCCGACCGGTGTCTTGAGCAGTTCGGCCCAATCGAGCAAGTTGCCCGCCAGCGCCGACACCGTCGGCGCCGCGGTCAGCACAACCGCGCGCAGGGCGGCGCATTGGCCCAGCTCATCGGCCAGCAAGGCATGCCGCTCGGGTGAGGTCACCAGCACCTGGACATCGCAGTCGCGCAGGATGAAACCCACCTGCTCGGGCTTCAGCAGCGGATTCAAGGGCACGAACACCAGGCCTGCGGCGGGCGCACCGAAGCTGGCCACCACCGTTTCAAAGCGTTTCTCGAGGTAGATGCCCACCCTCGCCCCTCGCGGCAGACCCAACTGCATCAGGCCGGCGGCGAACGCCTGCACCTGCTGGGCCAGCTGCGCGTAGCTCAGGACCTGAGCCTGGTAGCTGAGCGCCACCGCCTCCGGCGTGCGTGCGGCGGTGTGGATGATCAGTTCGTGTAGCAGGATCGTGTCGACAGGCGCGGCGGGCAATGGCTGAGGCATGGAACTCATCGGGTGTGGCGTGCGATGCGCGGAGCACACGAATGTAGCGCAGGCCGGCAACGCCAACCGTGATGGCTTGCTCGCCCCCCTTCAACTGCGGGGCCGGTAGGGGCCGGAACGGGCAACAGCGCGCCGTTAAGATGCGGCGCATCCTGCCTACCGGCCAAATCCAACCATGTCCACCGAACAACAAGTCCTGCAAATCCTTGACGACGTCCTCAGCCTGGGCGGCCGCAGCGCCAGCTTCAACCGCAGCACCGCGCTGCTTGGCGCCATTCCCGAGTTGGATTCGATGGCGGTGGTATCGCTGATCACGGCCCTGGAGGAACAGCTGGGCATTGCGGTGGACGACGATGACATCGATGGCTCGACCTTCGCCACGGTGGGATCCCTGAGCGACTACGTCAGCGCCAAGCTGAGCTGATTCCGGCAAGCCGCCGTTCCTGCGAATTCCTGCGCATGCCAGAAGCCTTCTTCCTTGACGCCCCCGGGGGCGGACAACGGTTCTGCCTGTTTCACAGGGCCGAACGGGCACATGCGCGGGTGCTCTATGTGCACCCGTTCGCAGAGGAGATGAACAAGTCCCGGCGCATGGCCGCTTTGCAGGCGCGCGCCTGGCAGGCCGCAGGAGTCTCGGTGCTGCAGATGGACCTGCTTGGCTGTGGCGACAGCTCGGGCGACTTTGGCGACGCTGCCTGGCCCGACTGGCTCGACGACCTCCAGTTGGCGCGGCACTGGCTGGATGGGCAAGGCAGCGCACCGCTGTACCTCTGGGGTTTGCGGGCCGGTTGCTTGCTGGCCAGCGCGGCAGCCGAGCGCTGGGGCGACGTGAGCGGTCAACTCTGGTGGCAGCCGCCGACCAGCGGCAAGCCCTTGGTCCAGCAATGGCTGAGACTCAAGTTGGCCGGCGCCATGAAGGCCGAGGGCGGCGCCAAACTCGGCCTGGACGATGTCCGCGGCCAATTGCGCGCCGAACAAGTCATCGACATCGCCGGCTATCGCTGCCGGGCAGCCTTGCTCGATGGCTTGGAGCAGGCCAGGCTATCGGCCCCGACGGGCGGGCGGCTCGGATGGTTTGAGTTGTCCCGTGCCAACCCGCCGGCATTGCTGCCGGGCAGCCAACAAACCATGGCAGACTGGGCCGCCGAGCCGGGGGCGGCCGCCCTGCATGCCGAGGCTGTGAATGGCCCAGCGTTCTGGCAGAGCGCCGAAATCGAGCTGGCGCCGCAATTGTTGGCGCGATCGGTCGACTGGCTGAAATGCCCGTGACGGCGCACGGAACCCTATGCGACGACTGAAGATCTGGATGATGCTGATTTGTCGCGCCCTAGGGCTGTTTGCCCTGGCGCGCCGCTGCACGGCCAGCAATCCCAAGATCCTTTGCTATCACGGCTTTGAACTCTGCGATGAAGCATCGTTCAGACCCAAGCTCTTCATCAGTCCGGCCTTGTTCGAGCAGCGCCTCGCCAGCCTGCACCGGCTGGGTTACCGCGTCGTCACGCTCAACGAGGCGGTCGACAAGCTGGCGTCGGGGCGGGTCGAAAAGGACACGGTGGTGATCACCGTGGACGACGGCTTTTGCAGCTTCTATTCGCTCGCGCTGCCGGCCCTCAAGCGCTACGGCTACCCCTCGACGGTCTACGTCACCAGCTATTACGTGGAAAAGCATGCGCCGGTGTATCGCCTGCTGTTGCAGTACATGTTCTGGAAGGCAAAGCCCAGCACCATCAGCGTCAGCGGCTTGCCAGGCATCGCCCCCCAGCAGGTCGATCTGGCCGATGCCCAACAGGCCGAAGGCCTGATGTGGGCCTGCATCGAGCAGGGCGAGCAACGTTGTGACGAGGCCGGGCGCCAGGCATTGAGCATGGAGCTCGGTCGCCTGCTTGGCCTGGACATGGCCGCCATCGGCAAGCAAGGGCTGATGCTGCTGATGACGCCTGAGCAACTGCGCGAGTTGCCGCATGGCGGCGTTGACATCGAGTTGCACACCCACAGGCACCGCTTTCCGGTCGACCAGCGCGAAGTCGCCGAGGCCGAATTGCGCGACAACCGCGCGGCCCTGGCTCGCTGGCTGGGCAGCGATTGGCAGCCGCGGCACTTCTGCTATCCCAGCGGCGAGTGGCACCAGCGTCAATGGGCCTGGCTGGATGGCATGGACATCGCAAGCTCCACCACCTGCGAGCCCGGCTTGAACAGCGCCAGCACGCCTCGCCACGCCCTGCACCGGTTTCTCGATGGCGAGGACGTGCACGAGGTCGAGTTCGAGGCCGCGCTATGCGGCTTCGCGGACTTGATACGGCTGGGCATAGGCAGGCGGAAGGTGTCGGGCTATGACTGAAAACGACGCGCTGTTCCGCGAGCATGCGCTGCAGTGGCGCGTCGGCACAGACCAGGCGATCGGCGTGCTCAGCACCCCCATGACCACGGCGCAGCCCGGCAAGCTCGGCGTGCTGATCGTGGTGGGCGGGCCGCAATACCGGGCGGGCAGTCACCGGCAGTTCACGCTGCTGGCACGCCGCCTGGCCAGTGCCGGCATCGCGGCACTGCGCTTTGACGCGCGCGGCATGGGCGACAGCTCGGGCGATGCGCGCCCGTTTGACGCCCTGGACGATGACATCGCGGCCGCCCTGCAGGCCATGCAGGCAGCGCTGCCACAGCTGGAACGCTGGGTGCTCTGGGGCCTGTGCGATGCGGCCTCGGCCAGCCTGCTCTATGTGCAGCGCCGCCACGATCGTCGCATCGCCGGCGTCTGCCTGCTCAACCCATGGGTCAGGTCAGCGCAGAGCCAGGCGCGCACGCGCGTCAAGCACTACTACCTGCAGCGCCTGCGCGAGCGCTCGTTCTGGAGCAAGCTGCTGAGCGGCAAGGTCGCTGCTGGCGCCCTGCTGGAACTGGCGCGCTCGCTACGCCTGGCCCAGACGAAAACCGCCCGAACGGCGGGCGCGCCCATGGGTTCGTTCCAGGAGCAGATGCTTGCCGGCCTGCACGGATTCAATGGTCCGGTATTGCTGATCTTGAGCGGAGACGACTACACCGCCAAGGAGTTTCTTGAGTACGCGGCACAGCGCCCGCCCTGGCTTGAGCAACTGGCACGGCCGAATCTCACCAGAATCGATGTGGCCGGTGCCGACCACACCTTTTCGAACCATGGCAGCCACTTGCAGGCTGAAGATGCACTGCTGTGCTGGATTGCCGCCCTGACCGATGCCGGACAGTGCCAGTCCGGGCCATCTCTTCATTCCTTACCAGAAGGCTCATGATGCGCTCCACGATCTCGGCTCCCGGTTTACGTACTGGTACGCCTTCAGCCCGGCTGGCCGCCCTGCTCTGCTGGGCCACGCTGCTGGCGGTCCCCGGACTGGTGCAGGCGCAAGCGCAGGGTTGCGACCTCACAGCCAGGCACGGGGCCGGGCCGTTTGACTATCGCTACGAACACCAGATGCTGCCCATCGTCGAGCTGCGTCACTTCACGCCCAAGGTCGAGGCCTTGCTTGCAGGTGAGAGCACCTCGCGCCCTGCACCAGACATCGACTACACGCTCAACAAATTCCCCAACCACCATCGCGCGCTGATTTCCCTGATCAAGCTGGGTCAGAAGATGAAGACCCACCACGTCGACGGCATGCGCTACTCGATCGAGTGCTTCTTCGATCGCGCCGTGTACTTCCGCGCGGACGACACCATCGTCAGGGTTCTCTATTCGCAGTATCTGGGTGCTGCGGGGCGGCAAGCGGATGCTGTACGGCAGCTGGAACTCGCGGCCAAGCGCGCCGGCGATAGCGGCTTCAGCCACTTCAACATCGGCATGGGCTTCTTTGACCTGAAGGAGTACGAACAGGCATTGCAACAAGCCCATGAGGCGCTACGGCTCGGCTTCGAGCGCCCGGAGCTGATGGACCGACTGAAAAGCGTCGGCAAGTGGCAGGAACCGCCCGCCCATGCTGCAGAGTCCGCGGCTAGTGCCGCCAGCGCCGCCTCCGCACCCGCGTCCTCAGCATCGCAATGAGCCAGGCCAGCCCCACCACGCCCGGCGCGCATGCCTCGGGCCGCAGCTACCAATACGCACAGCCGCCGGCGATTGTGGTGGGCGCGTGCGGCCACGGCCTGGCACTGGTGCGCGCCCTCAACGAAGGCAGCGTGCCGGTGCTGATGTTGGAGTCCGACCTGCTCTTGCCAGGCGTACGCACGCGCCTGGCGGAACTGGTGCCCATTGAGGACATCAACGGTCCAGCCCTCGTCGAGGCCCTGCTGAACTTGCGCCAGCACATTCGCTGCCCAGGCAATCCCGTGCTCTTCCTGACCAATGACACCATGGTCCGCACCGTCGGTCACGGCTGGGGAAGACTGGCGGGCAGCTATGCGCTCAGCTGGGGAGCCGCCGCGGAACGCCTGCTGCCCTTGTTGGACAAGGTGGCTCTGGAGGCACATTGCGACCGGGTCGGTGTGGCCTACCCGAATACCCTGGTGCTGCGCAACGCGGCCGAGGCCGAGGCCGCCGCCAGGGCGATCGGTTTCCCCATCATCGTCAAGCCCTCACGCCCGCTCTCGCGCTTCAAGACGGCCTTACCGCAATCCGTGGGCGAGTTGCTCGGCTTGTTCGAGCGCTTCCCGAGCGACCTGCCCTTCCTGGTGCAACGCTTCATACCCGGCGATGACCGCAGCATCCACTTCTGCGCCTTGTATCTGGATCGTGGCCAGGTACTGGCACGCTTCGACGGTCACAAGCTCAGGTCCCGACCGATGGGCCATACCTCGATCGCCGAGGCACTGGTCGATCAAGCGGTGTATGAGCAGACATTGCGCTTCTTCGCACCGCTGCAGTTGAGCGGGCCGGTATCGCTGGAATTGAAGAGAGATCAGGCCGGGGCGCTTTGGGTGATAGAACCCACCGTGGGGCGAACCGACTTCTGGATCGGCCTCTGCACGGTCAACGGCGTCAACATCCCCTTGCTTGAGTACTGCCACCAGGCCGGCAGATCCATGCCGGACCTGCGGCAGCGCGACGTCGCTGTCTGGTTCAACGAAGACCGAGATCCCATCGGTCGGCTCTGGTTGGGTTGGATCCTGCGCCTCATGCGAGGTCGGCGTGCCAGCTATCTGTTCCTTCATCGCGACGACCCCGGTCCATCGCTCGCCTTCCTGAAGGAATTCCTGCGTGAGTTCGGCACCGCGGTTTGGCGCGGCCTGGGCAAACGCCTGGGCAGGTTGCGCGCATGAGCCGAAATCCTGCTTGGCACGGTGCCCGCTGGCCATGAGCGCACACGACGTTGATATGGCAGCTTGCCCATCCTGGGCCAGCATCGACAGCTTGCGCACCAGTGCGGCGGGCGAGCGCCTGGCCGCAGCGGCCCAGGGCAGCGTCTTTGAGAGCCTCGCCTGGTTTGACAACCTAGCGCAAACCTGTGCTGCCACCGCCAGGGGGCAGCTGCTGGTGGGCGCGGGCGAGCATGCCACCGTGCTGCCGCTGCGGCGACTGAGCTTCGCTCGCCTGGAATCGCTGTCAAACTTCTACACGGCACTCTACGGCCCGATCACCACGGAAGGCGCGGATTCCGTGCGCCATGCCAAGGGCATCGCCGCTGCGCTGGATGCGCATGGATTCGGCACGCTGAGACTGCATCCGATTGGTGCCGAACGCCCGTTCTGGGCCGCGTTGACAGCGGAACTGGTGCAGCGCGGTTATTGGGTAGACCGCTATTTCGCTTTTTGGAACTGGTACTTGCCGGCAGCCGGGAAAAGCTGGGCGCAATATCTGGAGCAGCGCCCCTCGCGCCTGCGACACACCATACAGCGCAGCCGCAGGCGGCTTGAAAAGACGCCGGGCTACCAGATCCAGCTCAGCAATGCCGACACCGACGCGGCTTGCGTGGCTGAGTTGGTGCGCGACTTCCACACCGTGTACGCGCATAGCTGGAAGCGCCCCGAACCCTTCCCCGACTTCATTCCCGGGCTGTGCGCCTTCGCGCACCGCCTGGGCCAGTTGCGACTGGGCATCAGCTATCTGGACGGCAAGCCCGTTGCTGCCCAGATCTGGCTGCACAGCTCTGGCACAAGCTCCATCTTCAAACTGGCTTACGACGAGCGCTATGCGCGCCACGGCGTGGGCACGGCTCTGACCGCCGCGCTGTTCGAGCAGGCGCTGGATCAAGACCTGGCGCGAGAAATCGATTTCCTCGTGGGCGACGAGAGCTACAAGGCCGAATGGATGTCCGGCAGGCGGGCACGGCAAGGCTTGATTGTCTTCAATCCCCGTTCACTCATCGGACTGACAGCGGCGGCTCGGCACTACGGCGCCCAGCGCCTTCGAGCCTGGATGACGGCTGGCACTGATCGTCAGGAAAAGCGTTAGCTGGACCCCGAATCACAAATCGCAAGGAGCATTCTGATGTTGTTTGAAGGCACTGCTGCCATCGGCTTACTGGCATTGGCTATTGTTCCCACGGCCGCGCTAGCGCTGCTGTACCACAAGCTTTCGTCAGCCATCGACCGGCTGTCCAAGCAACTTCCCAAGGTCAGCGACAACTTGTTCACGCAGCTGGAAGCACTCGCAGCACTGCGGCAGGACCTGAACCTGGCGCAGGCCTTACCATCGACCCGAGGCTGGGCCGCATCGCCGGATGTGCTGCGGATGCTGATGCAACGTGCGCTTGAGCAAGGCCCCGATTGCATCGTTGAATGCAGCAGTGGCGTCAGCACCTTGGTGCTGGCGCGCTGCGTTCAGCTCAATGGGCGTGGTCATATCTACAGCCTGGAGCACGACGCGAAGTATGCGCAAAAGACCCGGCAATTGCTGCTCAAGCATGGCCTGGCCGAGCACGCCACAGTGATTGACGCGCCACTGCAGAGGTATGAGCTGAACAACTGGCAGGGTGACTGGTACTCCTTGGCAGGCCTGCCGAGCGATCTACGCATCAATATGCTGGTGATTGACGGGCCGCCGTGGTTTGTCGCTCATGCGGCAAGGTACCCAGCGGTTCCGCTGCTCATGGACCGCCTGGCAAGCGGCGCGGAGATCTACTTGGATGATGCCGATCGCGAGGAAGAACAATTGGCGGTCGCGCGCTGGCTGAACGAGTACGGGCAATTGAAGAAGCTGCAAGTCCCCGCTTGCGAGAAAGGCTGCGCCGGCCTGACCGTGGCATCACCATAACGAGTAGATGGCGTGGCGCCCAACCGAGCTGGAGACGATTCTTGTTGACGAAAATAGCCGGAGCGTTGCTTGCGCTCCTGACCCTGCTCAGCTGCATGCCCGCGTCGGCCATCGACGACCGCAAGGTCAGCGTCATATTCCGTTATGACGACTATTCGGCGCAGGACCCCGATGGGCTGGATGAGAAGGTGCTGCAAGCCTTCCGGCGCCGACACATCCCGGTCACGATCGGCGTCATTCCCTGTCTGGTTGACGGGGATATGCATGACATTGCCGAACGCCCCTGTACAGAATTGAGCGCCGCGCGCGCCGCCCCTTTGCGCAAGGGCCAGGCCGATGGCTTGGTCGATGTTGGCTTGCACGGCTGGCGCCATCAGCGGCACGACGAACATGCCGCAGCCTCAGAGTTTGCCGGTATGCCCTACGAGGAGCAGAGCAAACGAATCATGCAGGGGCGCAGGCTGCTGGAGGGGCTGATGGGCAGACCGATTGACCTATTCATCCCGCCTTGGAATAGCTATGACCGCACAACCCTCAAGGTGCTGGCGGATCAGGGTTTCCAGCTTATTTCGGGCAGCCGTTTGGGGGAATCGGATCCTAGCCTGCCCTTGAAATATGTGCCCATGACGGTGAAGGGTCTGGCCAATGTCAAGACCGCCGTGCAAGCGCTCAGCCAGTCCGCTGAAGAGCAGGCAATCATGGTGGTGATGTTTCACCTCTATGACTTTAAGGAACGCCGCAGACGCACCGGCGAGCTCACGCTCGCCGAGTTCGAAGCCATGCTCGACTGGCTGCAGGCGCGCAAGGATGTTGAGCTGCTCACCATCAGCCAGCTCGCTGACCGCGACATAGAGCTGGGGTCAACCAGGCTCGCGCGTGCCCGCGTCGACCAGCTGGCAGGCCGATTGCTGCCCGACCAACTTCGCCCTGACGCAGCTCCGTACAGCTATCCAGAGCGCGCCTCGTTTGTGATCGGCCCTGTTGCCGCGCTTGGCTATTACGTGCTGCAGCTTGCGGTCATCAGCATGCTTGCCTTTGCATGCACGAACCGCTTGCAGCGTGTCTTTCGATTGGGTATCCGGCACATGGTGCCCATCTGCCTGGCATCGTTTGGCTTGTTCGCGCTGCTGATGCACAAAGACTCCAGCATGGGCTTTCGTACCGAACTGATGGCGCCAGCGGCGCTCGGCCTCAGCACCGGGCTGATGTTCGCACTCTGGCGTCAGCATAGGCAAAGGGCAAGCGTGCAAGCGATGCCATTGACGGAACGACTGCCAACGGGCTGGACAAGCAAGAGGCATCAGATGGGTTTCGACGGCACCCGGCCTGGCGATCTCTAGGTTCGATTGAGGCCTGGCAGGTCGCCAATTGAATGCACAGAGGAATGCCCGTTCAGCGGTACGCTGCCAGCGTCGAGTCAATTTCGCTGACGCCCGACTTCAGCAGGTTGTTGGTCGGCCGCCAGGCGTCGGCATAGATCCATTCGCGCATGCGCTCGCCGCGCGTCTGCAGCTGTACCTGAGGCACGCCGCCGCCCGTGCCGGCCGAACTGGCAAAGCTTAGGCGCACGGTGGCTGGTTCGGCGGGCTCGGCCAGCAGCCGGGCCTGCAACCCCTCGACCCATCGATCAATCGACGCCGCCTCTGCGGGCAGCCTGACCATCGGGACTGACGCCCAATCAAGCGTGCGCTTCGCATACAGAAAGCTCACCAGGGAACGGGTGCCCCACAGGCTGCTCGCCGGCCCGCTGTAGGCATCGAGCCAACGCAAGTCGTCTGCGAATACGCCCTGCGTAGGACGCCCCGCAGCCAGCCCGCCCTCGGCGATGAAGTATCGCCAGTTGAGCAAATAGGCCCGTTTGGCGACGCCCGGCGCCACCACCTCGGGAGCTTCGAGGGCACAGGCCAGCAAAGGCGTGCTGGCCGCAAAGCGATAGCAGAGGCTACGCCCGAACAGGGGCAGGCCGGTGGGGGTGAACAGGCATTGGTACCAGTCGCAAAACTCACGCAGGGCCGCCGCGCCAAAGCCGGCCAGTCGCGCCGTTACGGGCATCTGGCGCAACCAGAACAGCGGGTAGTGAAAGCCCCAGGCGTTGTAGAAGTCGACGTCTCCCTTGGGCCCATCCACAAAACAACCGTCGCTGCGGGCAAACTCGCGAATGCGTGTCAATCTCGCGGCGCTGCTGAAGCGGTGCTGTGGATCCAATTCAGCGAGCACGGCGTCGATCAACACCACAAACAAGTGCCAGTTGTTGTCCGCAGTCTCGCGCCCCACGGCTTGGCGCAGCCAGGCGAGCAACAACTCCCGCTTCGCCCCGTCTAGCGTTGCCCAGAGGTCGTCGCGCAGCAGCCAGAGCGCCAGCGCCACATCGGCGGCCTCGCAGATCAGCGTGCTGCGATCGCCGATCTGCCCCCAGTAGTCACTCGAATGCGGGTCAAAGGCGAGCGCCAAAGTCTGGCGTAGATGGGCGCGCATCTGCGCAGCTAGGCGGGGCGCCGCGCCAGGGCTGGTGACATAGGCGGCCCACACCGGCATGAGGCGGCTGACACCCTCGATGGCATCGTTGCGCGCGCCGTAAATGCTGGGGTGGCCGGGATAGTAGGCAAGCGTCCCACCCCGCACCGAATAGTGCCGCTGCGCGGCCCAGAAATAGGCCACCAGCTCATCCGACAAGGCCGACGCGTCGTCACCCAGGTCCGCCGCGCGCGCGACCATGGCTGCGTCGCCTTGCCGATAGGGCCGGCGCATGCGCAGCAGCCGCTGCAGGCGCTGCCACTGAAAGCGCCCCAGCTTCGCAAGCTCAGCGCTTGAGGGCATGGGCCGGCATCCTGTCCTGGAACCAACGCAGATAGCTCAACAGCAGGAGTTTGTAGGCGCCGCGATGGCTGCGTCGATGTCGCAGCGCGAGCCGGAACGCCGCCGCCGCCTCGCGAAACCAGCCGGCCTGATAGAGCTCATAGCCATGGCCGTACCAGCTCTTGGCAAGAATGGTGTCCAACTGCTGCTGGCTGATTTCCCGGCCAAGCTGATCACGCCGGCCGTACTTCTTCAGCGCGGCGCCGATGATCTCGGCGCGGAAGTTGCGCACAAAGGGTTTGTTGGTGATGCTCTGCGGGTTCTGACGGTAAAAGGCGTAGAGATTGTCGAGCTGGGCCATCGGCGTCACGTGCAGCAGTTGCAGCCAGAAGTCGAAGTCCTGCCCGCGCCGATAGTCGCGGTTGAACTTGATGCTGCGCATCGCTTCGCGCGTTACCAGCAAGGTGTCGATGTGATAAATCGAGGTCTCGATCAGGCGCAAATAGGTCCAGCCACTCTTCTGCGGGTCGAACACGGCCTCCTCCTGGTACTCCAACCGGTCGGCCTCGTCCAGGGTGTAGTCATCCGGCACCGCCAGGAAGCGGCCGCACACCGCCTGATACTCGGTCTGCGAACGAAGATAGGCGACTTGCTGCTTGAGCCGATGCGGCGCCCACAGGTCGTCGCCGTCGTTGAACGCGATGTATTCGCCGCGCGCCAGCTCTACACCCAGATTGCGCGCTACGGCCGAACCGCTGTTGTCCTGGCGCACATACTTCACCGCGTCGCCGAAGGCACGCACGCGCTCCGCCGTTTCGTCGGTGCTGCCATCGTCAACGACGATCAATTCCAGCGCTGGGTAGTCCTGCCGCAAGATGCTGCTCAGGCAGGCGCCGATATGTTGAGCGCCGTTGTAGACGGGTACGACGACGGAAACCAGGGGCCATGCGTTCATGATGAGGGGCTGAGTTTGCGCGGTTGATTTGTGGGTCAGTGCTGCCGCAACGCCCTGCCCAATCCGGGCAGCTTGGCGAGCAGAATGCGCACGAGATTGGGGCCGAAACACAAGATCGACCCAGGATCGTCACGCGCCACGCGACGCAGGGCCGCGAGGTCGATATGCACACCGCTCTTGAGCAGGTGCAGGATGGTGCCGACCATCGAGTAGCGCGACTTCTGCAGCTGCGCCCGCATATAGGCGCGCTGCTGCGCGTCGACCGGCAGACGACGCAGGATCAAGCGCGACAACCGGATGTAGTTGCAGACCAGATTGAGCGAACGCGCCGATCCCCAGCCTGCGCTGTCGAAGATATTGACGCCCACGCCCTCAACCGCCCCCACCGTCGTAGAAAAGCCGACGCGCTTGGCGCGCAATGCCAGCTCGAGCTTGAAATAGCGATCCTGGCCATTGAAGAGCTCGGCGTTGAAGCGCAAATCGGGCGCGCAGGCGCGGCGGTAGGCCAGGGTCGAGGTGCTGATGACGCCACTGCTGCGCAGGGCGAAATCAAAGAAGTCGCCGCGATAGGCGTGCAAGCCCGTGGCGGCATCCAGGCATTCATGCTCGGCCGCCAGCAGCTGTCGCCCCGAGGCGGTCGGCCATTCGAAGCGCGTGCCCTCTTTGCCATAGCGCTGGCTGTTCGCAAAAAACATCTCGCAGCCGGCGGCCATCGCCGCCGCTGCCTGGCTCAGAAAGTCCGGGGTCCAGACATCGTCGGAATCGAGAAAAGCCACCAGATCGGTATCGGGCTCGACCAGACCGAGCGCATGATTGCGCGCCGCACCCGGGCCGCTATTGGGCTGGCGCACCACCTTGATCCCGGCGTACTGTGCCATCAGGTCGGCCAACTCCTCGCTGGCAGCGATGGGCGCGCCGTCGTCCACGACGATCACCGTCAGCACATGCCCGCCGGACTGCGCCAACACCGAGCGAACGGCGGCCGTCAACAGGCCGACCTGGCGTTGAAAGAAGGGGATGACAACCGCCACCTTCAGGGCATGCATGGCAAATTCCTTCTCATCGTGCGCTGTCGGGCAGGCGCGCGCGCGCCGCCAAGGCGTGCAACTCCGCGGCATAAACGGCGGTGAACAGGTACCAGGGCGAGCCCGCCTGACGGCCCAGCAACTCCTGCAGCAGCTTTGGCAGCAGGAATCCAAGCCTCAGGGCGCGCCGATGGCGCCCCAGCCCGGCCATCAGATAGCGAGCGAATTCGCGCCGCGCACCATCGTAGTAACGGCAATCGGCCGGCGACAGCGTGGCCACCAGCGTCTTGTCCTCGTAGGGGACGTCGGCATACTCCGGATAGCTGGCCTTGATGGTGGCGTTGTGCAAACGCCCGCCCTGCGTCCATTCGAGTGGCAGTGCCATCAGGAAGTCGAACAGCTGATGATCCAGATAGGGGCAGTGCACGGTCGCCACGCTGGACTGGATGGCGTATGGGATCGAGGCAATACAGCGCCGCGTGCGATTCCAGAACAGATAGGAGCGCAGCGGGTTGGCGCGCTGCTGGTGGCGCTCCAGCTCTTTGACCATGCGCGCAACTGCCAATTCGAAGTGCTGCTCGGCCAGCACGGCGGCAGGCAGTACCTTTGCGAGCACGGCCTCGTGGCGCGTCTCGCTGAGCAACTGCACGGCAAGTTCACGCAACTGATTGGCCTGGAACAGCCGTGCCTTGCCGGCGTCCTGCATATGGCCGGCCGACAAGATGTCGCCCGCCAGGCCGTCGTAGCTCAGGCTTGCCGTGCGCGCCAGTTCGGCCGCCAGCGGCATCGACCAGCCGTGGCCGCCACCGCAGTAACTCGTCAGCTGAATGTCCTTGCGCACCGCCTGGAAGAACGACGCAGGCTTGTCGATGACGTGATGCCTCAGCCCCAAGCGTTCGCACAGCAGGCCGGCAATGCGCGCGTCTTCATTGGTGGCGGGGGGGCGGTACTTGACGGTCAGGCAGGCCTGCGGCATTGCGCCCTGGCGCACCAGTTCGAGCAGGATGTGGCGCGAGTCGCGCCCGCCGCTGAGCGGCACGGTGAACGCTTCGCCATGCGGTAGCCGTTTTGAGACGGCGGCCGCGAACAGCTCGCCATAGCGCGCGATGGCGCCATCGAAGTCGGCGGGAAGCTCCTGAACCAGCCTGGGCTCGATGCCGCGCGACTGCAGATCCAACCGCCCCGCCTCCCACACCAAGGTGGCGCCGGGCGGCAGAAAGTGCACATCCTCGAACGGTGTGTCCTCACCGACAAAATGTCCGAGCCGGTGCAGCACGGCCAGTGCGGCGGCGTTGGGCCGGCGCGCCGAATTGCCTTGCAGCACCGCCGCCAGCGAGGGCGAGAGCCAGATTTCGTCGCCCACCGCCGAGTAGAACAGCGGATAGACACCGAAACGATCGTTGCGCACGGTCAGGCGCTGCCCATCCCAGCGCCACTCGAGAAACACCCCTTCGTCACCCGCGTCGTCGCCCAAACGGCGCCCCAGGCTGCATTCGGCTTGACCATGCACCAGCACCCCATCCGGGCGCCATTGCAGGCCCAGATAGGGACGCGCATCGCGGTCGCAGTCCAGCCAGCGCCCCTGCGGATCACCGAAATACTCTGTCATCGGCACCATAAGGACCTCGAACGATCAACAGCCAAATGCAAACGTCGCGGCAGCATCTCAAACCCAGCGCTTAGGCAGCGCGACGAGGCGCTGCACCTCGGCATAGACCGGATGCCCGAGCACGCGCAGACCCAGCAACCAGCCAAGCAAGGCCGTCGCCCCGCCGGCCAGGAGCAGCAGCAGGGCATGCCCTGACAGGAACGGGACATGCGATGCGGACATCGCCAGCAGCAGCGGCATGCACACAGCGAATGGAACCAAGGCCAAGCCACGCCAGATGCCGCGCAGGAAGCCGAGGCCGCTCAGTCCGAAGGCCTGCTTCAGCGCCCATTGCGAAAGCAGGGCTTCCACGGCATGCGCGATCAGCAGCAGCCAGACCACCTGATGCAGGTCGAGCCAGATCGACGTGAGCAGAGCCGCCACACGCACCGTCTGCGAAATCAACTCCGTGCGCAGGCATAGTGCGGCGCGGCCGGCTGCGGTCAACGACAGCGTGAACAGCGAATAGGGCGCGGTCAGCATGGAGGCCAGGCAGTACACCTGCGCAATCGGCACCGATCGAGCCCACTGCTCGCCGAACACGAACAGGATGAGCGGTTCGGCGAGACTGGCCAGCACGGCCAGGGCCGGCAACGTGACCGCGATCAGGTAGGCGCTGGCCTGGGTGTACAGATGTGCGGCGTCGCCGCCCTGCCGCAGGCTGCTGGCAAAGGTCGGGAAATGCACGCTGCGCACCATGCTTTCAATGCGCTCGATGGCCATCTTTTGCAGGCCGACACCGCGGCTGAAGATGGCCACCTCGACAAAACCCAAGGTACGCCCGAACACCAGGTCCGGCGCGCTGGAACCGATCTGGCGCACCACCGAGCCGACGCTGACCAAGGAACCGAACTTGAGCACATCGCTCAAGCCACGCAGCGTCGGCAGCACAAAGGTCTCGCCGGGGCGCAGGAAATTCAGAAAGCTGGTCTTGAACACATGCATCGCGATCGAGCCCCAGGCCATGCTGAGGTAGCTGGCGCCATGCATGGCAGCGGCGATGGTCACGCCCGTCTGCACCACCGCGCCCAGCACGGTCGCCCAGGCCAGTTTGCCGAACTGCAACTCGCGCCTCAGCACCGACAGCAGCGGGGCGCCAAACGGCATGATGAGGAAGTTCACCGCCAGCATCGCCAGCACTTCGCCGATACCCGGATGCCCGTAAAGGGCGGCCATAGGTCGACTGATCAGAAACAGCAGCGCGGCAATCAGCCAGGAGCTGCCAATACTCACCGTCACCGCGGCCCGAAACTGTTCCTTGCCGAGCACGGGCGCCTGCACCAGATACTGACCGACGCCAAACTCGCGGAAGATGTGCGCAAAGCCGAGCACCGATACCGCCACCGAAAACACACCGATCTCGTCCGGGCGCAGCAGGCGCGACACGATCACGACGTTGGCGAAACCCAGAACGAAGGTCACTGCTTCGGACAGGCCAGCGATTCCCAACGCTCTACGCACCACCATTCACAGCCCTTTTCTTGCTCCCCCCATGGGATCGCGCATTATGGGTCAATGACTTCCCCGGCCTGGCTCGACTGCGCCACAAGCCACGCATTCAGGGGGCGCCGCAGGGCCGGCGATGCAGAATAATTCACGGGCTTGGCCGGGCCAGCAACATAAACTCCGCGCAGCGCATTTACCCGCCTGCCGCCGCATGGCCGGCTGCGCATTCAAATTACCGCCCCTGCATTTCCAACATGATATTGACGCCCCTGGCTACTGGATTCCCGCGTTTTGCCAATCAGGACTGGGACGCCATCGCCAAGCGCGACGGGGCCGCCGCGGCCTGGGCAAAGATGGCCGAGCATGGCGATCTGCCCAAGCTGCTTGCGCAGGTGGGGGGTGACTTTGCCGTGGGCTTGCGCGACTCGCTTGGCCGCACCTGGCTGGCGGTGGACCGTTTTGCGCAACGCACGCTGTGCTACCGCGTCGATGGCGACGAACTGCGCTTCGCCGAGCGCGCCGATGCCCTCGCGGGAGGCGATGAACGCATCAGCGCCCAGGCGGTTTTCGACTACCTGTATTTCCACAACATCCCTTCGCCTGGCACCATTTACCAGCAGGTACATAGGCTGCCACCCGGCCACTATGCGCTGTTCGACCAGGGCAAGCTGACGGTGGCGCCGTACTGGACGCCGGCCTTCACGGAACCGCGCGGCGCCTCGTTCGACGCCTTGCGCGATGAATTCAGGGAGCTGCTCAAACGTGCCGTGCAACAGCAGCTGGACGGCAGCAAACCGGCCTGTTTCCTGAGCGGCGGCACCGACAGCTCCACGGTGGCCGGCATGATGAGCGAGCTGGGCGTCGGTCAGGTATCTGGCTATTCAATCGGCTTCGATGCCCAGGGCTATGACGAGATGGAGTACGCGCGACTGGCGGCGCGGCGCTTCGGCACCTCGCATCACGAGTACTACGTGACGCCGGCTGACCTGCTGCGCAGCATTCCCGCGGTGGCCCAGCATTTTGACCAGCCCTTCGGTAACTCGTCCGCCCTGCCCGCCTACTACTGCGCCAAGATGGCGCGCGAGGATGGCGTCACGCGCCTGCTCGCCGGCGATGGCGGCGACGAGCTGTTCGGCGGCAACTCGCGCTATGCCAAGCAACGCGTGTTCGGTCTGTACGAGCATGTGCCGGCACTCGTCAGGAAGGGGCTGATGGAGCCCTTGCTGGGCACCGGCGCCGCCTCCGCGCTGGCGCTGACGCGCAAGGCCAAGAGCTACGTGGAGCAGGCTCGCATGCCGATGCCCGATCGACTGCAGCTCTACAACCTGATCATGCGGCTTGGCCCGTCCGAGGTGCTGGACGACGGCTTCCTGCGCCATGTCGACCTGCAGGCCCCGCTACGACTACAGCAACAGGTATGGCAGCAAGCCGGCCAATGCCACGCATTGAATCGCGAACTGGCCTATGACTGGCGTTTCACCCTGGCCGAGAGCGATTTGCCCAAGGTGAATGGCGCCACCAGCATGGCAGGCGTGAGCGTTGGATTCCCACTGCTGGACCAGGGCTTGCTCGACTTTTCGCTCAGGCTGCCGCTCGACTACAAGCTCAGGGGCCATCAGCTGCGCTGGTTCTTCAAGGAGGCATTGCGTGGTTTCCTGCCGGACGAAATCATCAGCAAGAAGAAGCATGGCTTCGGGCTGCCCTTCGGTGTGTGGACCACGCGCACACCGGCTTTGCTGGCGCTGGCGCGCGACTCGCTGCACGGCCTGGCCGGACGCGGCGTGCTTAGATCCGACTTCGTCAAGCCCTTGCTGGAGCAGCGGCTGCACGAACACCCGGGCTATTACGGCGAGATGGTCTGGATCCTGATGATGCTGGAGCAATGGCTGCAGGCCAAGGCGCCACATTGCCGCTTCAACTGAGCCGGATGACGGGCCGCATGAACGTCTATCTGACTTTTGACATCGAGGTCTGGTGCAATGGCTGGGAGAACCTCGACCAGGCTTTTCCCGGCAGCTTTGAGCGCTATGTCTACGGTCGCTCGGCGCACGGCGAATACGCGTTGCCAGAAACCTTGGCGATCCTGAATCGCCACGGGCTGCTCGGCGTGTTCTTCGTCGAGCCGCTGTTTGCGGCGCGCTTTGGCCTGCCGGCGCTGCAGACCATCGTCCGCTTGATACGCGAGGCCGGCCATGAGATCCAACTGCATCTGCATCCGGAATGGACCGACGAGGCCCGCGACCCCATCATCGCGGACTGCAAGCACAAGCGGCAGCACCTGTGCTATTACAGCCTGGACGAACAGGTGGCCTTGATCGCCCGCGGACGCGAGTTGCTGGAGGCAGCTGGCAGCGGCCCCTTGACGGCATTCCGGGCGGGCAGTTTTGCCGTCAACCGCGACAGTTATGCCGCGCTGCGGCGCAATGGCCTCATGCTGGATACCAGCTTGAATCGTTGCCATGCGGTGAGCGGCGCTGATCTGGGCAGTGACTGGTCATCGGACTCGCCCTTCATCATCGACGGCGTCAGCACCTATCCGGTGACGGTGTTCAAGGACGGCTTTGGCAGGCTGAGGCCGGCGCAGGTCGGTGCCTGCAGCGCCAGCGAGATGCGCGAAGCACTCGCGACGGCCGCCGACGCAGGCCACGCCGCCTTCGTGATCGTGTCGCACAACTTCGAGATGCTCAAGGCGGGCAGCAGCGAACCCGATTGGATCGTGGCGCGCCGCTTCGAGGCCTTGTGCGCCCATCTCGCCGCACACCCGGAGCGCTACACCGTGCGTGGTTTTGCCAAGGATATGGAACTGGGCACAGCCTCGGTGGCGACGCATGACGCTAGGCCCCATGCGCAAATGCTCAGCACCGCGCAGCGCCATATCGAGCAGTTGCAGCGGCGCCTGCACTTCTGAGGACGGACCGGATGAACGAATGGAAGTCCTCGAACGTGTGGCTGCGACTGCGGCTGGGTGACCTCACCCTGGCCAGCTTTCGCCTGCCCATGCAGGTCAGGCAGGAGCGCCTCGGCAGCAACCCGGATCCATCGTCCGCCTTGCGGCAGGATGCCTCGCAGATCCCTGCGGGCAGCCAGGGTCTGCTGATTCGCGGCCTGCCCATCAACGCCAGCCTGCCAACCCTGTCCAAGCAGGGTGAGCTGCTCTGCTACGCGCCGCTGCAGTACCAGCATTGCCACGTTGACCTGGGCCTGGGTTGGGACGCCTATACCCAGCGCTTCTCATCCAAGACGCGCTCTACCATCCAGCGCAAGGTGAGGAAGTTCACCGAGCATGGCGGCGGCGCCCTCGAATGGAAGGTTTATACCCGTCCGACGGAGATGGCCGAGTTTCTGCAGCATGCCCGGCAGGTCTCCAAACAGACCTATCAGGAACGATTGCTGGACGTGGGCATCCCGGGCTCGGAGGAATTCACGCGCGAGGTGCAGCGCCTGGCGGAGGCCGACCGCGTGCGTGCCTTTGTGCTGTTCGACCGGCAGCGCCCCGTGTCCTACCTCTACTGTCCTGCCGAGCAGGACGCGTTGATTTACGCCTATCTGGGCTATGAGCCGAGTTATGCGAGCCTGTCGGCCGGGACGGTGCTGCAATGGCTGGCGCTGGAGTACTTGATGAACGAAGCGCGCTTCAAGTACTTTGATTTCACCGAGGGCCAGTCGGAACACAAGCGCCTGTTCGCAACGCATCAACGGCAATGCGCCAACGTCTACTTCCTGCGCGACAGCCTGCGCAACAGGCTGGTGGTGCATGCCCACAAGGCCACCAACACATGCTCGGCGGCATTGGGCCGCGCGCTGCAGCGAGCCGGCCTCAAGGCCAAGCTCAAACGCTGGATCCGCCGCTGAACGCTGGGCTAGGACATGCGCTGGCGCTGCGCCAGCAGGCGATCACCCACGAACAGCGGAATACCCATCACCTTTTTCAGCGGCTGCATTGGCCCTTCAAGCTCCCAGCCGCGGGCCCGGACCCATACCTGGGCCATCACGGTCAAGGCCATCACGTTGTAGGGCAGGTCGTAATAGGCAAGGCTGAGGAAGGCCCCACCCACTGCGAAACCGATCAGCGACACCTGCACCATCGCGCCCAGATGCCCGCACCATTCCGACTGAGGATGCTTGGGCCCGTTCTTGCGCAGCCATTCCGCCGCGATCCAGGTCGACACCCAGAAGCCCAGGTACAGGGCCAGGCCGATGAAGCCATGCTCGCCCATCATGTGGAAGTAGATGCTGTGCGCGGACACGACGAAGTTGGGATCCGGGGCGTACATGGAATAGACGTACTTGTTCCAGATGGCGAAGCCGCCGCCAAGCAGGTTGTCCTTGGCCAGATTAAAGGCCAGGTGCCAGGCGTTCAGGCGCCCGGTGGCGGACTGATCGGCCTCATAGGTCTGCAGCGTACCCATGCGTGTCCACCAGTTCTCGGGCATGAACGCCAGCGCCGCCGCCCCGACGGCCAGCAGCAAGATCCCCATGCCGAACTTGTTGCGGCTGCGAAACCACATCACCGTCAGCATGGCGCAGATCGCCAGCAGGGCGCCGCGCGAGTGTGACCCCAGCGCCGAGACGCCGCACAGCAGCATGGCGCCCGTCATGGCGTGCTTCTGCCAGGTCTTGCTCAGCGTCAGTTGCAGGAAGCGCAACATCGGCACCGTCATGATGACCGCGACGGCCAGGGCATTGTTCTCCTGGATATAGCTGCCGCTTGGCCCATAGACGCGCGAGCCGCCACCGGAGGCCAGCGTGAAGATGCCTCCCTTGACACCGTAATAGGCCACCGAGAGCGCCATGATCCAGGCGAACACCATCATCTCGCGGCGCGTACGCACCAGCATCACGGTCACGAAGATCATCAGGTCGATCTTCAGAACCTTGGTGAGTTGCTCGTAGCTCGACTCGGGAAAGAAGGCCGTCGCCGTGGTCAGGCACATCCAGGCGATCAGCAGCGCGAACCAGGTCATGGGCGCGCCCAGCCAGGGCGAGCGCTTTTCGCTGTTGGTGAGCATGCCGACGAGGATGCACAGCGCAATGACCTGCGCCAGCGGTGCCTCGTTCATGAAACCATAGGTCAGGCGGTGCGGGTTCATGGTGCTGATCCACAGCCACAGCATGGCGCCCACGAAGGGGAAGCGCAGCGCCATCAGGCAACCCGGCGCGATGATCAGCAAGAGCAGCAGGTCACGCATAGTGTTAGGCCGACAGCCGAAGGTTGCGGATCATGCGCAGGCCGAAGCGCAGCCTGTCATGGTCCCAGGGAGTGAAGCGCGGGACTTGGAAGGGGTCGCAGCCCTGGCGCGCCGCGCCCCAGGCGGTCGAGACGGCGGCCTGGAAGCCCAGCTCCCGCGCCAGCTGGGCGTGCTCGGGCAGATAGTCCTTGCCGGGTCGACCATTCGGATAGGCAAACAGCGTGACGGGCTCGCCCAGCAATTGCTCCAGCGCCTGCTTGCTCTGCGCCATCTCTTGGCGTGCGGTGGCGAGATCAAGCCGCGCCAGGATCGGATGCGACACCGTGTGCGCGCCGATCTGCATGCCGGCGCGTCGCATGGCCAGCAGCTGTTCGCTGCGCATCATCAGATCCGCGGGTAGCGACACCTCAGCCACATGGGCCAGGCGCTGCGTCAGCGCCAGCCTGGCCTCGGGCTGCTGGTACTTGAGCTGCGGCAGCAGCTGCGCAATCGCAGCGCGTCGCGCCTCCGTCGAGGCGAGCGCATGCTGCCCCAAGCCGAGCGGGCGCAGATCGAGCTCGGCCTTTTGGGTGCGGCGTATGGACTCGATCACCGTGTCGTTCCACATGCGCCCGCCGTCCAGAAAACCGGTGGCGATGAAAAACGTGGCCGTGAGGCCGTGGCGCCGCAGCAGCGGCCTGGCCACGCTGTCGTTGTCCTCGTAGCCGTCGTCGAAGGTGATGGCCGCCGCGCGCGCGGGCAAGCGACCGGCACCCAACTGCTGCACCGCCTCGTCCAGGGGCAAGACCTGGAACCAGGTCTTGATCCACGCCAGCATTTGATCGAAGCGCGCGGCATGCACCTCGTCGGGGAACAACGCGTCCGGCTCGGGCAAGACGCGGTGGAAGATGAATACCGACAGGCGCGCGCCCGCCGCCGCTGGCGAAAGCAGCGAAATCGCCATGCGCAAGGGGCTCATGCGCTCACCCCCGGCACCGACGCCCCCTGCCCCACCACATGGCTGACGACATAGCGGTACTTGCCGTTGCCCTGGGTCGGGATATGGTCGAGCAGTTCGATCTCGATCTGCACCCCCTCGCCCAGACGCTGCCGGAAACCCTGCATCAGGCGCTCACGCAAGGCCGCATCAAGCCCGGCAGGCCGCACCAGCTGCAGCCGCGTCAGCTGCAAGGTCTCCTGGATGATCTTGAAGGCATCGATGCCGTCGATCTCGCGCATCATGTAGGTGAAGGCCTTGCAGGGCAGCAAGGTGCCGTCCAGCGCCTGGACGAAGTCGTTGGTACGCCCCTGGATCTCGGCCAGCATCGGCAGGCCACGGCCGCAGGCGCATGCCTGCGTGGCGCGCACCGCCACGTCACCGGTGCGGTAGCGCACAAATGGAAAATCGCGCGAGCACAGATGCGTGACCACCACTTCGCCCGGCGTGCCATCCGGCACCGGCTGACCGGCCTCGTCCAGCAGCTCGACGATGATGTCCTCGGCGGTGATGTGCAGGCCGCCCGCCGGGCACTCATGGGCGATGAAACCGGCATCGCGCCCGCCATAGCCGTTCGCCACCGGCGCGCCGAACACACGCGAGATGATCTCGCGCTGATGCTCGTGCAAGGCCTCGGAGGTGACGAACACGACCCGCACGCCCAGATCGTCGAGCCGCACACCGCGCCGCTCGGCATGGGCGGCGATATGCGCAATCGAGTAGGGGTAGCCGAACACCATCTTCGGGCGCAGCGCGCGGATGCGGGCGATGTAGCCGTCCAGATTCGCCTCGGACATCTCGAAGGCGCTCAGCAGCGTGCTGCGCATCAGTTGGTCGCGCCACACGCGCACCCGGTCCTGCGCGCCGAGTTCGATCGGCGAGCCCCAGATCACCACCTCCGGATCACCGATGTCCACGTCCCACCAGCGGGTGGCGCGCCACTTGGCCGCCACGTCGTGGCTGACGCGTTCGCGCCCGATGTAAAAACGCAGCGGCTCGCCCGAGGACCCGCCGGTCGAGGACATGCTCAGCTGCTGTGCCTGCGGGTGTTTCATGGCCTCGCTGTGCGCGCGTATCAGCGGCTTGGTCAGCATGGGCAGGCGCCTCAAATCGTCCAGCGAACGGATTGCCGCCGGATCGAAGCCCAGTTCAGCGAAGAGCTGGCGGTAATAGGGCACGGCACGACCGGCCTCGCACAGGAGTTCACGCAAGCGGCGCAGTTGGTGGGCCTGCAACTGCGCCGCGCTCCACCATTGCGAGGCATCGAGTTCGCGACGCACCGCCACCGTGTCATGGCGCTTCAGTTTCTCGTGCAGTGGAAACAGTACGCCGGACACGAAGCGGGTGTAGATGCTGTAGTCGTTCATTGCGGACGCCTTGTGGCTATCACTTGGCGATAACTGTTGAGCAGTACCGGCGCAACCCGGTCCCAGGTATAGCGTTGCACCTCCTCAAGCCCGGCATGGATCAAGGCCTTGCGCAGCGCGGCGTCACCCAGCAGCAGGGCTGCCGCGTCGGCCAACGCGGCCGGTTGCCCGGGCTCGACCAGCCAGCCGGTGCGGCCATGATCCAGCAGGAAAGGCACCCCGCCCACCGCCGTGCTCACCACCGGTACGCCGCTGGCCAGCGCTTCCAGCACCGAGTTGGGCATATTGTCCTTGCGGCTGGGGTTCCACATCAGATCGGCCGAGCGGTAGAGTTCGGCCATGGCGCCACGGTCCAGGCGCCCAGCGAAGCGCACCGCCTCATCCAGGCGCAGCTGCGACACCAGCGCCTGCAGCCGGCCGAGCTCGGGCCCGCTGCCGGCAATCGTGAGGCGGGCCGTCGGGAATCGTTTGCGCACCAGCGCCAGGGCGCGGATCGCCGACTCGTTGTCGTAGATGGCCTCAAGATTGCGCGTCACGATCAGGTGCGGCCCCAGCGCGCGAGCCGCATCGGCCGGCGCGGGCGCATAACGCGAGAGGTCGACGATATTGGGCACCACGCTGGCCGGCATGCCGAAGCGACCGAACACCTCCAGCAGAAAACCCGAGGGGACGATCAGGGCGCCGGCGCGCCGCATGCTGGCGTGCACCTGCCGCTGCGAACCCTGCAGGAACTCGGCGGCGCCACCGCCGCGGTAGTTCACCACCAGCGGCGTGCCGCGCCAAGAGGCCATCCAGATCGCGGGCGCCGCGAACAGATGCCAGGCCCAACCCGAGTTCGCCATCAGGTGAATCACGTCCTGCCGCGCCAGCATGTGCCAGAGCCGCAGCAAATAGGGCAAGAGGCGAAAGCCCGCGCGCAGCCCCGGCAGCCGCGCCACCCAGGCGGGCCGATAGGGTGCGTTCGTTTGCAGGAGTTCGACGCGAGCGCCGGCCTCGCCAAGCAAGCGCGCCAGTTGTTCGGTCTGCAAGGCCATGCCGCCCGCCGGCGGCGCCAATGGGCCGATCACACCGACGCGCAAGCCCTCGAAGCTCACCGCAGGCACGGGCAGGTCCGGCAGGCAGCGCTGGCGCAGCAGGCGACTGACTTCACCAGCACAGGCCCTGTACCTCGGCCTTGAAGTCCTGCCGGTTGGGCAGCTTCACCAGATCCAGCAGCACCTGATCTGGCCTGGCCAAGGCAGCCACGGCGGCGGCGATCTCGGCCCCCGAAAGCCCCATCACCAGCACCTCGGCATCGGCCACCACTTCGGCCAACTCGGGCTTCAGCATCTGACCGATATGCGGCAGATGCTTTTGCACAAAGCTGCGGTTGGCACCCAGCAGGCTGGCCAGGTGCACCTCGGGGTCATAGATCGAGAGCTGGAAGCCCTTGCCCAGCAATTGCTCGGCCAGGGTCACCAAGGGACTCTCGCGCAGGTCGTCGGTGCCGGTCTTGAAGGACAGGCCGATGAAGCCGATCTTGCGCTTGCCCAGCGCCAGCAGCTTGTCCAAGGCCTGGTCCAGGTGCATGCGGTTGGACACCAGGATGTTGGAGAGCATCGGCAATTCAAGGTCATGCACCTTGGCCAGATAGCTGGTGGCGCGCAGGTCCTTGGGCAGGCACGAGCCGCCGAAGGCAAAGCCGGGCTTGAGGTAGGCCTTGGAGATGTTCAGCTGCGTGTCCTGGCACACCAGGTCCATCACCTCGAAGGCATCGACGCCGAGCGCGTCGCACAGGCGCGCGGTCTCGTTCGCGAAGGTGATCTTGAGCGCGTGGAAGTTGTTGCAGCTGTACTTCATCATCTCGGCCGCACGCACCGAGGTCTTGAGGAATTTGCACGGCAGGTGGCCGAACAGGGCCTGCAGGCGCTCCGCGGGGTAGGCGTGGTTGGCGCCGACGATGGTGAAGGGCGGCTTGTCGTAGTCGCGGATCGACGATCCCTCGCGCAGGAACTCGGGCTGGAAGCACAGGTAGAAGTCCTCGCCGTCGCGCTTGCCCGAGTGGGCCTCGATGATGGGGCGCAGCACGTCTTCCACCGTACCCGGCACGAGCGTCGAACGGAACACCACCACATGCGGCTCGGCCTTGTGCTTGAGTGCCGCGCCGATTTCGGCCGCCAGGCGCAGCACCGCGCCCTGATCCTGGCTGCCGTTGGCGGCCGAGGGCGTGCCCACACAGACGAGCGAGATCTCGCTGCCCAGCACCGCCTGCCTGGCATCGCTGGTCACGCTGACATGGCCGCTGGCGGCCACGCGCGCCATCAAGTCGACCATGCCTTCTTCGACCACCGGGGTCTTGCCGGCCTTGATCAGGTCGAGCTTGGCCTGCTCGATGTCCACGCCGATGACCTCATGGCCATCGCGCGACAGGCAAGCCAGCGACACCGCCCCCACATAACCCAAGCCAAAAATACTGATCTTCATGTTCTGACACCTGTTCCCTGCTTCGAGCCGCGATTGCGGACCCCTTCGATGATCTTGTCCAGCCGCTCCATCGAGCGCGGCCAGGCGTGGTGGCTGAGCATGCGCGCCCTGCCCGCCTCGGCCAGGCGCGCACGCTCCGCGGGGTCGGCACAGATGCGCAGCACCGCGGCCGCGCAGTCCTGGGCCGAGTCGGCCACCAGCAAATGCTCGCCCGCCACCGCATCCACGCCACCCGCGGCGATGGTGCTCGTGACCACCGGCACGCCCATGGCCATGGCCTCGAGGATTTTGTTCTGGGTGCCGCGCGCAATCGCCAAGGGCGCCACCATCAATGCGGACTTTCGCACATAGGGCTGCACCTGCGGCACCGAGCCCGTGACCGTCACCCCGTCGATCTCACCGAGCTTGCGCATCGCCGGCGAAGGATCGGCACCGACGATGGTGAGCTTCATCTGCGGGCGCTGCGCCTTGATGAGGGGCCAGGTCTCGGCGCAGAAGCGCGCCATGCACTCCTGGTTGGGGTAGTAGTCCATGCGCCCGATGAAGCTGATGGTATCGGGGTCGTAGGCCGCCCCCTCTCCATCAGGCTTCGGGCTGAAGGCCTCGGCGTCAACGCCATTGGGGAACCAGTCGCTGGCAGCCCCGGTGCCGTAGGAGTTCAAGGTCTCCCACTCGGCGCGCGTGGTGGCGGTGCAAAGATCGAACTTGCGCGCCAGTGCCTTCTCGGCGCGCAGCATCTTGTGGCCTTCCAGCGTATAGCCCAGCGAGAGCGGAAAGGGCTTGTAGTGCGCGTACTCCAGCCACTTCTGCGAGTCCATGTCGCCGAAGTCGAGGATCTTGGGGATGCCCTTGACGTCCTCCACATACTGCGCCACCGACGAGCAGTGCACAAAGATCAGGTCCCACTGCTGCGTGGCGAGCAAGTGGTCGACGCGGCGCTGCAGATCGCGCGAGTAGAAGAAGCCCATCGACGAGGGCGTGAGCAGCGGCAACCGCGCCACCATGCGCAGGGCCTGCACCGGGTTGTGCACGCGCGCCAGTTCGAAGGCCTGGCAATGTTTCTCCAGCCCCTGGCCTTCGGCGGTTTCGGCATCCGAGCGGCTCAGCGAGCACACCGTCACCCGATGCCCTTGGGCGGTCAGGTGGCGGATCATATTGAAGGGCCGGATCTTGCCGCCGCGCTTGGGCGGAAACGGGAAGCGGTGGCAGAGGTAGAGGATGTTCATGCGGCCAGATAGCTCTTCAGTTCATGCGCCACATCGGCGGCCGCGCGGCCGTCCAGATAGATGCGGCTCCAGATTTCCAGATTCATCAGCGCCAGCAAGGCGTCGGTGCCGTCGATACGGTTGGCCTCGTGGTCGGCGATCAGGCCGCTGACCACCGCCGGCACGAACAGGCCGCGCGCGCCCACCACCTCGGGGCTGAGCAGGCGGCGCAACAGCGGTGCCAGCTCCTTCTTCAGCCAGGCGCCCATGGGCGTGCCAAAGCCGCGCTTCTTGCGATGCAGGATGTCCTGCGGCAGCAGATCGGCAAGCGCGCGCTTCATCACATGCTTGAGCACCCCGCCCTTGACCTTGATGCCGGCCGGCATCGACGCCGCCAGCTCCAGCAGCTCATGGTCCAGCAGCGGCACGCGGCATTCCAGCGAAACCGCCATGCTCATCTTGTCGGTGAGCATCAAGAGGTCATCGGGCAGCTGGGTCTGCATGTCCACCGCCAGCATGCGGTTGAGCTCGTCCTCATGCCCGGCCTGCGCGAAGGCGGCGGCCAGCGGATCGTAGGCGGCAGCGGGCTTGAGCAGCAGGCGTGCGATCAGATCCTGGCTCAGCACCTGCAGATAGCTCTGGTAGCGCGCGTCGGCGCCCATCTCGGCCGAGGCAAGAAAGCCCTTGGCCAGGCGCAGGGTGTTGAGCAGGCCGGAATGCCGATCGGCCGGCAGGCTGCGTGCGGCACCCGCCAGCGCGCCGCGCAACCAGCCAGGTAGCACTTGCAGCTTGCGCGCGTAATGCCCGCCCAGATAACGGCGGTAGCCGCCGAACAGCTCGTCGCCGCCCACGCCCGAGAGAATCACCTTGACATCCTGGCGCGCGAACTGCGAAACCAGATAGGTGGTGATGAAGGCGGTGTCGGCCACCGGTTCGTCCATATGCCAGAGCAGCTGGGGCAGCAGGTCCACCACATCGGGTTTGACCACGATCTCGCGGTGCCGCGTGCCAAAGAGCTGGGCCACCTGGCGCGCATAGGGCAGCTCGTTGTAGAGCGCCTCGGCTTCGCCGCCCTCGAAGCCGATGGCATAGGTGCGTATCGGTTCGCCGGTCTGGCGCGCCATATAGGCCACCACGGCGCTGGAGTCCACGCCTCCGGAGAGGAAGGCGCCAATGGGCACATCGCTGACCATCTGCATGCGCACCGAGCGCTCCAGGCCGGCACGCACCTGCTCTATCCAGTCGGCCTCGCTGCGTCCGGTCTGCATCTGCGGCGAGAGCTGCCAGTAGCACCACTGCTTGACCTGACCGCGTTCCACGCTCAGCAGTGTGGCCGGCGGCAGCTTGCGTATGCCCTTGAACATGCTGGCCGGCGCGGCTACATAGCCGAGCTGCAGATAGCTGGGCAGCACCGCGGTGTCCAGCTCGGCGCGCACGCCCGGCAGGGCCAGCAAGGCCTTGGCCTCGGTGGCGAAGGCCAGCTGCTGCCCATCCTGCAGCACATAGAGCGGCTTCACGCCGATGCGGTCGCGGCCGATCAGCAGGCGCTCGCGACGTGCGTCCCAGAGCGCGAAGTCGAACATGCCGTTGAGGCGGTGCACAAAGGCATCGCCCTCGGCATCGTAGAGGTGCAGCAGCACCTCGCTGTCGGAGCCGGTCTTGAACCGATAGCCCTTGGCCTGCAGCTCGCTGCGCAGCTCGCGGTAGTTGTAGATCTCGCCGTTGCAGACCAGCCAGAGGCTGTCGTCTTGATTGGACAGGGGCTGATGGCCGCCGGCCAGGTCGATGATGGACAGGCGCCGCATCGCGATGCCGCAAGCACCATGGATATGCTGGCCCTCGTCGTCCGGCCCGCGATGCTGGGTGACGTTGCCCATCGCGGTGAGCCAGGCCGGCTCGACCGGACGGCCGTCAAATCGATAGAGTCCGTGGATTCCACACACCTTGGTCGGGCCTCAGCTCAGAACGGGTTGAACATCGTGGCCACGCGCGGCCAGGGCACGGCGGTAGACCTCGCGGTAGCGCGCCACGCTGGAGGCCCAGGTGCGCTCCTTCTCGACGAAATGGCGTGCCTGCTGGCGGATGCGCGGCCATTGCTCGCGCTGCGCCAGCACCTTCTCCAGCGCCTGCTCGAGCGCGGGCACATCGCCGGCGCGGAACAAAAAGCCGGTCTCGCCGTCGCGTATCAGCTCGCGATGGCCGCCCACATCGGAGGCCACGAACATGCGGCCCTGGGCCATCGCCTCCAGCGGCTTCAAGGGTGTGACCAGCTCGGTCAGGCGTATCGGCAGGCGTGGATAGGCGAGCACATCGATGAGTTCGTAATAGCGCTGCACCTCGGCATGCGGCACGCGGCCGGTGAAGACCACCAGCTCCTGCAAGCCCAGGCGCTGCACCTGGGCCCGCAAGGCCTCCTCCTGCGGCCCGCCGCCCACCAGCAGCACGCGCAGCCTGGCATGACGGGCGTGCATGCGTGCCACCGCGTCGAGCAGCAGATGCAGCCCTTCGTAGCCATAGAACGAGCCGGCAAAGCCCAGCACGGTGGCGCCATCCAGTCCCAGCCGGCTGCGCAGGGCCGCATCGGGCTCAACACCGAACTGAAATAGCTGCGCATCCACCGCATTCGGAATCACCGTGATGCGCTCGGCGGCCACGCCACGCACCGCGATATCGCCGCGCAGGCCCTCGCATATGGTGGTGACCTGGTCGGCGCGTTTGAGCGCAAAACTCTCCAGCGCGCGCGAGACCCGGTAGCGCAGGCTGCCCTCGGTGGTGCTGCCATGGTCCACCGCCGCATCCTCCCAGGAGGCGCGCATCTCGTAGACCACCGGGATGTTGAGGCTGCGCCGCACCCACAGCGCCGGCAGCGCATTCAGCACCGGCGAATGTGCATGGATCAGATCGGGCCGTTCGCGCTCGCAAACCTCGCGCAGGCGGCGCGCGGTGAGCCGCATCTGCTGGATCAGGCCGGCACCGGCCGGGCTGGGCGTGCGCAGAAAACGCAGGCCGCTGGCCTCTTCTTCCAGTTGCTCGCCCGCACCTTGCTTGGGCGTGGTGAGGTGCAGGGTCTGCCAGCCCAGCGCATGCTGCTCGCGCAGGATCGCCAGGGTACGGAAGCTGTAGCCGCTGTGCAGCGGCAGCGAATGGTCCAGCAGGTGCAGGATCTTCGGGCTCATGCGTGGGCCACCGCGCTTTCCGGGAGCTGGAGCTGGGCCTCGCCGCCATCCACCACATTGCGCAGGAAGGCCTCGAACATCAGCAGGGTCCACAGCGGTGCGCTGTAGTCCTGCCTGCCCGACTGATGCTCGTCCAGCAACTGCCTCAGATAGGCCGGATTGAACCAGCCGGTGGCCGCCAGACGCGGGCCGAGCACGGCGTCGCGCACGCGCTGCTTCAGCGGGCCGCGGAACCAGCGCGCCAGCGGCACCGCAAAGCCCTTTTTGGGCCGGTAGAGCACCTCGTCGGGCAGGCGTGGTTCGGCCGCTTTCTTCAGCAGGTATTTGCCCTCGCTGCCCTTGATCTTCAGATTCGACGGCAGGCTGGCCAGCCATTCGACCAATTCATGGTCCATCAAGGGCTCGCGCACCTCCAGCGAATGGGCCATGCTGGCACGGTCCACCTTGGTGTTGATGTCACCGACCAGATAGGTCTTGGTGTCCAGGTACTGGATCAGGGCCAAGCCATCGTCGGTATCGGCGCGCGCCGCATGCCGGCTGAACACCTGCTCGGCCGAATAGCCCGCCAGCTCGGCCTTGAAGGCCGGACTGAAGAGCTGCGCGCGCATGGGCCCGCGAAAGATCGACATGGCGTGGAAGTAGGCCTCGACCGAATCGCGCGCCAGGCCTTCGAAGGTGGTCTTGGCACGGAACACCCGCGGCGCCCAGTTGGCCTTGGGGTAGAGCCTGCCCATGGTGCCGAACAGCGGCCTGCGCAGCGCGAGCGGCAGCTTGGCGCGCATGCCCTCCTCCATCAGGTGCATGCGGTAGCGCCGGTAGCCACCAAAGCTCTCGTCGCCGCCGTCGCCCGACAGCGCCACGGTCACATGCTTGCGTGCCAGCTGGCAGACGCGGTAGGTCGGAATCGCCGAGCTGTCGGCATAGGGTTCGTCGTAAAGCCGTGCCAGGGTGTCGATCAGATCGAAATCATCGCTGCCCACGACCTCCAGGCGATGGTTGGTGCGGTAGCGGTCGGCCACCAACTGGGCGAACTCGGATTCGTTGAAGGCCGGATCGTCAAAGCCGATCGAACAGGTGTTCACCGGCCCCTCGGACAGGCCGGCCATCGACGCCACGACGACGCTGGAATCCACCCCGCCCGACAGGAAGGCGCCCAGCGGCACCTCGGAGATCAGGCGCAGCTTGACGGACTCGTCGATGCGGCGCGTCAGCTCGGCGCAGGCCTCATCGACGCCGATCTTGCGATCGAGCGTGAAGCGCACATCCCAGTATTCGCGCGGCGCGGGCATCGCCTCACCGCGTCGGATGCACAGGCTGTGTCCGGGCGCCAGCTTGCGTGCCTGCTTGAAAACGCAACGCGGCTCGGCCACATAGCCAAGCGCGAAATATTCCTCCAGCGCCGCCGGGTCGAGGTCGCGCTTCATGCCGCCATGCGCGAGCAGCGACTTCAGTTCCGAGCCGAACAGCAGAGCGCCATCGTCAAGCAGGGCATAGAACATCGGCTTGACGCCCAGGCGGTCGCGCGCCATGAAGAAGGTCTGGCGATTGCGATCCCAGAGCGCAAAAGCGAACATGCCGCGAAAACGCTGCACGCAGTCCTCGCCCCAGGCTTCCCAAGCATGCACGATGACCTCGGTATCGCTCTTGGTATGGAACACATGACCGAGTGCCTGCAGTTCGGGAATCAGCGACTGGTAGTTGTAGATCTCGCCGTTGAATACCACCACCACGCTGCCATCCTCGTTGAACAGCGGCTGTTGGCCGGTGGCGATATCGATGATGGACAGGCGGCGATGCCCCATGCCCAGCCCGGGCTCCAGGTGCAGCGAGCCTTCGTCCGGGCCGCGATGCAGCTGCGAGTCGTTCATGCGCTGCAGGCGCGTGCGCTCAATGTCACGCGCGCCGCGGGTGTCGAAGATTCCGGTGATTCCGCACATGCTTGTTTGACTCTAGAGCGTCTCGTAGACGCGTTGATAACTGGCCACCATGGCCTGCAGGCTGAACTGGGTCTCGGCACGTTGACGCGCAGCCTTCCCCTGGGTCCGGCACATGGCCGGATCGGCGGCGTAATTCTCGATCATGTCGGCCAGGCCTTCGACATCGCCGGGTGCAAAGGTCGTGCCGACCACGCCCTCTTCCAGCAACTCCACATTGCCGCCCACGGCGGTGGCCAACAGCGGCAGGCCGGTGGCCATGGCCTCCAGCAAGGTGTTGGAAATACCTTCGTTCAGCGATGGCAGCACGAACAAGTCCATGGTGCCCATCAAGCGGGCCACATCGTCCCGCGGCCCGGTGAACCAACAGGCCGGCGTCACACCCAGCTCTTGCGCCTGCTGGCGCAGGGCTTCCAGCAGGGGGCCATCGCCGACGATCATCAGGCGCAGATGCGAGCGCCAATCGGGCCGGCGTTTCAGCACCGCAGCAAAGGCGCGCAACAAGGTGGCCTGATCCTTGATCGCCTGCACCCGCCCAACCGTGCCGACGATGAAGGCATCGCTGCCTGCAAAACCGCTTGGCAGGGCTTGCCGATCGTTTGCGGCCGGCGGCTTGAAGCGGGCGGTATCGACGCCGTTGTAGATCTGCGTGATGCGCGTCGCCGCGATGCCCCATTGCTCGATCATCAGGCGCTTGAGATCGCGTGACACGCACACATACGCACCGACCAGCGGCGCATGCAGGCGACGCAGCAGCGCCGGCTTGGTGGCGCGTCCGCGCAGGTTGCTCACATCAAAGCCATGCTCGCTGTGCACGGTCTTCGCGCCCGCCAGGCGTGCAGGCAAGAGCCCGTCCAGACCCGACAGGTTGCGGCAGTGCACGATATGCGGCCGCAGGCGCCGAAACAATCGCCACAGGCGCCAACGCAAGCGCCATACCCCGATGCGTGAACGCCCCAAAGCCACCAGCTCCACATCGTCGCGCTCGATGCGCTGTGCGAAGTCGGTGTAATCCTCGATGCAGGCCACCACATGCCGAAAACGCTCATGCGGCAGGCGATTGATCAGGTTGACCAGGCCGTTCTCCAGCCCACCGATCGCGAGTCGGTGTATCACATGCACGATCAGCAATGGTTCAGGTCTGGATGACATCGGCATGCCGCACTTGCCGTGCGGCTGGTGGCTCATGGCGGCGTGCCGCGGGCTTGCTGCAGGCTGGCTTCGATCGCTTGCCAATGCTGCTGCACGAAGTCGCGCAGGACCTGTTCGGCAGCTCCGCTGTCGCGTTCGCTTGCGGCAGCGTAAATCATCACAACGGCCGAATCGTCGCCGCGCCCGAGCAGACGCGAGGCGGCGGTATGGAGCTTTGCATAGACCTCGCTGGAGCTCCATTCGCCCTGCACCCAAAAATAGCGCAGCACCAGCAAGCGGCCGACCGTCCCCGATGTGGCATCCGCGCGTTTTAGTTGCACGCCTTGTACCGGCAAGTCGGTACCGGCCAGTCGCAGCGTGGTGGCATTGCTGGCGACGCGCGCCCAGCGCGGATCGCCGGATGCCACGATCACATTGTCCGAACTGATCAGCTTGCTCTGGTGATCCTGCTGGCGGTAATAGGCCAGATACAGGCCGATGCGCTGTTCGCCATGAACATAGACCGTTTGCAACTGGGCGGCTGGGTTCTGGTAGATCGGCCCCCAGTCGCTCAAGGCCTCGGCGCTGCGCGTCCAGCCCGCGATGGCGGGCGCGTGCAAACTGGTCGTGCGCTGACCGTCGGCATCTGCATCCAGCTGTCGCAGCACCAGTGTCGGAAGGCTCAGGACCAGTATGCTCAGCAGCGCTACCCAGACGGGATACCGGGCACCGACGTCCGCGCGTACGGTCGGGCACGCCGCGGGCGTCTGCGCGGACTCGGGCTCCTGCCAGCGCGCCCCCAGCATGAACATCGCCAGCATCACGACGCCAAAGAACACCCAGCCGTAGATCAGATGATCGGCCCCCACGGCCAGGGTGTTGCCCGATACATGCCCCAGCAGCACGATGCCATAGGCCCGAATCCAGTTGGCCAGGATAGGCAGCACGATCGCGAAACCGATGAAGAGCAGACGGCGCGTGTACGAGCGATAGTTGAGGTAGGCGAACAGGCTGCCCACCATCACCGAGGCAATCAGGTAGCGCACGCCGCTGCAGGCTTCCACTACCGACCACTGCCCCGACGGGATGATGAACTGCAGGCCCTCCCGATACACCGGTATGCCCGACAAGCGCAGGGCCGCGACGGTGAAGTCCGCGGTGTGCTGCATCAGCACCGGCAACATGAATTCGCCGATGGGCACGCAGAAGAACAGGAAGGCCAAGGGAAAGGCAATGCGCTTGCTGATCTCGACGCCAAGCAGGGTCGGCACCAGCAAGACGATCATGGATACGACCATCAACTGCGTCGCTGCGTTGCTCGACACCAACTCGCCAAGCAGCCATCCCAGGCCAAGGATCAGCATTGGCAACAGCAGCAGAGGCGCCGGGCGCGCTTGCAGCACTGCCAACTGATGGCGCTGTCGCCAGATCAGCCACAAGCTGATCGGCGGTACCAGGAAGGCATGTGCGAAGGTCTCGGAACGCTCCCAGATCCGCACCATGGCCAACAGACTGTCATGGAACAGAAGCCCCAGCAACAGCAGTGCCAGCAGCAGGGTCAGCAGCGGCCGCCGCCAGGCCGGCGGCGGCAATGCGATGCCGGGGTCGCGCAGCACCCGGATCATGCGCCGACCTTTTCAACGTGAGGGATGCCTGCTTGCTTCATGCAGTGCTTTCTCAGCCCAGGCTACGGACGATGAAGGGGCCCAGCCAATTGGCCCAGCTGATAGGCAGCTTGCGCCAGGTCTTGATCAGCAGCTGGTACTTGGCGTTGGCCGGATTGTTCTGGGGCACGGATTGGCGCTTGTAAAGGCGGTACTCGTAGTGCAGAGGCGTAGGCTCAAAGCCCCAGTTCTTCTTGAAGGCGTAGGAGCCCGTGCCCTGCTTGCTGCGGCCATAGTCGAACACCTTCAGGCCACGCGCGCAGGCGCGGCGCATCAGCTCCCAATACTTGAAATCGTTCGCAGCCAAGTCGCGAGCGGCTTCGGCATCGCCAGCGTAGTAGGGCAAGGCTTCGTCACGGAAATAGAAGCTCATGACCGAGCTGAGCGGCTGGCCTGCCGCATCGGTGACGGTCAATACCTCGCAGTCTTGTCCAAACACCTCGCGCAGCAACTCGAAGTAGCGCTTGGGCATGGCCGGCGTGCCGTGCCGATGCACGTTGTCCGCATACAAGACGAAGAAGCGATCGACCCCCTCGTCCAGATGGCTGACAAGCCCGTTCTTGATGCCCTTGCGCACCATGGCGCGCTGCTTGCGAGGAATCGCCAGCATATTGGCCTCCTCGTCAGGCAGGATTTCCTTGCGAAAGGTGACGTACAGGTCCTGCTGTGGCCAGTCCGCGTGGCGCTGTTGCATATGGCGCAGTTCCAGATGCTCTGCGCCCAGCTGCTGCGCAAGCACTTGTGCTTCGCGCTCCAGCATTTGCGCCGCTTCCTCATCGACAGCGGCCACGCCGCCATACACGCCAAAGGGCAGACTCACCAGTGCATGGCCGAACAGCAGGCTTTTGACCTGGGCCAGCGGCAACACACCCTCGATACGCCCGCCGCGTTCCGCGTATAGAAACATGCAACGGTGGCTGAATGCCTTATGAATGACCTGCAGCCAGCCGGCACGGTGGAAAAAACTGGCGCCCGGGCAGGTCAGCACAAACTCGTCCCAACGTCGCGCGCTTGCTTGATCCTCGACGCGCAGCTGCCGCACCTGGCATGGCGCCACCATCAGTGCGCCCCCTTGGACCGATTGGTCTGCGGCAGGAATATCTCGTCCATGCGTCCCCATTGAAAGTCGCCCAGCAACTGGGCGATGCGCCCAAAAGTCCGGTCGATGTTGACGTAGTGCCTGAAACGCGTCTTTGCATCGATGCCTGCAATGCGCGGCTGCTCGGCATCAATCTCCCAGGGGTGGAAATAGAACACGGCGCTCTGGCCATCGCTCTCATTGACACGCTGCAGCATCCAGCGTGACAGGCCATAGGGCAGCAAACGGAAATAGCCGCCGCCGCTGGATGGCAGATTGCGCCCGAGCATGCGCAGCGTCGTGACCGGCACCTCCAGCAGCCCATCCCTCACGGGATAGGCAAAGCGCGGCGAGTCCGGCATGCCGTAATGGTCGTGCCGAATCGGATAGACGCTGGAGCTGTAGCGATAGCCGGCCTCCTGCAGCACATCAAAGGCCCATAGGTTGCCCGTGCCGATCGAGAAGCTGGGGGCACGGTAGCCCAACACAGCCTGGCCGCCCAGGTCCTCCAACAGCTGCTTGGCGCGCATCACATCGGCACGGAAAGCCTCCGGGCTGAGGTCGCTGGCACGCTCATGACCGTAGCCATGCGAGGCCAGTTCATGACCGGCTGCGACGATACGAGCGACCATTTGCGGATAGCGCTCAGCCACCCAACCCAGGGTGAAAAACGTGGCCTTCACCTCGCGCTCGCCCAGCAAGGCAAGAATGCGCTCGACGTTGCGCTCGACGCGGCATTCGCGGCGATCCCAATCGGTCCGCGCGATATAGGGCGCGAACGCAGAGACCTGGAAGTAATCCTCCACGTCGATGGTCATCGCATTGCGCGGGACGCTCATGGCTTGCCCTCGCCCGTGCCACCGCGCACCGCCTCGACGAACTTCTGCAACAAGCCCAGGGTTTGGAGGTTGATGCGCTCAAGCCGCATCAGGCTGGATTCCAAGCTTTGCAGACGGTCCATCACCTGATGCTGGCCGAGCTGGCCAAAGTCCGTGGCAATCCCATCGAGTGCGCCAGGCGCGTGCTGGAACTGGCTCACGTCGATGCTCACACCCTCATCGGGCAGGGCCGCCAGCGCACGTTGCGCACCCTGCACCGGAACCACCGCCGGCAACTCGTTTTCCTTGGCCACGTCTTGCAGCACTTCTTCCACATCGGCAACGCACAGATGCGTACGGCCGGCCATGAAGCCCAGCAGCAGCAGGCGGTCACACAGCGAGTTGATGCGCCGCGGAATGCCATGACTGGCGGTATGAATGGCAACAAAGGTCTCCGGGTCGAAGCTGGGCTTGCCGGTACTGCCGGCGCACTTGAGCCGATGTTCGATGTAGCGCTGGGTCTCGTCCTCGGCAAGAGGTCCGATATGACAGGTCGCCGCGACCCGTTGCCGGAACTGCTCCATTTCCGGGCTCTGCAGGATCTGCCTGAACTCGGGTTGCCCGACCAGAAATGTCTGCAGCAAAGACTGGTTGCCGAACTGAAAATTCGACAGCATGCGCAACTCTTCGACGGCGCGCGGGGTCAGGTTTTGCGCTTCATCGACGATCAGCAGGCAGCGCTTGCCTTGCGTCACCTGCCCAACCAGGAAGGCCTCGAGCGCCATCAGCAGTTCTGACTTGGACAGCTCCTTGACCCTCACGCCGAAGGCCGCCCCCACCATGCGCAGCGTGTCTTCGGCATCCAGCTGCGTGGTGACGACATTGCCGATCACCACATTGCTACGGTTCAGGCTGTCGAGCAGCCCGCGCAGCAGGGTGGTCTTGCCTGCGCCGATTTCCCCCGTGATGACGATGAAGCCGTCACTGCGCAGCACGCCGTAGTCCAAATAGGCCTTGGCGCGACGATGCTGCTTGCTGCCGAAGTAAAAGCTGGGATCTGGGCTGAGTTGAAACGGCTTGCTGCTCAGGCCATAGAACGATTCGTACATGCTCTAGAACTGCTGGACCAAGGTGACGAACAAGGCGTTCTCCCGGTAGGGTTTGCTAAGGCTGTAGAACTGCGCACGCCGCAAGCCTAGCTGGCCGGTCAGTCTATGGCCCAGCCGCGCATTCCAATTTGCCATGAGCGACTTCAGGCTGGTGCTCTGGCTTGCCAAGTCGCCACGCGTGCGCAGGTAGCTGGCCGTCAGCGAGGCAGAAGCCTGAGCCGCCAGCCGATGGCTGAGGCTGAGCGACGCGCCTTGCTGCTTGATGAGTCCACTGCTCACCAGATCGTCAGGCTGCCCAGGCTGTGGGCCCAAACGGACCGAGCGGCTCTGGTTGACCGACGCAATCAGCGACGTGCGTATGCCGGTCCAGGAGAACGATGCCTCCTGGCGCCGCGAGCGTGTTGCGGCGTTGCTCACAAAACCGCTGCCAACAAAGGCATCCGCGGCGAGCCCATTGGCCTGCAGGAAGGCCTTGACCAGTTCGTCGCGCTTGACCGGGTCGGGCTGGATGCTGGCGAACTGCTGGAATAGCAACTCGTAGTTGGTCAATTGCCCGCCCGCCCCGATCACACCGCCCGCGCTGGCGCTGGTGGTGTCGCTCAAGCGGAACGCGGAACGTGCCATGCGGTGATCGAAGCTCAGGCTATGGCTGTCGCCATACACATGGTGCTGCCAGTTGAGCAGCACGTTGGTGCGCGGCGTTGGCAGCCAGGACAGATCTGCGCCGTACGTGGTGCCGGCAGTCTGGCGCACCGAGCCCAGGTCGCTGCGCTCGGCGCCGACCAGGGCACCCAGCGTCCAATCGACGTCGGGATGCCAGCGCAGCCCGGCGGTCTGGTTGGAAGTCTGATTGCTGCGGCCCAACTTGATGGTGTTGCGCTGGACCTGTGAGCTCAGATACCAGCTCAGAGGGCTACCTGCTGCGGCAAGGCTGTCGACACGCAGCGACGCGCTGCGGCCGCTGCCATCGCCCACCAGATTGTTCCTGGTGCGGGTCTCGCTCACGGTGCCGCGCAGGTCGTAGCGCAGCAGCCCGAGCAACTGCCCCCGCATGATGGGCGTGACGCTGGCCGTCGCGGTCTCGGCCTGATTCTGGTTCACGAGCGCATTGTTGCTCCCCACTGCGCCGAAGGCGGACAGGGCTTGCTGCCCGACTTGGGCACGCGTGTCCACGCTCAGCCAATCGTCCACCAGGGTGACGCTCGCATTAGCGGAGAGTGCATTCTGAGTGCGGTTCTTGCGCTCGGTCTTGGTGTAGAGCAGACCATTCAGACTGTAATCAAGCACCAGGCGCGTACGCGCCGAGTTCATCGCCACGCTGACACCGGGGGCCAGTGTCGTGACAAGGGCCCGATCCCTGAGCGCGTCGTCCAGCAGCAGGTTGTCTGTATACATCTCCGAGACCGACAGGCGCGGCTCAACCCTCATGCCCGAACGAGCCGGGCCTGACGCTTCGGTCTGGGCAATCGCACAGCCGCCCGCCAGCAGCCCCAGGCACAACAGCCAAACGCCGCCCGCACTTGCAGCACTGGATGGAGCCGCCCTCGTCAACTGCAGCAATTCAAGCGGCCTTGGCTGCATCGTCATGGGTGTATCCGTAGCCGTAGCCGTAGCCATAGCCATAGCCGTAGCCTGTCGACGCATTGCCACGGGCATGGTTCAGTATCATCAGCTTGAGCGGGCAGGTATCTATCGTGGACAAGGCCTGCTGCACGGCGCTTTGCAGGGTCTTGTCGGCATGCACGACGATCACGATCTGCCCCATGTGTGAGGCCAGCACGCGCGACTCAGTGGTAAGCAAGAGCGGCGGCGAATCGAAAATAATGATCCGGTCCGAATACCGCTCGGCCATGTCGTTCAGCAACGCGGTCATGGCATCGCTGGCGAGCAACTCGGTCGCCCTTGGATGCGGTGTGCCGCTAGGTAAGACCGTCAGCTTGTCGATATTGGTGCGCAGCAGGACGTCGGAGATTGAGGCGCGTTCCTCAAGGATGTCCAGCAGGCCGGGCCCGGGCGGCAAGCCCAGCATGCGCAGCACCGAGGGGCGCGCGACGTCGGCATCCACCAGCATCACGGTGTTGTCCATTTCCGCAGCAATGCTCATGGCGAGATTCAGCGAGGTGAAGCTCTTGCCTTCGCCCGGCAGTGCACTGGTCACCATGATCAGATTGGCATGGTTGATGGTCTCCGCACCCTTGCCCATGGCGTTCTTGATCAACGGACGCTTGATGACGCGGTATTGATCGGCGAGCATGGAACGCGGCGCATTGGGCGTCAACAGCCCCTGCGCCAAAAGCATGTCCAGATCGAGATCAACGCGCCGTGACAGCGCCTGGCTTTCTGTAGCCACCCGGACAGGATCCGCCACGGGTTCAACCGCCTGCGGCTCAAGTTCGGGAACATTCGCGCCAGCCTGACGCAGCTGCTCCAGGCGCTGCGCGGCTTGTTCAATAAGGCTACTCATCGCTTATCCCACCTGCTTGGCCAACATAATCGCCATCACTGCCATGCCTACTGCAAAGGCCCCGACCAACCCCAAGGTGGCGGCGCCAAAACGCACCAAGTCAACACGATCACGACGCTTTTCTCCTGGTGTCACCAGGCTGGAGACGACCCCCAGTATCGGTAGACCACTGCGGCTGTGCAGCTCTGCCGCATCATGAAACACCGGGCGCAGTTGGCATGCCACAAAACATGTAAACACCCCCGCCGCCAAGGACACAAGCAAGGCCCCAGCCAGCAACAGGATGCGATTGGGCGCAACGGGCTTGTCCGACGCGCGCGGCGGATCGATCAAGCGGAAGTCAGCCACGCCGCTGGCCACATCGAGCTCACCGGATATTGCGGCAGATTCGCGACGCGATACCAAGTCCTCGTAGTTCTTCTTGTGAATCGCGTAATCACGGTTCAACTGGGCGGCCTCAGCCTCAAGCTGCGGCGAGGTCTTCATGGCGTTCAGGGCAGCGGCATAGCGGCTGGCGTACTCCTGTACCCGAGCACGCAGCGCCGCCACCTGCACCTTGCTTGCTGCCAACATGCGCATCAATTCCTGTTGCGCAAGGCTGCTACCCGTGCCGGAGGTTGAAGGCGCCGCCATACCCGCCTTGCGCAGCTCTGCAACTTCCTTGCGCTTCTGTTCCTCAAGATCCTTGATCAGTTTGCGAACACTGAGAACATCGGGATGGACGTCCGTGTAGCGCTGCAACAAGGCATCAAGGTTGCGTTTCTGCGCCTCAATACGCGCATCAATTTCCGGGGTAGCCACACTCAATGCCGACTCTTGCAACAAGCTCTGCGTGGTGGAGTTGCTGCCTTTCGATCGCTCGCCCTCGATCTGCTGTTCTGCAGCATCCCGAGCGTTTTCCGCCTCACGCAACTCAAGCCGGGCACGATCCAACTGTGCCGACATCTCGCTCAAGCGCCCTGCCGAGTCCTTGCCATCAGCAGCAGTCAGCTCGATGTTGCGCAGCCGGAACGCCTTCAACCGCCCCTCCGCTTCCTCAAGCTTGGCTTCGTAGTTCTTGATCTGCTCGTTAATGAAGGTCGCCGCTGTGGCGGTGTCCTTGCGGCTTGCGCCAAGACTCGACTCAACAAAGATCGATACAAAGGACTGCACCACCCGTTTGGCCGTTTCAGGATCCTTGTCACGGTAGGCAAGCGTATAAAGATTGTCGCGCGCGGTGCTCTGTATCGACAGCGCCTTGGTGACCCGATCGATGGTTGCCTCCTGCTCCGATTTGGATTGACTCTTCAGATCCAAGTCAGCCATGCGAACGAGCTTCTCGACGTTGGGCCGGCTGATCAGCGTGCGACTCAGCATCACAACTTGCTGCTCGACATTGGGCTGCACAGCCAGGCCCGACATCAACGGCTTCAGGATCGACTGCGTATCCACATAGATCCGCGCGCTGGCCTCAAAGCGATCGGGCATCAAGAGCACAACAACGGCCGACACGACACCAACCAGCCACGCCACCACCACACCATACCAACGGTACTTCCACATGCGCTTTGCAATGGAAAGTAGCTGGGCTATCAATAAGTCCATCGGAACAACACTTGGTAAGGATGGGGAACCGGAGCCACCGACCGACTCGCGCACCCAATGGGGACGCAACAGGCATCAGCCGACTTCCGGGGACAAAAAACCAGCAAAGCCCCAGCCAGGGCTCGGCCACTCAAAACAGGCTTTGCGGCACGATCAATATGTCGCCAGGACGCATCTCCACATTGGCCGAAACGTCGCCACGCTTGATCAAATCCTTCAGTCGCACCGAATACTGCTTGTTGCCTTCCGATGAGCGAAGAATGCTCGCGTCATTGCCCGCCGCGAAGTCGGTCAACCCACCCACGGCGATCATGACATCGAGCAGCGTCATCTTTTGCTTGTACGGAAGGAACTGCGGCTTTGCGGCCTCGCCCACGACACGGATTTGCTCGCTGTAAGGGCCGACAAAGCCAGTCACGATCACGGTAACCACGGGATCGCGCACGTACTTGGACAATTGCTTCTCGATGTCGCGCGCAATTTCAACAGAGTTCTTCCCCTGCGCCACCAGTTCATCGATCAGTGGCGTTGCGATCTTGCCGTCAGGCCGCACTGGCACCGCCATCGACAACTCCGGATTGCGCCAGACGATGATGTTGAGGCTATCACCCGCGCCAACGATGTAGCTGTAGTCCTGCGCAGCAACACCGGCCGGCGCTGCCGGGTACTTGGGCGCCCCGAGGCCAGCGCAGCCGCCCAACGCCAGCGCCACTGAACCAAGCAGCGCAACCCGATAAATAGCACCAACCAACTTGCTTTTTTGCTTCACGTCACATCCTCTCTACGAACTGTTTCAGCGCCTGCACGATCATGGCACATCGCGACGGATGCGCACGCAAATGACCTCCCCGCACATGCAACAGGGAAAGGGGTCTGCACCGTAGCTAGCAGTATCGGCAACTTCGCCAAGTACTTGCTGCCACACCTTGCCAGCCATGTGATGTTCCGCACGCAAGCAACACGACGCGGATTGGCACTTGCCGGCGCGCCGCAATTCAACCCCAGCTCGTCCCTTTTGTGGAATCCCGCGAGTAGGCGTACAGAACCACCGACGCAACGGTTGAACGAAGCAAGGGGCCCGATCAAATGCTGGGCGCCAAGCAACCCCACGACTTCATCGTTCCATTTGCCCCCGCAGTATCGGTCGGATGAACATCAACATCAGTCGTTGCAACGGATTGGCGTTCCCAAGCGGACGCCAGGTAAACCTGAGTTGCTGCCGATAGGCGTCGAACTGCATGGCCCATGGCGCCGCGCGCAGATTCCCACGTTTCAGGACAAGCTTCAACACGGAGGTCGCCATGACCCCAGCGCACAGTTCACAAGCCATCATGGTCGATGGCCCCTGCCGCTGCGCGAAATTGACGGCATCAGGGACCACCATATAGGCGCGTTGAAGCATGGCCGGCGACAACCCCGCGATGAAGCGTGCATATTGCTCCTGTACAGAAGCGCCTTCGAAGCGGAAATAGTCCTCGAAGCGCATAGCGCCAGGCTTGAAGTATAGGAATGACACACCCATACCCAGCGGCGCAGCCGTCAATGCAGGAATCTCCAAGCGCTCGCAAGCATTGAAGAGCAGCCGACGCGCTTCCATCGCAAAAAAATCGATGCCATCCACATAGACATCGACGTCCCGCAGGAATTCGCCAATATTCTCGGGCGTCACGCCTTCCTTGAAAACCCGCACATCCGCTTCCGGATTGATCTCCAGCACCATGCGCGCCAGCACTTCCGCCTTTGGCTGACCAAGCGTGGCCATAGAAGCGCCCACCTGACGATTGAAGTTATGCACTTCAAACGAGTCGAAGTCCGCTATGCAGAACTTGCCGACACCCAAGCGCGCCAACGTCAAGGCGTGGGTACCGCCGACGCCCCCAAGGCCTGCAATTGCGACTCTCGTTCGCCGCAGGACTTGCTGCTCGTCGCGCGTCACCCAACCAATGTTCCGCGAGAAAGCGCGGTTGTAGTCAAACAAGGATGCAGTTGCCACGGGCATGCCTCCAATTCGCACTTCAATGCCAAGAAGGAACTATCATGCCACGCCCCAAGGGCGCCTTTCGAAATCTGCCACTTCCCTGCGCTGGCCTGCCCAACGCCTATTGCATTGCGTAAGATTTTTATATGACATCGAACGACACGCTCAGGCAAATTCTTGACTTGGCGCGCTGGGCCCCCAGCGGCGACAACACCCAGCCTTGGCGTTTTCAGATAGTCGACTCTCGTCATGTCGTGGTGCATGGTTTTGATACGCGCGAGCATTGCGTCTATGACCTGGATGGCCACCCGAGCCAAATTTCCATCGGCGCATTGCTGGAGACCACCTCGATTGCAGCAAGCAAACACGGCCTGCGGGTACAGGCCTGCCGCAGAGCCGACTCGCCTGTGACCAACCCAGTATTCGACCTGCATTTCTACAGCGACCCAAGCGTCGTCACCAGTCCGCTGTGCGACAGCATTGAGCGGCGCAGCGTACAGCGACGCCCTCTGAGTATGCGGACTCTTACGGACGGTGAGCGCCAAGCGCTGAACACGGCTGCGGGGCCCAAGCATGATGTGATCTGGCTAGAAGGACCGCGCAGGCGCTTGCAGGCTGCCTTGCTCATGTTTCATTCAGCCAAGTTGCGGCTCACGATGCCCGAAGCTTACGAAGTGCATCGCGACATCATCGAATGGAACGCCCAATTCAGCCGCGACCGCGTACCCGATCAAGCGCTCGGCACAGACCCAGGCACCACGCGATTGATGCAGTTTGTGATGCACGACTGGAAACGCGTGGAGTTCTTCAATCGCTACCTCGCTGGCACCTGGGCCCCAAGAATTCAACTAGACCTGCTGCCAAGCCTTGCGTGCGCAGCACACTTCGTCATTTGCGCCAAAGCCGTACCCAAGGATATCGACGACTACATAGAGGCCGGGCGTACGGTACAGCGATTCTGGCTGACTGCCACGAGTCTGGGGCTGCAGCTGCAACCCGAGGTCACGCCACTGGTCTTTGCACGCTATGCGCGCGAACAGCGGACCTTCTCCAAGGTCCCTGGTATGAGCGACAAAGCAGCCGAGGTCGGCGCAAGTCTTGACCGGACGATCGGCGCAAGCACCGCGCACCTTGCGGTTTTCATGGGCCGCATAGGCGCCGGGAGACCAGCCCGGGCCCGGTCCATTCGCAAGCCACTGAGCGAACTGCTGATGAGCGATCTTGGTGCGTCAGATACCCGTGCATCGACGGCCAAGCCTGGGCAGCACTAGCTTGCGACAATTCAGCCATGTCGAAATTCTTTACATTCGCCGACCTCCGGCAGCGCAACACATCTCCAACTTATTGATTTAATTCACAATTTCATCACTGGCACCAACATTGCATAACAAGGGCAAGCCAATCCCGGCGGCAACCGCAAGAGAGTCAACATGAAACTGATCAAGAAAATGGCCTGCATCGCAGGCGCAGCAATGGCGCTCGCTGGCACTGCTCAGGCAGCTTCGATCGTCAACGACTGGGGCTTCAACCCCAACGGCACCGGCTTTGCCACCGCCACCATCATCAATGAGAATCTTGACTTTAGCGGCCGCGCACTGATCGTGCTGACGCCCACGGGCGGCGGGACCTTCAGCTTCAAGGAATACGCGACGTTCAGCGTGACGCAGTACGACGGCGGCGTTCCCCTGCCGACGCCCAACTACATCACGGCGATTTTCGAGGCATCCGGTACCGGCACCTTCAGCGGCAACTTCACCTTTGCCTCGGGGAAGATGGATATCTACTCGGACACCGCCAACAATTTCGGCCTGCTGAGTGCCAGCAGCACGCTCATCAATGGTTCCAATGATGGCACCAAGATTGGTAGCTTCAACGTCTTGGCTGGCGGCGGCGGCCTGGTGGATGGTACCGGCAACCCGACCGGAAACGGCAAGGTGATCGTGAACATGAGCGCAGTGGCGGGTGATCTGACGGCCGGATACTGGTTCAATCCGACTGGTGGCGATCTGAGCACGCAAGACATCCTGTCCTTCGCATTCACGGACGCAAATCCCCTGCAAGTACCGACTGCGTCGAATGTTAAGGAATACGCATGCGACTTTGCCGGTCTGACGCCGGTGGGCGTAAATTGCGCGACTGGCGCTGGCTGGAACCCCGCTACCAATCCTGGCCTGCTCTGGATTGGCAATAACGGTCAATTCAAGCTGGCAACTGTGCCGGAACCCGCTTCCCTGGCGTTGGTCGGCTTGGCTCTGCTGGGCGCCGGTGTTGCACGCCGTCGCACCACGCGCGCGTAATGTTAGTGGGCCTCTTGCGATGAGGCCCTCTCGAATTCGTCAGCAATAAAGAGAGGCCGCGAAAGCGGCCTCTTTCTATTTCGCTCTACCGACACGAGACATCGCCGGTCAATCCTTTCGTTCCGCGTCAATCAGTTGGCGGGCGAAATGTGCAGGAATCGCGTAACTGATGCCCGATGGGCTGCTCAAGGCGGTTTCCTTTCGCCCCTTGACAAGCACCATATTGACGACGCCAAGCACTTCGCCGGAATCGATACTAAACACTGGCCCGCCACTGTTGCCCGGATATGCCGTGGCGTCAAGTTGAATAATATCGAAAACCCCATCCCTGAATTGCCGAATTGCTTGCGGATTGAGCGTGCGGGCAGTCGGAGGAGGCAAGGCTATCGCGGTGATTGCAGAAACAATCCCTCGATGCGTCACCGGGGAAAAGCCCAATGCGCCCCCGAGCGGAAAACCCATCAGCGCGATGGCCCCGCCTTCGCGCACGCGCCCCTCGGGTGCCAATCTGAGGGCAGGCATCTCCGCGCCATCGAAGCGAAGCAGCACCAGATCATGCGTCGCATCCGACCCCACGACCTTGGCTCCACGCATACGCCAGACACCGCTGCCAGCATCGCGCGACTGGATCACAAGGCGACGATTTGCCACAACCATCTCTCCGTCCGGCGGCAACACATGTGCATTTGTGATGGCGAGACGCCCGTCCCCAACGACGAAGCCCGTACCTCTGAACGTAAAACGTGGGTTGTCGGTGTCGGCGAAGGTACCTATGAGCAGGAGCGACGGCTTGCTCTGTTCGATCAGCGCCGGCAAATCCTCAGCACCAGCCCCGGAATAGCATGCCGATAGCACCATAAGCGCGCTAATGGCTCGCCGCCGGACGTGCATGGGCGCGATCATTGCATCAGGTCGCCAGAGGTATGCCCGACCTCCAGCGCCGCAACACACCGGCGCCACACCGCGTCAGGTTCTTCCAACTTGAAGCCATAAAAAAACGTTCCAGATTCGGTATCGCGCCGACGCATCACACACACTGTGACCTGCGAAAGCTCGCCCTTGCCCAATTCAATCGCGGCAACACCTTCAGCCTGAAGAGGAAGCTCAAGGCTGGACTCTGCCTGAAAACCGTGCAGCGATACTTCGATCACATTGAACACATAAGCTTGCTCACCATCTGGTAGTCCAAATCGGACCTCGCCAGGGCAATTGATCGAATAGCGCTGGTGCTGCCGCATCGGGTGACCCGGCAAGCTGGGCCCGGCAAGCATTGGCAGCACAGCCCGATATTCCACCATCGTATAGATCGACCAGAGCAGCGCTTTACGCCGATCGTCCAGGTTGTCAAAAACCTGACTCTTCTTGTTGAAGAAGTAGTCCAGCAGTTCCGGCGTCATCACCGGATCGTTGGTGGTGAAGTAGCGGCGCTGCGGAATCCTGATGTTTGGGAGCTTCAACCTGAAGAAATACTTGTACAGGTTCTTATGCGTCGGACGTCCCTTATAGCCCGCCTTAAACAGTTCTGCAGCATACTTCAAGTCCAGTGTCGCGCCCACCGCCGGTGCGCCATTGGCGAAATCGTAACTCTCGACAACCTTTTCCTGCAAGCGATCGAAGAAAAGCAAGGCCTCATAAAGCTCAATTTTTTCAGGATTAACTGCAATCACAAGATGCCGTGTATCAAAATACTCTGAACAGTACTCTCGCATGAACTTCATCAGAGGAAACAGGATCGCCCCGCCAGTTTTTCTGAAGTCCGGATGCACCGCCAGCGCAGAAATTTCAGCTAACTTCCCACCCTTTGCCCTCACATGCCCCAATTCAAAGACTGACTGCAATGGAAAGCCAAAAACACCTTCGCGAATCATTGAAATCGTACCAACGACGCGGCCGTCATATTTGGCACATAGCGTGGTGGTGGTTGGGAGCGCATGATAGATCGTGATACGCATGCCACTAGGATCGGCCTTCATAAAGCCACTCGCGACGTAGGCATCGTGAAGTATGCGAAAGCACGCCTCCAATTCTTCCTGCGTCTCGGCGATCTTCAATTCAAGGCGACTGTCGGGTGCTGGATCACAGTCAACCATCAGGCGATAAATCGCAAATCTAAGCGAGGCAGGCACGCCCGAGAACAAACGACGGAGCGCATGATGGAGCCGCTTCCGCAACGTCGAACGCCGAATATGACTCATGACAATCCTTCATTCAGGCCATCATTCCACACACCGGTCAGAGCGTTGCCAGCAATCCCCGTACCTCATTCTGCTCACCGAACTTGTCGCCCAATGCGCGCAACTTGTTGAGTTCCTCACGGGCTGAGTTCTTGTCACCGGCCGCGATTAAGTATTTTGCCAACGCCATGCGGAAGTCGCCGATATCTGGAGACAAGGCTACTGCTCGCTTTTGCGTTTCAATCGCCTTATTCAGATCCCCTGCAGCCGCATATACTTCGCCGAGCGTCGCAAGCAGCGGCGGCTGATTCGGCGCCAATTTGACTGCTTTCAATGCATAGTCGAGGGCCCCGGGCTTTTTGGCACGCATAAGCAACCAGGCGCAGTTGTTGGCGGCCACGACATGGTTGGGCCGCAACTGCAGCACCTTCATGAATCTTTGTTCGGCCAGCTCAAAATCCGCGCGCAATAGCGCGACATCTCCGAGATAGTGATAGAAGACGGCGTCTTGCGGATGACGCTTCAGCCAATCGCCTTCCAGTTGCAAGGCTTCGCCGGCCTTGCCCGCCGCGGCCAAGACACGATGAAGTTTAATGACGTACTCCGAGGTCGGACTCTTGTCGAGAACGTTCCGGTACGCTGCGATTGCTTCCGGCCAGTTCTTCTGGGCAGCCGCAACATCACCTTCGAACACTTTCCCCAAGGTCGCGGTCGCCGGCTCCGCTTGCATCGCCTTGGCCATGCTTCGGGCCTCGGAAAAACGCCCTGTCGCCAACTGAATCGTCAGAAGTATTTTTTGCGCGGGAAGGTAATCTGCTTTGATACTCAGCGCCTTCTTAAGGCCCTGCATCGCCGCGGCATAGTCTTTCTGAGCGGCATAAAGTTCAGCCTGCGCCAGCAAAGGCACCGGCGAATTTGGCTGCAAGCCGATCGCCTTATTCATTGCGGCCAATGCTTGATTGACATCGCCTGCAGCAGCCTGCACCTTTCCATCCAAGATGCGCATATCAGAGTCATCCGGGAACGCTGTGATTGCATCCTGCGAAGCGGTCAGTGCCGCCTTGATGTCCTTGCGCTCCAGCAGCAAGTTAACAAGCGCCCGGCGCGGCAGCACCTCACCCGGCACTTGCTTGATCACCTTACCCAACTGCGCAACCAACTCGTCCTTGCCAAGCCCAGCCTTCTCCTGAATCTGCACGACAGCCATGAGGGCCTGTAAATTCCTGGGGTCCACTTCTAGTAATTTCTTGAAACGGACAATCGCCACATCGCTTTGGTTCGCCTCAAGATCAAGCGACGCGAGACTCTCGGCAGCCGGAAAATACACTGGATCAATTTTCAACGCCGATTCAAACGCCGCACGCGCCTGCTCCAGATTGCCACGTGCAAGTTCGACCCGCCCGCGCAGATTCGCAGCGTTCGGTTTGTTCGGTTCCTTCTTCTCTAGCACAGCAATTGCCTTGAGTGCCTTTTCCGCATCACCCATGCGCAAATAGCTTGTGATGAGCGCCATGTCCGGTGCGGTACTTGCGCTGGCCTCTGATATGGCTTGCAATTCCCCGAGGGCTTGACCGATATTACCGCGAGGCATCTGCATCAACACCAACAGCGTCCGGCTTCTAGCATCTTCTGGGTTTAGCTTTGCCTGCTTAGCCAGGTAGAGTTCGGCATTTTTCAAATCACCTTGCTGCAGATACGCTTCGGCAACCTCAGAATAGACTTCAAAGCTCGGTTTGGCATTCGCCAGCAACGGACTCAGCACCGCGGTCGATTTAGAGAACTCACCGCGCCTTGTATGGTTCTTCGCCAACAATATTCGAATCTTCTCAGAGTCTGGCTGTATTGAAAGCGCTTTACTAAGATAACTATCAGCCTGAAGCAGGGCACCACGCTGAAATTCAACGACTCCAGCGAGGTACAGAATCTTCACATCATCTGGCGCCAATTTCAGCAATTGCTGAACATTCTCCCTCGCAACCGTCAGGTCCTTCCTGGCGAGGGCAACAGAGGTCACGAGCAGGCGCGTCTGAGGGTGATTCGCGCCTAGCGCAACCAACCCATCCAGCCGTTTTTTCGCGCCGTCAAGATCCCGCTTCCCAAGCGACAGCGTAATGCCATGAAAATATGCAATCCTGTTGTTCTTGTCCAGCGATATTGTCTTGTCGAACGCCTGCAGTGCTTCGTCGGGCTTGCTTGCGGCTCCCAACAACTGCCCCTTCAAAAGCCAAGCGTCAGCCAGTTCAGGATGCTTCAGTTGCACATCGGACAGGGCGGACAACGCGGCTTCAAGCGCACCAGACGACCCCAGCAATCGCACACGTGCCAACTGCACCTTTACATTATCGGGGTCAATGCTGAGAGCATTCTCTATCGTGCTCAGCGCCAGCGCCGAATTGCCTTGCAGTGCATAGGCGCTGCTAAGGTAAATCTGTAATTCAGCGGAATCTTGCGGGGTGGCGGGTGCCAGTTTCCCATATTGCGCAAGCACCTGATCCGGCTTGCCCTGCAGCAGCAAGGCCTGGGCATATTTGCTTGCCAGCTTCTCGCTTGGATAGCCAAGCTCCTTGGCCTTATCCAGTTCAATCAGGCCACCCTTGGCATCGCCACCATCCAGCAGCAGCTGCGCGAGCAGGAATCTGGCTTCGGCCAAATTCGGATTCTTCTCCAACGCACTCTTCAGTTGAACGAACGCGGCCGCACTGTCGGTTCTTGCAATACTTGCCTTTGCATTCGCAATGGAGGCTTCCGGTGAATTGCCGCTGCACGCGGAGAGCACTAACAAGCTCAGCGCCGCCACAGTCACCGTGGCCGAAAGTTTCCTTGTTCTCAAGCTCGCACCCCCGATTATCTACACGTCATTTGATCTGCAGCCGGCTCATCAGGTCATAGAGTGTGGGTCGACTCACGCCCAGCAACTCTGCGGCCTTCACCATGTTCCCGCCAGCACGCGCCAGGGCCGTGATCACCGCACGCCGCTCAGCCGATTCGCGCACCGTACGTAAATCAAGCGTGCCAGCCTCGTCCTCTGGGACTTCTGCCGACTTCAAACTGAGGTCTTCAGCCGCAATACGATCACCATCCACCATGATGCAAGCACGGCGTGTCAGATTCTGCAGTTCCCGGATATTGCCAGGCCAGTTGTACGCCTCGATCGCTCGCACCGCATCGTCAGTTAGGCTGGGGGCGGCGCGTCGGAGTTCAGACGCGTATTTCCGGACGAAAGCGTGCGTCAGCAGGACTGCGTCACCCTGGCGCTTCCTGAGCGGCGGGATATCAACCACTATTTCGGCCAAGCGATAGTACAAGTCTTCGCGAAACTGTTGCTGTGCAATCAGGCTCTGTAGATTCTGATGTGTAGCGCCAACGATGCGTACATCAACAGCGATTTCAGTCCGTCCGCCTAAACGTTCAATGCTGCGCTCTTGCAAGAACCTAAGCAACTTCGCTTGCAGTGGCATTGGTAGATCACCAATTTCGTCCAGCATCAAGGTGCCGCCATTTGCGGTCTCGATCTTGCCAATCGTGGTTTTTACGGCGCCCGTAAACGCGCCCTTCTCATAGCCGAATAGCTCACTCTCAAGCAAGGCGTCGGGTATGGCCGCGCAGTTAATTGCGACGAAACGCCCCTTGCGGCCGGAGGCTTCATGCAGCCCTTGCGCAAGCACCTCCTTGCCAGTCCCGCTTTCACCAAGCAACAGCACAGTGGCGCTGCTGCTGGCAACCTTTTCAATCGTTCGACAGATCTTCAACATGGCAGGGTCGCGCGTCAGCAGTCCGCGCAACGCCCCATCGGACTGCTGCATCTGCAGTCTGCGGTTCTCTTGTTGCAGTTCGTACAAGCGCTGGGCCCGCTCAACTGTCAGGCACAGCACATCCGGATCCACCGGTTTGGCGAGGAAGTCGTACGCCCCCATCCGAATGGCACGCAAAGCGTTCGATTGGTCGTTTTGCCCGGTCAAGACAATGACCTTCGTCATTGGCTCCAACTCGAGCAGACGCTCCAGCAACTTGAAGCCTTCACTCACCGAGTCCTGATCCGGAGGCAGACCCAGGTCCATGGTGACAACCGCGGGGGTGTGCCGGCGAAACAGCAGCAGCGCACTTGCTCCGTCATGCGCCGAAACCGACTCAAATTTGTCGAGCGACCATTTGAGTTGCTTTTGCAACGCAAGATCGTCTTCGACAATCAACAGGGCTGGACACGCGGGCGAACTCATCGCGCAGTGGTCATAGCAAGACCCACGCCATGCCCGGGATGAAAGATTGGCAGCAATATCGTGACCTTGGTACCCGAATTCACTTTGCTCTCCACTTCAATTTTTCCGCCAAGTTCCTGCAGGTATTGAAAGCTCTCGTATGCACCGATGCCCATCCCGGTGGACTTCGTCGTTTGAAATGCCTTAAAGAGCCTGTTCTCGATGAACTCAGCAGACATCCCGCAGCCAGTATCGCCGACTTCGACGCATGCGTGGCTGCCTGACTGCTTAAGTGCCAGCCAAACGCGCCCGTCGCTTGGCGTTGCATCGAACGCGTTTTGCACCACATGCCCGATAACGCGCTCGACGCGATCCTCATGACCCCGCGTACTCAGCGGTTCTGGCACCCGCAGCTCTAGCACTCGGCCTTTGCGCTGAGCTGAATCAGCCAGCTTCCTGGCGATCATGACAAGGTCTACGCCGCCTGCGACGCCATGCGGTTTGCCCCCCTCCCGCAGTTGCAGCATCAGTTGCCGCATCTTTTCCAAGGAGTTCTCGACGGTGTCCAACATGTCCTGTTGAAACTCGGGGTTATCGCGCAGACGCTTGGCGTTCTTGAGCATCAACGACAGTTGCGTCACGATGTTCTTGAGGTCGTGCACGACAAATGCGGACATCCGATTGAAGGCCTCGAACTTGCGCGCTTCCAGCAAGGCCTCAGTAGCCTGCATTTGAATCAGATAGCTGGCGGCCTGACTGCCTGCGGTCCTAAGCAAGTCCCGCACCTCCCAATTCAGGTCGATCGTCGTGCGGGGCTTGGCAAGCACCACAAAGCCCATCAGTTCACCTGCGGTCAACAAGGGAACAATGAGCCAGTGTCGCTGCTCATCCGACAATACCGCCGGTACGTCCGCATCCTGGTAGCGATGAGGCGCGGTGCGCCATTCCTCTAGATCAACTATCCATGCACGCTCTTGCAGGAAGCGGACAAACGACGAACCTGCCTCCACGGTTGCACGGCATTCCGGCAGATTCCAGCGTGCCGACTGGAAGAATGTGCCGCCGCTGCCATTAGCTAGCCAGAGCGATCCAGCCGGACTTTCCACCAGGTTCGCGAGCCCCTGCACAACAGACTCGCCCAATTGATGCGGCGAGCCACTTGATGCCAGCATCGCGGTGAAGCGCAACCATTCCTCGCGATAGTCATAGCGGTAGCTGAAGAAGTTCTTGCTGATGTACACACGCAGCCTTGCGCGCATCGAGCCCGAGAGGCCAATCAACAGCAACACCACCACCGCCACCGCAACCAGCGCCTGTTGCAATGCACGGCCCCACTCGCCGCCGGTGTAGCGCACGTAATACCCGACCGCCGACACTATCAGGAGATAGCCACCGACGAGCAGCAAAGTGGCAGAGTGAAACACCGCGGCACGAGACACATGGAGCCGGCTCGTCCACTGGCGGTTTCGGCGACTGGCCATCCAAAACAAGGGTACTGCGGCAGCATGCACCGCTGTTCTGACCGTTAGGGCGTCGCCATCAAAATCCTCAAACAACGCGGCTTGGGAAAACACAAACAGGTCAAAGGCAAATATCGCTCCCAGGCCGAGAAAGATGGGCTTGACACTCCAGAGTGCATCCTTTGAGGCGTTACGCAGCACCTGCTCTGCAAGCAGCAGCCCATAGACTGCCAGCGCCAGTGCCGCATAGGCTTGGACACGCTCCAGGCTGAAATACGGCAACGCCAGAATTTGGCGCCCAAGCACGAGCACCAAGGGCGTGGCCACTGCGGCGCAGGCGAACAACAGCCAACCCCAGCCCTGACGCCCGAGAAGCGCTCCCCCGTGCCCACCCGCCAGCAAGCCCAGCAGCAGGGCAAACCAAGCACCGTAGCGCAGGGCATCCAATGCGGGCAGCAATACGGCAAGCATCCAGTCCCGCTTGGGCCACACTCCCTGTTGTGCGACAGCATCCAGCCCGGACCAAGCGGCAGTCAGCAGCAGGGCCGAAACAAAAGCAAACGATAGGCGGCGATGCAGGGGTTGCTTGGCAAGAAACCAGAGGGCCCAAAGCCCAAGCCCAAGATGGGCCAAGGCAGCAATCAGTCCCGATGCTGCCCCCAAATTTAGGCCATGTTCAAGCATGCGTCGTAGAGCCAAAAAAGCCGCTTCGTCGAACGCGCGGCCGGTACTCAGGAATGCCTAACGCATGTTAGCGTTCAAAGCGCTATGAAGCGGGAATGGATCACGCCAGTTGAGCGATCCACACGACGATGGAGTGTGGACTACTGACTCAGCGAGCGCCTTTGCCGGTCAACACCACAGCCACTGTCTCCAACAGGATCAAGAGATCCAGGAACAGGGTGTGATTCTTGACATAGTACAGATCGTACTGGAGCTTCTCCACCGAGTCTTCTATGGTGGATCCATACTCATAACGCACTTGCGCCCAACCGGTGACACCGGGTTTCACACTGTGGCGAACAGCGTAGTACGGAATCTTGGCAACCAATTCGTCCACGAAATAGGCACGCTCAGGCCTAGGCCCAACGAGGCTCATCTCACCCTTGAGCACATTGATCAGTTGCGGCAACTCATCAATGCGCACCTTGCGAATGAATCGCCCGACCTTGGTCACACGATCGTCGTTCTTCGTGGCCCACACTGGCTTGCCATCTTTCTCGGCATCGGTACGCATGCTGCGGAACTTGACCACGTCAAACACCGCACCATTCTGACCCACACGTTCCTGGCGATAGAACACGGGGCCTTTGGACTCAAGCTTCACCAGCACTGCCGTCACCGCCATGATGGGGGCGGTCAGCACCAGGATCGCAGACGAGAACAGAATGTCAAAAAGCCGCTTCACTGCCGAGCGCAAAGCACCTTGATTGAAGCCATCACCAAACACCAGCCAACCCGCATTCACATGGCTGATCTTGATTTGCGCCAGCGTCTTCTCAAAGTGAGTGGCGATATCCACCACCTTGATGCCGTAAAGCTTGCAGTCCAGCAACTGGCGCAGAGGCATGCTGCCACCACGGCGCTCAGACAACGCCACCACGATTTCATCCACACCGAGATGCAGTGCGGTATCGGTCAGACTCCCCTTGGATTCGATCAACTCGCCATGCGGCACTTCCGAACGATCCTCATTGGGGCCAGGGAAATAGCCCACCACCTGGGCATGCGGATCAGCAGCACGCAGCGTATTGCCGACCGACAAGGCCGCAGCACCCGAGCCGAAGATCAGAATCTTGCTGCGCGTACGTGACTGACCGATTGGATGCGCGGCATAAACCCGGTGAACCATTACCGCAGCCACTGCCCCCATGGCGGCAAGAATCAGCAGGTCGCGGTGACTTGCATTGGCAGGAACAAGGCTGAAGATCCCATAGGCAAGCGGCAACCCTATCAACAAAGCGAGCAGGGCGCGCGCGCATGACTCGGTCAGCGATCGATTGTGAGCGTGCTGATACAGACCGGACGCCGAGTTGATAACGAACATGCATCCCGCAAGCGAGAGGCCGTGTGACGCAGCGAACGGAATCACCTGCCCAGCACCATCACCCTGACTGAGCACGACCGAGAAGATGGCAACGATGATCAGCCCGAGGTCAAAGAAGACCTGGACCAAAGTCTGTCTGTGCAGGTAATGGTTAAATATCCGAATCATGCCTGTCCCCAATTGCACGCCTTCAGCACCGTTCGGTTGGTGAGCAAGCCGAATCTAGCGGCCTGTCAGAGGACTACCAGAATCCGCCGACCAAGGAGCTGCTTCGAAAGGGCGCAAACCGTACTGCGAGGCGATCATGCCTCCAGCAGGCACTCTTGAAAGCCCCCCGTTTGAAGGGTGAGAGTGGCTTGAACCGCGGTTCTTCACGAATTCAGGGGACAAACTTCTTCCCGCCGCACTCCGAAGCTCCGCGACGCTGGAGGCGCCGTGTTGAACCAGGTGCATTCAACCAGCAAGCGCAGCCGAGCCGAACATGCTGCATCACCTCTCACGTGCGTTTTCCACGCCATTCCGGTTTTCCAATCCATCACTGTGGGAATGACACAAACAAAAAGGCGCCCACCGAAGTGGGCGCCTCTGGCAAGAGCCGGATCCTGATGTTTAG
>NZ_JBBHJW010000009.1:0-306428 GCF_037482845.1 Paucibacter soli
TCGTAAGCGTGAACGGGCGGCCGTCATTGGTCAGGAACACCGGGCCTAGCTGGACCAGGCCGCGCCACTGAGAGCGCCAGGCTGTCACCCCCTGCCCCATCTTCACCCGCTCGGCGAAGTAGGCATCCAAGGCGTCGCATAGCTTCGAGTTAACCCAGTACACCGGCCGGGCCCGACCGTTGAAGCTGATGGCCGCGCGAACCTCCGACCGTCGCCTGAACTCGCCGCGCTCATCGAGCACGTCGGCGACTTCGAGTAGGGCAACTTCGGTGGCTGTCATTCCTGTGCCGTACAGGACATGCAACAGCGCCACATCGCGGGCTGCCGTCTGCCCGGTGACGGCCGCCACCTTGAATGCGTGGCGCATCGCGGCGTCTTCGATCACGGGAGCCTTGGCCATCGGAATAGTCCTCCAGGCCACGAGAATACGAGACGATTTCGGCAGCATCACGCCAGAACTGTCCGCAAAGCCGCGCCAACCCTACGAATCTAGGAAACTTGGGCCGAACAGTCCTTCCCGTCCGGCCATGAAGAAGCCCCGGCATCCGATGAAGGATGCGCGGGGCTTGGGGTGTTGAGAGTGCGGTCGGTCAGACTTTTCGCCAGCCTCGATATGGGTTGAAGACACAGGTCGTTGGCAAGACTTGATACTCGGTGCGGAGTACCTCGTTCGGGCAGCGCTCCAAGTAGTCGAGCTGTGCCGACATCTGCAGGTGTTCTGCCAAGCTGCTCTCAGCCCGGTAGAACTCACCTGCCTTGCGGATCGCCAACACGACTGCAAGCAAGCAGTCCTGCGGTGACAGCAACGTCGTCGGGGTGGGATTGGTTCGTCGTCATTTTCATTGTTCTCCTGTTTGATGGAGAGCACCGGCCCGGAGGGCATTGAGCGCCCTCCGAGGATGTTGAAATCAGCCTCGGGGCCGCTCTGCCATAGCCAACAGTTCCTGAGCCGCCTCAGCTTCTTCGGCGTCGTTGAGCTTTGGTCCGGTCTTCAGCGCCATGGATCCCTGACGCAGGTATGAATCGACATGCTCGCCAACTTCGTCCTTCGGCATTCCCCACTTCATTGCGAAGGTGTCGATAGCCGAGTCACGACGTACTGCCAAACTCCATTCCGGAGCCACTTTTTCGAGACGTGAGAACTCAGCGTCGAGTTCAACATTGTTGGTGTTCATTTTCAGTTTCTCCTATTTGTGAAGAGCACCGGCCCGGGTGGGCATCAGATGCCCATCTGGGTGAGGTGACTAGATAAGCCGGCAGTCTTGGCTCAGGTCGCGGCCATCAATGGCTGCGTCCAGAACGTCAAGAGCCGCGTAGCCCGTGATCCAGTGGTGGTCCGAGCGTTTGACAGCGCCTTGAATGACTTCGCGAGCTTCGCTCAATGAGGTCACTGCAGGGTCATCGCGAAGTTCCGCGGTTTGCTTCGCCAACGCAACAGCCTGGCTGAGCGTGTACTGTGCAAACGGGTGCTTGACGTCATTGGCGCCAAAGGTCGCCGAGCGTTGCGAATCTACGTTTCCGATCATTTTCAGCCTGCATTGTTGCCGTAGGCATCGAGAGCAGTCTCGATAGCTGCTTCCAGCACACCAGGCGGCGAGTCGGCCAGCGCAAGCGCCATGGACTCCAGGGCATCACGATAGCCTGATTCGTACCTGTGTTTTCCAGGAAGTGCTTCAGCAACCTTCGAGGCAATTGGTTCAAGACGCGCATTGCGTGCGTTTCCGCTCATTTTCCGTTTCTCCTATTTGGCGGAGAGCACCGGCCCGGTGGGGCAGCAAGTGCCCGTCCGGGTTGGTTTTGATTCAAGGCTCGTCGCGTTGGTTCCAGTCGCCCGTTGTGAGGGCGGTAGTGGCTGCGTCTTCTGTTGGCCAGTATTCGACGGACTCGCGACTGCAAGGCCCGTCGTCAGTCGCCGTTCCGATGTAGAAGCCAGCCTGAGAGCGAAGCACCTGCAGCGGAAGACGCATGCCGCAGTAGGCGAAAGCATGCTGTCCACTTCGTGTGGTTGCCATCATTTTCAGTGCCTCCTTCAGCCGATCTGCAGATTGCCGTCAGGTCGGGTGAACATGCCCTTTGTGCAAGGCCGCGTGGACTTGCCGTCAGGCCACTTCACGACCAGGCGGCGACCGGTGCAGCCCTCCATCTGGCAGCGATAGCCGGCTAGATTGCTGGCGACACCAGTCGTCAGTCCGTCTCTACTGACGACTGAAGCTGTCTTTCCGTTGTTCGTCATTTTCCGTTTCTCCTTGAAAGGCAGAGCACCGGCCACAAAGTCAACAGGTGATGCTCAGAGTTTGACCCTTACTGCTGTACAGATATCACGCACGGTTGGCGCCGACAAGGCCCATCAGGGCGTTTCAAGGAAAGTTGGCGCATAGGCTTCTAGTTCGGCACGGGACGGCCAAACCGGATTTCGACGAGGGTAAACGCAGCCGAAACCGAATACCCGGTCTTCCTAGCCCATCGCCTTCATTGAAGCCTTGGCGTCCGCCCACTTTTCGGCGTCCGCCTTGCTGCATTCGATTGCTGTCGTACAGCGCCCTTGGGCCGCCGCCTTAGTGGTTGGGTACTTTACGGCTGTCACGTCGCCAGCGATAAGTCTGACTGCGACATCGCAGATCAACTCGTGCCGGCTGCGTTCTGACCCAGCAGCGCGGCAAGCCACGGCCTTCAGGCCGGAGAAGGAAAGCGCCGAGCCTGGCGTCCTGCCAGGCGAGTTGGCACGTTTCCGGTCCATGTGATATCTCGATTTCGTGAGCATCAAGGCCTATCGATTCCAACTACGCACTCGACCGGCGGTCGAGGCTCAGTTGCGTCGATACGCCGGCATGGGTCGGCAAGTCTGGAACAGAGCCTTGGCCGAGCAGCGTGCACGGCATGCCCGCGGCGAGAAGTACGCCGGCCATGCCGAGATGTGCAAATGGCTCACAGTCTGGCGCAACGCGCCGGCGACTGCTTGGCTTGCTGAAGGCCCGGTTCACCCGCAGCAGCAGGTGCTGCGGCGACTCGATGAGGCGTACAAGCGGTTCTTCGCCGCTGCGAAGGCAGGACAAGCAGGAGGCCGCGGCCGCACCGGACCACCGGAGTTCAAGCGCTACGGCGATGAGCCTGGCATCCGCTTCCCCGACCCGAAGCAGTTCAGCATGGATGCGGCCAACGGCCGCATCAAACTGCCCAAGCTCAACTGGGTGCGGCTTCGCATGAGTCAGCGGGTCGATGGTGTGCTGCGCAATGTGAGCATCACCCGCGAAGGTTCGAAGTGGTTTGCGTCGATCCAGGTCGAGACTCGCGAAACTGTGCCGGCGCTTGGTGTTGCGCCAACGCTGGGAATCGACCTGGGGCTGGCGGCGTTCGCCGCCACCTCGGCTGGATTCCTGGTCGCGCCGCTCAAGGCGCTGGCCAGGCAGCAGGTGCGCCTGCGGCGCTACCAGCGCAGCGTTTCTCGCAAGAAGAAGGGCTCGGCCAATCGCAAGAAGGCGGTAGCCCGGCTCGGCGCGCTGCATCGTCGCATCGCGCATCAGCGCAGCGACTGGCTGCACAAGCTCTCCACCGACTTGGCCGACCAGCACCCGGTCATCGCGCTCGAAGACCTGCGCATCAAGAACATGTCGGCCAGTGCCAAGGGCACCGTCGAAGCGCCGGGCAAGAACGCCCGAGCGAAGGCCGGGCTGAACCGCGGCATCCTCGATGCCGCATGGGGCGAGTTCGCCAGGCAGCTCACCTACAAGGTCCAGTGGCGCGGTGGCCAGGTCATCCTGGTCAACCCGGCATACACGAGTCGCACCTGTCGCATCTGCGGACACGAGTCGGCTGAGAACAGGAAGAGCCAATCGCTCTTCAACTGCGTGGCCTGTGGCCACACAGAGAACGCGGACGCTCACGCCGCGAAGAACATCTTGGCCGCGGGGCACGCGGTCTGGTCGATGGAAACTTCGACCGTTGCCTGTGGAGGAGAGGTCAGTCGCGCAGCGGCCCAGCGTCAAGCTCGGTCGAGGCGCGCAGCTCCGATGAAGCAGGAACCCACCGAAGCAAAGGCTTTGGTATGAGCTTGTCTCATTCCAAGTCCAGCGCAGTAGGAATCCTCGGCCTTCAGGCCGGGGAGGATGTCAATTTGAAGCAGATTTCGGCAGACCCTCAAGGGTCGCTGCTTGACATGAAGCGAGGTGGGCCGTCGCTTGCTGGCAGTGATCCAGATCCTTGAGCATGGACACGATCTCGTCTTCGGTGATCGGCTCTTTGCGGGCCAGCTTGGCATAGGTCGCCTGGATGTCGGAGCGCATCGATCAGGCCTCCAAAACTGTTCCGCCGGCTGCAATGACCGCAGCCTTGATGGCGTCCAACTTGTCCAGCGGGGCCTCGATCATCAGTGCCGCCGTGCTTTGAGCCTTCAGCCACTCGCTGGCGTGGCTGACCATGTCCATGTCATCACCGTCGTCATAACAGACGATGCCGCCACGGATCTCCACCTTGTCGGTGTCCTTCATCGACTCGACATCGAGATCATCCGTCTTGGTGCCATTGACGAAAATTTCATTGTCGTCGTGAAACGCGCCATCAGGCCACCACGCCGGATCCTCGTAGTACCGTTTGAACTGCGCGCCGGTGAGAGTGATGCTCATAGGTTGACTCCTTATGCAGTTGAGATATCACGCACTGTTGGCGCCGACAAGGCCTGTCATGGCATCAGGCTCAGGCATGCGCCTTCGCAGACCTCGCCGACCACCTTGTGCAGAGCCCCGGTCTCTGGCGAAACCAGGTCTTCGGCCCACTCGAATCTCATGAGCTTGAGTGCGGCCCCGAAGATCGCTAGACACTCCATGCCATGCTGCTGGGCAGACAGGTAGATGATGCCCTGATAGCCCGCTGCCGCGGCCTGCTTGGCCAGGTCTTGAGTGAATCCAAACCGCAAGGACTGGAGAACGGGCCTGGACGATGCGTGCGGCCGCAGGTCCAGCAGCTTGATCTCGGCATCAGCGCGCATGCAGAGCAGCTCGCGCTTGGCGACTTCAGCCAAGGACAGCCACATCTTCTCGCGCCTGGCCAGGGCTTCGTAGGCTGCTGTGCAGGGTTGCATTGCGAAGTAACCAACAAGGTCATCATGGAGGTCAAAGCGACCCCTCATGAGGCCAGGGGGCGCCAGGCGCAGCTTTCCCACTCGACGTGTGCCAGGGCGCGGCTTGGAGCACTGAATTCGAAATACTGCTGTTGTGGCCGGCAGCAGATAGGCCGGTGATTGCTCAAATTCGTTGAGGTCCATCGGGAGGGATCAGGTGCCCTCCGCTCCCGCCAGCTCCATCACCCTTGCCAGCTCGCCTTGCTCAATGGCTTGGCGCGGCGTTCTGCCGTCCAGGCCGCCTTGCGGCGTCTCCAGAAATCCCAGGATGGCCCATCCATCAGTCACATCAAGTGCAGCGGACAGTCGCTGGATCGCTGGCCACATCGCCGGCTCGAACTGCCAGCGCGGCAGCTTGAACCCGCGCGTGGTCTGGGCGAGGCCGATGGCCCTGCCCTTCTTGATCCATGCGTTGATCGTGACTCTCGATGTTCCAGCCATTTCAGCGGCCTGGTCTGTATTGACCATGTCCTCAGCTTCCAGCCGCTTCATTCGGTCAGCTTGACCCGAAGCGATGAGCGCGGTTGTGGCCGCCAGGGACATGTAGGGTGAATGTCGGTCGGCTTGGGCGCCCATTGGCCGCCCAGGAGCGGAAGTTGTTGTCGAAAGGTGCTTCATATCGCTTTCGCGTCCCTCTGGGGGTCAGGGCAAGTTTCGGCCGTCTACCTTGCTAGTGCCGAAATAGCCATTGGCACGCACTGGAGTGGTCCAAGTGGCGATTTGCAGGTTCACGCGCTGCAGGAAACTGCGGGCGAGCACCCACATCAAGAGTGCTGACTTCCGGCAAGCGTCCGCAGCGAGACTGCATCCAACCTTGAGCAGGTGGCGAATGATCCGCCGGTCTTCGACTGCGTGCTGGACCTCATCCAGCGCAGAAAGAATCGAATTTAGGTTGTGATGCGCTCGGCGCACCGTGGCAACAAGCGACTCGTACGGCGACAGCGCTTGATTCAGGACATCTTCTAGATCATCCTGAGTTAACGCAGTCTTGTCGGCAAAACCTCGAAGTCTACGAATCTGCTCCGCAGCCCTGGCAGCCATTCCACGAGACTGGCGCCCACACCCCCGATGCCGCTGCAGTCGCAGGTCGGCGAGCACACCATCAAGGCGCGCATCGCTATCCGCAAAGCAGTGGGTCAGCTCAAGGAGCTCCATGGGGATCTGTTAATCTCGTTAAGTTCGTAAACGGATTATAGGCACAGTTTTCTGGAGGTGCACAAGGTCCGGGTGACGACCTTCTTAGTATCTCCGGCCTCAAGCTCCTCGAATCTGCACCCAACGACTTGCCAGCATGGACACATAGTCCCTCGCCTCGACGGCGCGCCCATAGAGCCCCAGGGCCCAGGCGTCATTGACTTCGCAGACCACGGTCTCTCCGGTGTCCAGCACCCCGACATCGAGCCCATACGCCGCCGGCGCACCCTTCGAGTCCGACATCAGATCGACCGCCCGTCGCACCAGGTCCGCGTCTGGAGTCGGCGCCTCGTCCTCGCCGTCCTGGTCGTACCTGGCCGAGCCAAGGATGAGCCCGCCCTGGACGTAGACGCGCCACTCGCAAAGGAATCGGACCGGCTCGGCAACGTAGACCATGGTCTCCGGCTTCAATCCGCGCGTGACTTCCAGTTGCTCGAGGTCGTGCTCACTGTAGGTCTCATCGGGTGCCGAAGGATCCCAAACGAAGCCAGTGAAGATCTTGGTCGTGACCGGCTTGATGAACTTGCGCCCCCGAACTCTGTCCAGCGGCATCACGTCCAGTTGGCGGCCTAGCAGTACATTGAGCTCGACTGGGTAGCTCATGGACTCGGGTTCATTGATCCCGGCAACCCGCATGGCCTCGCGCACGAACTCAACGGTGCCCACCGGCAGCGCGCCGGCGCGGAGCAGGCCCGCGTGCTCCACCAGCTGATGGATCTCCACGCGGTGTATGGGAATGTCGCGCATCAGCGCGACCTGGCCGACGGCGTTGTGCTCCGTAGCCATGGCCATGCCGGGCAACTGGGGTTGTCGAAGAATCGAAGACGGCAGAATCATGATCGGGTCCAATGAACCTCCCGCCACTAAGCGCGTAGCGCTGTAGTGGGGGTTTCCTGGCTCGCGCCGGGAACTTCCTGCTTCGTCGACATGAGCCTCGGGCGCCTTGGCGCTCGAGGGCTTACCGGTGTCTCCACAGGCGTAGCTTCGGACCGTTCCGGCCCTAGGATTTCGGAGACTGCGGTCGAAGGTTGGCGCCGCAGGCTGCCAACCTTCTTTTTCTCCCGCAGGGTGTAGCTTCCCGAGACCACGGCCTCGACCCCGCGGCGCGCGATGACGCGCGCTGCGTTGGTGTCGGCGTTCTCGGCATGCCCGCAACGCTGGCAGACGAACCGGCTCTGGCAAATGTGCGCTGGTCGGTTGTCCGCATGAGTGTGGCCGCAGGCCGAGCACTCTTGCGAGCTATGGTGTGGCGGCACCTCGATGCAGAGCTTGCCTGCGGCGAGGGCCTTGTACTTCGTGAAGAGCTTCGTCTCGCCCCAGCTGCTCGCCAGGATGGAGCGGTTGAGGCCGCGCTTCTGCGCGACTTTCTTCCCTGGCGCGTCCACCGTGCCGGCGGCCGAGCGGGTCATGTTCTTGACCTGCAGCGCTTCGAAGACGAATAGCAGACTCGGGCCGTCAACCAGCGCGCGGCTGGTCTGGTGCGCGAAGTCCGTGCGGACGTCGGCTGCATAGAGCCCGGCGCGCGCCGCGCGCTGGCTCGCCTTGCGCCGGTTCCTCGAACCCTTGACGCGACGAGCGGCCCGGCGCTGCCAGCGCTTGCGCTGCTGCTCCTTCTTGGCCAGGCGCCGCTTCTGGATGTCGAGCAGCTCGAAGGCCCGGGGCGGTGCAGCGCCTGCGGCGACGGTCGCCATCAGCGGTACAGCCACACCGCGGTCCAGGCCAACGGTCTTGGCCGCAAGCTCGGCCGCGGTGAAGCTGCGCAGATGATCGAGCGTCTCTTGCTCGGTTGGAGTGACAACGCCATGGCCAGCCTCGTTGCTGAACGAGACATGCCACCGCCCGGCGTTGACCGACACATGGATGGACGCCGGTGGCGTCCATCCTGGCTTGTGGCCAGCGATGTGGTCCTTGAAGGGCAACTCGCCGCAGGGAAATTTCTTCGTGCCGATGAGCAGCCTCCAGGCGGTGACGACGCCATCGGCGTCGTGCTTGGCCGGCACGAACTCGAACAACTCGGAGGTGAGCCACGCCGACTGCTCGCCGTGGCGCGAGGTGATGGTCGGCCGGCGCGCCAGGCCTTTGAAGAAGCGCTGGTACGCCTGGTAGAAGCGCACCGCGCCGTTGCGCAGCACATGCGAAGGCACTTCGCGCAGCCAGGCGGTATTGGCGTCTTCGCATCCGCCACCATCGCCGATAAGGTGCGAGTACGCCTGGTCCACCGGCGCGTGCTGCCCAGCGAAGGCGGCGAAGCGCCGCTGGAACGCTCGGTAGTAGCGGTCCTCCCGAACCTTGGCGTTCTTGATGAAGCGTTGGCAGCCAATCCAGCGCGCGAGCACACCGGCGACTTGGTCGTCGGGGTAGGCGCGGAAGCGGTAGCCGGTGCTCATGTTGCTGGTGTATTAGCTATAATATATGCTAGGCCGCATGAATCAGCAACCGCATCGCTCCTCTTCTCACGCTGTATTCCAGATTAGGCTGCACATTGTTTTGGTGACCAAGTACCGGCGCAAGACTCTCTCGCCTGAGTTGATCGACTACCTGCGCCAGGCCTTCGGCGAGGTGCTCGCCGATTGGCGCTGCGAGTTGCTGGAGTTCGGTGGCGAAGCCGACCAAGCGCATCTGCTGGCCGACATCCATCCGGCGCTGAACATCTCGACGCTCATCAACAACCTGAAGACAGCTTCAGCGCGCCGGTGCGGCGCTCGCTTTCGCGAGCACCTGGCCGGCTTCTACAAGAAGCTGGCCTTCTGGCACCGGGCCTACTTTGCCTCCAGAGTGGGCGGCGTCACGCTCGATGTGGTGAAGCAGTACGTCAGAACCAGGGGACGACGGACAAGCCAGGCCGTAGACCCAAGTCCGTGGAGGCTCTCGCAGGGCGCGAGAGCCTCGCCCGCCAGACCCCTCCTGGCGATTCGGCTCACGCCTTGGGGCAACCCTCCGGGCTGCCAGCTCGCCTAGGAAGGGGAATGCGCGGACGCCGCGTGGCCTGGCCAACCGGCGCCCGAAGGTCTTTCTCTTGGGCGCCGTTGCGCAAGGTCTGCAGCAGGATGGCTGTATTCAGGGCGTCGTCAGAACCACTGTGCTGGCGCCCCTGGAAGTCCAAGCCGAGCTCCTTCAAGGCGGTCTTGAGTCCAACGCCGTCGCTAGATCCCTTGGGGCGCTGCCCACCGGAGACCTCATAGACCATCGATGTCAAGAGTCGCTTGATGTCGAAATGAGGCAGGCCCTCGAATGGGTTTTCAACGCCGGCACCGACGCATTGCTTGTGGAGTAGGTTCTGGTCCTGCCCCCACGACACCCATGCCTGAGCACCAAAGTCCGTCGCCAGGGCCTGGATCAGCGGGGCTCGTTGCTCAAAGATCGGCAACCCTTCCAGCTCGTGCGGGTAGATGCCCGTCAAGTGGGTGCAGAACTTGTTCACCTCGGATCGGGTCGGCCTCACCTTGATGGAGATCGCCCGCGCGCGATCAATCTCCTCGCCCCGGATCCACTGGTAGGCGCCGACCTCGATGATGTCCGAGGTTCCAGGTGTCACCCCGGGCCCGCAGGTGTTCTCGAAGTCGATCACCAGCAGGCGCTCCAGGGAGAGCACGTCGTATCGCTGCGGGGTTCGCATGGCTCCCTCTCAGGCGGAAGGGACGCGGCGCTTATCGCGCGCGGTGGCCTGGCTCGCGCCGGCGATTGCCCGGCGCATCCGATCCACCATCTCTTGTGCGGCTGTGAACTTCTCCACATCCTGTGCCATCAGGCAGCGAAGCACCTGGGCGTCGAGGAAGTTGTTGCGCTGGTCATCACTCAGGTGATCCCATCCAGCGCCATAGCGTGTCTTGGCTTCAGCAAGGATGGTCTGGGCGCGGCTTTGATCCCAGGCCGACACCTTCGCTGGCGAAACTGGCTCACTCACATGAACAGCGTTTCCGACGTGCGTGCCGTTGGCAGCATCGAGCGCGTAAACCTCCGAGATCCGAGCGCTTTCGATGGACTCGCAAACGACAGTGAAGTTCACCACGAAGCTTGCCGCGTCAGCGCCATCCCCATCTTGATCTGGCGTGCAGAACACCTTGCGAGTGATCTCCCTTCCGGGGGTCATGCCCTCCCAGCCATTGCTGGCCTCCACCTCGACTCCCGGGCCGAAGTTGTCGGCGGCAAAGGCCATGTCGGCCTGCTTGGTTCGGATTGTGTGGAGGTTCAATCGAGTTCCTTGGTTCTATCGCTTGGGCCTAAATATCACACGAGCTTGGCAATGCCAAGGGAGGTCGCAGGCTCCCGTTTTGGCAAGCTGGCACAGGAGAGTGGGTGGGGTTTGGGTGTGTTCCTTGGTGAGAAATTCTCTCTATTTCATGGCTTTGTGTGTGGCTAAGTGCCCGTTACCATTGAACATTTAGTGTGTATATGATATCTTATCAGCAATGCAGAGATGCAGTCATCACCTTCAAAGCCTCACCCGAAAGACCTGAATCATGAACGCTCCCATTGCCCATTCCGTCCTGGCCGCAGCTGCTATGGAACCCCAGCAAGTCAGTGTTGACGTGTTGCAGGAAAAGTACGCCAAGGGTGATGAGGTTGGCTTTCAGCCGATTTACGCCCGGGTGGCAAAGGCATTGGCCGCTGTCGAGGTTGAAAGCAAGCGCGAAGCTGTGGAGATCGAGTTTCTGGCTGCCCTCAACGCCGGTTTCGTTCCCGCAGGTCGCATCATGTCCGCAGCTGGCACCGAGCTGGAAGCCACTCTGATGAACTGCTTTGTGCAGCCCGTTGGTGACTCCATCGGCAAGCCCGACAAGGATGGCTATCCTGGCATCTACACTGCCCTCAAAGAGGCAGCTGAGACCATGCGTCGCGGCGGTGGTGTTGGCTACGACTTCTCGCGCATTCGTCCGAAGGGTTCCTGGGTGGGCTCGACTCACTCGAGTGCCTCGGGTCCGGTGAGCTACATGCACGTCTTTGACCGTAGCTGCGAAACCGTCGAGTCTGCCGGTGCCCGTCGAGGCGCTCAGATGGGCGTCCTGCGTTGCGATCACCCCGATATCGAAGAGTTCATCCACGCCAAGGACAAGGGCGCCCTGAAGAACTTCAACGTGTCCATCGGCGTGACCGATGCCTTCATGGAGGCTGTCGAGGCCGGCGCTGATGTGGACCTGGTGCATTCGGCAGCCCCTGGTGAGCCGCAGAAGGCCGCTGGCGCCTATCAGCGCGAAGATGGCAAGTGGGTCTATCGCAAGGTCGCCGCCCTGGATCTGTGGAACCAGATCATGCAGGCCACCTACGATCATGCAGAGCCTGGCATCCTCTACATCGACCGCATGAACTCGGAGAACAACCTCTGGTACTGCGAAGTCATCGAGGCAACCAACCCCTGTGCCGAAGAGCCCCTGCCTCCCTATGGCTGCTGCGATCTGGGCTCCATCAACCTGACCCGTTTCGTTCTCGATGCCTTCACTCCGAATGCCCGCATGGACATGGCCGGCATTGCTGCGCTGAGCAAGACCGCCATTCGCATGCTCGACAACGTGCTGTCCGCCACCTACTGGCCGCTGCCTCAGCAGAAGAAAGAATCCGACAGCAAGCGTCGCGTCGGTCTGGGCTACCTGGGCCTGGGTGATGCGCTCGTGATGCTGGGCCTGCGCTACGACAGCGAAGAAGGCCGTGCCATGGCCGCTGAGATCACCCGCGTGATGCGTGATGCCGCCTACATGGCATCGGTCGATCTCGCCGAGGAGAAGGGTTCGTTCCCTCTGCTTGACGCTGAGAAGTTCTTGCAAGGTGGCTTTGCCAGCCGCTTGCCTGACTTCATCAAGGACGCAATCCGCACCCGTGGTCTGCGCAACAGCCACCTGTTGGCCATCGCCCCCACTGGCACGATCACTCTGGCCTTCGCTGACAACTCCAGCAACGGCATCGAACCGGCCTTCTCCTGGACCTACACCCGCAAGAAGCGCATGGTCGACGGCAGCTTCCAGGACTACGAAGTGGCTGACCACGCCTGGCGCCTGTATCGCCACCTCGGCCACGACATGACCAAGCTGCCGGAGCAGTTTGTGACGGCATTGGATATGTCGGCCGACAACCACATGAAGATGCTGGAGGCTGTGCAACCCTTCCTGGATACCTCGATCAGCAAGACCGTGAACGTCCCCGCTGACTACCCCTACGAGGACTTCAAGAACCTGTACATGGATGGCTGGAAGGCCAACCTGAAGGGCCTGGCCACCTACCGTCCCAACTCCGTGATCGGCTCGGTTCTGTCGGTCACCTCGGCTGCTCCTGCACCTGCCCCTGTGGCTCCCGTGCTGGCTGACGTTGATCCGATGCGTGTGGCGTTGGAGAACCGCGCTGAAGGCGATCTCGAGGCCGTTTCGAAGCGCGTCAACTACTACACCAGGGAAGGCAAGCAGTCGGTATTCCTCATCATCAGCTTCGCCCAGGTCGACGGCGTCGTGAACGGCAAGCCGGTGAAGATCGAGCGTCCCGTCGAGTTCTTCCTGCCCTCGAACCAGATCGGCCAGGGCCAGCAATGGGCCGCCTCGCACATGATGCAGCTGTCGCTGTCGGCCCGCTACGGCGTTCCGATTGTGAAGGCCCTGAAGAACATGGCCAAGATCACCTGGGAAAACGGCTCAATCATGTACGGCACCGTCGACAAGGCTGATGGCAGCAAGGGTGGCCTGTTCCATGGTTCCGAAGTGGCCGTCATCGGTCACGCAATCAAGGAAGTGCTGATCGATCGTGGCTTCCTGGACGCCAACGGCAAGCAGAACTCTGTCGAAGTGCTGGCCGCAAACCTGGCCAAGCGCCAAGGCTGCTTCCGGGCCTCTGCCGTCGACGCTGCTCCCGCGGCCACTGAGGCCGTTCGCACCGGTGTCGAAGCGATGTTCCCGGCTGGCACTGGCAAGAAGTGCAATGACTGCGGCGCTAGCGACGTCCATGACATCAACGGCTGCACCAAGTGCCTGAATTGCGGCACCGTTGGCGCCTGCGGTTGAGCTTGCGGCCCTGGGACTGCTCAGGGTCTATCTGAACAGAAAGCCGCCTAGTGCGGCTTTTTTGTTTCCTAGGAAACGGACACACGAATGCGCAAAGAGCCCCGCCCAATGACGGCCCAATCTATGCGGCTGGCGACACAGATGTCGGCAGCTCGAGTGTTGGATCTGCTGAAGCTGGCAAAGAAATTGCAGGACGATCCTCAGCAATGCAATCGTCTGGCGGAGCAGCAATGCAAGGCCTGTTTCTATTTCGTCGGGTTGGCCGGGCAGGCCTTCGCGGTTCAGCCTTGCATGTGCTGCGGCGTGGACCAGCAGTACAGCAGCACAAAAACGTCTGCCATGTGCGTTCCTTGCGCGAAGTCCGGGGGACTTTGTCGACACTGTGGCGGGGACTTGGGCCTGGACACGACGCGGGGAATCTGGCCTTCGGCCTATCGTGGCGACGAAGGGACCAACAATCCCAGGCCATGACCCCTCCTCTGCCAGCTTGCAAAAAATGAACTCATCACGCCCAGGCTTGCCTTGCGCTTGCAACAGGAAGTGCTATTTCAAGTGCATCATCCGTCGCCATCCAAACCATCGAACCACCTTTGCTTTATGACCACCCTTTCCACCCCGATCCAAGTCGCTCTCTGCGTTCGCAGTGAGGACACTCCTTTCGCTTCGGCTGTCGCTTGCTCGCTGCTGCCGATCCCTGCAGGCTTCTTCGATCTCCCGACTTCACTGCGCGGTCGCAAGGTCAATGAGTGCTGCGAGAACGACCCCAGCTGGAAGCAGCTGCTTCCGTATGTCGTTGCGTTGGATGACTCCGGAGACATCTTTGCCTATACCCGCGGCAAGGCCGGCGCCGAGGGCCGCTTGCATGGCAACATCAGCATCGGCTTGGGTGGCCACGTGGATCTGCCGCCGGAGGCTGGCCAGCCCCTGGAGTCCCACCTGGTTGCCGAGGCCAACCGTGAACTCGACGAGGAGGCTTGCCTTCCTCCTGCCCATCTGAAGTTCGAGGGTCTGATCTGCGATCCAACCAATGAAGTCGGCCAGGTCCACATCGGCCTGCTGTCCATCCGCCAGGTCAGCGCCTCCGAGAAGGAGGCAATGATGGCTGAAGCCGGTGTCGTCGAGAAGGGTATGTTCGTGACCCTGGACTACCTGCTGCAGCCCGATGTTTTCGAGCGCCTTGAGAACTGGTCCAAATGCGCCGTTTTGCACATCGCGCAGATGCGCGGCGCAGCGCCGGTTTCGCAGAAGGACCCCGTCGCAGCCTGAGACCGCTCTGCGGGTGGCGCCAAGCCCGGCCGCGCGCCGGGCTTTTCTTCGCTCCATATCCAGCACAGGAGGACTGCTATGAATCCAGCAACAGAGGTCTATGGACTGCCGAGCGCCTTCCAACTCGCAAACCTGGCTTCTCAGAAGCCGCGCGTGCTAAATGGCGCGGTGAGCGTCAAGCGCTATCGCATCACGGTCGAGGAGATCGAGGAGCCCAAAGAAGTGCTGGCCGGCCGCCTGCGCGCCCTGCTGCAGTCGAAGCTGCACATGGACTCTCAGGCGGCGATCCGCCGCTATGCCGAACAGTTCGACATTCCCCTGTGAGTCGCGGTGCGCACGAGTCGACTTGTTCATTCGATGTGGAAGTGATATCTAAACCACATACCCAACTCTTCAACATTCACCATGCCCACCTCCGCTCCTGAAACCCGCACCGCTCGCGTCCAAGAAGCCTTCATCGCCGAGATCCAGAAGAACGGCATCCTGCATGCGCTCGAATGGATTGGTGCCTGGTATCAGAAGGCCGCGGCCGCCCATCTCGAAGACGAGCTGTCCCGTCAGCTGGGTGGTCATGCCCGCGACCGGGAGCTGGTCGCGCTGGCCTTGACCGATATGCTGCTGTCTGACGGCTCACTGGTTGCAAACTACAGCAGCGGCCCCGGCGAGAACCTGATGCGCCAGGCCACCGTTGCCGAGGTCTCGCGGCGCCTGCGCGAGATCACCGCCCATCAGCGAAGCCAGCAGCTCGATGCCATCCATGCCCGCCTGACGGCTGCGGCAAAGCCTCAAGCTGAAGCCGGCGCGGCCGCCTGACTGTGAGCGCCGTGCAACTTCGCGTCGACGCCGTGCTCTTCGAGTACGAGCAGCCGCTCATCGTTGCCGCGATGGACGATGTGGGGCGCCGCTTTGTCGGTGTTGCCTATGGACCCGATCTGGAGGGCCTGGACCAGAGCTTCGTCTTCATCGAGGCGTCTGCCGAGCAGCTGGCCGACTTCACTTCCGGTGCCGTCGATCTGCGCTCTGTGATCGACGAGCGCGAGGGCATGGTCCTGACCGGCGTTGCCGAGGGCAATGCCGGTGACCTGGTTGACTGCCAGGTCACCGCCGGCGTGCCCGCGCAAGCGAGGCCGGGCCCGGGTTTGGTTCTGCCCGCGGAAGTTGTGCGAGTGGTCTCTGGCCAGTTTGTGCCCGCTGCCTAAATTGCGACTCTGAGGAGATTGTCGTGCCCATCGATACCGTCACCAACCTTTCACGCGCCCAGAAGATCAAGGCCTTGCTGGCCGAGCTGGTCACTGAAACCGGATGCACCGAAAAGGAAGCCCTGGTCGACCTGATTTGCAACACCATGCACTACGCGCGGATGCGCAACGCAGATACACATGATTTCGAGGCCTCGTTCAATGAGGCCCTCTACACCGCGCGCAGTCAGCACGAGGTCGAATTCAATGAGGATCCGGAGGGGGTTGCTGATGTCCGGGACGCTCCCGCGCTCCTGGCTATGGATTCGATTCCGGCGACTGCTCGAAAGGTGCGCCGTCCTCGGTGAGAATGCCTCATGCCCAGGCTCACCGCCAATTCACTTCTGCAGCGCGCTATCAGCCCAGCGGTCCTGGATCGCGAGTCATTGGCGGACGCCTATGGAAAGAAGGGCGAGACAGCTGCGCAGGCCATGGACCTGGCCGGCAAGATTCAGAACCTTCGCGGCCGTCGATTCGACTCCCTGAGCGAGGATGAGCTCAACGTGGCCATGTGCGCATTTATCTACGCGGAGCAGTGGGAGCAATCCCTGGCCGAGTCCAGGCCCGGCAAGGATGTCGAACGCCGGGCGCGCCGCAATGCGGCCTACTTCAAAACCCTCCGACATCAAATCTGGGGCAAGACCCAGCTCGAAGTCAGTCTTGAGCGCGGGACCAGGGTGAACATCGAGTCCCTCCCCTGACCGCGAGACCAGCATGAAAAGCCGCCCGAGGGCGGCTTCTTCATTGGTGCATTGTTTCAGGCTTTGTCAGCTGCAGGTGCAGTTTGCGGACTCGACGCAGTCGGCGCAGTCGGCGCACTCGGTGCGTTTGTCGGAGCCGCCTGCTTGGGCTTGGCCGAGGCCTTCTTGGCTACCGGCTTCGGCGCAACCTTCTTCACGACTGCCTTTTTCGGTGCAGACGCTTTGGTCGCAGCGGCAGGTGCCGCCGCTGGTTTCTTTGTGGTCGGCTTGGTGGCTGCAGCTTTCTTCACCGGAGTCGCCATCTTCACGGCTGGCTTGGTGGCAGCAGCCTTTTTCACCGGAGCCACCGTTTTCACGGCTGGCTTGGCGGCGGCAGCCATCTTTACCGGAGCCGCCATCTTCACGGCCTTCTTGGTAGCCTTAGGAGTCGACTTCTCGGCGGGCGCTGATTTGGCCTTGATTGCCTTGGTGACCTTCTTTGCGGCGCCGATCAGGAAGTCCTCGATCTTCTTGCCTTCAGCGACAGCGGCTCGAATCCAGCGCGGCTGCGCGCCACGACCAGACCACGTGTTGGCGCCGTCGGTGTACTTTGCGGGTACCTTTGCCTTCACAGGTGCCGGCAGGGTGGAAACAGCAGTCACAGCATCCTTGGCGGTGCCGAAGATGTCTTCTGCAGTGATTCCGAACTTTGCGACGTCCTTCTTGATCCTGGCAATGACTTTGCCTGCGCCCTTTCGGGCCTGTGCCAACCTCGCCTGGAGAGTGGCAATCTGACGTTCGATCTGAAGTGGGGACAGTGCAGCCTTGGCCATTTGGAACCTTGCAGTGGAGATTCGCGAAGTCTAGCGCTATAGAGCCATGAGATCTCGTATTCGCACAGGATGCGTGGACTGCATGGTACGTCGGCACATTCAATGGAGCGAGAACGAGCTCAGGTTGGTCTCCACGCACTGGAACTGCACCGGGAGCAAGTCATCACGAAAATCACCGGCGCGCTCGATTCCGAACATCCGGACCTCAATGGCGTGCTTGATGGCCTTGAGGACGCAGAAGCCGGCCAGGCTCATTTGGGCGACATGTTCATTGAACGTCGGCTTCTTGAGGAGCGTGCACTGCTCATGGATGAACTCGAGCACTTCCCTGGGATTCCCGGACTCTGGGCAGTGACCGCAGAACGACTCGATGTCGTCCTGCACTTGCTCGGAGAGCCAGACCTGGCCATCGTGAAAGTTGATCGATGGAAGGTAGGGGTTGATTGCGAAGAGATTGAGCGATTGCAGCGTGTACATGCCATGTAGATATTGCACGCGATCAAGTTTGCCCAGTCCCCTTGACGATATTCGTGCCGTCAAATATCTAGAGTCATCCGCAACCACTGGAGGAATCCTTGAAAAAACTGTCCGCTCTCATCGCTCTGGCACTGGCCGGCGCCCTGCCCCTGGCCAACGCGGCCGACTCGCCCAAGCCCGACGCCAACGCCGTGTGGAAGGATGTCGCCAATTGCATGCCGGCCGCCCGCGGCAAGGTGGCCTCGGTGAGGGCTGGGAAGTTCGGCGGCCAGGCTGGTGTCGAGGTCAAGGTGAAGTTCGACAAGGGGAGCAAGACGTTCGCATCGACGGTGGTCGGTGCCAGGGTGGACGACTTCAAGGTCGGCACCGCCTTCTGCGCTGTCGACTACACGACCGACTGAGGGCGCTATGGCCAAGAAGTCCAAGAACGGCAAGGCGCTGAAGCCCGGCAAGGCCTATCAACAATCGGGCCGCTCGTCCAAGGACCCCTCGTGGATGATTGCCGTCAGCGAAAATGACTATCTGTGCGGTGCTGATGGTTGCATTGTCTTCTTCAACACTGCGCGCGAGGCCGAGAAAGCTTATCGCGCTCGCTATCCCACCTGAGCTCGGTCCCGCTCCAGATCATGACGGCCCACCATCCATGGCTGAGGGGGCTGCGCCCAAGCGGTCTGGCACGAAGTGCCTGGAGGAAACGCCGACCTGTTTGGGGGCAGGGGAATCATCTCCGGGCTGACGCCCTGTCAGGCCGGGTTCGTGAACTCAAGTCACGAAGCCTTGTACGACTTCAACCTATGTGATATCCGATAGTGATGCAGCGTCGCAAGGTTACCTACAAGCTCTACCCCTCGGCCCGCCAGGCCGAGGGCCTGCTGGCGCTGCTGCGCCAGCACAAAGAGCTGTGGAACGCAGCGCTCGAGGAACGCATCGACGCCTGGCGCAAGGCCGGCAAGAGCATCTCGTACGAGGACCAGTGCCGCTCCCTAACGCAGCTGCGCGGCGAGTTGCCCGCGGACTGGGCGACGATGAACTGCTCGTCGCAGCAAATCACGCTGCGCCGGCTGGACAAGGCTTTCAAGGCCTTCTTCGAGCGGGTGCGCCGTGGCGCGTCACCAGGCTTCCCGCGCTTCAAATCCCTCTCGCGCATGCCGGGAATCGGCTTCAAGGGCCATGGCGATGGGTGGCGCTTCGCGCCGAACATCGCCAACGACGGTCGGCCGGACGACTTCGGCGTCATCCACTGGGCCAAGCACGGCACGCTGCGCCTGCAGGGCCTGGGGCATATCAAGTGCCGCGGCCAGGCGCGCGCGGCCGGCGTCATCAAGAGCTGCGAACTGCTGTACAGGCATGGTGAGTGGCATGTCTCGGTGACGCTCGAGTGCGCCGATGCGGATGTCGCGCGCCGGCGTACCGAGCATCACGCGATGGCGGCCGACTGGGGCGTCAGCCGCCTGCTGACCATCGCGCGCACCGATGGCCCGCATCGCGAGGCCGTCGAGCTCGAGGACAACCCGCGCTGGTACGCCGGCGCGCAGGCTCGCCTGGTCGAGCTCGACCGGGCGGTGAGCGCCAAGCGCCGCGGTGGCAAGAACTGGCGCAAGGCCTGCGCCGTGCGCGGCGCCTTCAAGGCCAAGCTCGCACGTAAGCGCCATGAGCACCAGCATCAGCTGAGCGCTCGCCTGGCGTCTCGCTGCTCGGTCTTTGCAACCGAGAAGCTCAGCATCAAGAACATGACGGGTTCGGCCGCCGGCACGGTGGAAGAGCCTGGCACGAATGTCCAGCAGAAGGCTGGACTGAACCGAGAGATTCTCGACACCGCTCCGGCGGCGTTGCTTCAGAAGGTCGCGTACAAAGTGCAGGAGACTGGCGCGCTGTACCTCGAAGCTCCGACGAGAAAACTCAAGCCCTCGCAGACCTGCCCAGCCTGCGGCACTGTGACCAAGAAGCTGCTGGGGCAGCGCTGGCACTGCTGCCATGCGTGCGGGCACGAGGAGGACCGGGACTCAGCCGCAGCGCGCGTCGTGCTGCGCTGGGCGCTGGGCACATTGGATTGCGGCCAGGAACTGGCCGAAGCGGCTTAGCCGCCGCGAGACCGCCTCCAACCTACGGATTGGTGGCGGTAGTTCATTTCGGTGGGCCTACTTGTTTCCGCCTCTTGATGATCCTCACACGTGGTGATACTTCGATCCCATGAACACGCCCGTCCTCTTTGACCGCGCTGAGATGCTGTCGATGCTTCCGGTCACCATCAGCGACCTCAAACACGCCGAGCGCGGCCGCCGGGCGCCGACCAATGGGAACATCCGTGCAGCCCTGTATGCCTACGTGATTCGAGAGCTCTTTTCGAAGGAGCGCTTCTTCTTCGAAGAGTCGGTCGACGGCGGTCGCGGTGGTCTCTTCATCAAGGGATATGTCCGGGACGTCTGGCAGTACCTCGAGGAGGCTTACGACCTCATCCATGGCACCGACTTCGAGCGGGACTTTCGCGCGCAGATCGCGCCGGCGTGGCTTCATGCGGCCGAAGAGCGTCCGGCCATCGATCCAGCTGTGCGTGCTTTGCTTTCGCACCTGGTTCGTCGCCTGCGCAATGCGCGAGCAAGTCTTCGGCGCGCCGTGGAATCGAAGCATCCCGATGTCGCCATCGAAAACGCGCGCGGTGCAGCCCTCGAGGCATGGAATAGTTACCAGGCCGCCAAGGCTGTGGTTGCCGGCGCTTAAGCCCTATGACATCACCTCGTCGCACATCCAGAAGTGTCTTGGTGCCGGTTCGCCGGCTGGCCCGGCACTGCAACCCCTTCGATCCGGTCTGGGACACGCCTGACCTGCGCCGGCATCGAATCACACTGGCCCAGGTGCGCAAGTGCATCGAGCTCCGCCAATTTGAGCCGACGCCCTTCAACCCGGCATCCGACTGCCCCACCTGGCGGCTTTCGCGGCACGCGCGCCGGGTCGCCTACCTGGCGGTCCATGGCTGGGGTGATCCCATCCACATCGACGTCGGCGTGCCTGCCATGTGCTGCCATGTTGATTGGCTTGTCGAGGATGGGAATCACCGCCTCGCCGCGGCCATCGTGCGCAACGATGAGCACATCGCCTCGATCATCTCGGGCAGCCACGACTATTGCCGCGAGATCCTGGGCGTTGCCCCTCGATAGCGGGCGCTGCGCCTCTTCAGCGCCATCAAACTATTGCGGCGTCTTTCGACTCATCAGCCGCCTCCGCGCGTCTGCACCGCGTTCGATGGCCTCATCACTTGGTGGCTGGGTCAGACCGCCTGCTTCCCGCTCCTCGCCAAAGTTCACGGACTCGGCGTTCGTCTGCCAGTCCCTCAGCGCAGCAACCAGATCCCATCGCTCAGCGAGCTCACCCAGAAGCTGATGATCGAGCGCCGCCATGTCGACATCGACCGGTGGCAAAGTGACGCGAGACCTATCCAGTCCGGCCAGGTGCAGCCATTGAAGCAGCGCTGCCTCAGGTCGAAAGGTTTCGCATTGGCTGCCGGGCTGCAGCATATCGAAGCGATCCTGAGAGTTCTTTGGGAAGAACTTCTCAGCAAGCCCCAGAAACCGAAAACGGTCACCAGATGAAGTGACAAGTTCACCAAGCTTCGGTCGCTTGGTTGCCGACGATGGTAGGACCGCGGTAACCATCTGGTCTGTGCTGTTGTTCAGGAAGCCGCACTTCCCGAGCACCGAATTCAATGAGATTACGGCGCCGGCGCGAATGAACTGGGCAACTTCTTCCATCTCGGCCGGAGGGACTGCGCGCTTGTTCAAGAACACCCCGCTTGAGACTCTACGAAGAGCGCCTGCCGACACCAACATGTCAGCAGTCACGCGAGCGGTGCTTGCTGACGCTGTGGGCCTGAATTCGCGGACGAAGCTAAGCAGTTCTGCGGCCGTGTAGACCCGGCGCGCCGATGCCGTGGCGAGCCCACCAAGAAGGGCGAACTTCCAGTCTGCGCCGCCTTTGTATGTTTGCTCGTTGTCGATGCTCTTCTTGTCGTCGTGCTGCATGGTCATTTATGAAGTCTTTCCGCTCATCAAGTCAACTTGAAGTCTGAAAGGATCACAAGTCCGGCGCTAGGAACTCCATCTTGGGCGGCCTTGTTGTTTGCGGCATTGACGTTTCAATGCGTATATGATATCCTAAATGCAGCTCAGAATGGAGCTATCCACCATGAATGCACCCGACAAAGTCCCCGCTCAAGCCCCTTCGGAATTGGTCCTGGACTTCGACTCTGACGAGCCGCTGCCGGTCTGCCCGATGCGCAAGGACGGCATGGGTGCCGGCGAAATCTGCGAGGCTTGCCAGTGATGGTGGCCCAGCAGCCCAGGAATGCCATGTCGGTCGACGAGATCCGCGCACGTGCGGACTCGATGGTGCTGGCGCATGCGCGCCGCGATCTGCGCATTCCGCTCGATGACTCGGATCGCTCGGTCCTGGCGCCCTTTGGTCGCCTGGCTCGCAAGCGCTTGTTCCGTTGGGGTGTGCTGATTACATGCCTGGCCCTCGCCGTCGTTGCCGTGGTGCGCTGAAGCTATGTCCCCTCTTCTCAAGACGGCCGAACAGCGGCTGGGTGAAGTCGAGTTCGAGTTGAATCAAGCTCGCGCAGCCCTCGCCTTGGCCCGCGCAGCCCTCGCCCAGTCTCAAACCGGTGGCGGCGGTTCTGACGGTTCCGGATCGCATCTCGATCCATCGTTGCTCGACCGGGCCGCGCGCTGCGCGGCGGACCATCGGGCGCTGACTCATGGCGACTTCATCGCTGCGCTTCGTCACCAGGTGGAACCTGACCCGGGAATGCTGCGTTGCACGAAGGCGCTCTATGCGTGCGATGGCGACTTCCAGAGAGCGCTGGAATCGTTTCGAAGTGGGGCCTGGACCGTTGGCGTTCTCGTCGACAGTAGGCCTCGCTAGGCCTATACCGGTCTCTGTTGTTTAGTGTCACCGGCCGCCTGCGGGCGGCCTTTGCTTGGCCGGGCGCGCCGATGGCCGCCTTGTCCGAAAAGGAATTCAGACATGAGCAAGGCAGCATTGAAGCGCGGCACGTTCCGCTATGGCGAGATCCTCGGCCACGTGGGCCTGGACGCTGCAACCGCCGCCACGGCCGCAGAGTTCGCGTCGGACTACTACGCCTCGCAGGAGGCCATCGAGTTCTCCGGTGACGACGTCGAGACGTTCGAGGTTCCCGAGTGGTTCCCATCCATCGAGTCTCTATTGCCGGCAGCTCACCTGGCGAAGTTCGGGCTGCGCTGGTCTGGGCGGATCAATTACAACGAGCTCATCGCCACTCTGGGCGTCGACCAGCATGTCGACGACATCTATGGCACCGTCCTGTGTCTGGTGCTGCACAACGATGGTCTCACTTTCAAGCAGGGCGGCGTCTCTCACAAGCCGGCCGCCGGCGACTGGTTCGTCTTCAACGACCGCGTGAACCATGGTGTGAAGGAGGCCAAAGGCGCCTCCGTCTTCTTGGCGATGACGCTCCCCCTTGTTCCCCTGGAGGCATGATGCTGGCCGATCCCAATGAAGCGAACCTGGCCGCCAGGTCGTACGCCGAGCAGGAGGTTCTCCAGCTCCTCGCCGGCCACACCTATGAGCAGGTGCGCGAGATCACTGGTTGGTCTCGCGGCCGCATCTACCAGGCGGCATGCCGCCAGGGCGCGCGCAAGACCGAGGAGCGCATCCGCCAGCGCGCGGCAGCTCGCGAGCAGATGCAGGCCGACTTCCTCTCGGAAATCCTCGGTACGACAGCTCACATGGACGTGCTGGACTTCCTGGATGGACTTCCTGACGACACCGTCGACCTCTTCCTGACCTCGCCGCCCTACAACCTTGGGAAGAAGTACGGCAACAGCGGCGTCGACGCCATGCGCTTCAGCCGCTTCTATGGTTGGCTGGTGATGTGCCTGAGCGAGATGTCGCGCGTGATGAAGCCGGGCGGCACGCTGTGCCTGAACCTGGGCCAGACTCGCGACTGGACCGAGCAGTTGTACCCGATGGATGTCATGCTCTTCGAGGACCTGCGCCGGATGGGTCTCATCTACCAGACCCGCGTGGTCTGGACCTTCAAGCACGGCCTGACCCCAAAGAAGCGCTTGAGCGAGCGCTACGAGACCATCCTGGTCTTCTCCAAGGGCCCGCAGCAGACCTTCAACGCGAACGCCGCGCGCGTGCCCCAGATGAATCCGGGTAAGCGGGCCTACAAGGGCCCGAACCGCGGCCAGCTCTCTGGGCACCCGCTTGGCGCGGCGCCGTCGAATGTCTGGGACGACATCCCGCAGGTGAAGGCCAACCACGCAGAGAAGACCGATCACCCGTGCCAGTTCCCGGTGCCGCTGGTCAAGCGCGCCATCCTGCTCTACACCAACGCCGGTGCACTGGTCTGCGATCCGTTCTCCGGCAGCGGCTCGACGCACGAGGGCTGCATCCTGACGGGCCGCGGTTTCGTCGGCGCCGATCTCTTCTATGAAGACACCCGGCGCAAGCGCTTGGCCAAGGTGATGCCTGAGCTGGTGAGCCTGCTGCCCGGCGTGACCGACCAATCTGTTGCCGTTTGGCAGGCCGAAGCTCGCAGGGTCGACCTGGCCGCAAACCCGATCAGCGACGAGGCCGAGCTCGCGATGCTGTGCGAGTAGCCCGGGGCGGCAGAGGCGACTTGCGCGTTTGGTTCGAAGTGATATCTCTCCTGCGAACCTGGAGATTTTGATGGCCACCTGGATTGCTGCATTCAACCACCCGACCAAGAGCTGGAGCACCGGCGGAGCCGCGTCGGAATACGCGCGGCCGCACTGGGACCTCTACGAGGTCAAAGCGAGCGACCGTGATCGCGCCCAAACGCTCGCGCGCGGCTTGCGAGCAAAGCAGCGCAACCTGCCCGCAAAGCAAGCCCTCCTCCTGGCCAGCCTGCTCAAAGAAGCCGACAGCCTGGCGATCCAGGGTGAGGCCGAGTCGTGGATGGAGGTGACGGTCAACGAGGCGGCCGCCTCGGCGTCGCTTGTGGCAAAGGGACTGCTGCTGGCCAAGGATGAATCGTGTCGGCACGTCAAGCTCACCATCTGCTCGCGTAACCAGCTGGGCCTTCCTGCCCTCTGAGCGGGTTGCACTTCGAGTGAAATGTGCTATCTCAAGGCGAGCGCAAAGGATTCCCATGACTGCCACCGACACCGATCAAAAGTTCGCCCTCATCTTCAAGCCGGAGGTCCCCGGTGATGGGCATCGTCTATTCAAGGAACTTGCGACACAGCGCATCGTGATCGCCGATGCGTCGGGCAGCACGCCTGACCGTTGTGACGATGGCCCGCTCTACGTCACCCATGGCGCCCAGATCGAGATCGTCCTCAGCACATCGGGCTCCGTTGTCGCCGTTGTCCGGGCCACCGACTCGGCAGGATGCAAGGCCCGCGTCTGGACTTCGCCTGCTACAGCAGCTGCGCTGCAGAAGCTCGTGCCACTGACTGTGATGGTCGAGGACAAGAAGATCGTCGACCTCCTTGCTGCTTTCGAGGTCCTGGGCTTCGATCCCATGGTGATTCGGGAGAAGCTGGGCTACGGTGACTACGAGTGGCAGGGGCGCCGGGTGAGCTATTTGCCGGACAACGACGAGGTCCGCTGCGAGCACTTCGACATTCCGCCGGCTGTCGCGGCTTGCGTGCGCTTCGCGTACCAGAATAGGTTCACGGGTCGCTTCACAGCCGGCGGCGTCGAGCTGTTCTGCCACGGCTGAGGACTCTTCTGTGGCTGTCTACGTGGACGACTTCGAGATCGAATGGCGCGGCATGAAGATGTCCCACATGATTGCTGACTCCGACGAAGAGCTTCACGCAATGGCCGCAAAGATCGGAGTTCAGCGTCGTTGGTGGCAGTCGCCAGAGAAGACCTCTGGCAGCCACTACGACATCTGCCTGTCCATGAAGGCCAAGGCCATCAAGCTTGGCGCCATTGCGATCACGGATCGCCAATGCGCGTCGATGAACCGTCGCCGGCAGGTCACCGGCGTTCTTGGCGACCCCGAATCTTCCGTTAACTGGGTGCGCGCCTATCGGGCGCATCTTCGCTCTGGCTTGCCCCTTCTTGCGCCGCCGCTAGCGGCCTTCCCTGGACAATCTTTGGCACACTCTCCTAAGCAACATGAACTCGGCTTTTAAGGCCACCGCAATGAACGACGACATAGAAGAACGGATGGCCAAGCTTCGTCAGGCCGGCGAGCGCCTCATCAAAGAGGTTGGCTGGTACGTGCAGAGCGTTGCACCGGTGGCGGGTGAAGAGGGTTGTGCCTTCAACTATTCGGTCGGCCTGTATGACAAGGGGCTCCCTGAGATCCTGGTGCTGGGTCTTCCTTTGCAGGTTGGCCACGAGCTCATCAACGATGTTGCGCGCTACCTGATCGCCCAGAAGGCTATGGGCTCAAAGCTTGCCGGCGAGGTCAGATTGCCTCGCTGGCCGACTTCCTTCGTGCTGCTGGCCGCCGATCCCGCGCAGGTCGGCGAGTATGCCTATTGTGCAGTCTCTCGCAGCCAGGGCGCAGCGCAGTTCCTGCAGATCGTGTGGCCTGATAAAGAAGGTCGCTTCCCTTGGGCTCATGGTGCGACTGACAGTTTCCGCGCAGCGCAGCCGGTTCTGGCCACGGTGAACTGATGGCCGAGGTCGGCTTCTTGGAAAGGCTGTTGCGCGCCGAAGCTGAGCTTGGCCTGGTCGGCGCACGCTTCATCTTGGCGGCTGGACGAGGATACGGTGCTCACGCTTCCTCAGACGACTTTCCGCGCGGCATTCCTCAAGCTTGCTACGCAAACGCATTTCGGTTGTCACAGGAGGATGAGCGTCTTACGTATGTCGAAGGTGTCGCCTTGAGTCTCGGGATCGTCCCTATCGAGCACGCTTGGTGCGTGAACCGCGAGGGGCTGATCGTGGACAACACATGGGATGGTCGAGAGCAGCAGTATTACGGGGTCGCCTTCGACAGTGCGTGGATGGCTGGCCGAGTGCTATCGCAAGGCCGCTTTGGAATCATGCCTGAACTGTTTCCGCGCGATCTGCTCGACCTCGATCCATCAACCTTCTTGGCGATGCCAACGCCGTCACAGGCACTTGCGGTCCGAAGTCTCTTCGCTGTAGTTCTCGATGAGATTCGCCAAAGGTCCCGCTCCAACCAGCGGGCGGATCGAAAAGGCGGCTGAGCGGACATTCGCCATGTGCGACTGCCATCAGTTCGTCGTTAAGAATTAAGCAAGCTGGCAGAGGAGTGTGGGCTGTTTTTTGGCCTGCGCTCGACGGGTTGCACTTCGCAGAGGATGTGATATCTCATCTCCAACGCAATCAACTTTTCGCCTGGAGATCAAGATGACCAAGACCCTTCGTTTCGCATTCGTGGTGACTCTGACTGCAGCTCTTGCCGCTTGCGGCGGTGGCGGTGGTTCCTCGACTGCTCCGTCCACTCCCACTACGCCTACCACTCCGACCACTCCGGTTCCGGTGGTTTCTGACGCTGGCAACCTGAAGACTTCGGCGGCTGCACCGACCTATGCTGCCGGCACTCTGGCCGAAAGCGCCTATACGGCCCTGAACACGGTGCGCCTGGCCGCCGGCGCTGGCCTGTTGTCCCAGGACGCTCAGATCGACGTGGCAGCGGCAGCGCACGCCAAGTACCTGACCACGAATCTGTCCACTGTGACGAGCTATCACAACGAAGATTCGAGCAAGTTCGACTTCTACGCGGTGACCCCGGGCGACCGCATCGCCAAGGCTGGCTATTCGGCTGCGTTCAGCACCGAAGCCGTTGGTGGGACTGGCGCCTCGCAACTCGGCGCGGACTGTGTCCTTGGCCTCTTGAACACGGTCTATCACGGTGCGGCGCTGCTGTCGCGCAACTCGGCCGTCGGCTTCGGCTTCGGCCTCGATGGTGCTCAGATCCCGCTGTGTGTGGCTGACCTTGCAAGTCCGGTTGCTGACAAGATCGGTCAGGTCCCCGCTGTGGCAAGCTTGGTTGCGTACCCGTACGCCGGCCAGAAGAGTGTGATGGAAACCTTCTATGTCGGCGCTGAGTCGCCGCGTCCGTCGGCAGTTCTGTTCCCGAATGCGACGGCCGGCACTCCGGTCCTGGTGAGCGTGCGCAATGCCGACTACTTGAACTTCCAGGATGCTGGCACCCTGAATGCTACGGTCACGGAATTCAGCCTGAAGGATGCGGGTGGCAACGCCGTGGCGGCCGCCGTCGTCGCGAACTCCGCTTTGAAGGGCCAGGGCGTGACGCTGAACGCTGACGCCAACTTGGCCGAAGGCTTTGCTGTGCTGGTGCCCCTGGCGCCGCTGGTGAAGGGTCAGACCTACACCGCTACGTTCACGGCCACGCTGAAGGCTGGTGGCGCCGCGCTGACCAAGACCTGGTCGTTCTCGACGAACCAGTGATTCCGGCGAGGATCTGAACAAGGGGCTTCGGCCCCTTTGTTCAAATTGTGTACGCCTCCTTCCGTGCGAGTGGTAAAACACTTGGCCGCCCTAGGCCCAGCTTCAACCAATTTCGAGGACCGACATGACCACAAAACAAGCCGAACTCTCCAAGATCCATAAGGCAATGGAGTTGAACAAGCAGCTTTTGGAGGTTGTGAATGCTCCCGCGACTAAACGCCTGACGGCGCTGTAGTCGGGGCATCTGGGCATGAGGCGAAGCTCATGCCAAGACACCCGCCGGCGAAGCCGGACGGTTAGAGGCCCCGCGCAACGCCTGGGCGTGAGCCCAGATGTCGGCGAGGACCAACGGCATTCTCGTGACAGGGCCGGAGCTTTTGCCGGCGTCTGCCTTGTGTTCGTTGCTGGGCTTGATGCCCAGCAGCATCGCGAGCCCGCGGGCTGCGATGTTCAACGCGCCGTTCAGGTCCGCGTTGTAGCGCTTCCCGCTGGCGAACTTCGCCAGCTGCGCGTTCTCCTTCGAGCGGTGCACCTTGCCCGAGCCGTCGTAAGCCCAGCGGCTCGTGCCGCGGGCGAAGACCTCGAGCATGCGCAGGCCCTGCTCCTGAGCCTTGTGGGCCAAGCACTGGACGAGCGCACGATGCTGGAAGCGGTGGAACCGCTTCCTCATCGCACGGCTGGGGCCCTTCGGCCGCCAGCCCTTGAGGTCTTCGATGACGAAGGCCTTGGCGCCGTGCGCCGCGGCGAACGCCGCCAGCTCGGACGCCAGAGTCCGAGCCGCATCGAGGCTGTAGCCCGCGATGCGCCGGTGCAGCGCCACCGCGTGGCGCTCACCCCTACCCACTGAGCCTGAGAGGCTCTGCTTGCCAGCGATGGCCGCTGCCAGAGCGTCGCGCCGGTCGTTGTGCCTGCCGCACGTCAAGAACGTGCGGGCTATCACCGTGCCGGTAGAGTCGACGATGGCGGCGGTCGCCGCGGTGTTGATGCCCACGTCGACGGAGCACACCCGAGAGGACTCGGGCGCGCCGGCGGCGAAGGACTTGTTCGTGAGGTACTTTGGTGGCCGCATCACACCGGTCAGCTCGACCGGGCAGGACAACCAGACCTTCGCCCCGCGCTGCATCAGCGTCGGGCACAGGTCCATCTTGTTCGCGGCGGGCAGCAGCCGCTTGAAGCGGCCCTTGAGCGCCAGCGGTGCGCTGAACGACCAGGTGCCGTCGGCGCGCAGCAGCTTCACCTGCACCGTGCGCAGACCTGCGCCCACCAGGATCATGTTCCCACCGTACAGCGACGGGAACACGTTGCTGAAGCCTAGGCGCGGAGGCCGAGAGCCGACGGCGCGGGCCTTGCCGCCAATCTCGCCGTCGAGCCAGTTCGAGTAGTTCGACAAGAACGAAGCGACCGCGCCGTAGGCGTGCTCGATGGCCGCGCGCCGCAGGTAGCTCGGCATCTTGCCGAGCAGGCGGTCCAAGACCGCATAGCGCACCACCGGTCGCCTGGCGGTGGCATGAAACAGCGCTTCGACAGCCTGGCACTTGGACTTTGCCTTGGCCAGGCTCGGCCAGTGCACCAGGATGACCCCGCTCAGCGCGCGCACCGCACGGCGGTAGGCGGCAATGGTCCGCTCCACATCGGCACGAACCTCAGGCGAGGTTGTGAGCGAATGCGCTTCGGTGCGGATGATGGTACTGGACACATATACAGTATACTGTGGCGAGATTAAATCGACACGGTGAAGTGTCATGCCTGATGGCCTGAAGACAAGCAAACACGCGGCTTACAGCCTTCACTACCACATCATCCTGTCGATTAAATACAGGCACAAGTGCTTGACGGCCGAGATGCTGGAGCGCCTGCGCGCCATCTTCTCGGACGTGAGCCAGTCGTGGCGCTGCAGGCTCGTGGAGTTCGGTGGTGAGGCCGACCATGTGCATCTGCTGGTCGAGGCTCACCCTTCGATGAACCTGGCTCGCTTCGTTGGCAACCTGAAGACCGTCAGCTCGCGCTACGTGCGCAAAGAGTTCGCCAAGCACTTGAAGCGGTTCTTCTGGAAGTCCCGCTTCTGGAACAACGCCTACGGCGTTGTGAGCGCCGGCGGCCACGCGAGCATCGAGCAGCTGCTCGACTACATCCAGGACCAGGAGACACCGCCGTAACCACTCCTGACTGAGCGCGCATGGCGCGCGCACAGCGTGCCGCTTGACCCGCGACTAAGCAGGTCGGCTCCGCCTCCAGGCACTTCGTGCCAGCCTGCTGTAGTCGGGGGATGCGCGGCACATTTGCTCAAGACCATTCCCGGCAGCAAGGTTCCATTCCTGGGGCACATGTCGCTGCAGTGGATCGAGCAGTCGCTGATCCTGCGCAATGGTCTGGACCTTTCCGAGCAAGAACTCTCCGACCCTGAAACCTGATTCGAACCATCGGAGCCGCCTGACCGGCGCCGATAATTGCCACCCTTTCACTCTTGCGGCGCCTGTTCAATGACCCAACTCAGCCATCTCACCGCCGATCATCTGTCTCGCTTGAATGCGAGCTGCGAACTGGTGGAGCGCGAATATGTCACCCGCGAGACCGGCGAGGTCGTTCCATCTTCTTCCTCAACGGATGCTTCCCACGCGGCAGCGCGCAAGCATCTGGCCGACACCCTGGCGTCGATCCCGGATAAGGCCGTTGTCGAATTGCTCGCGCTCATGTGGCTTGGTCGCGGAGACAGCGGGACGGATTTTTCTGAGATCCTGGAACACGCTCGCAAGGACTTCGACGCGCACACTCGCGGCTACCTCGCCGCCAAGTCGCCGCTGCGCTCCTACATCGCCAAGGGCCTGGCCGCGTCTGGCGCGATCCCGCGCTAACTCGAGAGTTCCATAGGGAATTCCGCTAGGCTTCTGGCGAGGCCTGGCGTGCTCATGTATGTTGCATTTCGCAGCGTATGTGATATCTCATGTTCAATCCGATTGACTTTTCGGCACTGAACATGACACACGCAGCCCAACTGAGTTTCTTTGACCTCTTCGACGCCGAGATGGCGCCGTCGCTGGTGACGCCTGTTGCTGCTGCTGCGCAGATTGCTCTTGCTGCCAATGATCCTCTGGCAAGCGTTGAGGCTGTTGGTGGGTCGCTGGTCCTGCCTGGCGACGAGGACGTCGAGGCGCAATTCCAATCGGTCTACAACCTCTCTACGGAAGATAAGGTTGCGCGCTCCAAGGCTGCAATCCATCGCGTCTTTGACGATGGCCACCCCATCGTTCTGGCTTACTCGGCCGGCAAGGATTCGACCGTCATGCTGTACCTGGCGCTCGAAGTCGCTGTTGAACGCAAGGCCCAAGACCTTCCGATGAACCAGATCCTCATCACGCACGCCTCGACCCTGGTCGACAACCCTGCGTACGAGGAAGTCACGCGCCACGAGATCGCGAAGATCCGCGCCTTCATCACCGAGCACGACCTCCCTGCCCGCCTCGACATTGCCAGCCCGTCTCTGAACGACACCTGGGCGGTGCGCATCATTTCCGGCCGCGCGCTGCCCACCTTTGCGAACAGCTCTTCGCGCGACTGCTCCATCTCGCTCAAGATCCAGCCTCAGCAGCGCCAACGCAAGGCCGCCCTCAAGGAGCTGTCCGTGTCCGGCGCACCGGTGGTCATGGTCGGCACGCGATTCGACGAGTCCGCATCCCGCAACGCCCGGATGAAGCTCCGCGGCGAGACCGACGACAAGGTCTGGCTCGAAGAGGTCCGCTCGCCCGTCGGCAAGAAGATCCGTGATGAGCTTCGCTTGTCGCCGATCTGCTTCTACAGCCAGGAAGACATCTGGGTGATCCTGTCTGAGTTGCAGAGTGGCGAGCTTCAGTCCTACACCGATGCTGCATCAATCTGGGAGGCCTATCGTGATGGTGGCAACACAAGCTGCGCAGTGGTGTCAGATGACGTGATGAAGGCCTCCGCTAAGGCCTGTGGTGCGCGTTTCGGATGTTGGAGCTGCGCGGCCGTGGGGCGAGATAAGAGCCTGGAGTCGATGATTGAGTCTGATGAAAAGTACGCATTCATGCGCGGTCTGAACCGCCTGCAGCGCTTCATTGTCGACACTCAATACGACATGGCTCGTCGCCAGTGGGTTGGTCGCACCGTCACCAAGGACGGCTATATCGCCATCGCTCCTGACGCTTACTCCCCCAAGATGCAGCGTGACCTTCTGCTGTATGCGCTGACTCTGGACAAGAAGGAGCGTCAGGCTGCGCGTGAACTTGGCATTGAGCCACGCTTTGAGATCGTGACTCTGCAACAGCTGATCGCCATCGACATCATCTGGTCGATGCAAGGCCACCAGCCTCGAGCGTTTGAGGCCGTGCACCTTTGGATGGACGTGAACGAGAAGGGCAGCGACTACTTCCCGCCGGAAGTCGGCCAGATCGCTGCGGCCGACAAGAAGGTGCCAAAGCCCGTCTGGCTGAACGTTGGCCGTGACTATGACTCTGATGCTGGCTACTCCAGCTTCTACACCGGCGCCCGCAACATCATGGCCGACCTGGTCGGCGCGACCGAGACCGGTGGCTGCCAGCAGAACATCGAACTCGGCGACGGCCGCGTCGTCATGGGTGTGGACAAGTCGGACTTCTTCGAAGTCGACGCCCAGGGTGCCGAGGACTTCTTCTTCTGGGAGGTCATTGAGAGCCGCGTGCACGAGCGCAAGGGCGACCTGGACTCCGGCGAGGCCTTCCGCCACTACCAGATGCTCGGCACGTTCTCCACGGCCCGTCGTCACCTGGGCGAGCAGGACTACATGCTGCGCCGCGCCGAGTGGAAGCGCCGCCATGGCGTCTATCAGATGACCCGCGAGCAATTGCTGTCAGCCAGCGTCAGCGACGCCCAGCGCGCTGCCGGTCTGCGCGCCCCTGAGGGCGTCAAGTCTCTGCCTGAGCGCTACCAGGAGCGCCTCGATGCCGAGCATGCCCGCCGCACTGCCGGCGCCTGGCGGCCGGGCGCGCCGCAAGTCGACATGGAGGCGATCCGCCGCGGCGAATTGAAGACCCGGTACTTGCCTGCGGACTCGGCAGTGGCCGCCTAATGTGGCAGACTCGCCTGCAAAGCCCCCTCTTTGGATTTCGCCATGACCCATTTCGAGCTCACCAAGCCAGTCCTCACCAGTCTCACGACACATGGCTCCTTAGGTCAGCGCTTCGAGGTGAAGCAGATTAAGCGGGGCGGGTTGATCGGCAGCATGCGCGTCCTGCTGGGCGGCATCGTCGTAGCGGAGGCGCGCGAAATGAGTCTGACGGCACCAGAGTCCCTCATTGTTCGTCTTCAGTTCCACGGCGGTCGCAATACCTGGATGGTTGAGCTCGAGCGTGTCTCTCCGTACCGCATCTATCCGCGCGCAGACTGGTGGGGCACCCTGCCAGAGATGATGGCCGCATTCCAGCGGGCTACCGGCATCGAACTCCCCGCCATCTCAATTGCCGACATCGGCGTTGGCATCTCTGAGTACACCGCCAAGGGCGTCTCCGTGCTTCCGGGCAATCCCTGGCGCCTCGAGGTCGGCCAGACCTACCATGTGACACGGGATCGACTGGGCGACCATCGTCGCTTCCAGGTCGTCGAACGCGCCGGCCGCGTCGAGATTTGCTTCGAGTCTCCCGACGGATTGAGTGAGTCCTTCGACCCTACCCTTGTCCTCAATGAGATGGCCTGGCTCACCCTCAGGAGGGTTGATGCCTCCGAGCAGTTGGTCGCTGCGCCGGTTGCTCAGCCGGCCGCGCGGAGCATGCGCCCTTGAACCTCTGCCAGGCAGGTGATCGCAATGCGCGGCAAACCTCGGCCTTCAGGCCGGGGAAGGATAGCGCCGCGCCTGGCGTCCCGCCAGGCGAGTTGGCACGGGCCGGCAACTGAGGGGCGCACCCAGGTCGATATCCAGCTCGCCTTGCGCGATGCGCAAGCGTCCGGTTGCTGAGCTTGCGCGGCGCCAAGAATTTCGTCACGCGTTATGATTCATCGATGAGCGTGAACATCAAGCCATCCATATCGTCCAACGCATCTGCTGCTGAAACCCGGACCGCGGCCAAGCGCGGCCGAAAGCCTAAGGGCGACGAAGCAATGACAGGCTCACAGCGTCAGTCTCTGTATCGGGCGCGGATCAAGGATGCCTCGCTAACTGCGGCAGTCAGCCCTGAGCAGGTTCCAAGAGTTGCCCTTATGGATCGTCTGAACGAGTCCTTGGCCAAACTGGACGACCCCAAGAAAGGGCGTTGGCACCCCCGGCACCGCGAATACGCCGCCTTGGTTGTTGCTGAGCTCAAGAAGCGTTACGGCCTCTGAGCCGGCACGGCGGTCTGGCCGTAACCGACGGCTGCGGCATCCCAATAGTCGCTTGCCTTGCGCTGGTGTATACGGTATCATCTGCACTGCGTCATTCGGTTGACGCCAGTGGCATATGGAACGAAAACCCCTCTTTGGCGCGCGCGCGGCGCAGCTCGCCCAGCAAGAGGCCGCTGACATGGCCTCTGGGATCTGGGCATCCTGGCTCTGTGACGCCATCCGCAAACACAAGTACGACGACATGCTCACTCTCCTGAGGGGGAGTGACCGTTTCCCGCGGCCGCGAGAGGCCGTGCTTGCCGGACTGAAGTTGGATGGAATTCAGGGCAACTCCAGCGCCAGGATGCTTGCCCAGGTTTGCATGGACTCCAGCAACGTCCATGCCCTCGCCTTGATAGCTGAGCAGCAACCCAGCGGCATCACATTGGCTGACTGCTGCCGCTCCTACGTCAAAAGCGGCGTACTCGAGGTCAGCAGCGATCTGTCGCTGCTTCAGCTTTCCATGAAATACGGGAACGCGGAAGCCTTGCGCTTGGCGCTGAAGTATGAATCTGGCCATCCATGCGTATCTGGAACCGAGGACATCTTCCGTGGTGGCTCGGTGCACTATGAGGCGCTGCGCGAGGCCGTTACTTCTACAAATTGTGCTGCCTCTGCTCTCTACGCGAAATGCTGCCGCGTGGCTCTCGAGTTCGGACTCCCCTTCGCGCACACAAGGGCTGAAGGAGTTTCCACCATGAGCGACCTCTTCTTCCGCAACCGCTGGAATCGCGATCACCTTGGTGCCGTTCTCGTCCCGCTGTTGGCGGACTACGTAAAGGCCGGCTTGCTCGATCTCGATGCAGTCAACACGAACGGTCATCGACCAGTGGCCGCAGCAATCTTCGTCGGCAATGGTGAGGCCGCGGCTGCAGCCATTGACCTCGGTTGCGATTTGAAAGGTGCCATTCAAGGAACCGCGGCCGCCGATCTCCTCGCACTTGCCGGTGAGCAGTGCACTGGTGAAGCGGTCGCGCAAGTGACTGCCGCGCTCATGAGGCGCCAGGTGCGCAATCCGGCAGCCCAAGAGGGAACCAAGTTGGCGACGATTCAACCCTCGCGCCGAGCTGCGCGGATTGGGCTCTGACGATGAGGCCTCACGACACCTGGCCCAACGACGTCAGCCTGGCGGTTGCTGAGCACCGGCACGAAGATCTGCTCGAGCTCTTCGCCGGCCCTGATGCCCGCAGCCGAATGCTCCTTGGATTCGTCGTTCCTCCGGATCTCGACGGTGGCTATTGCTTCGCGCAGCTCTGCCTCCATCACCGCAACATCGACGCGCTTCGCCTGATCGTCGAGCGCGCGCCCGCCGGCATCAGCTACCAGGACACGATCACCTACGACTGCCACCATGGCACCTCGTCGCTCTTCAAGACGGTGACCAACCTGCCCATGGAGGCGCTGAATTGCAGGTCAGCCGCCGCATTGCAGCTTGCTGCTGAGCATGAGCCGAAGAGTCCGCACTTCAAGACTCCGATCAAGGCCCACGGCAACAAAACCTTGCACCTGGCGGGCCTGGACTGGCTCTTCCAGAAGAGAACGACAGCGGCTGACGCCGCCGACCTGGCCGACGCCTGCAGGGTCCTGATGAAGATGGGGGCTCCGGCCCATTCGAAGGATGACGGCTCCCTGAGCCTCGTCACCATCCTCTTCTCGCGCGCCTGGCATTCGTACCCGGCGGCTGACCAGCTTACCCAGCTGGTGCGCGACTACGTTGCGGCCGGCGCAATCCAGCTTGCTGGTCGAGGCCCCGCCAATCAGGACCAGTCACCGCACGCCGCCTACGGCAACACGCCGCTGGAGTACGCGATCAAGGCCGGCAACGGTTTGGCCGCGGCCGTGGCCATTGAACTCGGCGCCGACATGAAGGCGGCCACGCCGGCTGGTCACGAATGCTTGATCTCCTTCGCCAAGGATTTCGCCGTCCTTGATGACACTCAGACGTTGGTTCCTCGAATCACGGAGGCAGTCATGCGTCGCCAGATTCGCGCCGTCGAAGCCCAAGAGGCAACGCTCTCCTCTGCCAGCTTGCCACCAACATCTCCACCGCCCCGCGTGGGGCGACTGGGCCTTTGATCGCGCAGATCGGAACGCTATGTACCCAACCATCTTCGAGTTGATCGACGCCGCCGACGCTGAAGGCGTGCTGCGATTCACGTATCCCACCTACCTGAACGACCACCTCTCGGCGAACCGGCAGAAGGCACTGGCCGAGATGGTCGAGCGCGAACTCCACAACGCTGGCTTTGCATTGCCGCGCATTGTGCGTGGCCAGTGGGCAGACGTCGTCCAGGCCCAGGCCACCAAGAACGGCGCCGGTGAATGGGAAGTCCGCATCAACCTGGCCAAGGCCCTGCTGTTGCTTCGATGCCGCGCCCTTGGCCTCGACGATGGCAACGGTGCCACTCAACCACTCCCGGACTCATCCGAGCCCCAGGTCAACCTTTCGCTCTTCGATGACCCAAGTTGTCGGCCAGCTCCGACTCGACGCACATCCAGGCCCTGACCTCGCTTCCTGAAACTCATCACTTTTCAATTTGGAGTCCTCATGAGCACGACGAAACAAATGAGCTACGGCGGCGCAAACGCTGTAAAGATCCTTGCGGCCGAGCGCATGGGGATCACTGTTGCCCTGTCGGATCTAGCGAAATCACTGCTCCGCGGTGAGGCGGTTGATCCATCAGCCGGCGTCGCAATTGAACGTGAGGCCGTTCGGTTGCACAACGCCATCCGAAAGGACGGAACCCGTCTCCCGGTGGCGAATCGACATGCCCAGGACGTTCTCATGGAGTATGGATTTGAAATTCCGTACACCTCCCCTGGTGCCGTTGCTCCCGCGAGTCGGCTTGCACGCCCCGGCGTTCATTGATCGGCACCTGAGGATTTAGGCTAACTAAAGCGATCAATGTCTCAGACACGATACTCGTCTCATCAGATCGGCGCCCTGCGACGCAAGATTGGGCCCATCCACGCCGCCATTGATGCCGGCGACATGGAGGTCTTCAAGCAGCTGCTGCTCGTCAACGATGCCGACGGCGCGCCCAGGGTTGCAGATGAGATGGCCAGGGCCTTGATGGCCGGCTACCCAGCTGACGATTCTCCGAAGCCTGATATCTGGTCGCTTGGCGAGCGCTGCCTTCACCGGAACCAGCCTGAAATGCTTCGGGTCGCCCTCAGCGCGCGCCACCCTGATATGGTCAATAGTCTCCTGGCTGGCTCCAAGGCCTCGTGGCTCACGAACTTGTGCACCAAGCACTTTCTGGGTGAGTTCGCCAGCAACAGCTTGGTGGCAGCCGCCGATTGGAACGATCTTCCATGGGCTGTCCCCTTCATCAAAATCGTTCTTGAGATCGATCCTGATGACCGCGGTCTCTGGAGTATTACGGCCGGGACCAGCAGTGCTGCCATGGTTGCAGCAGCCCAGATGGAACTGCAGGTCGAGGCTGCCCTGCTCAGTTCGGAGCCGGTGACCGCCGGCGTCGCCTCCAGGCCGCGGAGAGATCGCCATGTCTGAGCCAGGCTTCATTCAATACGACGGGCCCAACCATCTGCTGGCGCAGCTGAAGTCTGGCGACATCCGCCCTAATGAGAAGGCGCCCTTGGTGCGCGGGGACGACAAAGTCTGGGCCCGGTCGATCCACGTGGCCGTCCTCGAGAACATGCTGTGGTCGGACGATGGAACGGAGTTCGAGCAGTTCAAGGACTGCATGGAGGCTCTGCTCGAGCTCAAGCTCTTTGACGAGCACATGTCACTGAACGACTCCGCACGACTCTTTGCGGACTCGATATGGTTGGACGACAGGGAATACGTCTGTGACCTGATGCGTCGCTTCATCGAGCTCGACTTCCTCAAGGTCAACGAGATCATTCCCGGGGAGCTCGACAGCCAGGACTGCGAGCGCAGCGTCTACGGCATGAAGCCGCTCGCCGCCGCCATTTTCCTGGGTCACCCAGATGCCGTCCGGATACTTGACGCCGCCGGCGCCAGCTGGAATCTTGGCCCAGTGATTCGAGATGGGCAACCACGCATGGCCGTTGAGTTCGCGCAGGAGTGCTCCGGACTCGTCTATGGCGCGCCCGAGGTCTTCGCCTACTTCACCGAGAAGCTGATGACTCAGCGCATCGACGCCATCCTGCCAGGCCCGGCAGATGATTCCAACGACACCCCTCGCCCAGGCCGCCGCGCCAGGCTATGAATCCACGGACACCCAATGACTTCACACCTGAAACTCATCACCTTCCCCGCCTCGATGTCTCCCGAGCAACTGCAGGCGGTCGACGCCATGCGCGGTCAACACACTGGTCGTGTGTACGCCGTGCTGCCGCGAACGATCCCGCTTGAAAAGGTCGTTGCCATCCGAGTGGATGGCGCGAACGTGGACATCGAATTCGACGCCTACGAGAACATCCGGGCCGGTGCCGTCCGCATCAAGCAATCCCGCTTCGATGATCCTGTGATGGTTCGCTTGCGCATGACCCATCAATCTGTCGTCCTCGACACTCTGGCGCGGCAGTCTCATGGCCGGGCAGCGGATATCGACATCTCCCATGACATCCTCTTCAACGAGGGCACGTTGCACGAGCACGCCTATCTCGGCGCCGCGAAGGACGATCTCCTGGCATTGGTGAAGTCGGCCACGCCGCTCGAGCCCCAGACCGGTTTCATGGAATATGCACCTGCTGAAACGACGATCTCCAGCTTCGTGAGTGCGATCCAGAAGTGGTTCGCCAAAAGCGTAGAGGGCAGCAAGACTGTCCTCTCTGCCGACCCCAATGTCTGCTCCCATATGCTCTATGTCACCTACCGTGACGAGTTCCGGCTGCACAACGCGGCCGAGGTCAAGGCGGCCATCAAGGGCTCGAAGGACCCGGGTGTTCAGCGCGTCCTGAACGATCTCTGGGGCGTCACGCCGACAGCGACAGCTGCAGTCGACACCCCCGAGGGCTCCCTGCGGACTCGCCGGCCGCGCCCATAAAGCATCTGCAGCTCCCGCGCCTTCCGGAACGTCGGCGCCGGCGCGCCGAGCAAGAGCACTCTGAACTGCGGTGATCCTGGACGCCGGCCGCTGTGTATCGTATACTGTATGTGCTGTTGCAGCTTCACCTGCCGCGGCGCCTCAGCCACACCTGGCAGACGGCCAATGAGATTTCACTACTCATGCTGATCCGTTGGCGTCGCCATGCCCTCGACCTCCGCCCTCCCTGCCCGCGCCAAGCCTTCGAGCGACGATCTCGCCAAGGCTGAGTCGATCCGCGCGTACCTGAGCTCGAACACCATCGACATGGACGGCATGGGCGCGGACGTTCTTGAGGCGGTCAACTCACTGCCAGAATCGATCAACGCACGTGAGTGGGTCAGGGGCGGCTTCTCGGGCTCGAAGTTTGGTGCTCGACAACTCTCACTTGCAGAGAAGCTTGTCCGCTATGAGAGCGTCCGGGCCATTCGACTTCTTGTACAACACAACACACTCGGCCTGGACTTGGACGACCTATGCACCGTCTACCGCAATCCTCAGTACAAGAGCGAACTGGAGACCATTTCGCTTGTTGCGACGTCAGTTCTCGAAGCTGATTCACCGGGAGGCGTTTCCCTCGCTTTGCAGCTTCAACCTCATCATCAGGATTTGACCAGGCTCCATTCCTTTGGGACGACGCGTGCGACCCTCCACTACATCGCTCTACATCGGGGCATCCGAGGTGAAGGTAGCGATGGCGCGCTTGGGCAAGGGCATCTGAACTGCGCGCGACTGTTGCTCGATCATCAAGCGCCAATCTTGAACTACGAATACCGGGATGCGTCGGTCGTTGGAGCTCTCTTTGGTGCGGGCTGGAAGGGGGATGCGGCCTTTAGGGCGGAGGTGGCGTTGAGCTATTTTCGTGCCGGTCTCCTGGATCCCAACAAGCCGCTACCGTCCAATCAGCGCCCATTTGGCTCGCAGCTCCCATTGGCTGCGACGTTCCGACAAAAGAACGCTCACGGCGCGGCGGTGTTGCTCGCCATGGGTGCGAACGTCCAGGAATCCCTGCCGCATAGCAACACCGACCTGATTGAGTTTGCTCACAAGATATGGGATGACCCTGAGATGGTCGCCCTCATTACCGCCGGCCTCATGGAGCGCCGCATCGAGACAGCGGCCGCGAATCCCCAGCAAAGCACGGCTGCTCAGTCAATGCGCTCCCAACGGCTTGGACTCTGAAAGACCTCAAAATGAAACACGCCATCTACGTCAAGCTCTGGTCCCCCTCTCTCGCGCACACGTTCGAGCTGACGCGGTCCGCAAAGCTGCACGGCGAAGGCGCCGCGCCTGAGCTGAGCGAGACGGTCTTTGAGGCCACGATTGCTGCATTCCGGGTCTTACCCGACGGCTTCAAAGAGCAGGCCGCCCAGATCAAGCTGGACCAGGTTGCCTGGGAACACTTTCGCGACAACGTCGCTACCGACGAGTTCATTCGCGATTGCATGGGACTCAGCGAGACCAGCCTTCGGATGGCCGTCGAAGCCCAGGTCAACTGGATGACAAATCACTACGAACATGAGGAGTGCGGCTCAATCTGGTCGGACCCCCACTCCTGCGCGTGCGACGACGAATGCCCTGAATGCGGCGTCTCGGTATCGCCCGACTTCAGTGATAAGCACACGCTCCTCACCGAGCTGAACGACCGGCCTGGTGTCTACGGCCTCACCGGCACCAGCCACCAGGCCAAGCACAAGGGGCCTGGACCGGCGACCGTGGAGTCGACCGTAGCCTCTCACGGCGCGCGCCAGGTGCCGCGCCCCGCTCCCTGACAGCCATTCGAGCGAGACATCCCCCATGAATCCGCACTCCATCTTCATCACCACCTGGTCGCCAGGCGACACCTTCGAGTTCGAGCTGACGCCCGCGACTACCTTGCGCCATCCAGGCCCCGAATCCGGGGTGCTGATCGACTCGCAGCCAGTGTTCGAGGCGACAGTGAGCCTGGTCAAGAACTACCCAAATGGCGACGGCGAGCTACTTGAGAAGGTCAAGCTCACCGGTGAGCAGTGGCTCGACTTCCGCGAAAACCTGAACGTGCCCGGCTTCATGAAGGACATCCAGGAGTCCGGCCACACCGGCCTCAAGGGCCACATCCAGAAGAACCTGATGCCCGGCCCGGTCGACAACCCACACTACTTGGCCAACGCTGTGATGTCTCTCATGGGCTCCGGCTTTGCCGCCATCGGCTACACGATGATGTCCACCGAGGGAGACGAGCGCGTGCGCCGCTGCCACATCGCAGTGGACTACATCGACGAGAACGACGCTCGGTTCGCCTGGAACGTGGGCACGACCGAGGTGACGCCGATCTGCGCCCAGACCAGCCCCAAGCGAGTCTCCTCTCACTCTCCCAGCGGCTTCCACTACAACATCAGGCCCGGCGGCCAGTTCAGTGTGTCGATGTCCTGCAATACGCCGGCGGAAGCTGCGCTTGCCATCAAGCTCTTCACCCAGCCGGACTCTCCGGATGGCAAGGTCAGGGGCCCGATGAGCTACAGCAAGGCTGACCTGGCTGCCCTCCTGAGCTCGCTCGGCCAGGCGGCCGCGCCTGGTGCTCGGAACCGACCGCGGCCGCAGTAAAGGTGCCGAGCCCATGAGTCAGCCGATCACACCGACGTCGTACAAAGACATCGTTCCCGCAATCTACCGCGGCGACGGGCAGTTCATCATCGACGCGCTCCACGCCCTTCCCGTCGGCGCCAAACCGAAGGAGCTGATACGCAGGGGGCTCGAGTCGCAAGCCGCTCATGGCGGCCTGCGCTCCTTTGCTTGGCATTGCGTCCAGGCCGATCAGCCTGGCGTGCTGTCCTACTTCCTGCACGCCAACGGCCTCGGCATCACGCTCGACGACTGCTGCAATCGCCGTGTCTACACCCCTCAATCGGCCGATGAATACCGCAGCCTGGCTGAGGAGTCAGTCCGTGCCAGCAACTACTACTGCCTGCGGCTGGCGCTCGAGCTCGAACCCGAGCAGGAGGCGCTGACTTTCTCAAGCTTCGCCTACGAGTCCGCCAATTGCTCGCTGCACTACATGGCCTTGGCCGATGCAGTGGAGCAAAAATCCGCTGAAGCCTTGCACTGCGCGCAATTGCTGAGAGATGACGGCGCACCGATCTTTGTCACCACAGGCGGCCAACAGTCGACCCTTCATGCTCTGCAGCGAAAGTCCTGGCCTGATGAGCTCGCACCCCAGCTCGGCGCCGCGCTACGCAAGTACCACGAACTCGGCCTTGTCGATCTCGACATGCCTGTGCCCAACTGCAGCTGGACCCGGTATGGCGTCGGCCACCCTCCGCTGCTTCACGCGATCGTTGCCGGATATCACTACCTCGCCGGCGAGCTCATCAAGCTCGGATGCGATCTGGATCTCGACTTCGACAAGAAGTTTGCCGGCAGTTGCTCGGATCTGATGGACCTGGTTGACCAGGCTGGCCTGGCGCAGCCCGAGCACATGCGGGCGCACCTGACCGAAGCGCTGATGTCTCGCCAGATCGGGACCTCTCTGGCGGGTGTTGATCCGACACCTTCGGAGTCGACTCTTCGCCGCCCCTCGCGGGTCGGTCTCTAAGCGGGCTGGCAGGATGGAAGCGACGCAATTCAAGACCAGCGATCTCATTGCGGCCATTGGCGCCGGCGACGCGGCTGCTGTCATCGAGCTCCTGCAGCTTCGCGCCCAGTGCAATGGCGAGACCCTCAGACAAGCCGTGCGCAAGGGATTCCAGCTCGACTCCGAGCATGCTTCCTTGGCCAACCTCTGCATGAAGCATGACCAGGTGCAGCTGCTGGAGCACGTCCTGGCAGCAGAGGACCTTGGCCTGACGCTCGACGATGTCCTGACCAGCCAGGTTTGGCGCAATGGATCCCAAGGGTTGAGCAGGCGGTTTCAGACCAGTTCACTTCCCCTCGAGGCCGTCAGCCACGGCTGTGCCGACGGCGTGCGCTTGGCGATGCGACTTCAGCCTGGCCATGAGGACTTCACGAAGGGACACGACTTCCTCGGCTCGACTTGCTCGCTGCACTACATGGCTCTCTACCGCGGCATCAGCCTCGGCCACACCTCGCACCTGGCGTGCTGCGAACTGCTGCTCGAGGCCGGACATCCGGTTCATGAGGTCGCCCGCCCGAACAGCCCAGTGGAGAGCTGCTTCTTCTGGTTCGAATGGGACGACGAGAACCGTGATCGCTATCTGGCACTGACCAGGAAGTACCACGCAGCTGGCGCGCTCGATCTGAACAAGCCGCTCGAAGGCGATACCCGCAGCAGCTGCCACGGGAGTGTTCCATTGGCCGCGGCCATTGCGACGGGCAACAAAGCCGCGGCGCGCGAGCTCATCCTGCTGGGCGCCGATGTCGCGCTGGCAACGCCGGCCGAGCACCCAGACCTGCTGTCCTACGCCAGGTCCTGGAAGCTGTCCGATGAAGAAGCCATGGTCGCGGGGCTCACCGACGCCCTCATGCACCGACAAATCGCGGCATCAATCCAGCGACAAGAATTGTCACCCGCTGGCGATGTGGCAAATATTGTCACCCGTGACGAAATTCGATCAACACGAAGCAGAAGGGCTGGCCTATGAGCGAGCATTTGGACGACGATGGCCTGGTTTTGATGGCCGAAAAGGCTGCGCTGGGCTTGCCGGCACTCTCTGCGCATCTGGACGACGTCACAGGCGTCAATGGCGAGCGCTGGTTGAGCGAGACCTCTGGCCTCAAGAACGCTCCTCTCGAGCACAGCAGCCTCCAGTTCACCACGCTGAACTCCGAGGATCCTGAGCTCCTGATCGCCATGGCGACGAGTCCTGCATTCAAGACCATCGACCGGGTGGTCGCCTCCATCCGTCTCCTCCAGATCCCGCTGTCCAAACTCCCCTCCTCTTGCCAGCCTGCTGAATACGAGCTGCTGTGCGACCGCGCGCAGCAGCAACTCTCCGCCCTCCTCGTGGATCATCCGGTGCTGCTGCACCCGCGCATCTTCATCAAGAGCCTGCCCATCAGCGGCGCGGAGATGGGCCCCATTGCACACGTGATCGCCAACTCTCCCAGAATTGAGTTCCCACGAGCGCGCCATGGAGTGGACCTGGCCAAGATTGAGGCCTTCGCCAAGCACCCTTGCGTGCGCGTCGGCTTCACTTCATCGTCTCCATTCGCCCTCAATAGGGAAGCCAAGAAATACTATCGCTTCCAGGGCATCACGCTCGTGAGGTTCATCTCAACCCTTTCGCGCAGTTCGACCCGGGCGCTGGTGTCCATCATGGAGCTGGATGATCTGCGCCGTAAGGGGTTGAAGAAAGCCCCAGCAAGCTTCCTCGCGGTCAGGGATGGCAACGTGGCCACGGCCCTGCAGATCCAGTTGCGCCGCTCGTTCCAGGTCGCTTGCGGCCTGGTCGCACCCGATGCCTCGAGCTTCGAGTTGAACGCGGATGGCTTCATCGCCGCACTGGCCAAGTCCGGCCATCTTGATGTGGGCATGCTGCTGCCCAATCTCAGCACCTCGCTTTGGTCCTGGGGCGGCGTCTCGAACGACAAGAAGGCCGACAGCCTTCGCGCTCTGGTCCACGGCCTGGTCGCTCTCCAACCGCCTCAGCTTCGCACGCCAACGCAAGAGGTGATGGGCCAGCCCTCCACTACCGTCGAGGCGGCCCAGTGGGTGATTCGCGGCATGCTGCAAGGGAGCTCATCCGGTATCAAGCGCATTCCTCAGGTCGACGGCGCCGGCGCCGCGGCCTTTGTCGACGTCATGGTCGAGTTCGATCCTGAGGGCGCCGCCAGCGGCCGCCTGTACGACCAGATCGAGTCCGCCCTGGCGGGCAACTACAAGGACTACTGGGTCTCTGCCTTGACGGCGAGGAGGATGGCCAACGTCATCAAGGCAGCTGATGCCGAGGCGCCGGTCCAGGCCCCAGCTTCGATTCCACTCAGAAGATCCCGCGTGCTCTGAAGCTCGCAAGAGCTCACTGGGCCGCTTGTTGAGCGCGAACCTGTGATGTAGTATCTATTCATAATCAATTCACAGAGAATCCATGGTGACCCTCTCTCGCGATCATCAGCTCATCCTGGGACTCCTGTCCAGTCAGGGGATTGCTTCGTCGAAAGAGTTGCAGGACATCACTGGTAAAAGCCAGCCCACGGTCTCCCGTTTGATCTCTGAATTGAGCTCTCAGGTTCTCGTTTTTGGGTCCGCCAGAGCAACCCGCTATGGCCTCCCAAAATCTATCAGAGGATTCCCGGCTCAGCACGCCGTTTACTGGACCTCTGAAGATGGCCGGATTCATTCCATCGGCAAGATCACTCTGCTGGCCAACGATGTCCTGCACGTCGAGTCCGACCTGGTGTCGAGCACGACAACTGGTGAGCTGCCGTGGTTCCTGTCGCCGTTGAAGGCTCAGGGCTTTCTTGGCCGCCTGCTGGCTCAGCGCCTCGAGCCCCAGGGGCTCGGTGCCAACCCAGAGCACTGGGGTCTGGAGTCGATTTTGTATGGCGCCCTGCAGCTGCACGACGCCCCGGGCTCCATTTCCATTGGCGACCCCACCTCCGGATCGAAGCACGACATCCTCCCCATTGATCCTGATGGCCTCGCTGAGGGCCTGGACCGGATGGCGTCGGATGTGGCTGCCACGCTTCCGGCTGGATCCTCGGCCGGCGGCGAGCAGCCAAAGTTCCTGGCGGCTCTGCCTGGCGGGCGTCACGTGCTCGTGAAGTTTTCGCCTCCGCTTGGGGCCCCCTTCGGTGATCGCTGGGCGGACCTGCTCAGCGCCGAGGATCTCGCAAGCAAGGTGCTGCGAGAACATGGGGTTGAGACTGCGAATTCGACTGTCGTGCGCACGAAGACCCGCGCCTACCTGATGAGCGACCGCTTTGATCGGGTCGGCGCCCGCGGCCGCAAGCACGTCGTCTCTGTGGGCGACGTCCATCGAGAGTTCGTGGCTGACTCGTACGCCAACTGGGCAACCACTTGCCAGGCTCTGGCCGGGCAGAGGCGACTCACCAGCGAGGATGCCGAGCGCGCCAAGCTCGCATTGCAGTTCGGCCGCCTCATCGGCAACACCGACATGCACTCCGGCAACTTGGGGCTCTTTGTGAGGCCGGAGGATATGGCCCGCGGCCGCTTCTCGCTGGCGCCGATCTACGACATGCTCCCGATGCGCTGGCGCCCGAACCCAATGTTGGGTGGCCTGCCCGACTACCAGGTCTTCGATCTCGACCCGATGAGTGTTGATGGCCCAGCTGCGGCGCCGGCGCTGGCATTCTGGAGCACCCTCACCGAGCACGACGGCGTCAGCAAGGGTCTGCGTACGCTTGCTGCCCAGGTGCGCGATCTGCTGGCCCAGCAGATGGGATCCGCAGCTACCGCATCTTCGAGCGCGCCCACTCCTTCTCTTCGTCGCCCGCATCGCCCGAAATGACACTGTGCGCCGAAGCCACACCCGCCGTGATCGCCCTCGCCTGTGTGGGGTCCAGGGACAATTGGCAGACTATGGTCCTCTGCGAAGTGCCCACCCGGGACTACCGCTGGGCGTTTTGCTCAGCATCTGAGACTATGCCCTCGGAATCGCCTTCAACCCGCCGCCGCCGCTCCAGGGGAACCCCTGAGCAGCACGAGCTTTCGATCTATGCCGCCATCAGCCCCAATTTCCTGGTGTTCAGCAGTGTCGTCAGTTCATTGCCGACCGAGTTCCGGTCAAAGGCGGCGCCGCCGTTCCTTTTGCGAAGATGGTGAGGTGGAACTATCCGAGCACGGTCAAGAGCCTGTTTGCCGAGTACGTTGCCTGCGGTCTCGTGGACATCAACTCCGATGTCGATGGCGGCTTGCCCATCGAGCGAGCCATTGAGCAAGGCAATGTCCAGGCCCTCGAGATGTTCCTTCACCACGGCGCCGACGTACGCTTGGTTCCCTCCAAGGGCTGGCTCGATGCCCGCGCGGAGCGCCTGGCGAAGTTGCAGTCGCAGCCGAACATGCGCCCGCCAAAGCGCCCAAAACCGGTCGTGAAGGACGCCATCGAGTTCGCTGCCAAGCATTGCCGGGACCGGCATGTCATACCTCTGATTCAAGCCCGACTGAGAGAGGCATCTATGAAGCTCGTGATCGAGGAGGCAATGGCGTCGTCTGGTGTGCAGCCCAACTCTGAGGTGGCTCCTGCCGCCCCCACTCGCCGGCGCGCCGCGGCCAAGCTCTGACCCCACCGTGGCCGAAGATTTTGCTTGATTTCCACTGCGTATGTGATATCATGTGGACTCGCGCTGGATGCTGGCCGAGGTGGTTTTCGACTTCCACTTTGGCTGGCTGCCCAGCAAAGCAGGTTCCAGGATGGCTTGGTCGGCAGCTCTCGAGCGGCGGTCGACTAACCGGTCTCAGTGGCATTCATATTGCGATGTCGAAAATTTCGAGATCGGCGCCATCTTGGAGCGCTGCTTCCTGACCATGGGTGCCGTGTGCATCGTGGAGCCAGGGCTGTAGTAGGCAGTTTCCTCAGCTGGTGACGGCGCCCTCGATCTTCGACGGCGCCGTTTTCCATTCAAGGCCTCGATTTCTGATGACGACACCACTATCGGCTATCCAAGACACCGGCGATTCGCCCGGCGCCGCCGAGCTGTCGACAGGTGAGGCCGCCGCCGACCCCATCGCTGACCATTCCTACTCCCTCGGGAACGTCTTCATCAACGCGAACCAGCGTGATGGCACCAACGCTGAACTGGCTGAATGGGCCCGAAAGTTCCTGCCATCGGAGCTGGAAGTGTGTCGCGCGATGATCGCCTCACGGACTCCATGCACGCTGTTCGAGAACGGCGTGGCCATGAAGTTCCTGGAGCGCCACGATTGGGCCCGGCACCCTGAGATCGTCGAGCTCTTCAGGGACTATGTGGCGGCCGGCATGCTCGATGTCGACGGCCCGCTGCGCAACGGCAACGTCTTCACCGGTGTTGGCACCCCGCCGAACAACCTGGTGCTGCCGCTCGAGTTCGCGATCATCAACGACAACCTCGACGCCTTCCGCGTATTCCTCGAGGCCGGCGCTGATCTGGCCAAGATCCCCTCGCGAGACTGGACTCAGACCTCTAACACACGTGCCAAGAGCGATGGCACGCCGCCGGCTGACATCTACGAGGTCATCACCGCCAAGGTGCGGAATCCAGCTCTTGGACCCCTGATGGCTTCGGTGGTCACCGAGGTCTTGATGCGCAAGCGCATCGACGCCACCCTTGATGGCCACGAGATGCCCGCGGGTCCCCGCGCGCGCCGCGCTGGCCGAGTTCTCTGAGGCCAGCATGAAATCGAGTCCCGCATCTTCCCTTGAGTCCGAGCGTGTCGAAGCGCATTCGCTGGCCTACTTGGGCGTCTTCCTGCTTGTGGAACGGATCCTGAACCCGCTACCGCCCGGCAAATCGGTTCCGCCTGGCCATCCGCCCAACGACGGTACCGAACCGCGCGTCGCGCTCGCTGAGCGGCTGAGTGCTTGCGCTGACTTTCGGGCTCGCGGGATCGGCATCAAGAGTCCGTTCTACACCGATCACGCGCCGGCCGCATTCATCGCAAGCCAGTTCCTGACCCGGCATGGATGGAGCGGCTTCCCTGAGGTTAAGAGCCTGCTGGGCGACTACGCCGCGGCCGGCTACCTCGACATCAATGACGCAATTGGCGGTCTCGGCAGGGAAATGTTTCGGACTCGGACTCGGCCCGATGCGTGCCGCCCGGCCGAGCTGGCCATCGCCAACGGCCATCAGGAGGCCTTCGAGCTACTCCTGGAGATGGGTGTCGACCTGAGTCTGCCGCCTACCTGTGACTGGCGGTCTCTTGATCTTCGTGGCCCCGAGAACTACCGCGGCAATGGCATCGCGCCGAACCTGCGTGAGCTCATCCACACCCTGCCGCTGACCGAGCAGATCGCCGGCGCCATGAATGCGCAGCTGGTCGCCTTCGAGATGCGCAAGCACGTCGATGGTGTCCAAGCCTCGGGCCTGGACACGTCAGATCAGTCGAGGCCCGCCTCTCGGCGCGCCGGCCGGGCCCTGTGATGTCGACCTCGAGCTCACCTGCTACCGAGTCCCACCCGGTCATCAACGGGATTCTGGAATCGCTTGCCCAGCTTTCATTGCCTGGCAAGCTCATGGTCTTCGGATCAGTCGCGCGCGCGGGCTCGAAGCCTTCTGACGTCGATGCCGTTGTCGACCTGCGGCCCCTCACGCGCAAGCAGTACCTGGCCACGGACCCGGACGGCGCCCAGCTCCGGCCCCTGCTCTACCTGGCGGAGAACCGGTATGGCTGGTTCGATCCCTTCCTGCGCTTCGCCAACGACGACCTGCTCGTTCGCAGTGACGATGCCCGCAAATGGGTGAAGGCCCAGAACGCCGCGGCGATCATGGCGAACATGGACCGCGATTGCATCCCCTTGTCGGACGCCATTGAGTTGCGCCGGCCGCCGGCCGCCGCCGTGCCATCGACTCCGATCCTGGCCTATCACGGCACCGTGGCTGCTGAGGATTTCGACAAGTTCGAGTTCACCGAGGACATCGGCTTTCACTTCGGGCCCATTGAGGCGGCCAACCGCCGCCTGGCCGACATCCTCGAGTTTGGGGACCCCGAGGACCTGCAGAATGCCCGGGTCCTGGTCTGCAACCTGCACCTGGCCAGGCCGCTGCGCCTGGCTGACTGCTACACCTGGGGATCCCAGAACGTGCTGTCCGCCCTACACGGCGCCGGCGCGCTGACTGACGCCCGCTATGAAGAGCTGAGCTCGGACGGTTACCTGGATCACGAGCTGTTCCGTGAGATCGTCGAGGCCGCCGGCTACGACTCCGTCGTCTACTCGAATGCCACCGAGGGTGGCGGGGATTCGTACATCGCCTTGCGGCCGGAACAGGTCACCTTCGTGCTCGAGACGATCCCGACGCCTCCAGCATCCCCTCCAGCATCCGTGCCCGCGGCCGCGGCAGCTCCATCAGCTCGGCGTCCTCGCCCATGAACGACACCACACCTCTCCTGGTCCCGGAGCGACTCTCCGGACTCGTGGCGCCTGACGGCCGCCCGGCCGCCGAGCACTTCCAGCGCTGGTTTGGCGGCAGCCAGGTCGTTGACGCCCAGGGCGCCCCTCTCGTCGTCTTCCACGGCACGGGCCTGGACATCGAGCGCTTTCGCGAGGGTCCGGCGTTCTTCACCTCGGACCCGGAGATGGCCAGCGGCTACGCGCGGCGCGCCGGCGACGGCGGCAACGTGATGCCGGTGTACCTGGCCCTGAAGAATCCCAAGCGCATGGACTTCTTGCCGCCGCACGTGCCCTCGTACTACGAGCGGCGCCGGCGCGCGCTCTATTCGCAGGGCTATGACGGGATCGTCACCTCCGACGGCGTCTGCGTGGCCTTCTGGCCAGGCCAGATCAAGAGTGCATTGGGAAACAGCGGCTTGTTCCGCGGCGACAGCAACCTGGTCAATGACCTCGAGCCATGTCAGTTGGCGCCGACGCGCCTGGTGAGTCCGCCAGTCCAAGCCCAGAGTCCCGCCTCCGCGCCTCGCCGCGCGCGGCCACGTTGACTGGTCAAAAAACCTCATACTCCGCATCCGTGATGAAACCCCTGAAGCCACACTTCCGCCCCCAGAGTCCGCTGCAGCTCGAGCACGTCATCGCGCCCAATGGCCGCTCGGTCGCCGAGAACTTCAAGGCCTGGTTCCGGGACTCCAAGGTCGTCGACGCCGCGGGGCACCCGCTGGTGCTGTATCACGGCACCACTCAGGACTTCACCGCCTTCGACAAGAAGTGCATCGGTGACAACTTCCGGGCTGACGAGGCCGGCTTCTTCTTCACCTCGGACCCGAAATCGGCCAGCGACTACGCTGAGAACGACACCGTGGGCCTGAACAAGCGTCTCGAGTGCCACGTCATGCCGGTCTATGTCGCCCTGCAGCGGCCGCTGATCGTTGACGACGCCTTCCTGCGCAGCGAGGGCATGGAGCGCCTGGGAGTCACCGAGGACACGATCAGTTTCTGGGACGTCTACCAGTCCCTGATCCTCGAGTGGGCCAGTGATCGCCGCGCCGACGGCGTCATCTTGGTCGACAACAGCTACCGGCCCACCGGTGAGCCCACCCGCCTGGTGGTTGCGTTTGAGCCGCACCAGGTCAAGAGTGCACTGGGGAACTCTGGTCTCTACGCCCCTCTGAGTGCCTCGCTGCATGATCTCCAAGTCGGACCCGGGCTTGTGGCTACGGCCCGCCGGCGCCGCGCGATCAACCCCTGAGCTGCGCGCCGCTTGCAGCCGGTGGCGCCAGCTCGGCGCTGTGAGCCGGACGCTCCTCGCGCAAGCACCTCGGCAGGTGATCGACCCAGCCGAACGCCAGCATCGCCGCGGCGACCACGGCACCGGCAATGAGCGCGGACCTGGTCCGCACCTCTCCAGCCTCGGCTGGGCCTGGACCTGCTGACTTGACCTTCTGTCTGTTGGCCACCTTGCTCAGCAGCAACTCGAGCACGAAGCCGCTGCCGATGGCAATCAGGGCGGCCAGGGTGATTCGTAGCGTGTCGACCTCGACGATCCGGAAGCACCCGGCTGGCGCATCCATCTCCGCCATGCGACCGGTGTCGGCGGTGAAGAGCAGCCCTTGGGTAAAGCTGTTCGCGTAGAGCAGGCCGAAGAGCCCCAGCACCAGGAGGCCGATCATCATCAGAGCGACGCCGATGGTCTTGCCGGCCCGGACTGGGCCTGCGCCACCTTGGCGACCCTGCTCGAGAAGGGCTAGGCGCGCGAGTTGCCCGAAGCACGCCACCGGCGCGACGAAGGCAATGTGGTGAGACAAGCTGGCATGGGGGAGGAGGCGAAACAGAGCGGCTGAGATGACCAGGCTCATGCCCCAGATGGCTGGCCACGACGTCCACACCCGGCGGATCCCCACCTGCGCGATGGACACCGCGATGACCGGAAACGGGCCCAGCAGCATCAGCATGTCCAGGAGATCGAATGGATTGAAGGACATCAGCTGGGCCTCGGTTCGGCATTGTTGAGGGCGACGACGCTGCGACACATGGTAGTTCGCGCCGCTGATCCACCAGGCCGAGGCCATGGTTCAAATTCCCAATGCCACACCGTCTGTGCGTTATGCGACCAACTGGAGTCGATTCACTGCATACCGTAGTGACTTCATGGCGTTCCGTCATGAGTCGATTGCAAGCGCCTTCGGATTCAGGCGCTTTGGCTTCGATCAGCCTGCGCCTGAGACCTCGTACTCCGCGGCAACCTTGAACCCAGTCAAGCCAGCATTGGCAATCTTCGCCCACAACTCTTCACAGACAAGCACCGAGCCAGCGATGCCCGTGAATGGGCCCCCCGTCTCAATGAATCCTTGCGGGAGAGCCATCTCCGGGTGCTGCAAGGTCAGGGGGAAGATGTACTGCGAGCCCTTCTTCTTGAAGAGCTGAGCACCCTTCGACGTGAATCCGATCCTGTAACCCTCGGCACCATCGATGTCGAGTTGCGTCGTTCGAAGGAATGCATCTGCTCCGACGATTTGGCCTGCCTTTTGAGAGAAGGCGATGGAGAGCGTTGAAGCCCTCGGAAAGTCCGGCAGCTGCCTTGGATCGATTCCAAGAGCATGCATCTGGATGCTGCATTCGACCTTGTCGCCGACCCAGTCGAGGTAAGAGTCCATGCCAGATGAAGTGGCGTTGAGCTCAATGCCGCGCACGTACTCCAAACACACCAGCTTCAATTTGATCCCCTGAAAATCTGTTCGCCTTGCCCTTCCAGGGACAAGCTGGAAGGGCGGAACTCTCGGCCCGATGAGCTGAGCTCATCACTCAGCTCCTTCAGGGCGGTTCGGACACCAGCGCATTGCTCAGCATCGAAGCCCGTCACCAGCTTGTCCAGCACATGCTGGAAGTAGTTTTCCTTGTGCAACTTGGGGTGGTAGGCCCCAGTGCAATTTGATTCCTTTGGGTCCTTTCGATTCGGCAAAAAGACACCATTGATCGCATCGTTGATGTCGATCTTGCATCTCTCCAGCATTCTCCGGGACAAATCTGAAAGCGATGGCTGTTCAGGCGTGCCGCCATAGCCCTTTTCCGGAACGATGTGGTGTGCAGCACACCCAGCCGGGCCGACGCCCTTGCCTGCGGCTTTCATGTTGCCGCGCAGCTTGTCGGTCACCTTGAAGATTCCGATCTCCTGCTGCAGCTCATAGGCGGCATATGCGTACTTCGGCTTCGTCCAGTCATCTGGCGTCGTAGGGCACGTGAGTCGCATCCCCAACCCCTGCTGCGTCAGCAATGAACTTCCAGGATGGAATTCCCCGAGAGCATCGAATTCGCCGCCACCCGCAGCGCACCTCTTCACGTAGCCATCGACGGCGATGGCTGCAACTCCAAGTGCACCGCCAATCAAGATGTTCTTCGGAGTGAAGTCCAGCAGCCCTGCCGACGCCTTTGTCGGCGCGGCCAATGCAATCATGATGAGCACAACGAATCGGAGCGGATGGCAGGTCATGCTTTGAGATATCACAGGGCCCTCACACCTTCAAGTGCTCAGCCACCAAGCGCTTTACTCGTGTACTCGATCCAGCGACGTCCGCGCGCTATTCGACCAACGGCGGTCGATTCAGTGCATAACGTAGTGACTTCATGACAAATGGCTGTGAGTTCATCGCGAGTTCCATCTCCAAGTCACCCTCCACCCGCCAGGTCGAACCCCCCGCTCTGCCAGCTTGCTCCTGAAAGCCATCGGCTGTCAGCCCCGTGCCAACATCAGCTCCTCTTGACCGTTCGTAAAAGACGAACAACAATCTGCTCGCGGTTGGCAATAGAGCGGGCCGCACTCTAGGAGATCCCCATGACATCAACGCGCTCCCTGCGCGCCAAGGCATTGCTCACCCTTCAGAGCATCGGCCTCGCCCCAATCCCCGACGTGCCAGACGAGATGGCCGGCAACCTCAGTGCAGCGGAATGCCAGGCCGCGCGCCAGTTGCTGCTCATGACCCAGGCGGAGGCCGCGGAGTGGATGTCCACGACACCGGTGAGTGAGAGAGCCTGGCAATACTGGGAGGCTGGTAGACGTGCTGTCCCGGCCGACGTGGCCATGACCTTGCGCAGCGCCTGCATCAGCCGCGACATGGCCATCGCCCGCGCGCTGGAGGCGATCCACCAGGCCCCTGGCCAACGCCAGGTGGGCGTCTGGTACGCCAAAGTGGATGACTGGAAATGGACCCTGCGACGCCATGGCTTGGACTGGAAGCTGCACAACAGCGTCGTTGCCCATCTCACCGGGCAAGGCCTGGTCAAACTGGTCGGCTTTGACGAAGCCGCCTACCTCGCATGGAGCCGGGACCTGCCCAAGATCACGTCGGATGGCGAGATGACCAGGCACGCCGAATGGGCCCGAAGCACCTTGGCGCCTCCGCCTCGAGGTTGACGACGGCCGCACTCAGTTCTGGGTGCGAATCTCTGCCGCAGTGAATAACATATTCTGTACAATGTTGTCAGTTTTCGTCCGTTGATCGGGCGTCACCGACATTTTGCGGCACCAGCTGCACTTCAGGACGTGCCCGTGGCAGAACCGACCCCATCACCAGAGAGCCAGGGAGGCCCAAAGGCCGACCTGGCCAAGGGCTTCGAGATCATCTTGCCTGCGTTCTCGGAAACCAGTCGCCTTGTTGAGCCCAGCCCGACCCTGTTCAGGTTCCACGTTGACCAGGCTTTCATCGACCACGTCAATGCCATGTCGAAGCTTGTCGGAGATGCGAAGGCGATCTCCATCAAGACTGGCAAGTTTCCTGGCCAAGAGCTCGTCCGGTCAGACCATGAAGGCACAGGCATGTGGACCTTGGTCGTCGACGATGAGACCTTCCATTTTGTCCCCGACCAGGGCGCTGCAGGCACCAAGACACTCACTGTCTTCATGGGCGAGCTGGAGGACGCCATCAACGGGGAGCTCATCACACTCGTGCATCGCTGGTACGGCGGCGCCTTGCTGGTGAACAACGGCACCAACAAGCTCGAGAAAATGGACAAGCTCGTCGACCGAGCCTTCCCTGACCTCCAGGCGGCCGAGTTCGCCCTGAAGATGTCGTCGACGATTCAGGCCACCCTGGCCACCAAAGTTGGTGCCGAGAACTCGACCTCGGGGTCGTCGCCTGCCACGGCGACTCAAACCTCACGCCGCCGGCGCAACGTCTGATGGGCTCGACAGCTTTTCTGGCAGCCGGCGTTGCTTCTCACATTGGCGCCGATCCGAGCGTCAAGCCAGGTTGTGGCTCACCGGTTCGCGACAAAGGCGTTTGTGGATCACTTTCGGTCAGATGTGAGCGACAAGCTGGACAGGCCTGGACTCCCCGGCTCGGCCATCAACGGACCCTTGGAGCAAATGCATGAGCACGTCCGAAGAGCTGCGTCGCCGACACCTCACCGCGCTCAAGAGCGTCTTGGAGTTCTCCAACGCCAGCGACATCTCATGGTCCCGCGGCGCCGCCCAGGCCTGTGCCAGTGAAATCACCCAGGTCCGTAGCTACATCGCCAATGGCGTTCCTTGCGGGCCAGGCGCCACCGATCTCCTCGAGTTCTTTCTCGCCGCGCGCTGGGAGGGTCGAGTGGACTTCGAAGGCCTCTGGCAGGACTACGTGAAAGCCGGCTTCGTCAAGCCCGCGACGGTGCTCTTCATCCGCTATAAGAATGGCTTCGTGCATGCCCTCCCCTTGGAAGCGGCGCTGCTGGCCGGTAACCTGAAGATGTTCGACGGTCTCCTCCAGAGCGGCGCGAAGGTCCTGGATGTCCCCAGCCGTCCCTGGCGCCCTTCGAAGAAGACTGGCAAGTGCTCGATCAAGGGCATCGAGGGCTTTATCAAGTTCTGCATCAAGGATCCGACCAAGCGCATGCCGTTCGAGGCCTCAGCGCTGGCGGCATCGATGGCCGAGGTGATTGAGCGCCGCCTGGCCGGCAAAGAGCCAATCGAACCGGTCAAGCCTGCGAAGCCCGTGAAGGCACCCAAGGCCGCCAAGCCACCGAAAGTGGCAAAGCCCGGGAAGAAGGTGAAGCAAGCTGGCAAAGAGGAAGGGGCTGCTGAGCAGCAAGCCGATCTGTTCTACGCGACACCTGAGCCATCAGCTGAAGCTGAGATGCCGAGGCCTTTCCTGGACCCGATGACTGGAATTCGCCCTGGGCCGACAGCGCCAACTGTTGCAGCTCATGCAGCTCCTGCGGTACCGGCGTATCCGCTTGGCATCGAGACACGTTCGGCGCCTATCGTGAACCCCCGCATGCGCCGCGGCGGGCTTTGATAAAAGCAAAGCGGCAGGCCGATATCGACCGCCGCCAAATCAAGGACTCATTAAAGGATGATGAGCTTGTCGCCGTTCCAACGGAAGTTGGCCTCGTCATCTTTCCAGTCGTAGCCCGGGAACATGCGCTTGTAGCTGCAATTCCACATGGTGTCGCGGATAGCTCGGCACTTCGAGTCCATCTGGAACTCGATTTTGAAGCCTTTGTTTGCTTCAATGGCGGCCTTGATATCTTCGGCCTTTGGTTCTTTGTTTGCGGTGCCGCTGCAGCCAACAAGACCCAGCGCAGCCAAACACGCTATAGCAAGCAAACTCTTCATCACCCGATTCCTTTCATGAAACTGCAAAATTGCAGCCAGCAGTGTTTCGGGTATCTTATTCGCTGTTTATTGATCCCGCGCAGTTGCAGAGAAATCAATATGACTGGATTCGTCACCCAATCGCGAACCAAAGCCTTACAACGGCATCAGGCGGCCGTAGCGACGCGCCAATTTGGTTTCGTGGCGGTAAACCCGCGTGCGAACCTCTTCGATGCGGCGCAGCTTCGGCTCTTGTTTGGCGCCAAGGAGCAGCGACACGGCGGCGCAGAGCATCAAGCCCATGGCCATCAGGCCTTCGTTCTGCAGTCGCGCCTGGCCGGCGAGTGCGCCGAAGAGGCAAGGGGCAACCGCCATCAGCAGAACCGCTTTGATCTGCGCCTGGCGGAGGATCTTGGTCATCGAGGTGTAGGAGGTGCTCATGGATTTGAGATATCACACCCAGCGCGACCATCAAGTTCATATACGGTTAAAAATATTTGACAACAGCGGTCTAGCTTGGTACTCTTCCACCATCATGTTGGCGATTCCATATCTCAATGAAATCGTTCGGACCCGCAGGTCCGATATGGGCATTTCCCAGACACTGCTCGCGAAGCTCAGTGGCCTCTCCCGTGTCACTGTCACCCAAATCGAGAGCGGAACCATCAAGGATCTGAGCGTCGGCCGCACGATGCGGTTGCTTTCTGAGCTGGGTCTTTCGTTGCACCTCTCTCCCGCTCGCGGACGTGAGAAGGCGTTGAAGCCGACCATGTCGGCGGTCGAGCAGGCCGCGCTCTCTGCGAGCGTCAGCTACCGCTCGCGTCTGAGCCCCGAAACCCTTGCGCGTGCCGTTGTCACCGGCGAGATTCCGGAGGGCTTCGAACCGCACATGAACGCGTTCCTTGACGATGCCTCTGCAGCCTTGTTGGCTAACGTGGTCGAGCAGGTGCATCTGCAGTCCTCGTTGCCGCGGTCGTTGATCTGGTCCAACATGCGCGCCCTTGCGGCCAGTCTTGGAAACAAAAGGCCCCTTTGGAAATGAAGTCAGTCGATTTCTCGCGGCCCGGTGATTGGCAGGTTCTCCTCCCCCACGCTCTGCGTCTGATGGCTCACCTCGAGTCCGAGACGGATAGTCCAGTCTGGACCTTTGGGGGCGGCACCGTGCTGATGCTTCGGTTGGCGCACCGCCTCAGCAAGGACATCGACCTGTTCGTTGATGACCCTCAGTATCTGGGGTACATCAATCCTCGCCTGAGCGATGTCGCCGAAAGCATCAGTACCGACTACGAAGAGAATGCCGAGTTCATCAAGCTGCGCCTGACTCACGGGGAAATCGACGTCGTTGTCGGATCCTCATTGACGCCGAATCCTTTTGAGACGGTGTCGTACGGTGACCGTTCGATCAGGGTGGAGACCTGCTCAGAAATCTTGGCCAAGAAGATGTGGCACCGAGGGAATCGTGCCAAGGTGCGCGATCTGTTCGATCTCTGGTCGATTGCCACCATGGAGCCTGAAGCCATCGCGGCCGCCGCGCCATTCATGCAGAAGCATGGGCGCGCCTTCCTGGATGCGTTCGCCAACCCGACTGCACTCCAGCGGAGTGATCTCGATCAGATTGAGACCCTTGGTCTACGACCCACGCTCGAAGAGTGCGTCAAGGTCGCGAGCGCCGTCATATCCCCTCTTCTTGAGCCACCCGCCCCATCTCTTCGGCGTCGTCGACCGTAAGTCGATCAGCGTGCGCTCACCTTGCCAACCTCGACTTTACGGTCGCGGCACCCTGGCCCGGATCTGGGGCTGAGCGTCAGCAGCCGCCTTGATGCTTCGCTGCATCAGCTCCTCCGAGATGGCTGATGCAACACGTTCTGCCCTCGCCGCGCTATTGCTGATGTGCTCGTACGAGATGAACCTTGCATAGCTGACGATGTCCTTGAACCCAGTTCCAGCAATCGCCAGGGCTTCATCGGCGCCGGCGCGCACAAGCACCCTTGCAGCGTGCGCATTGAAGCTGAAGCATGCCAGACGAGCGCGTCTTTGACGTGCCTGGCGTCAGACTCGCACATGATCCGGATCATGAAGCTCTGAAGGGCCTTGTAGTGAAGGCTCTGCTCGTTGGCGGAGGCATTCAGCTCTTCCGGCGACAGGCTGCCGATCAGTTCACCCAGGGCCTTGGGGTCGGAGTTCCAGGCCGCCTCAAAGGCGGCTTCCAGTTTGGGGTTGGTGCTCATGCTTGCGTCTCGTGCATTGTGAAATCTCATTGATGCGCGAGCCAGCTATCAGCCGGCGAGCTCGACAGCCTGGCCGGACGCGAAGCGAAATGGGTATATTGTACGCTGCGCCAAGTCGGACGCAATCACCCCAAGAGCTTCGACACCCCTTCTCTGAATGCTTTGGCGCCACCATTAGCTGGATGCCTGACCTGGGCCTGGACTCGCACGCGCAGCTCGCCCAGGATCTCCTCCGACACCTTGCCGATTGCCACGACACGGCCGCTTGGGAAGAGGTCCATGAACTGCTCGAGCAGCGGGAGCCCGATCTGCAGCTCCTGTTTGGTCGGCTTCCGGTTGGTGAGCCAGGCTCCATCAGCTTTCATCGGGTCCGGGGCAAAGGCGTTCCAGAGTGCGACATCTCGCGTGTCGATGCCAGACTGCTTCAATGCACCCCAGACGATGGTGGCTGTGGGCTCGTTGGCGCCCAGCGCGGGGGTCTTCTTGGTCACCTGGCTGGTGCGCTGGCCGCCGCCGGCGATCACGTCCTCGGCGTTGATGCCGGCCTTGGCCAGGTTGCCCAGCAGGATGCGCTCGCTGGTCATGGCGATCCCGGAGAAATGCCCTCCCTGGTAGCCCAGAGCCTCAGCGATGAGCATCAGCTTGGCGCGGCCGGCGCGCTCGGTGAGGTAGCGGTGCAAGTGGTCAGCGCGAGCGGCCGGTGACCGCGGGCCGAGATCGTGAACCGGGTCGATATCCCGCCAGGGGTTGAAGACGCCAGGCAGGCGTGGCAGCGCCTGCAGGGCCTGGACGAAGTCGTCGATCTTTGTCGTCATGGCATTGTTTGGCTGGGGAGGAAATTTCCAACGGCGTCTTGGGGCAAGAGGCCACACGTGATTTCACCGGCGCCCAGTTCTTTCAGGGCTTGTGCAAGCGTGGGCTTGTTTCTCAGCATGCTTCTCTCGCACTCTTCTTGCGCGCGGATGAGGTCGCTGATGAACTGCGAAAGCGGCAAGCACCCATGGGCCGCCAGCCTGCTCTTGATGACACCTGAGGCACTACCGTTCCTTGGAATGAACAACAATGGGCCGTCGCCAAATCGTTCTGGAACCGTGAGCATCAGGCATTCGCCAAGAATCTTCGACACGCAGGACATGGCTTGCCTCGAGATCCATGTCGGTACCTGAACAATTTCGTAGCTGTCGAGAAGTTGATTCCAGAGCGGCACATTGAGGTACGAGACAACTACATCTGCGGCGAGCGGGACCACTGCGCCCAGTCGTCTGGCGATGTAGGCCGCTCCAGCAAAGTGATGGGACCCGCCTGCGTTGGATAGAAAGAGTCTTCCATCCCACATCGAAACATGAAACTGGTCGATGCCAGGTGCATGGATGACCCTGATCTCAGGATGCCGAAGCATCATTTCCAGGCCCCTTGTGTCAACTGATGCCCCTTGCTCCTCTGCGAAGTAGCACCCGAACTCATCGACGTCTTTGAAGGGTAGTTCAGCAGACTTGCTGGCCGCGATTCCGTCGACATCAAGAATGTCGCACTGGAAGTTGGGGAGGATCCTTGTCTTCACCAGCGAACTCGACAGTTCGCTGCACTTCAGTTGGCCGCTTGAGATGCTCGCGACCGTTGAATTTCGATCCCAGGATCCGCAGTGAGCCAGGAGATCCAGGCGCAGAACCGACTCCCCAAAGATGCCAGCGCGCGGCAGCCAGGGGTCCATCGATAGAGGCTTCTGCCACGGACCAGGAAGCAGCCCATCCAGCTTTCCCCAAGCAAGGATTCGTTGGCGCGCCGAGAAGTCGGGCAGCCCCACCCAGCGCCGCCAGATGGGCCACTCGTTGAACTTCAATACTTCAGGTGGGATGCTCATTTGCTGTGGCAACTCTATTCGCGACCGAATGCGAATCTCGATGCAATTTCTCGTTCCGAACGCACTGGCTGTAGGGATATCACAAACTGGGCTCTAGCACACGACTTGTATAGGTGCTCTTCGTTGTACCAGCGCACGAGTGCTGTGGCCCAGCGGCGCGCTTGCAGCAGGTCTTCGAACGGTTTGACGGGCAGCTCCGGGCGGTACTTCAGGGTGCGGAACAGGGACTCCGAATAGGGGTTGTCATTGCTCACCGAGGGGCGGCTGCGGCTGGGCGCCACGCCCAGGCGCTGCATGGTCGCCAGCATGGTTTCGCCCTTCATCGGGGAGCCGTTGTCCGAGTGCACCACGAGCTGACCAGCGGCGATGCCGTGTCTGGCGCAGATGTCCTGCAGCAGCCCCGCCGCCAGCTCCGCGCTCTCGCAGTCAAACACCTGCCAGCCCACGATCTTGCGGCTGAAGAGATCGACGAACAGGTACAGATAGAAGTGGATGCCGCGCACGCAGGTGGGCAAATAGGTGATGTCCCAGCAAAAGATCTGCTCGGGCCGTGTCGCCGTCAGCGCGCGCGGTCTGCTGCGCTTTTGCGGCGTGCGCTCCAGCCGGCGATGGTGCATCTGGCCGGCCTGATGCAGCAGCCTGTACAGCGTCGATTCGCTGGCGATGTAGCGGCCCTGGTCGGCCAGGCGGGGCACGATCTGGCTGGGTGGCAGGTTCTTGAACTCGTCGCCGTTGAGCACCGCCATGGCGGTCTTGCGCTCGGCTTGGCTGAGCTTGTTGGCGGGCTCCGCTCGCTCGTGCAGGCCCGCCACGCGGCGATCCCCGCCTTGGCCTTCGGGGCGCTGCCAGCGCTGCACGGTGCGCGCGGACAAGCCGATCTGGGCGCAGGCCGAATCCAGCCTCGCGCCGGCCGCGCAGGCTTCGTGAATCAGCCCCAGCAGAGTCTGGCGCTGTTGGGTGCAAGTCATCAGTCCTCGTCCCCCAACAGCGCTTGGAACTTTTTTTGCAGCACCAGCAGCGCTGCCGCCTCGGCCAGGGCGCGCTCCTTTCTGCGCAGCTCGCGCTGCAGCACCTCGTGCCTGCCTTGCAGGACCTTGAGCTCGGCCTTGGCCTCGCGCCGTTCCTGGGCCGTCTCTGGCTCAGGGCCGCTGCAAAAGGCTTCGCGCCAGGCCGTCAGCTGGTGCTCGAACAAGCCCTTCTCGCGGCACCAGGCGTGCAAGGCCTCCCCGCTGAGGCCGTGGCTCTCCTGCAGCGCCAACAAGCGCTCGGCGGCGCTCCATTGGCGGGCCGGCAGGCTTTGCGGGAGGCTGCTGGGCATCACGACCTCAGCTTTGCCCTTGCGCGACTCCTTGAGCCAGCCCTTGAGGGTGTGCAGCGGCATGTTCAGCTCTGCCGCAACGTCGTCCAGCGTACGCGATCCGCGCTGCCTGGCTTTGCTCAGCGCCTGCTCTTTGAACTCAGGCGTTCTTCTCAATTTCTGCATGTGTACTTGTCGTTCCGATGCGGGTCACCCGCTGGAAAATGGGGACGACAACTATTCTGACGCGGGGGGGGGTTTGGCAACCACCAAATTGACTTCTCCAAAAAGATCCCTATTTCGCGCAACGAGATTGTCACGTTCCTCATCTTTGAGTGGAACCAGGACACCAACACGTCTGGGCCCCGTCGGCAGATTCATTTCTGGACTTAATCGTTGCCAACGAAAAGGCCCGCATGTGCGGGCCTGGACTCACATGCGCCGCGGCCTGAAGGGCGAGGCTGGCTGCGCAACCGGGTCAGGCGGCCTGTGCCAATGCCGACGGGAACATTGGCACCTGGTTCAGGGCCGCAACCGAGAGCAGGTGGCCAGCATCGGTCAGACCAGCGCTGCGCAACACCTGAGCGACTTCGCGGGAGCGTTCGAAGGCCTTGGGCAGGATGAGCAGGAAGCCGTCAGGAGCACTCCAGGGCAGGCTCAGATAAGCCCATGGCGTCTGCAGGCGACTCATGAGCTCGTGCAGTTCCGTCTCCGGCGCGCGGCAGCTGACCAGGGCATCGGAATCGTCGGCTGGCTCGGGAAAGCCAACGAAGAAAATGTCGTACTGGTTGACCAGGTTGATGACCGCTGCCATGTTGATGGTGTGCATGGTCAGTTGAGCACCAACCTTGATGTCGGTGCGGGTCTGCAGGGCAATCCATCGTGCCGCGGCAAAGTGGTGACTGCCGTCGCAGTTGCTGAAGAAGAAGCGCTCATCCCACTGGTGCCAGACGAAGTTGTCTGGCGGCGCTTTGGGCTCGAGGCCTTCGACCCAGAGTCGGACGTTGCCCTTGCTGAGCAGCGCGCGTGCCGCTTGCGGAGTGACGTCGCTTAGCAGGTCCGTGCAGTGGGCTGTAGCGAAAGCGTCGAGCTCGGGGAAGTTCTCGATTGGGCTCTTCGATGCGGACAGGCCCTGGACCTCGCGGATGCTGAGTTCAACGTGGCCGACGCGTTCCTGGCGGGTCACGGCGAACTGCGCAGGACTCTGGCGTGACGCGACCATGCCGCCAAAGCCGTCCGGTTGCCACAGCAACAAGTTGGCGTTTGCGTTGCCGACGTGGTGCCACGGGAAGACATTGGCCAGGGCTGCGGTCATGCCGTCAAACCCTGGGGGCAAGGCTTGCATTGTCTTGGCGTACGCAGACAAGGCTTCGAGATTGGCCGTTCGGCCGCTGAGTGTGTGCCACAAGCCGCGAGCAATGGCTTGGAGGGGGTTGAAGATGAATTCCATGATCTGGAGGGTGCTCCGAAAGTTGGTGGTATCAGGTATAGGCAAAAGTTCTAAATGGCCGCGCCACGAGGCTCTTCCACCCCTCCCTGCTGCCAGCCTGCTCACTTCACTTCAGCTATGGCTCATGCGAGCAAAGTGACTCGATACGGTACTTCGGCAAGATATCACATACACGCCTCATGTCCAAAGTATTGACGTTGCATCATGACTTCATAACGGGCGGGCATGAGTTGATTTCATTGTTCATTGAAGTCAATTCTCGCGCCACATCGTGCAGTAGCGCACACTCGGTGCCATATTCGTATGTGATATCCTATACGCAGTCTCATTGTTCACATACTCCAGTACGCCCTCCCGGGTGATTCCAACAAAGACCTGCCCGGCGACGAATTGGCCTCTGAGCTTGGAACCGACACCGACATCCAGCATCCAGCATCCATATGGGCACGAACGTATCTCCCTCTGAAGTTGTCGCACCGTTTCGGTCGCACCGTATTGACGAGTGGGCCGTCGTCTATGACGCGCCAACATCTCAGCCTGGACGCCTTGCTCTTAGCTCCAGTGTCTTTCGCGGAATGCGTGACAAGGATGCGGCGATTGCCTATGCCGATTTCTTGGCTGCCAAGTTCAAGGAACTCAAGGCGCCGCACTCTGTCTTTGTGGTGGCTGGACCTACCAGTACGACAAAGTCTCCCTTCGAGGTGGTCACCGCGAGCGGTGGCTACTCGATCATTCACCGGACTCAGCCACCATCGGGTGCGTTGCTCAGGGGAATCCTGAGGGGTGCGACCCGCTCGACGCGCCTGGTTGGCGACGTCCAGGACCCAGTTGCCCGAGACATCCTGGATTCCCAGTACCTGGGCGGCCTGGAGAACGAACTGCAACGCCTGGATCTAGGAGAACTCGAGAAGTTCCAAATCATCGGGGCTGGCGCATCTTCCGTGGTGCTCGGCTCCGGCAGCAAGGTGATCCGCCTGGGCCTTGGCGACCTGCCGCGGCGCGACAAGCTCGATGAGGTCCTGCAGGCGGAGTACGTTGGCAAGATCGGGGACCTTCGTTATGAGGTGTTGCCGTTGGTGGTCGTTGTCGGGATCACCCCCATGCACGTCGAGGCGCTGGCGCACAGTCTGGCAATGCGCGGATACGAGTGGGGCGATCAAGGGGCGGACAACGTAGGACTTCTGGATGGCCGGCCGGTCATCTTCGACTCGGACAGCGTACGACCTACTGCGGCGAATCGGGAGACCGCGCTGGCGCGCTCGGAAGCGCCTGGCGGCGCGGTCATAAGCGAGCTGGCACAGGAGAATGTGTCGGACAAAGCACTCTTCGATGCGATGTTTGCCGCAGAGGAGTTGCACGGCGAGCTCGAACTGCCTGGCGTCATTGCCGATGTTGTGGCTGTGCGCGGCGGATCCTCGGCGATCTACGGCTGGACTGGCGACGGCACCGGCCGGACTCGTGCAGCACTTCAGGCCCTGAAGGAATACGGCAACGGCGTCCTTGAGGTTCATGACCCGGGTGAGCCCGACTCTTCTAGCTTCGACTACTGGGCAAAGATGCTCCAGGAAGGCTTGGTCACTTCGCTCTTTGACGCGCTGGGTGATCGAATCACAGTCAGCAATAGTTTGGCGGATTCTTCGGCATCAACCAAAAAGCGTGGACCGCGGACGTGAGCATCGCTGGCAAAGGTCTGGATGAACTGGCCTGGTTTTGCGGCAGCCGGGTGGTTGATGCCGCCGGCAATCCACTGATGGTCTTCCACGGGACCCTTTTTGCTGAGTTCGATGAGTTCGACATCAGTGCGGAGAACGCCTACGAAGGCGGGGCCTTCTTCAGCACGAGCCACGCGGTGGCCAGCCATTTCGCAGATCCGGATGTTCGGGGCCTAGATCACGACGATGAGGACCTGCAGCCAGGCGTGATCCCTGTCTATCTGTCGATCAAGAATCCAAAGCGACTTGGTCCTGAGGATGTGTTTCGAGCGAACAATAGCCACAGCTTCGATGTCATGCGAAAGGCACTCGCTAAGGCGAAGCTGGAAGGGTACGACGGGGCTCATATCGTCGGCATCGCTGATGGCGACAAGACTGCAGATCAATGGGTCGCATTCCATCCGGATCAGATCAGGAGTGCAATTGCTCATCCGATGCCCGCGGTTCGACATGCCCAGCCGCGGCCACGTACGCGGAGGCACCCGTGATGGTTCCAAGCGGTCCTGATTCACAAGCTCGACCAACCCCGCCACCAATCCCACGAGAGCATATGCGTCCATGAACGCTGATAAGACGTGTGTTCAGCAGGACCGGGATAGTCTTGGTCTTGGTGAAAAGCCCCACTGGAGCTTTCCTCGCCTGGTGCAGGAGTTTGAGAATTAGCCCACTTGCCCGGCGCTGGCTGAGATCCTGGTGAAGCACGATCCCGGCAATCAAGGCATTGGGAATCTCGCCGGCACGGTCGCTCATTCGCTCATCATGCAGAGGCTGATGCAGGGCCATCTTTGGCATCTGGGTCAACTCGGGGTCCTTGTCGAGGGTGACGAGCGCGTCTCGATTGGGGATGCGCCTGATTCGCAAGGCGATGGTTCGATGCCGTTGGCTTCGCGCCGACGCCGTTTGGGGTTGTGATGGCACACATTCCTGGTTCCACAGTGAAAAATGACTACCGCCTGGCAGAGAACTATGCTGCCAACTCTGGTTTCCTGAAGCATGCCGGCCGCCACGTTGAACTGTGCGCCTACGACGATGGCGAAGGAGGCGTCGATCCTGAATGCGAGCTGCGTGTCGCGCTCGCACGCATGCGCGACGCTGGTCATGAGTCGGCCGTGGTGAAGCTCCGCGAAACCAAGGCGGGGATCGGGATCATCGCTCTCAAGGGGAAAACTGACCTCCAGATACACGACGAGCTCTACGAGAAGTTTGATTGGGCACTGGTTGCGCACGCCGGAAAGATGGGCGCCTTCATTGTGCAGTCTCATGTGGTCATGGAGCACGAGTACCGCATGGTCGTTGTCTCCGGCTATCTCGTTGGGGGCGCAGGTTGCATAGAGGAGTTCACCCCTCTGGACAATGGAGGTTTCCATTTCGACACCCGAACTCGTCGCAGTCGCGGCTCGTTTGGAAGCAAGTGCAGTGTGATCGACTCTCATCCAGAGATCGTCAAGCAGTACCTGAAGGCTTCTCCTCAGATCATTAAAGACCTGCGGGAAGCCGAATACGGGACTGGCGCAGACGTTCCCCATGGCCCCGAGACCTTTGTGCTCGACCTTTGCCTGGTCAATGGCAACGTCGCAGTGGTGGAGGTCAATCCTGCGCGCAACTTCGGCCTATATGCCATGAACTACCAGGGGATCATGGTGGCTATGAGGTGGGTCGCAAATCGCCACATTCACGGTGACGGACCGACGCAAATTGTCACCAGCCCCAAGCCCTATTCCACAGCAAAGAAGATGCGCCCATGAACAAGACCATTCAAAAAGAGTCCCGCGGTTTCACGTTGATCGAAATCTTGATCGCCTTGGCCGTGGTCGGCATCCTGGTGGCGGTGGCGCTACCTTCCTATCGCGACTATGTGACGCGCTCGAAGCTTTCGGAAGCCACCGATGCCGTGGTTCCAATGCAGATGGAGCTCGGCCAGGCTTGTATGGGAAAGTATCTGGCAAACGCAACGAATTCTTCGTTGAAGCTTCGATCCCCTACTTCGTATGCGACGAAGACCGCAGTACAGTCGATTTCAGTCGATGGCGTGAGCGCCTCGTTGGCGAAGATCACCGTGAAGCTGAATGCCTTCGGCGCAGTCCAATCTGGCGCATCACTGATATACGCTGGAAGCTGCTCTTCCAGCGGCGGCCTCAATTGGAAGATTGATGCTTCCTCCACCCTGCAGAAGCAGTATCAGCCAAGAGTCTGACAGCGCCTACTTCATCGCCCCTCTATCGTCCAATCCATCGGTTACTTGCCGATCCGCTGTGTATATGCTATCTTGTACATAGTCAGATCTTCCTGTTCGCACTCCTCTTTGCGTCACCTTCGCGCTTTCAAGGAGTTGTCGAATTGGTCGCCTTTCTTGCTGCTTTGGCATCGGCGCGTCATCTTTTTTAAATGACGACTCATGCACAAACATGTCATCTCATCCTGAGATGAGAACGCGCCTATGGACCCGAAATTCGACACACTGACTCCGGCCTTTCTCGATGGGCTCACGAAACCCTTCCTGGGAATCAAGCCTGACTGGAGTCAGGGTCATACATCTTTGGTCTCGATAAGCAGCAACTCATTGGCGTCGAATCTCAAGACCACGGATCAGTTTGTCCACTTCATCCCGGGCGAAGATTTGATCTCTCGAGCGGGTCTGATGGCGTTGGCACAGGAGGTTGCCTTCGATGCCAATATGGCTCTGATTGAGCTCAGTGCGCTTGGTAGCCTGAACGTCAGGTGCATCGGATCCAGCGGCGTCGGCACTGCAGTGGAGATGATGTCCCGGGAGGCGATCTCCAAGCGAGTCCATCAGCTGCTTGATTGGCACCCGCATCTCTTGCACCCGAACCTTCTCGTCTACAGCTCTTCAACCCGCGATAACTGCTCGATGCTGAAGCACCTGGTGGCCTCAGGCGTGGAGCTGGACCCCCAGTTGATGAAGCGCCTGGCCGACCGCCATGTTCTGCCTGGCCACAGCTTCATCAAGAACCTTGGTGTGCCCGATGACCAGCAGGCTGAGCTCGTGGAGTTCGCGTTCAGCAAGGGCTTCCACAGAATTTCCGCAGCGCACTCTTTGCTGGCTGTCTTCGGCCGGCCGGAGATGGTCGGCGAGACCATCATGGAGCGACTCGGAGAGTCGGCCGGCGTCGCATCGATTGTGTGCGACCGCCAGTTCCGCGGCTTCGTCAAGATGCTCGAGCTCATCCAGAAGATCCAGGATGCCGCCGGCGGCGACGACGCCCGGGCCGAGTGGTTCATGCAAGGCGGCGAAGCCCTGGCGATGACCGACATGGCCTGGTCGAATGCCAAGCACCAGCACCCCGTTCTCATCATGATCTTCAAGGCGGCCGCGACCGCGGTTGCGGTGAACGCGACTCGCCCTGGTAGCGTCGCTGGATTCCCGGCCCGACCCATCGAGTCCTTGGCAGCCGGTCTCAATGGCATCCTGAAGCCGGAGTTTCGGCTTCCGATGTTTTTGCTCTCGAACAACCAGCTCCTGAAACTCGTCACTTTGTGCGCACAGGCAAGTGAGCACGGGTCGCTGATTAAGCACTACCGAGAGGGCATGACATCGACAGCCAAGCGGATGGAACGCCACCCAGAGGCGATCATCGAGTGGGCTCTGACTCGCGAGACTGGAGTCGACGGCCCGATCAAAGTTTCCGACATCGAATTCGACCTGGATCGCTATACGAAGCTGCTGGGTGGGCGGTTCGTCAGCGAGATCATGGCCAAGGTCACCGCAGCACAGATGTCCCAGATCATCGATAGCAAGACATCGAATTCTGTCCAGGCCCTGGGCCTGGACGCATCCATGGAATCAGAAACTGCAGCGTCGGCACCCGCCAGGCGCAGGAGCCGAGTTCTGTGAGCACCGAACTAGTCGTAATCACCTCACCCATCACCTCACCCACAGTCAAGGCCGCAAAGGCATTGGTGACGGCATGGACGGCCGGCATTTCCCATGGAAACGCGCTACGCGAGTGGCTGAAATCAGGCGAGCACAAGGATCTCGCTGCATGTCGTTACGCAATCGCGCGAGGCGACCGCTGCACGAATCACTTTGGCGACAGCATTGCTGCTCTTCTGTTCTCGAAGCATCGTTGGATCGAGTCCAAAACTGAGCAGACGCGCCAGTTGATGATGGACTACGTCGCCGCCGGTCTAATCAAAGTGGAATCGCCTCTAACCTTGAGTGAAGGCGATCCAAGCTTTGCCTACAACAGGCTCATGCCCCTTGAGCTCGCGATGGTCTGCACGAATGCGGAAACGACCTGCGTTCTCCTGGAGTCTGGCGCAATGGATGTGACCAAATTTGACGCCGTCCTGACAGATTTCGGCACCGGCGAGCCTCGGCCAGGAGAGGCCTTCGACGCCTTCGCACGAAGCCAATTCGCAAGCGCCCCGGAATCCCTGGCTAGGTTCACCGAGATCATTCTGCGTCGGCAGCTGGAAGGATTGACGGCGCCGGTTGCAGCTTCGGAATCGGTCGAGGTGGCGGCTACAGCGCCACTCCGGCGCAAGAGGGTGTTGTGATGTCCAAAGCAACCTCTCCGACACCTGACCCGATCCGCTGGTCGGCAGTGCGTCGCAAACAGCTCAGACGCCGGCGCGGCGATCACCTTCGTCGGGATCCGATGGAACTTCGATCACCGCGACGAGACGGCTGCATTGATGCGTGAGTACATCGACGCTGGCGTGCTCAAGCTCGACGAGCCCATGGTCATGAAGCTCGACTACTTCAACCGCAAGCCAGTCGATTACGAAGAGAACCACGGCCTGCTGCCGCTAGTGGCAGCCATGAATAATCGCAACTTTGAGGCGACCCTGGCGCTGGTGCGTGCCGGCGCCGTGGCGGTGACGGACTTCGCCGGGCACTTGTTGCCAGGTGCCCTCGATGGCGCCACCGATCCTCACCAAGTTGGCTTTGAGCTGTACGCGAGGCGCCAATGGGGCGACCTGGTTCACGCGCATGCTAGGATCAACGAAGCCATCATGAGCTGGCGGATTCAGCTGGCATTGGCGTCGGGGCCTGGACAGGACTCGGTCTCCACCCCATCGGCAGCATCTGCGCCACGGCGGCGCGCGGGGATGTGATCGCGACTGCCACTACGGCTCCAACTCGCAAGTTCATCATGAACGACCCGCTGAAGGACCTGCAGCGCCTGGATGACATGGAGCCGGAGCACATCCACGGCGAGCACTTCATCGTGCTCTGGGAATTGACCCGGGAACCCGAGTCGCGGCGTGATGATCTCGAGAGGGTTGCCCAGGACTGCATTGACCTCGCCAACGTCGGTGTCGATTGCCTTAAGAAGGGGCGTCCTCACCTCGCGATCCGGAAGTTCATCAACGCGTTCTGGAATGACCGCTCGGTCGACACGATGGCCAGGGTTTTCAAGGCATACGTCGACACCGGGATCATCGACGTCGACCAGGCCCTCGATGGCGAGCTCGCCCTGGCAGGCGCCATCCTGAACGGCAATATCCACACTGCCGAGCACCTAGTGCTGCATGGTGCCTCTACTGTGGGGCAGGATGGTCAATGCCTGATCGATCTGGCCAGAACACACTTCGGCCGCGACTCGATCTTCAAGGCGCCTCCAGAGGATCAGGAGAAAGCCGCAGCTCGATTGCTGGCCGCCTCGCTAAAGCATCAGATCCAAGATCGATTGATCGAGGCGCCAAAGGATCAATTGGCTTCACCACCAAAGACCCGGCAAAGGCTCGGAGCGCTCTGATCTCTATGCTCGGGCTCCATGCTTGGGGGACCCCAAGCTTTTGCCATCATTGGCTTTCAGACTGAGCCCTCTCAGGCTAAGGCGTCAGCATGCTCTGGCGCCAATGGCCCATATTGGGTTGCCACATAACGCGATCATTTATTCCGTTATGTATCTTCTTGCAAATCTACTTCGTCCACATTCTTCTGGCGTTTGGTGATCTGCTCAACAATCTTGCAAACGCTTTCAAGCTATCAGGGTAACTGTCACGAATTTTCCACGTTATCTTCGAAGGCCTCCATGAGGAAACATCTCGAACGCAGCAAGAAAAAGCCTCAGCAATGAACTCGTGGAATCCGGCATTATTTGGCCCAAATATGCGCCGAAAAGAGCGATATCCTGGAAACACAGGCTCCAGCTTCACTGTTGGTGTCCGACAAGGCCATCTCGACCTCATCGCCGTCGGGTGTCCGTATTGTGTAAAGTGACTCCTGGATAGGTATCGATCTCGGGCACAATGCTTGCCGCTCACCTTGCGAGACTCCAGTCTCCACGCCCTGAATACTTTCATTGCGCGGTTTAGACTTCGAGAAGTGAAGTGCGTTGGCCAGTGACCAAACAGAGCGTGACCGAGTTCATGCGCAAGCAGATCTGCTCTTCTGCTCCCTCGGTACCTGGCCGTGTCCACTGATATCGTGCCGGACTGTGAGGAGGCGATCATGCGATTCTTTCCTGGAGCCAAGCAAGATTGCTGCTTGACCACAAATCGTATGTTGCCAACTTCCTGCAGTTTCGATCCGGACCAAGGATCTCTGAGCCTATTTAAAGGCCTCCTTAGTTTCTTAATATCAGTCTCGAGCAAATCTATAGTTGATTTCGCAACCATACTAAATAAAATCCCTTTGTCGACAAGGATTTGTGGCGCAGAACCTCTTGTTCCTGATGTATTCATTTAGTTACTTGGTCTGGGCATGTTTGTGTCGAGGCGTCACATTTTATCGAAGTTGGCATACTTCAATAGTATCGATCTGTAGATGAGTCATCAAACTAATTGCGGTTCAATTTTTACCGATATTAACCAATCCATACTTGAAGTCTCCAGTATTCAAGATATGAAGAAGGTGCTGATTCGATTTGCTAATAGCCTCGACTGCGATATTATGGCAGCCTCTGCCATTACTGATTTGCCACACGACGGCATAGAATTAATCACCGTCGATAACACTCCAACCAGTTACCTTGAAATATACAACGACGTTGAGTCAAAGCAATTCGATCCAATTTGTCGGCACTGCAAAACTCAAAACACGCCGATTGTCTGGGATCAGTCAACATATGCCAATATCGGCCTAGGCGAATTGTGGGAGATACAAGCGCAGTACGGCTACAAATCGGGCATGACCATCGCGCTTCATCTGGGTGGTGGGCGCCACTTCATGTTCGGGATCGACCGTGACGAAAAGCTTCTCGAGCGCCGAGAGGTCCTGACTTCACATGTCGCCAAGCTGCAGTTGTTTTCCGTTTTCGCACAAGAGTCCGCTTGGCGACTGTTGACCAACAGGCCCACGATCCAGGAGGAAGTGCACCTCACGCCACGAGAGATCGACTGCCTCAGGTGGACCATGGCAGGCAAAACGGCCTGGGAAGTCGGCGTGATCCTTGGGATTTCCGAGAGAGCTGTCGTTGCCTATATTGGTAACGCAAACATCAAGTTGAATTGCACCAGCAAGTACCAGTCAGTGTTGAAGGCGATTCAACTGGGGTTAATACGGTAGTCCTGTCAAACCGTCACCTTGTCGGCGCATTTCACTTTGGTGGCCTCGCTCCTCTTGTAGGCGTTTTTGTGCGTCGACTTCACGCATGAGTTCCTTATTTGGGCCTGGACTTGTCTTTTGCGCGCGATTTCATCTGGGTATTTTTTTAGCTCGGCCAGGCCGAGGTGCTGCTTTCTGGCAAATGGGGCACCACGAATTCTTGTTCTTGACGTTGTCCCAGTTGGCACCCCATTCGTGACCGGCGAAGCAGCGCCATTTAACGGGCACCTTGGCGCTTTTGTAGGCGCCGGATAGGCACAGGCCTCCCATTCTCTGTGCATGGGCCTGCAAGAGCTTCAGTTCAGCCTCCTTGAGCAGGTCGGTCTCTATCCTGGCGCACTCGGCGCACCAAATTCCGCGCGCCAGGTTTCGAGATGCAATGTCGAACTCGTGCTTGCGTGCGCAGCGCACAGTGAGCAAGTAGGACCTCGAACCTTCAACCGGCGGCCCTACAAGCAGCAGGATACCCATCCTGACCGCGCTATACCGCTTGAAGGTGTCCACACGAGCCTTGGCAAAGCCAGGCCGCTTGACGTCGACGATGCCGGGCTTTGACTTGTGCTCTGGGCCCGTATGCTTCCGCGGCTCAGTCTTCATGACGGTTCTTCATGTTCGTTCTAGCGTTTCTTGATAAATGTCAAGATAGCTCAGGGCTCCGCAGAAATCGCGTCCAAAGGCCCGGAAATCTGCAAAAAGGGCCCGTTTAGGCTTCAGTGAAGTGTTCGCGGGTGCACTTCTGACGCTTCGGTTTCTTCCTGAGCCTGGATGGCGTCCTGAGCAACCAGGCGCCATAGCTCCAGGGTTAGGAATCCAACTTCGACTCGCACGCCTGTGTCTTCGAATAGCCCGGAGCCGAGCAGGGGCGCGCGCAAGGACTCGTTCTCGTCGACAGTCTTGGCCAGGAACATGTCGGGATAGATGTTGGCCTCTGGCACGTTCACGCTGATCTGCCCCCACGGCGTGTTGTTGTGGACCAGGTAGATGGCCAGGCGCCCGTTCTTGTAGCGGGTGCGCATGACGTCGACCTCGAGTCCGTCATCGATGAGTGAGCCCAATCGAACTGGAAACTCATCGGGCTTTGGTGGTGGCGGCGGCGTTGAGGTACTCATCTGCGAAGCATACCAACTCATGGGACAGTTAGGCATCATATTGACAGTGTTTGTGATATTTCGTACACTGCGATTCGCACCCTCTCGTTGCGGTCTCTTCTTTCCAATTCCATTCGGAACACGCCGAAAGCATCATGACGACCTCAACACGCCCCTCTCTTGCCGTGATCTCTGCCCTGGATGAGCCTATCGCGTTCGTGGGGGTCGCCAAGACAACTCTCGCCGAAGCTCCCGTGGCCGAGCCGTTTGACGCTGTCGCTGAGGTCGCCAATATGCTTGACGGCATCACCGCCAAGTCGACGCGCACTGAACTTGGTGAAGTCCTCAGGCAGGTTCGGTGCTCCACCAATCCGGACTTGCTCACGGCCAAAACTGCGGCCATGTGCTTGAGGAAAGTGAGCCATCTCGTCGCCTCCAACGAGAAAGAATTTGGGTTTTTTGCCTGGAGCGAAGGATACGTTCATGACCTTGGCGCCCTCATCAGAGAAGCGGCTGACGAGGATCTTCGCCTGGCCTACGAGGTTGCCATCTCCATGAGTCGGCATCCCATCGAGTTGCGGGACACGATTTCCATTGCTCAGTTCGGCTGTCTGCAGGGCTTGATTAGAGACCTCAAGAAGGAGCCGGATTTCAAGGAGATCCTTCTCGAATTGAGCTCCAAGGTCCCGGGCTTTCTGGCTCATCTGCCGGGTCCGTGGGAGCACGGCGCTGTCATCACCAAGGACATGGCGGACACTGCAACGAATAGCATTGAGCGGTTCGCATACGCCCCGGATACAACGCATGCATTGCGTGGACTGGCGCTGGACCGCCTCGCCTCCATCAGGAGGCTCTTCGATCTCGATTGGATGCCGCCGCGCGAAGCCATGACGGAGCTGCGCGTGCGCTTCAGCTGGGATCGCGCAGTTCGATTCAAAGGAGCTGACGACGAGCACTTCAAGCTGATCCTCGAGAAGGCCGTAGAGAACCTAGCCGGCCTTGGGAATCCCTTGGCGCATATCAGTCTCAACTATCAACAGTTTCAGAAACGACTACGAGAAATCGCTGGCTTCTCCGAGCGCATTCAGCAGTTCGACCTCATCAAGGACTTCTTCACCATCGCGGCTCCTCGTCTCTCGCTCTACGGGCATCAGGTTCCGATGCGCGCAATGCGATTTATTGCCGACGCGCACAAGCCCGAGGTTGCCAGCAAGATGCTCATCGCGGCTGCTGCCTCGGCCAAGGATGGCCTCCTGGCGGCGCCATCCGTGGATGCTGGATTCGTGGTCAGAAATTTCGCCCACTTCTGCGCTTCCATCGTGCATCGCCAAGACCCTTTGGATGCTGGGGCCAGGTATAGGAACGTAGCTGACGCCAAGGAAGTGCACAAGCTGATCCTCTCCATCGACTGGGAATCACTGGCTGTTGACATCCCGACGCTTGATGTCGACTTCCGCGTGGCTGAGCGCAAAGCCACCATGGATTCAAGGTCGGCTGTCCGCGCAGTTCGCTTCGCCTTTGTCGAGGCCGGCGTCATTGAGTTAAGCCGCCTTCCCAAGAAGGATCTCACCATGGCGAACCTCGGGCCCATCCTGCTCAGGTCCCCGAAGCGCCTGGCTGAGGTCACTGATCTCGAGTCGTTCAAGCGTCTGGCTCGCCAGGCCAGGATCCCAGTGCGGATTCCCAGCGAGGCTACTGCGACCTCTGCGACCTCTGCGCCCGCCCCCAGCAAGGGTGCCGCCGAAAACGGCCCCGAGATCGCCGCATGCATGCGACGTCAGATAGAGGAAGTCTCGCAGTCTCCAGCAGCGCAGCTGCAGGTCTTCGGCCGTGTGCGTCGCGCGCTCAAGCCCTAAGGGCCTGGACATGGAACCCGATGCCTCGAGCATCGTCGTTGAGCGCCACCTCGGCGCTCACGCCTACTTCGCCAAGATTGGCGATGTCGTCGTCGGCAAGGCATCGGCCTGGACCGACTCGGCCGGCAGCTTCACCATTCAGGAAGTTGTCGTGCACGCCGCCTTCAGGCGCCGCGGCGTGGCCCGCGCGCTCTACTCGCGCATCGAGGCAGAAGCCGGCAAGCTGCTCGTGCCCGCCGTGTCGCTGAGCGACGATGCCTTCGAGTTCTGGAAGCGCTTCAGGCCAGAAGCCGTCGCGTTGGACCTGCGACATCGTCGTACTGAGTTCATGGATCAGAAGGTCGAAAAGTCTGGCCGCCTGGCCACGATCATCCGGGTCAGCGCCCGCGTCGTCACTGCGCGCTACGACGATGCCGTCGAGCGCGCGAACTCCGAGACCTGCATCCATCGGCGTGAACTCGACCAGGCGCTGGCCGCCGGCCGGGCCCGGGTCATGTCCACCCGAATCGCGCAGATCCACGAAGCGCCAGCGGCCGCTGAATCAGCTGCATCAACTGCATCAGCCGAGGCCAGCGAACCGGCGCGCCGCGCGCGTTCGCCGGCGCCTGTATGAACTCCATGGGACCTGCGGGCGCCGCGTCATTCGCGTCAACTCACCTGGCGGGCGCCAGGTTCCGCCAGGCGGCTCACGTCAGCCACGTCAGCCACGTCAGCCACGTCAGCCACGTCAGCCACGTCAGCCACGTCAGCGCCTTTCGAGCTCGAACCGGCCTCCGCCGCGCCCCAATCACCCATCCAATCGCCCATCCAATCACCCACCGGGACTCCGAAACCGGACTCGGGACTCTCGCTCCTGTCCAGGCCCGCTCCGAGTCTTACTTGGAGTCGGACTCAGAGTCCCGAGTTCATGCTCAATTCAACATCAATTGGACATCAATTGAGCATCTCTGTGCCGAACATTCCCAGTCGCTCGGCCTCGAACACATCAGTTGAGCATCAGTTGAGCATCAACTGCGCGCCCTGCGAACAAACGCGATCTCTTCAAAAATTGACCTAGAAACGATGCAGCCCCTATCAACAATCAGCAGAGACGATTTCCTGGCGATCAGCGACCTGGCCATCAGCGAAGCTCCGAGCAGCTTCTTGACGCTCGGCAAGCGCCTGGGGCAGCTGAACGCGACCACGAAGACCGAGGAGATGGCGGGTGACATAGAGGTCAGCGGCGCCACCACGACGGTGGTAACCGGCCTAGCGATCTCCAAGCTGCAGTCGATGTCCGAGCTCGAGACGATCTATGAGTTTCCGCCCGAGCTGCAGCATCCGGCCGAGCAGGTCACGGTGTGCCTGGCCATGCTGCGCAAGATGGAGGAGGACTCGGCCGACGGCGGCGATCTGATCGAGCCTTCCAAGTTCACCTACAACCAGGTCCAGCGCCGGCTGAGCCGCCTGCTGGTCGACCATCCCGTGATGATGGATCCACGTATCTTGGTCGGCGTGAAGACGGTGTCTGGCTACGAGTTCTCGACGGTCCCTTGCGCCATTGCTGAGCTATCGTTCGGCGCCCTGCCCTGCCAGGTGCACGGTCTGACCCAGCGCGAGCTGCGGATCTTTACCGGCAAAACCAGTGTGCAGAATGGGATCGGCAACGCCAGCCCGCAGACCACAGTGCCTAAGTCGTCCGTCCGCGGCCGCACGCCGCTGTGCATCGCCTTCGGAAACTCCGCTACGCCGGCGGTATCTGGCGCCACCCGCGGCGCCTTCTTGGCTTCCCTGCTCGAGCTCAGTCACCTTGCCACGCTGCACAACGGGCGTCCGCTGGTCGACTACAGGTACCGTGTCGGAGGCGACCGCGACGGTTTCTTCAAAGGCCTGATCGCCATCTTCTGGGATGTAGCCACCACCGGCGGCCGCAATTCCAACCTCTCCCTTGGCCAGCTCGCTCAAACACTTCTTCTTCCCGCGCCTTTCAGCCTCGCCGACAAGGTGATTGAATCGCAGGAGTCAGCCGCATCGAAGTGGACGGTGGCCAGTTACGGTTCAGTCCAGGAAGGTGCTCTATCAGGTATGACTGGAAAGCTCGGCCTGGGTCTTTGCGCCTCTATCGACAAGCATCTGTTCAACGTAGGAGGTGCTCCTGTAGATGCTGGCGACCTGCGTGATCGCACACGCGGAACCATCAAGCTTCTTGCCGCAGTAGGCTTGACAGACAGTGAAACTCAAGCCGCCCAGCTGCTGTGCCGCGTGGCCATCGGCGCCGGTCGCCCTGATCCCATGTGGGCAGGACCCGATGTCCCCATGGAATCCGCATTTGGCTTCCTGGATGCGCTCCACGCCTACGGAGTGGTTCCATCAAAGGTTGGGAACGAGGCAGCCAAGGCTGCTGATGTCTGGATGAACGCACTGCGGATCCACTCAGCCACCAAGAGCATGGAGAGTGTGTTCGCCAAGATCCCATGTGGCATGGTTGCTCAGCCCGGCTCAGGCAATTCAGGCAATGACGCGCCCGCCGGCCGCGCGCGCCGCAACAGGATAGTGTGAGGCGACGATGACTCCAGACCAGCTTCGACATCTCGCAGACGTTTTCAAGGCATCGCCAAGGGAGGCGGACGCCTTCATCGACTCGATCATCGGGTCCAGGCCCGGCTCAGGCGTGTACGTGAAAGGGAAGGGAGCTCGCCGTTATCTGGTTGAGCGTCCAGGCCCTGAAATTGGCGAGAGCACCGCCGACCGTGATCGTCTTGAGCACCTGGGTGACCTCATGCGGCTGGCCGGCTTCGGCGCCGAGTTGCGCAAGCTTCGCAAGGCATGCGAGACCCGAACTCCCGTGGATCCGCGTCAGCATGTCCCATCGGAGCCCTGGGTTGCCACTGCGGAACGAGTGGATCCGAATGCTGAGCCTGATGTCCAGGCCCTGGCGTGCATGCGCCTGCAGGTGCACACCGTCTTCCTCACTTCGAAGCCCTGGATTCAAGTCCTTGCCGCCAGGCGCCTGAGCCAGTTGCTGGTCGAGTTTCCGGCTCTGATGCATCCGCGCCTAGCCTTTGAATGGAATCGACGCGTAGAGGGCCCTGACCGCGAGCCAACCGAGCCTCACTCGATGGCGATGTTCTTTGCGAAGTGCTCGAATGCTCTGGCATGCATGCCCATCACCGCGCACGACATCTCTAGCAAGCAGCTCGTGGACTTCGCGGCTCACCCGGTCGTTGCTGCCGGCATCCGCGCCAAGGCCCCAACCATCCCAGGCGTCCACGCAGCAGGTGGGTCAGCTCAAGGGTTCACGATGATGGGGTACATCACTCAGACGGGCATCTCCAGGCCTGGGCTTGCGGCTTCTATGCTGCAGCTTGATCGGCTACGTCAGAAGCACACCAAGGGCGCCTCGCTGTTCATCGGGCGCGATGGGGATAGCTCCGGCTTCCTGAGGCTGCTCGGGGACTCCTTGCGCCGCCTCTGGATCAAGCCCGATGCCGATGCCTCGCGGCTATACAGGGAAATTCTGGTCTCTGAGGTGCGTCGCTCGCCGACTTTTCCTCCAAACGCGCTCAACTTGAGGCCCGTCTTGTGGCCCGTCTTGTGGCACGCGCCCGGCATCTTCCACGACAAGGTTGGGGCATCAATCCAGCGATCCACGGATCCGGAGGCCCGGTTCGAGCGCCTGAAGTCGCTGCTCGTCGAGATCGGTGGGGTGCCTGACGAGTCCGCGGCAACCATCGAAATCATGAAGGCTGTGTTTCCGAAGCCCGGTGATGCTCTTCCGTTCTCGACGGCCGTCGACCAGGCCACGGTGTCCACCGCCAACCGGATGATCGGTTCCTGGCTTTGCGCTGGCGTCGATCTGGAGGACCTACGGACCCGCCTGGCGCGCTGCCAGTCATCCGAGGAATCTCCGTGGGTCCAGGCCCTGCAGCCCTATGTGCACGAGAAGGTGATGCGGGACACGATTGATGCCGCCGGCGCTGGCCATGCCGCTGATTCCGCTGATTCCGCCGATCCCACGGCCGATCCGGTCTCCACATCAAGGCCCAGGCGCTCCAGGGTTCTTTGAGGGGCTCGGCAAGTTTCTGTGGCATCAACGCGGCTTCGGCCGCGTTTGTGTTTCCAAGGTGCATGTGATATCCAATAGACTGTGGCTCTCCGCGTCAATCATCCAGAAAATCTCTCAGCATCATGAATAAGCTCCTCTCTGCTGTCGCCGTAGCCCTGTCCATCAGTTCCATGAGCGCTTCCGCGGCCAATGTGTCCATTGAGGTGCAGTTCAATGGCTCCGAGCTCCCCTACTTTGGCGTCACGGCCAACTCGATCCGCCGGGCGGTTGCAAACCAGCTTCAGGCCGCTGGTCACACCATCGTTGACCGGGAATCGAATCCGAACGGCTACGTCGTGTACGCGCAGTTCAGCGGCTGGAGCACGGTGATGGACCAGGGTCGCACGACCTTGGCCAAGTCCGAGGGCATGCTGCAACTGTTCGAGTCCTTCAACGTGGTCGTCAATGACGCGGATACCAAGCCAGAGGCTGCCGCTGATCCGGCCTCGGCCGCCAAAGCCGATGCCAAGGGCGATGTGAAGCCCGGCGGCAAGAAGAAGCCGGCCGATATCAAGCCCGCGGCTGTGAAGCCTGTTCAGACCAAGATCGTCACGGCCGCGACGAACAGTCGCCTGTGCTCCGGCCTGGCCACCGACGACCGCCGGTCCCTCTTGTCGGAAACGATTGAGCGCTGCGTCGCCAACTTCATCAAGTCGCTGTGACGTCGTGAGCCCGTTCTTCGGGCCTGGACCGATTCTCAAGGCCTCCTCAGGGAGGCTTTTTCATTGGCGCCCCTGGTATCCGCGATCTGAGTTGCGCGGTTGATGCTGAGGTGATATCTCATCTGCAGCATGACGATCTCGAGCATTTTCCGGCGTGCGCGCGGCCTGGTTGTGCTGCCTTTGGCCATCACGGCCACGCCTGCGCTTGCCGCTGAAATCACCAGGCAGTCTCTCACCATGGCTGCGGCCGGCCAGCGCGCGCGGGAGCTGGTGGAGTTCGTCAAACCCATCTTCGAGTCCGGGCTGCAGCTCTGCGGTGCCGTTCTCATGTGCAATGTGATCCTGCTTTGCGTGGGTCTCGCCAGGCGTGATTTGCAGGGACTCGTCCAAGGCGGCTCCTATCTTGGCCAGGATCGCATGGGAGACATTCTTCGTCGCTCCGCCGCCTGCGTGGTCTGCTTCACGGGCCCGGCGCTGATCCAGGCCCTGGCTGTCTATGTCAGGGATCAGGGTCTCGTGCCCTTGCTGGTGGACTCGCTGCGCGCGGCGCGACACCTGCGGCCGCTCTGAGTTTCATTGAGTCCCATTGAGTTCCACAACTAGCCCAGCATGAGTGACATCAGTCGTCGAATCAAGACAGCCCGCGGCGGCCCGCATGCGCTTCGCCTCGAGTCCCCTGCAACAGCTCCGGATTCGTTGATTCACGAGCTCGAGGCTATTGCCGATTCCGATGCGGGCCTGGACGGGCCGATCTCGAAGCATTTCCTGCTCGCCGGCTTCACCAGCGCTGACCTAGCCCTGGGCCCGGAGTGCAACTCGGTCACGTGTGAAGAGGAGTGGTATCGGGCGGTTCTGGCCTGGGACCAGGCCGCGCGCCCAGGTGAGCCCGGCTTCTGGGCTGAGTCTGGCCCGGCGCCGTCAATCGCTGACAGGGTGATCGTCTGCCTGCACGCGCTCTCGATGCCTGCAGGTGGGGCGGCTCAAAGCTACTTCCCCGGCGCCGGCGAGCGCGCTCAGCTGGTGCTCAATGAGTTGCTGCTGTCACATCCGGTGCTGATGCACCCGCGGATCCGAGTGAGGGTCAGGTCTCTGGATGGCAAGACGACGGAAACGACCTCCTTGGCTCACGCGATCTGCACCTCGACACACGGCCATCTCCCAAGGTTCTCTGACTGGCCCGCCGGCGCCGCTCCTCTTGATCGGCTGGCCGCTTTTGCGAATCACCCCGTTACCAGGCTGGGTCTGACGACGTCGCAATTGACACATCGTGGGCAACTCAAGGCTGCTCAGTTCCGGACCCCTATCCATGCCGGGTATCAGTTTGAGCGCGAACTCGGCGCAGTAATTGGAAATCTGGTTTCGCTCTGGGAGCTTGGTCGCCTGGCAGATCCTGGTTCCAAGGCAGGAATCTTCTTGGATGCCTGGTCAGCCATCGATGTCGGACCTGGTGCAGGAGTCCTTGCCCCATATCTGACATCCGCGATGGCGCGGCTTTGCGGCATCGGTGGCTCTTCCACCGGAAACGGGCCTGGACCTGCCTGGGGTGCCGTGGATCCTGATTTCATTGGGCTCATGAGGGCGCAAAGCATGGATTCCCGGGCGCTTGTTGCTCAAGGATTCTCAAGCTTGGTCGAGTCCGTAGTTCTTGGCGACATGGTCGCTCAACAAGGGCCTGTGCATCGCTCCGCAGACGAGGTTGAGAAGCACTTTGTAGCCCTGGCTCATCTTTTGGTCGATACCAAACTGAGCACCGATCTCGTTTCGGCTGCCCGGTGGATTCGGGAGCAAGTTCAGTGTGAGCCCGAAACAGAAGTCTCCGCTGCCTTAGGCTTCATCCGGACCCTACGCAAGCATGACCTTGATTTCGTTGATCCAGCCCAGCCCCTGGGGCCTGGATGGGTCCAGGCCCTGGAAATCGACAGGACTGAGCGTCTGATGATTGAGGTTATTGGTTCCGTAACAGCAACGGGTCCCGCGCCTTCGACGCGGCATAGGGTCTCCCGAGCAGGCCTGTAAGAGAGTCCGCGAATGCCGGCCTAGCCGGCGAATCAGGATTCGGAGTCCTATTGATCCCCAGGTATTGCAGTGTTGTCGCATATGTAATATCTCATGCACATGCTCGACAACATCGACTTGCACCATCTGAACTCCCTGGTCTCCCGAGAGATCGCATCAGGCAAGTCCGGCGCCGAAGCTCTTGCAGCATTGGCCTCGGAGCTTTCTGGTCGCGTGATCCAAGCCAAGGAATTCGCCTTCGACCGAGGCCACGCCGACCAAGAATTGCCTGAGCATCTACTGCTCTGCGATACGGCGCCGCTCACCAGGTCTACTGCCGATCTCTATGCCGGCCTCAGCGGCACCGGGAAAGGTTACGACGGCATGTTCGGCAACGGTGAGATGCTCCGAAACCAGCCAGCCGCAGACTCCCTCCACCGCGGAAGCAGTTCACCGGCATCGATCCCGGTCCAGGTGACGTTGTGCCTTCGGATTCTCGGAGGCCCCCAGGTCTCCATGGAGCCGGCGCTCGTCGACGCGGTGCGCCTGCGGCTCAGCAGCATCCTCCTTGAGTACCCTGTGCTGATGCACCCGGCAATCCTCGTTCCCGTCAGGAACTCCGGAAACATCGAATTCACCACCATCGCATCAGCCTTAGCCACTACGCCTCACGGCGGCCTGCCGCGCCCTGGGCACTTTCCGATTCCGCTGGGCCTGGACAGCCAGGCCTTGATGAGGAGCCTCACTGAGTTCGCGGTCAACCCTTGTGTGATCGCAGCAATGTCAGAGCCCATGATTCGAGTCCGTGACCAGGCAGCAGGCAAGGGTGGCATCCGTTCCGACCCAAAGGTCTCCCGTGAAGTCCTTGCCCGATCCCTCCTGCGAGCCATCGGCCCGCGCGTCGAGTTCCTCGGTTCGGTGATGGAGCTCGATGATCTGCGAGCCAAGGCGTCCGGTGACTCGAAGCCGACCCCTCCTTTCTGGTGTGCCATGCAAGGCGCTCCCCAGTTGCGGCCACAGCTGCTCGGAATGATGGCGCAGTCCACGGCTGCCGCCTCCGGCCTTGTGCACACCAGCTCCACTGCCGGCCACATGCCGGACTCGATGTTCAGGCATCGCTACGACGCCAGTTTCCTTGCTTGCGTGCGGGCCCGGATGGGCGAATTGAGGCCGCTCGATATTTCGGTTGACTCGTTTGTGTCGACCATGGCCTCCGGCATGCAGCGCCGCATCTTCCTTGGCCGAGGCGACGAGGTCAGTCCTGGCGAAATCGCCCACAACACGGAAGCCTTGATTCGAGGCCTCGTGGAATCCGGTACCTTTGCGAGTACCGAGGCCGCGGCCATCTTCTCGATTCAGCACTGCATCGGGCCCGGCAGGCCTGATGACGTCCTTCCTCGTACCGACACCACCGGCGCCATCGCCTTCTTGAAGACCATCGACGCGCTGGGCGGTCTGGGCGACGGGTCCGACGAAGCGGCGCTGCGGTCGCTTGCCTTAATCCGGCATGAGGTCGCGACGATCCCGGCGCACCCGACACCCTTCCGTGATGCCTGGACAACCGCCTGTGACGTCACGATCTCCGAGCGCTCCATGTTTGCGGTGATTAACCGGATCATCCCCAGCAAGCTCGCCACCAACGCTGAGGACCGTCAGATGGCACTCGACCTCGGTGGGTCCGGTCCAGCCAATGGCGCCAGCAGCTCGCCCCCACGACGCCGATCCCGCGCAACGCTCTGAGCACAGGCCCGCTACTGCGGGCCTTTCCATTTCCGGCAACGAGTGCCCTCACGGCGGGTTTGCTTACATTTTGTTACACGGGATGACTTAGCCGTGGTGCCCCTGTCAGGCCTGCCGGTCGAGTTCCGGTGGTGCAGGTAGCAAGGGCGGGTGAGGTGCTGCGCGCTGGGTCGGGTTCGGCTGGGTGGGTGAAGTTGACCTGAGCTTTGGTGGGCCGATCTCTTCGCCTCCACCATTCAGCCCTACCCCAAGACCGCCATCGATGACATAGACCTTGATGCCCGTCCTCTTGGTGGGCCTTGTCTTGTTGATCCCTGCTCTCCTGATGCCTGTGGGTTCATCGCCTTGGTTCCCTGGCGACGTGGTGGCTCGACATCGTCTTGCCTTTGAGCTCTAAGAAGTCGTCTTTCGATATCCGTTTCACGTCTCTCGATTTCCTTGTTCTTTTTTCTCTGCCCACGTTACAGGGACAAAGCGCTGTCAACTCCATAGCGTTACACGGGACGAGATCAGCCTGGCTTGGCGAATGCGTCCGTGGCTCGAATTGGCTGTTTCCTGAGGACGCTGAAGCCCTCTGAGGACGCCGAAATCGCTCGCCCGGCCAGCGCCTTGGCAGCGAATGCCGGTGCTCCACGCGCCGTTCCGTGGGCTCCTCGTGGGCTGAGACGTGGCCAAGGGCCTGATTGATGCGCAACTGAACATCAACTGGACACCACTTGAACATCCCGAGCCCAAAATCCGACGTTTCCCAGGTTTTGCTGCTGACTGAACATCGACTAGACATCGATTGAGCATCAACTAGACATCAACTGAGCATCAAGCACGCCGCCGAGTGGACAGTCTCCGACTTTGGTGTTTGACTTCATTACGTTTTGACCTCAAATCACCAAAATTCACCACGGGACATGGGCTCTCGTGGTGATTTCTAGCGATTTGACGTGGATTGGACGCGCATTGGGACGCTGCAAATGGCGACACCAAAGTCGCGCCTTGTCAAACCGCTACTTTGGTGTTCTATGTGAGCACCTATTTCCGGGTCGCGGGCTCGAAAACTTGACGCTCGGTGATCTTGGTGTTTAATGAATTGGGCCTTTTGTGGTTTGAATCGCAAGAACTCACCACCGGACCCGGCCGCTCGTGGGTTCCTCTGGTGAATTGATGCTGGCCGGTAGGTATGCCGATGGGCTCCCACTACCGCGCAGATCGCTCCCAATCGATAGCCTGGCGGCTCGTGTAACGCTTCGCGGGGCGCTGGCTCCACGTCGAAAACGAATAGAGGGATTGCGATGACCAACAACACAAAGAGCACCGAGGCCCGGGTCGCCGTCCTTGTGGATTGCGACAACACCTCTCCGGAGATCCTCGAGTTCGCGCTCACCGTCGTCGCCCAGTTCGGCCGGCTGGTCCTGCGCCGCGGGTACGGCAACCACACGACCTTGGCCAACAAGTGGCAGGACGCCCTGGTTCGCCTGGCCTTCACTCCGTGCCTGCAATTCCAGTACGCCGCCGGAAAGAACACTTCCGACATCGCGCCGGCTCTCGATGCCATGGAGGCGATGTTCGATGATCGCGCGGACACCTTTTGCCTGGTCACCAGCGATTCGGACTTCGCCTATCTGTGCCGGAAACTTCGAGAGCGCGGCGGCACGGTTCATATCGTCGGCGAGGCCAAATCGCCAGATGCCCTCCGGAATGCCAGCGACCAATTCTTTAAATGGGTCCCGCAGGAAGCTGCACCTGGTGCGCCGAACCAAGCCGGCGCCAAGAAGAAGGCCCCGAAGCCGCCGGCTAGGCGCCGCCCCAAGGCGGTCATCAATGCCGTGACACTGATTGCCGCTGACACCCCTGACGGACAGATTGGGCTCGGGGCGCTGGGCCAGTACCTGAAGCGGACCGACCCAGCCTTTGCCCCCAAGTCCTTCGGGTACCCCACCCTCTCGGACATGGTGCGGGCCTACCCCGAGCTGATGGTCAGCAGCGAGACCGGGACAGGAATCTGGGTTTCTCTGAAACGAGGCCCTGAGCACCAGGAGGATTGATCCTGAGAGAAGCCGGCACCGCTTGGCGACATGTTGCCGCCGGGCGGTGCTGCTCACTCGGCCCTGTTGGGCTTGGATCTGCCGACAGCACCCTCAGCCCTTCCTCTTTACGCAGACCGAATGAGCCACTCGGAGAGCTATATCTGTGCATGCTGCTTGCCACCTACTGGGATCCTCGAGACGCAGGGCAGTCATATCGGCTTCCGCCTGGACCACCTCCGGACTCTTCAATAATTTCCTCGCCAAGGTTAGCGTCGACGGTTCGTGTTCAGACCACCAACTGACTTGATCTGCCAGGTAGCTCATTTCATCCAGCGAAACAGGCACTAGGAACTTTTCAGGGTATGCGCTCGGATCCATGAAGCGACGCTTCATGACCAGCTCCCTAAGCGCCGGAGCCTGAAACACCGCCAGCAACAAATGCTCAAGCGCATACGTGCGCGCCATTTCGGATTTGCTGGAAAGCATCAACAGCCCGATAAGGAAATGCCCGCGCACCCCGGGCATCCATGCGCCAAGCCCAGTCAGGCGAGAATTGACCGTCTTGCTGTCTATCAGCTCCAGTGTCCGGAGTCGAACGTAGTGGTCCCGCACTCCCAAGTTGTCGCTTGGGTTGAGTGCCATTAGCCACTCGGCTAACTTCACGGCGTCAGCTGGATTCAACTCCTCGCTTGCCTCCATCAAGGCGTACAAGAGGCGGTGGAAAAATCGATTGCTCAAGCTTCCCCAGTTCATTGATCGCACGCCATGCTGCTCCAACAACTGCATTCCTCGACGCACGCCATCTGCGAGCACGGTCATGTATTTCTCGTCCCCTCGATCTTTGAGCACCTGACCCAAGACAAGGTAGCCGTACAGGAAGTCTTGGCGCTTGTCGAGCAATGCCGCAAGCTCCTTCGCATTTACGGCGTCGTCAGGCTGAGGCCGCCTGGCTTCTTCATTGGGGAATTCATCTTGCAAGAACCAAGCGTCTTGCTGTGCCACAAGCCGCCGGCATGCAGCTGACTCGGTAAAGGAGGCCTCGCCTGGCGGCTCCATCCGGCCATCCCAGCGGCGGATGCCGTACAGGGGAGAACTCGACGCTGAGATGTCTCGCCCAGAAAGTCCGCCCCAGTCCTTGGCCCCGTAGACAAAAGCCAATGCGTCGCGGACTACTGGCTCCGAGGCCTTTAGTTCGGTGGCGAGCTCGGAAGCGAACCTCTCCAGTGTCGCTTTTTGCTTTTCATTTGGGGGAACCTCTGGTGGCAACTGAATCAGCATCCGCAGGCACTTTGCTAGCGGCGCCATCGACGATGGGTCGACGCTCTCGGAGTCCGCCATACGCTGCAGGGTGGTCTGCATCGCGTGCCACTGAGCAAATCCTGCGCACACCGAAAGCGCCTCTAGGCACTGGGTGTGCATACTGCTGGGTAGTTTTTTTCGAAGCGCTTTCGCGTGCCGCTTGACAGCATCGAGCAAATATTCCGCGAGCCTGGGAACAAGTGTTGACGTGAGATTGATATAGCCGATACCCGCCTCATCGGCGGCGGCTTGCAGGGCCTGGTCCATTGTTGGTCTCCAAGCGCGCCACGCAATGATGAACAGCTCACTTGTTCAAGGGCGCGCGAGGTGACGAACATTTGGAGGCGCAAACCCTAGGAATCCGACCGGTTCGTACGTTCGCCATCGTGAGCGGCTGGCGCACCGGGAGGCGCCGTTGACGATTTTGTAGAACCGCTTTGTAGTCGTCAAGCTGGGCGCTACTTAGGCGCGTGCAATCGGGATCTCGTTCAAGCATGTGGTGTAGCGCGGCGTCCTTCTCTCCTGCCGCATCGACCAAGTCGCCTTCTCCTGGCTCACGCCGGTGCTGGCCACGTGCAGCGACCCGCGGCCGTACCTGGCATTCACCTGGTCCATCGCGGACATCAGTTTGCTTCGGTCGCGGCGTTCCTCGTGGGCGCCCTCCCCTGCCCCGCCTTCGACAAAGAGATCGAGTTCCCCCTGCGCGAGCCCTTCAGGCTGCAGGTCGACGAGCATGACGCCGCATTTGGCAAAGCGGTAGCCTTCTCTGAATATGGCTCGCAGCCCACGGGTGGCCGCGGAAACGATCAGATTAGTGTCCGAGGTCGGCCTGACCAGCGGGACCGTGATGCTCCCGCTGTACTGGGCGTCTTTCAGTCGGAATAGCGAGGTCCGGATGAACACCGAAACGGCGCCGGCGAAGCTGGACTGGCCTCTCAGCTTCTCGGCCGCCCGGGAGGCAAACGCCGAGCTCGCCTCGATCAAGTCGGCCTCGCACATCACCGGACGTCCGAATGAACGCGAGCACATGATCTGCTGGCGAGGCTGGGGCACCTCATCAATGGAAATGCACGAGACGCCCTGCAGCTCGCGCACCGTCTTCTCGAGCACCAAGGAAAACCGCTTCCTGATCGTCGCGACGTCGACGCGCACCAGGTCGAGCACCGTCCGGATCCCCGCTGCCTCGAGCTGGGCCCCGATTCGCGGCCCGACGCCCCAGACCTCTTGCACCGGTGTCACGGCAAGAAGCTTGTCCAACTCCTCCTGAGCCAGCTCGCCCAAATGGCACACCTTCGCAAGGTGTGCCGGGTACAGGCCCGGCTTGCGCTCCGCCGACTTGGCGATGTGATTGGCCAGCTTGGCAAGGGTCTTGGTCGGCCCGAATCCGACGCAGGTGGGAATGCCGGTCCACATCAGAACCTTGGCGTGGATGGCCCAACCGATCTCGGTGAGATCCTTATTCACCCCTGCGAAATCAAGGAACGACTCATCGATGGAGTAAATGGACTGGCGAGGGGCGAAGGACCCGACTATGGCCATCATCCGCTCGCTCACATCGCCGTACAGCTCAAAGTTGGCCGATAGGGAGATCAGGCCGGCGGTGCGCTCCAGCTCTTTGAGGCGGAACGCTGGCTCACCCATCTTTATGCCCAGGTCCTTCGCTTCGTTGCTCCGGGCGATGGCGCAGCCATCGTTGTTGCTCAAAACCACGACAGGCTGGCCCTGGAGGGATGGGCGAAACGACCTTTCTGCGGACACGTAGAAGGCGTTGCCGTCGACGAGGGCGTACATGAGGTCCCCTCAGATCGAGAACTGTTTGACCGCCGTGGTGACGACGCCCCAAATCTCGATGACCTGGCCGTCCTTGGGCACGATGTCGGGGAAGGTCGGGTTCTCGGCCTTCAGCTTAATGTTCGACCCCATCTTCCAGAGACGCTTGACCGTGAACTCACCATCCACGATGGCGACCACGATGTGGCGGTGAGAAGGTTTGACTGACCGATCCACCAGGATGACGTCCCCGTCATCGATACCAGCATCTCGCATCGAAGCGCCGCTCACCCTCATCAGGTAGGTGGCATGCTGATTTCGAACGAAGGCATCGTTCAGGTCGATTCGCTTGCCACCCAGGTCCTCGGCCGGGCTCGGGAATCCGGCCTGTACAGAGAAAGTGACGGCATCGACGCCGGCGGACACAGCTGCGCCACCAGGGGCGACCTGCGCAAAATCAACGTCTTGAATACTACTGTGCATCCATACAGTCTATCGCGGCCGATCTGAAGCGCCAGGCGCCAATGACAAAGGGCGCCGCGGCATTTGCCGGCGGCGCCCTTGAGGCTTGGATGTCGAGGCCTTACTTCTTCTTCTTGGCCTCGTGATGCACTGCATCGGCGAGGCCGTGCACCTTCATCCAAGAAGGGAACAGGATCTCGCAGCGTTCATCGCCCTGCGTGGTGTTGAAGATGCATACATCCGGACGAATCAGGGCGACTTGCCTGATGCGACCTGGCGCGTCGATATCGTCGGCAACCGGAAGCACCATCACCTTGACATGACGTACATCTGCGTCAGCGGCGAGCCACTTGGCGAACAGGTCGGGGCGAAGCGCGATCTGCGAAACCCGATCCATTTCCTTGGAGAAGTCGCCACCCTCTTTCTTGATGAAGACCTGAAACCTGTGGAGCACTTCCTTCTGGAAGTCGGCCTGCATGCGACGGATATTCAAGAAACCGTAGGCATCACCGGTGTCTTTGAGCATGGCACGATTGACGAGCTGCTGCGAGATTTCGCCGACTTTGACTTCGTAGTCGATATAGGCGAACTGAGCATGCAAGTGTCGAGCGCGTTCACGCCAAAACTGCAACTCCTGCAGGGCATCGCGATGTCCGTATAGGGCCAATACACCTTCACCGTCCTTCGGTGCGCGTTCGCCGAAAGCGTCCGAGTGGAACGGCGCCGACTTCAGCAGCAGCTGAATTTTTCCGTCCTCGGTGAAGCGGCCAGCTTCAGCGCCGGCAACGACTTCAATTTGGGCGTCAGGGGTTCCTGGCGTGCCATGCACTCGGTACAAGCAAAACGAAGTCAGCTTGACTGAGGCCGAGTTTGGCGGCTTAGCAAGGGTCATGTGAGAACCTCAAAATAAGATATCTACTTCGCACCACTTTCGTCTTGCGTGCGGACAGCGTTTCGCATATCATTTGCACCATTGACGAATATGGCAAAGAGCCCATAAGCGAGCCATCTAGTTAGAGATTCTATATCACATACACCACCTGTCAAAATACTTTCTAGACGTTGGTGAATGTTTTCAGCTAATCCCACTCTTTTGAGCGACAACAGGAGTATTCATGATCCCAACAGACCGGCCAGTAGTTGGCAAGGACCTCGATTCGATCCGTATCATGCATGGGATGCTGACTGCTGATGCCTGCTGGTTGTTCGGCATGTCCATCACCAAGTGGATGCACGTTGTACGCCAGGCTCCCAACGAGCCTCTGCGTGACCCAACGCTTGCGCTGCTGATTCGCTTCCTCGACCAGCACCCTGAAATGTCGGTGATCCCAAAGTTTCCGGAAGCCCCGGAGATGTTTGATCTCATCAACAAGATCCAGGACGTTGACCAGAAGCGCTTCTCTGTCCTGTTCGGCTCCGAGTCGTCGGCCACCTATCGCTGGCTGAAATCGCCTGGCTCGCGCGTTTCTCCGGCCGTCGGCCGACTGATGCACTACCTGAAGATGTCCCTGCTTGCCAACCCACCTGAGCGCCGCGGCGTCATGCTCGAAGAGTGGCGTCAGACCGTGCAGACGGAGGCCACAGCCCGCGGTGTCAATGACATCTTCAAATCGGGCTCCTGGAAGCCAAAAGAGCCGAAGCCGCCCCGCAAACGCGCTCCCAAGAAGAATGCCACAAGTACTGAAGTCACTACTTGAACCCAAACTGGTTCCTCAAGCCATCCTTGGCGTTTGAGATACCAGCAGCGCCACGTACCAGGTTTCAGGTCAGTGGTTTTCCAGATATCAGAAAGCCGCCCATGGGCGGCTTTCTTGTCTGCAGTCGGGGGGGGTCAGCCTCGCTTTCGCGACTCAGTGCTGATCCAGGTCCGAGACCGACCGGTGTCGACGTGCACGAACCCGCGGTTGACGTAGATTCCATTGCCGCCAGCGACGTTGAACTGCTTGGCCATAGCGCCGAGCATAGAGCTGGAAATGCCCTCGACACGGATGTCTGCTGCCTTGGCGTATAGATGCAGCGAATTCAGCGCCGCGCCCTCGGTTGCGCTGTTTGTCTGTAGGGATCTGAAGCCAGACAAGATCTCAAAGTTTGCCTCTCGGCCATTGTGCTGAGCCCAGCGCTGCATGCCACAAAGGAGATCGAGGAGCCCTGGATCCATTGCAGCCAGCTTTCCGGCCTGGACATCGCGGAGCAGCATGCAGGCTTGCGCATAACCCTCACGATCCAGAAGGCCGTCCTGTGTGCAGTAGCGAACCCGACGAAGGGCGCCATCTCGCCGCATAGTGATCGACCGCTCACCGGAGAGCAGCGCCCTGCGCCAGTCTTGCTGGGAGGCCACCGGCGCCTGCCACCACCGCTCTGCTTCCTGCTGATCTGCCGGCGTCGCCTGCGCTCGCGCCTCTTCGTCGGCCCTTGCCTGGGCCTCGGCAATCGAGTTGCGCAGATACCCGGAATCGAACTCTGGCGTGCCAGCGATCAATGTCTGAGCCCGCGCTTGGGTTGAAGCGGCGAGCGCCACAGCCGCAAGCCCAAGGAATCCTCGCCGATCCAGGCGATCAATCAAACCCACGCCCAACTCAGTCTCCCAAATCGGCAGCAACGCCGAGGATCTCGGTCACGCGCGTGGCGACCTCTGAGAACCTGTTCATATCAGGCTTCTTTGCCGGCGCCTGCAGCGGGTACTTTGTGGCCTGACCAAGATCGCCTGCCACGATATTCGCAGTCAATTCGGCTTCTTCTGAAGAGGCACCCATCGCCTTCTCGATTTCAGCGATACCCGAGACGGTCGCGTCGCGGTTGAGGAGCCCCTCTTCCGCCAGTGGCTCATCGAATCCGAGTGTCATGTCGTAGCCAGCACCAACATCTGACTCGTCTTGGGGCAGATCCTGGCCCCCGCCATCGATGTCGTTGTCCGCCATAGCAACCATTGGAGGCATCGCGGCTGCGTCGCCGCCGAAGAGATCCGTGGCAGTTGCGAAATCGTGCTCCACCAGCGCGGCCGGCACCAGTTGTGCACGCTCTGGAACCAAAACAGGTGGCGCGAACTCCTCTCCAAACTCATCTTCACCGCCAGGTTGAGCAAACTCTGTGCCCGGCTCGACCAGCCCGTCGTCATCGCTAAACGGGAAGTCATAAGCAGCTGAAGGCTCCTTCAGTTCCTGCGCCTGCACTTGACCGAATCCGCCGCCGATGCCTGTCTGAGCTCCTGCAGCCTCCAGGATTGGCTCAATTTCACCTTCGTGGAACAGACCCTTGTTCGGCTCGTCCAGAGCCGCCGCTTGCTGACCAGAAGACTGATCCGCAGGTCCACCCCATGGAGGCTGCTGCTCCATCTCTCCCCAAGGTGATTCACTGTGAGCAAGAGCGCCCGCCTGCATTTCGCCGGCGAAGTCGATTGGTTGAGATTCGTCGCCCTCGTCGAATTCGAAGTTGCTTGCAGTCAGCTTTGTGAAGGTGCTCGCCCGACGAGCTTCCGCTTGCTGGCAATGAGCCAGCACCATGCCTGCGCGCATCAGGGCTGGTTGATCCTTGAACTGGGCAAATGCATCAAGAACGTCCTTCAAGTCAGCAACTGAACCAGCGACATCCATGAAGGACTTCATACCGCCGTCGGCCATCACCGCGCGCTTGAACTTGTCGCTACTGCTGGCGAATGCCGCGACCTCGTCTGGGTCCGGGCGAGCAACTCGAATGAAGTGATTCACCCGCAGCTGCTTCACATTCTTTGGGTTGGCGAAGAACGACTTCACGCGCAACATCGTGTTGCCGTAGAACAGGTTCCACTCACCTGAAATTTGCCCCCGCAGACCCTCAAGGCTAACGCGATCCATTCTCTCCACGCTGACATTCTGCTCAGCCTTGAAGCCAGTGGGGCCCAGCGAGCCAGGATCCGTCTCGTATCGACCGTAGCGCGTGAAGAGACCTTGACCGCCAAGGCTCTGGAAATACTTGTACGTATCAACGCACTCAAGCTTGCCGCAGAGCTTTGTATTCGTGTTGGCCAGCGTCGACTTTGCCTCTTCCTTCGAGGCCTTCTCAAAAGCCGGCAAATCCTGTCCTGCAAAAATGGCAGAAAAACCGAGCGAACGAGCCTGCGCCGGCACAACGGCGAAGCCCTCAACAGCGTAATAGCCGTACTCATCCAGCACGCACATGAACGGGCTAGGGCTGTTCGTAGGCTTGGCCGAGATCACCTTGGCCCAGTCACCTTCAATGGCAGATCCAAGGCCCTTAGCCATAGTCGCCTTGATCGAGGCAACAACGATTCGACCCAGGTTGGTCAGCTCGGTGGGCGACTTTTCCAGAGCCGGCAGCAGCACGACCAGGATGCGGCGGTTCAAGAACACATCAACGAAGTCGATCTCCGCAAGGGGAGTCTTCATGATGTAGCCGTAGGTGTCAGATAGTGAGTTGAACGTCCGGCCGAGCTGCATGGAGATGTAGCCGTGCTGCTCGTGCGTTGTCTCGCTCTGGTCGTGGTACTTTTCTTTCTTGTACCCTGGCTTATTCATCAGGTAGGCGCGGATCCCGTCCAGCGCCCCAGATTCAGCCAAACCTGCATATCGTTCGGGGTCGCGCCATGCAAGGTCCTCGATCTTGTTGAGCTCAAAGTAATCTCGGATGACGTTCACGTCTAGGTTCAGGCCGTGGTTGTCACGAAGATAGACCAGCGGCTTGATGAGCGCTTCAACGAACGACTCGGCTTGTTGCGTCCAAGTGCTCTTTTCACCGGTCGCCATCAGGCCTTTGACCAGTTCGCTCAACATGCCTGACGAGCCGACGGCAAACGGATTCAGTGTGTTCGAGAGCTTGCTCGACTGCGCACCGTAAATGTCTTTTGCACCCGTCTGGAAATTGATGACGAGGACATCGTCTTCGCGCCCCATCGAGCGCGCCATTGAGTAAATCTTTCCGTACAGCGAGGAATCCGCCTTGCCGTCAACATAGATCAGGCCGGACCCGTGGATCAGTGCGTTGTAGACGAGGGAAATGAGGTACTCAGTCTTGCCTGAACCAGTAGTTCCCATGAACAGCATGTGCGTCCGTGCCATGCCGTCAGAGAGCCAAACTTCTTCACCCGTATCTTCGTCATTGCCCATGTAGACAATGCCCTCCGCCGGCGAAGGCTTGCGGTCCTTAGGGCTGATTTCCTTCGGGTCGATCTCATTCGACGTCTTGGGCATCCGCAGCGCCAGGCCGGACTTCTTCTGCACGGAGCGCGCGTAGAAGAAGAAGGCCACGCAAAGCAGGAAGAGCCACTCAGCGAATTGACGTCCAAAGAAGATGGCGATGCCGAAGCCGACCATCACCATGGCAACATTTTCCTCGCTCGCCAACGCGTCAGCCATGCGGTCGCCGAGGCTCCGCGTGTCATAGATCAGCGTGGACTCTTTGCGCTCCAGCCTTGTATTCAGCCCTTTGACCATCGGGATCTACCTTCGAAGTGGCTGAATTAGCGTGGAGCGCAGTTCAACGCCGGTGGCTCAATACTGGGGGCCTGGAGCTGCGGCTTGAACTCGTACTGGCCGGCAGCCAGCTGCTCAAGCGTTGGTTCACCAGGGTTGAACGACTTCGATCCGACCGCTTGCTGTTGATGGACCTGGCGCGCCGCTTGATCCCCAGCTGACGCGGAGGGTGCCGAGAGAGTGCCCAACATCAGCGCCACGAAAAACAAGCCAGCGAGGCCACCAACCCACTTACCCAGTTGACCCAGCCGGAACTCACCACCAATACCTGCGTGCGCCTTCATCAGTTGGGCGTGCGCATTTTTAGCACCGAGCTCCGAACCAAAGCTGGCCAGCTTGGTCAAGGCCGTGTCATCAGGGCCGGAGCCGCCCATAAGGCAACTGACGCCCGAACCCTGCGGATGCACTTGAACCGTGATGAATTTGTAGGCCTCGGCATCGACCGTGAATGCGTTCGTTCCGTTGGTCAAGATCACTGGACCAGTGCGGCTTAGGAATTCCCCCCTCCGACGCTGTCGGCGAGCCGACACAGCATCTGTCTCAGGAAATCCGGGAACGAAGGTTTTGGCCTGCTTACGGAATGGCTTGGACATGGGCAGCTTAATGTCAGTGGTGTACTGGATATATTCTATACTAATGGAGCAAAACTGTCAATTTCACCCCAGGCAATCGACTACAAGAACAGCCGATGCTCTTCGTCGCTCTCGCTGAAGTCCTTCAAGGCCAGATCGAGTCCGTCAATGGCTTTCTCAACCATCGGGCTGGGGCACGCAGCCCCAACGGTCTTCTCGAAGAGCCAGTGGCCCATGATGCCAGCGCACTCCACATGAAATGAGTACCGACCAACATTGTTCAGCGTGTACCAGAGCTTCCGATCCACCGTCTTCAGCCAGATGAACATTGGGCTCGCCAGGACGCCGTCTGCCCGCGATATCTGCAGCATGGTCGCCATCACGGTGAAGACATAGGCGTGACGCTCGATCACCATCTTTGCTAGGCGATGGCTCCCATGCTCAGCGATGGCCGCATCTGCGAATGAAGTGTCCATGCCATTGATGCCGCCTGTCTTGAAAGTTGAGGCCATCTTCCGGAAGGCAGTCGTTGAGTCGGTGCCCTTCCCTGCAATGCGTAGCAAGAGTGCCGCATACAACGCCCTTGTGTGCTTTGGTAGTGCATCGGGACCAGCCCAGATCGTACCCAGCTGCGCGGAGAAAACGTCGCGACTCCTATCGCGGTCGAGCTTGCCCCCTCGCTGCGCCAGCTTGTTCTTTTCAGCAAACTCCCACTCAGTGAGAGCCACGGCGTACTCGCCCTTCGTGATGTCGCCTTCAACCATTTCGACCTGCCGTCCAGCCACAGGCGCAATTTCGGGCCATAGCGCAGCTTCCTGCTTAGCAAGCGAAGACATTGAGTGTCGCTTGGCATACCGACCGCGGAAGGACTTCACGTACAAGTAGTACGTCATGACGAGTATTGGCGGAATGAACAGGAACCTGACGTAGTTGCCCGTCTTGGTCAGCATGTGCACTGTCTCGACAAACTCCAGTGAGCCGCCATTCAAAATCTTCAGTTTTCCATACAGATCAGCGGCGCCGTCAAAGAATGGCATGAAAAGCGAGAGCTCGTACTTTCGGACAACGCCCATGAAGGCCGAGTAGTGCCTGCCAAAGAACACCCAGAATATGAGCGCCATGATCGTGATTGCCAATGCAATGACGAAGATGTTCCCTTCGAGGTTCGGGTCTGATTGACCAGGTGACTTTTGCGCCATGAAATTTCCTTGGTGGGGTGATCCCCGTGACTATTTACTGCCTTGCTGACCGTGGATCCAGCACAATCGACTGCATCTGCTGATGAACCTTCAAGATGTACCTGGCTGACAAATCCGACCTCTTGTTGTGATACCTCCCGATGCCATACCAGAAGTCGCCACCAGCTTCGTTGGTTCGCTTGCGGAGAAGGAATGCGCCCACAGCAACATTGAAGCAGCCGTCGTAGGCCAGCAGCTGAGCCATGGCGGGACTGGTAATGCCGTAGAGCGCTGATAGCTCTTTTAGGTGGATCGTGTTGATCTGCATCGGCCCCATGTCGTAAGAGCCGTCGGAGTTCAAGCTGAACTGCCCGACCCGACCGCCCTCGGTCTTCATCACCGATGCCAGTCGCCACGGCTCGAGATTTTGCCGCTCAGCTTCAGCGTTCAGACATGCTTGAGTTACCGGCCTCGACCACCCTGGCGTGCTTGTGACGGCTGTGGGCGCCGGCCTGGACTCGATAACTGACGCGGCCTGTATGGCCTGCAAGATTGCAACGTCCATCATCACCGGGGCCTGGGCGAAGCGCTGCGACGTTGAGATGGCGCGGCGCTCGACACTGTCGCAGGCGCGAAAACATCCTTGGCCGTCTCGATGACCGCGAGGAACGCCTGACCAAACTGTTCATTGACCGGCATGAGAAGGGTTGCAATGGGGGTCTCCCCCATCTGGTGCCAGCTGGCATCGCAAGCGGGGTCTGACAGTTTGTCGAGCCGGTGAATCTCGTCGAGTGAAACGGCTCGCCAAGTCGCAGCATAGAGCTTGGCTGCTGAATGAATTAATGACTGTGTGAGCATCAGCTTCGAGGCTTTAGACGCCTGGGCAGGCGACAAAGAATCTGCCGCATCCATTGCAGCCTTGACTACGACCTTTCCCGCCTCACGAATGCACTCATTCGGGGTGTGGGCGAAGTCAAACTCCAGAATCTCAACCGAGACCTGAGAGATTGCCGCAGCTGCCGTCAAACGAAGCGCCACCATCGAATCCATGTCGGCTGGGTATGCCGGCTCAACCATCTTGATGACCGCTCTTGAGCGAGCGACCTCGACCAGAGTTGTCACGCCAGTCTTCGCAACAACTTCAAGCTCAACGGTTCTCTGGAAGTTCTTCTGCGAACGTAGCGCTGCATCTGACAACACAAGGCACGCGGCCTCAAGCATCATCGGCATCACTGATTCAACACGAGCCTCATCTTCGACATCAAAGCCAATGCTGCTGAGGACATCCAAAGCCATCGACTGCGCGACAGCAACCGCACGTGTCGAGTCGATGCCGGTCAGCATGGTGGCCGCACCAAGAGATGACGCCCGCTTGATTCCGTTGCACGCCTTACGCACGTCGACCGCTGCCTCAGACACACCAGAAAGGATACTCAGTCGACGAGGCGATGCGCCTGCCGCTTGCGACGAGTTGCTATTACCAGGGGATGTCATGTCCACCTCAGCCTTGGAGCTTCATGGAGTTGGCCGCGGTTTCGACGCTCTTGTGCGCAACGCCCATGGATGCACAAAACTGAGACACGAGACCGCGGAGCTCAACCGCGCCAGGGTGCTTTTCGGAGCGCGGAAGATGCTGTCGAGCATCTTCCGCAGCCTCCAGAAGGAAGCACATTAGCTCAGAGCCAGAGCGCTGCACACGATCCAGGCTTACCGAGCGAAGCAGCAGTGCCTCATCGTCTTCAAAGAATTCAAGACCAATGCCGGAATCCTTGACTGCGAAGCGGTAGAGGTTGTCTGCGTGCCAGGCCAGAACAGGCAAAAGGCTCGTTGGCGACCCGACTTCACCGTCGGCAACTGGGGAGTCGTCGAGCGTGAAGACCGGAAAGCCTCCGCACCTCTCCCTCGCCCGCTTTGCCCAGGCTGCAAGGAAGCCTTCGGCCATCACCGTGTTTGAGTCGCCGGCTGATGCTGAGGTTCGTTTATGCATGGTTTCGTGCCTGTCGAAGCGCCTTGTCAGAATGACTGTTGTTGTGTATAGTGTATCACATATGCGTGTCGCATTCAAGTCGACCGCCGTGACCAACCAGAGATATGCATCAGACAGCCATGACCCCACAAAATGGAGTAGTTGCCCATATGCGCCGTAGTGCACATGGCGGCAGAGCCTCATCTCAAGGTCAATTTGGAGACAGAGAATCCTGCGCTGCTCGAGATTTCGTGCGATGGTTTGGTGAGCAGCATGGCGCTGGAAACATCGCGATGCCGTTTGACCGCATGCTTAGCGTTCAGCCTTCATTGAGCGCCGACTTCTGTGTCGGGCTGCATGACATGCGTTACTTCGCAGGCATTCCAAAGTCCTGCAAGGACTGGTTCTCGGCCCTTCCTTGGGCCTGCGTCTCAATCGACCCCTTGACCGGCCGTTTGGCTTTCATTTGCCGAGAGGTCGACGCTCCGGGGCTCCATGTCCCTGCCTTTGCTCTTTCGTTTGACGTCAGCCCTGCTGGCTATACAGACGCCCTGACCAATTATCACTTCATCGACGTTCGTTCGATTGAGCCCATTCCGGGCTCCGCATCGCTTCGAATCAGTCGCGAGGTCGTACTTACCCCCGCGATCCGTGTGGAAGAGCCGTTGAAGCTTCTCTCGGATCTTGCCGCGGATTCCTTGCAGTGAAGTGCGAGAACAGGAAGCTCCAATGAACCGTTCCATCAAGAGCCGAATCTACGGCTTCACACTGGTTGAGTTGATGGTCGTCCTGGCCATCTCGGGAATGATCGCTGTGTATGTGGCTCAGCGGGCTCGTGAGGCCGCTGAGGATCGATTGACCGCCAGCTCCGCCGACAATGCGATCATGCTCGGCAAGGCCCTCGCAATCCACATGTCCAACAACACGGCAGTCTTGGCTGGCGCGGCGGCTACGCTGCCGACTGTCGCCGATCTTCAGTTGCCGAACTCGTGCGGGCCTGGCGCATCATGCTTGGCCAGCACTTTCCAGCCATCATCCTGGATGGGGGGCTGGACAATGAAGATCACACGCATTGGCGCCGGTTCGCCGTATCAATTTGAAGCCCTCGCGTGCACCAATAATCCCTGGACTGTGAATGGCACCACACGCATCGACTTGGTTGGCAGCACGGTGAAAAAAATTGGCGGGCTGGGTGGCATGACATATGACGCCACGGGTGCTGTCGGAAATGGCGGTTCTTGGGCTGGTTCTGTTGCCGCTTACCCATTTGCAAACGTTGCAGGCAAGCTCTGTTACTTTGTGTCCCAGTCCTTGACGGCTTTGGACAGCTTGTACCTTCGTACGGATGGCACGAACAAGATGAATGCCGCGCTTCAGATGAACGGAAACGACATTCAAAGCGCCAAAGACATCACTGCCACCGGTATTGTTGACGCCAACGCTATGAAGTCTGCAACGTCAGTAGATGCTGCAACAATGACTGCAACGGGACTAGTCAAAGGAGCAACGCTCACTTCAGATGGCGATATCAACGTTGGCGCGGGATCGAGCATCAAGAGCACTGGTGCAATGAGCATCCAGGCAGGCGGCAATCTAATCTTGCAGCCTCAAGACAACGGGGCAGGAAGTAAGACCGTTGTCGGTGGAAGTGGCGGATCAGGCTCGCTCGAGGCGATAACGATCACCGCAACTGACAAAATGACGGCGACGAACGATGTCGAGATTACATCACTGACAAGTCGCCCGTCTGCACCCACTACGGTATCAGTGAAGTCCTTGCTTCCATCACTTGTTGAGGTGAACTCCCACACTTTGACGGCCGACGGCCAGTCAATTCCTGCGGCAGTCTGCCCTGCAGGTAGTTCCGGATCTCGTGTTTTCATAATTCCGCAGCAGGCCCGCGGCACCGTCACCGGCACCGCGCTTTGGGGATCGACGATGTATGCATCCGGCCCTCTGGGTGGCCCCTGGACCCTGTATGCCAAGGATGCGAACGGCGCGAGCATGACGGTCAGCGGTGGTGCACCGTTTCTCGCCCTGGCTCGGGTTTTCTGCGCATTCTGATTTGGCTCTACGCTTATGAGTTCGCTGCAGCATCCACTGGTTGTTGCGGCCGACCGTCTCGCCGAGGCTGCGCATCGGCGTGTCAACCAGTTGCAGCCCTACACGGGGCTGCCCTACATCGCCCATCCTCGCGAAGTTGCAGCTCTGGTTGCGCAGTTCATTGCCACCCCGGAAGTGATCGCCGGCGCGCTTGTGCACGACTGCATTGCCGACACCGACGAGACGGAAGCATCAATTACAGGCGCCCTCGGCAATGAGGTTGCGCACTACGCCACTGAGCTCACCGAACAGTATGAGCACGGGTGGACTCGATCCCGCAAGGCAACGTCCGAAGCGGCCAGGCTCAGCTCGATCAGCCGCAACGGCAAGAGCATCAAGTGCGCCGATGTCACCGTCAATGTGCGGTCCATTGTTGAGAGGAGCCCGGGCTTCGCACGCGTATACGTGCCCGAGAAGCGGCTGATCCTCCCTTCTCTCCTGGGGGCGCACCCAGAGCTCTATCGACTTGCTGCTGAGGCGGTGGAGTCGGCCGAGCGCAAGTTGGCCCAGCTGCCAAAGAAGCCTAGGCCCTGATCCTGCACGCGCGCGCATTGGCGAACGTCATCGGGCGCCACCTTGATACGACTGGCGTCAGCGATTCGCAACAAATCGGACTCAAGACCTTGTTCGCGAGTTCGGTCGAATTGCTTTCGCGGCCACCCTAAGTGCATGATTTGCCTGATGACCGCGTAGGGTCAGGCTTCATCAACCTGCGCCTGGAGACTCCTTCCAAGCGCTTCGGCCGCATGCGGCCTGGAGGCGAAGCTGCAGATCTTGGTGGGAGAGGAATGGCGCCGCGCCTGGCGCCCTGCCAGGCGTGCACTTGCGTGAATCCTGCAATGTGATATCTCGAATACGTGACCTTGGAAGCCCTGCCCTCTCTCGATGACTCCGGCGATGCGCCTCGGCGCAAGCGCGAGCCGCGCTCGCGTGTCGGCGCCTCGGTTCGTGTGCTGCGGCTTCGGGTGAAGGACAAGCACTGCGGGTTCTTCGGTCAATGCGCTCGCGAGGTGAACCAGGTCTTCAACTTCGTCAACGATCTGGGCCAGAAAGTTCTTGAGCGCGAAGGCCGGTGGATGTCCGGCTTCGACTACTGGCCCTACCTCAAGGGCGTCACCCGCGATGGCGCCTGTGGCGGAGCTGGTGCGGCGCTGATCCTGCCCGTACAGACGGTGCAGGAGGTCGCGGAATAACAAGCTCGGCGCCGGCGCCAGCACGGCAAGCGTCGTCTGGCCTGGCGCAAGAGCCGCGGCGCCAGGCGCTCGCTCGGCTGGGTGCCCTTCAAGGTGAAGACGCTGGAGCTGCGTCAAGGCCAGGTCCGCTTCGCGGGTCACTGGATCTCGCTGTTCGACAGCTACGGCCTGAAGGGACTGGCGCCCGGGTCGCTGGAGCTCCGAGCCGGATCGTTTTCCGAGGACGCGCGCGGCCGCTGGTACCTGAATGTCTCCATCGAAGTGCCGAGCCATGAGTCGTATGTCGGTCCTCCGGCGCCACGCGCCGCTGGCTCTGTCGACGACATCGGCATCGATCTGGGCCTGAAGGATCTGGCCGCCTGCAGCGACGGCCGCAAAGAAGAGGCTCGGCGGTTCTACCGCGACCTGGAGCCGGCTCTGGCTGCGGCTCAGCGCGCCGGCAAGAAGGATCGCGTCAAGGCGATTCACGCCAAGATCGCGAACCGCCGCAAGGATGCCTTGCACAAGTTTTCCACCGCGCTGGTGAAGGATCATCAGCGCATCTTCGTTGGCAACGTGAACGCGTCCGCCCTGGCCAAAACGAGCATGGCGAAGTCCGTGCTCGACGCCGGGTGGTCGACGCTCAGAACCATGCTGCAGTACAAGTGCGATGACGCAGGCGTGTGGTTCGAGGAAGTCAACGAAGCCTATTCCACCCAGACGTGCAGCGCCTGTGGCGAGCGCACAGGCCCGAAGGGCCAGGCCGAGCTCCACATCCGGCGGTGGACTTGCCTGGCCTGCGGCGAGCAGCATGATCGCGACGTGAACGCGGCGCGCAACATCTTGCTCGCAGGACTGGCGGCCGTTGCCGCGCGGGCTGCACCTGGTGTGGCGGAACAACCCGCCCCGTGCCGGCCTGGTCGAAAGACGAAAGTCTCTAAGCCAGCCGAAGCACGGGTGTCGAATGAGGCCGGGCTCTGCCCGGCTGTGGCCGGGCATGGCCCTCTTGCAGAAGGAATCCCCCTCCAATGAGCAAAGCTCTTTGGTGGCGCGAGGATGTCAATTGTGGCGCACGCTCCGCCAGGCTCAAGGGCCAACCGAGTGGAAATTTAGCAACTGATAAAGATTTCTTGCTCAAGGTGTTGACAGCGTATTGAGTAGTCGCTACACTCTCGTCATTCGCTCAAAAGAGCGGGCAAATTTCAACCCAACAGAAACCGAAACGACATCATGAACGCGACCAGAATCACAGCACGGAAAGCAGCGCTTCAGCGCCGCGGCCTGGCCGTGGTCCGTGCGTTTGCGAACGTCTTTACGGGTTCACTGTTGTGGCCCGCCTCGCGAGAGTCGGATTGCCGCATGGCCAAGAGCAGCCCGAAATCCGGGATGCATTACGTGCGCCCCAATCAGATTTGCTCGCCCCGAGGTTTTCGGACATTGGTCCAGGTGTAGTTGGAGAACATCCACAGACGCCTACCAGCAGTCTAAGAAAACCCGGGGCATCGCAAGGACCCCGGGTTTTTTCATTTCCAAACCCCTTTTCGCCCTCCCTGGCGCCATTGAACGATGAAACAGGGATCGGATGCTGCGGACGCCGCGCCATCGACACGCTCTTTAAGAATTCGCTCGAAGTAGTTTCAAGGTGCCGCAGCTGTGCGGGATCGCACGTGGATGTTCCATGGGCGAATTCAGCTGGGTTGCGGCACCCATTTGCGGGCTTAGCCTAGTGGCCAGGCCGTGGCCTTCCAAGCCATTCAGGCGGGTTCGATTCCCGCAGCCCGCTCCATCCCTCAGTGCATCCTGGGTCGCAGCAAACGAGGAAGTTCCCCGTCCGTTTTGCATTGCGCTCGAGTGTCTTGAGGCATGGATAACTACTGTGTGTAGCATATTCATTATGCAATGGCCTAGCCAGGCCTTCCTTTATCAAAACGGGCCCAAAAGATTGGTGCGTGGTCGCGCCGCCTTGCAAGCGGTGAGAGGGGGTTGAACTCCCCCTGGGTCCACCAACGAAGCAACTAAGAAGGAGTGTCGACATGAAGCTGAAGCAAGCCCTGCCGGCACTCAAGCCGCGCAACATCTTTGCAGTCCTGGCCCGCCGGCGTCACGCTGGCCGGCACCGGGCGAAGCCGGCGAGCCGGCAGCGGCCTCGAGACGAGATCGAGGAATGGCTGCACAGCATTCGCTCGGCCGGCATGTGACTTTTGGAACGGTGGCAGAGAGGCTAAATGCGCTGCACTCGAAATGCAGAGTCGGGAAACCGGCACCGAGGTTCGAACCCTCGTCGTTCCGCCAGCTTGCACAACATTGGCCAGGCCAATAGGCATGCAAGATAAACGTGGGGATCTCCCCACCCAAGTCAGTTCATCGAGACCGCGACGTCGGGTTACCAAGCCGGCGGAGTGGGTTAGGCAGTGTGTGGCGTGCACAGCTGCCCCAGGCCTGGCGAGGCGCGTTGGTAGCGCGTAGTACCCAGACACCAGGGCGGCCAGCGGGGGTTCGAATCCCTCTCTATTCGCTCGATGAGCCCCAAACGTCACCTTGCTCCGTGGTGGTGACCCAAGAAGACGGAGAAGCCAGGCAGAGGCCTTGGATGCAGTCGGCGCTATAGCCGGCGCTACCCGGGACACCCGCCGAAGCACGCGACACGAGATCCGTGAAGAGATCGAGTGGTCGGACGCAACCCGATGACTGCCGTGAATAGCGCGGCCATGCCGAGTTAGCTCAGTCGGAAGAGCGGCGGATTGTCTATCCGATGGTCAGGGGTTCGAGCCCCCTACTTGGCGCCAATTCATGGAAGTGTGACCGAGAGGCTGAAGGTGCCTGGCTGTAACCCAGGTTCGAGAAATCGACGCAGTGGTTCGAATCCACTCGCTTCCACCATGTTCATTGGCGGGCGGCCGGCCGGTCGTCGGATTGGGGCTCATATCCCCAAGGTAAGCCTCGTTCGACACGAGGGCCCGCAACCATTTTTTGTATGCCTCGGTAGCTCAGTCGGTAGAGCGGCGCGTTGAAAGCGCGTGCGTCACAGGTTCGACACCTGTGCTTGGCACCACCTCTTTGGCCCGTTAGCTTAACGACAAAGCAGCGGCCTCATAAGCCGTCAGTCGCAGGGTAAGCACCTGCACGGGCTACCACTCAGGAGATCCTCATGAAACGAAAACGGAAGTCCCGAAAACACTCGATGGGGGCATAGCGCAGTTGGTAGCGCAACGGGCTTTTAACCCGCTGGTCGTCAGTTCGAGCCTGACTGCCCCCGCCAGTCCGCATTTCTTTCGAGAGCTGGCCATCTGGTCTGCTGCCGAAAGCGATGCCTCGTTAGCTCAGTTGGACTAGAGCGTCGGTCTACGAAACCGAAGGTCGCACGTTCGAATCGTGCACGAGGCTCCACGCATTTTTAGGGGGTTCGCCAAGCTGGTCTAAGGCACCTGATTTTGATTCAGGCATTCGCAGGTTCGACTCCTGCACCCTCTGCCAATTTCCATTCCCTGATAGCTCAGTCGGTAGTAGCGCTTGACTGTTAATCAAGAGGTCCCAGGTTCGAACCCTGGTCGGGGAGCCACTTCATCATGTTCTGTTCGTCTAGTTGGCCTAGGACACCACCCTTTCAAGGTGAGAACGCGGGTTCGAATCCCGTACAGAACTCCAGTTAGCACTTTTCTTGCGGACATAGCTCAGTTGGTAGAGCGCAACCTTGCCAAGGTTGAGGCCTCGAGTTCGACCCTCGATGTCCGCTCCAGTTTCCGTATCGCGGTAGTTCAGTTGGCAGAACGCTGGTCTCCAAAACCAGATGTCGAGGGTTCGAATCCTTCCCGCGGTGCCAGGTCTTGCGCGTGTGTAGCTCAGCGGTAGTAGCACCCTCTTGATAAGGGGGAGGTCAGTGGTTCGACACCACTCACACGCACCAAATTTTCGACTGCTTAGGTGTGGCCATAGCTCAATAGGCCAGAGCCCCGGGATGTGACCCCGAAGGTTGCGAGTTCGATCCTCGCTGGCCACCCCTAAGCAGTTGATCGCTCAACATGCCCACGTAGCGCAGCCCGGTAGCGCAACTCCCTTGTAAGGAGTGGGTCGTCAGTTCGAATCTTGACCGTGGGCACCAAGTTCGTGATGTAGCTCAGTTGGCAGAGTAAGCCCCTCATAAGGGATAGGTCGCTGGTTCGATCCCAGCCTTCACGACCAAGTTCAATATCTCGATGGCCGAGTGGTCCAAGGCGCCTGATTGCAATCCAGGTGGGCGAAAGCCCGACAACGGTTCGAATCCGTTTCGAGATTCCAGTTTGATATGCCCAGGTGGTGGAATTGGTAGACACGCTACCTTGAGGGGGTAGTGATCGAAAGGTCGTGCGAGTTCGAGTCTCGCCCTGGGCACCAGCATTGTTTGTTCTGCATCGACGAGCTCATTGAGAGTGAGTTGGTCGATGTTGAATCCGGGCCGCGTGTGGTCCGCAAGATAAGTCGTGGCAACACGATCAAAGAGAGGAGTCCTACCTCCCCTCTCGCCAGGTGCGCGAGCACCAGGTCAATCACGCAAGCTCACCGAGGCGCCACAAGCGTCGGGTCGTCTTCCCAAGGGGCGGTCCAAGTCGGGACGTGAGCGTCAGGCAAAGAACTGGGGTCTGCCCGCCGAAGTTGTGCTCGCACAGCCAAGGGAACGGAGGCACCGGAACAGGGAAACGCGTGGTGGCGTCCCGGCCTGGCACAACCAGCTCGCCATCGAATATCGGAAAGGGTAGCGCGCATAGTCTGAGCCTCGCAAGCGAGGGCGGCGCGCAGATCACGTGGGACGTGGGCTTCGCAAGAGGCACGCGGATCGCAAAGGTCGGCTGAGTAACCCGCGGGGTGAAAGGCAGGCGGTGTGTTGCATTCGGTGGCCCAAAAGGTCATCGAACGACTGGAGACGCACATCGCTGTAGGTTGCAAGTAGCTCAGTTGGTAGAGCATCGCCCTGTTAAGGCGACGGTCGCAGGTTCAATTCCTGTCTGTCTAAAAGCAAAGACGTCTCCGGCATTCATCGAAAGTGGCGTAAGCCTCGGCAGCGCAAGCTGAACTGAGGTTGCTGATGGCTCGCAAGGCCTGACGCGATTGATTCGAGTCCGCACGTAATGGCTAGCCCCATGAACGGCCCGCAAGGTCGGCGGTAGGACGAAAGTTGAGTCGATGGATGTGACGAGTGACAAGCCGCACTCTCAAAAAGGCCGCCATGTCGACGTACGGTGTCGCACCGCAAGGTGGGTGCCGTGGATGAGTTGGCAAGACACGACGCAATCGTGTCGTACTCCAGCGCAAGTGTCGATGAGCGACGGCGTAGTCTCAGCCGTAGCTGGAGCCTCGAGATCAGAGCGCAAGCCGCGATCTCGGGTGCTCTCGTGAGTTGCAGGTGCTGCACTTCACGAAAGCACCCTCCCCATCAATACGTGTTGCGAACTCGAGTGGCAGAGTACCGGACTCTTAATCCGGCATGTGCGGGTTCGAGCCCCGCGCGACACACCAAACATAGCCCAGCTGGTGAAATTCCGGTAGACACACCAGGTTCAGGGCCTGGCGCCGCAAGGCATGCGCGTTCGAGTCGCGCGCTGGGCACCACTCATCTCCGTCGATAGGCAATGCCGACGCGCCTTCTGGCGCGTCGCTTCGCGAAGCGGGCTGGCCAGCGATGGGTTTTCGATCAATCCGCTCGTGGCGAAATTGGCAGCACGCGAGTGCCTCAAAAGCACTTGTCGAAAGACGTACCAGTTCGAGTCTGGTCGAGCGGACCACTTCATTCACAGTTGACATCACGCCGCGTGCGTGATATCATATGCACCATTGCTTTCGGAAAGTTGGCCGAGTGGTTTAAGGCAGCGGGCTTGAAACCCGCCGAGGGGCTAGTACCCCCTCCCTGGGTTCGAATCCCAGATTTTCCACCAGTGTATAGGATATCGTCGGCGTATAGCGCAGTCTGGTAGCGCACCTGCTTTGGGAGCAGGGGGTCCAAGGTTCAAATCCTTGTATGCCGACCATCATTTTGGGAATCTAGCTCAGTTGGTAGAGCGGCTCCTTTACACGGAGCGGGTCACGGGTTCGATCCCTGTGGTTCCCACCACGACAGGCAAGGCCCCTCGGCCCGAGGGTCAGGTCTTAACAGAAGCGTCGGGCCCGGCGATGAGCAAGTCGGAAGCTCGACATTGACAAGCCGACAGCTTCACCAATGCGTCCTTAGCTCAGCTGGATAGAGCGCGCCCCTCCTAAGGGCGAGGCCAGTGATTCGATTTCACTAGGACGCACCACCCTCTTTGCGGCCGTAGCTCAACTGGATAGAGCGCAGCCCTCCGAAGGCTGAGGTTGTGGATTCGACCTCCGCCGGCCGCACCAGGACACCCACATGCACCGGATCCCGAAGGCGGGCTTCGATTGCGGCCCCCGCATCAGCCTCACCTTCCGCGGATACGTCGCCTAACTCGGGGGGCCTTGCGCCCTCCTCATCTCTGCCGTCGTAGCTCATTCTGGTAGAGCGCCGGATTCGTATTCCGGAGGTGGCTTGTTCGAAGCAGGCCGACGGCTCCATTTCATCGTCCCCCGCTTTGGGGTCCTTCTCCGCATGGCGCAGTTGGTAGCGCGCGAGCTCGGGGAGCTCGAGGCCACCCGTTCGATCCGGGTTGTGGAGACCACATCAAGGAGCTGCAGATGTCTCAAGCGATTCGCAAGGGCGGCCCAGCTGCCGGCCAACGCCGGCGTCCGGACTCCGTCGACCTGAAGAAGTTCAATCCGATCTCGCAATTCGCGCGCGCCGCAGTCGACGACCTGGTGCGCCGAGGCGCTCGCGTGATCTCTGTTCGACCAACCCTCGTAACCCTTCGTCGCGGCGAGCAAACCGCCCGCATCGACGACATGGGGCGAGTCAACTGGGCCCACTGACGGGCCCGCAGCCGGCGCACGCCGGCGACCAATTCATGGATCGGTGCCCGAGTGGTTAAAGGGGCTCGCCTGCTAAGCGAGAGTGGTCTCAAGACTGCACTAGGGTTCGAATCCCTATCGATCCGCCAAGTTCTTCAACGCAACTTCGGAGGGCATCATGTATGCGCCATTGCTCACGCGCGACGCCTTCCGAGAGGGCGTGTTCAAACGCGATAACCACCGCTGCGTCTTCTGCCATCGAGTAGCAGTCGACGCCCACCACATCATTGAGCGGCGCCTGTTCGCCGACGGGGGCTACTACCTGGACAACGGCGCTTCGGTCTGCGAAGAGCATCACCTGCTCTGCGAGATGACCACGATCAGCCTGGACCAGGTCCGCCAGGCCTGTGGCATTCGCCGCGTCATCGTTCCATCGCATCTCTATCCTGACCAGGCCTACGACAAGTGGGGCAATCCGGTGCTGGCCAATGGCCAGCGCACTCGCGGTGAGCTCTTCTTTGACGAGAGCGTCCAGAAGATCCTGGCGCGCGGCGGCGCCCTCGAGCTCTTCACCAATCGTGTGAAGTTTCCGAGGACCCATCACCTGCCCTGGTCAGAAGGAATGCATGACGACGACAGGCGGATCGACTCGCTCGAGCGCTTCATCGGCCGGCGCGTGATCGCAACGATCAAAATGGACGGCGAGAACACCAGTTTGTACAGCGACTACCTGCATGCTCGCAGCGTCGACGGCCGCCATCACGAATCTCGCAACTGGGTCAAGGGCTTCTGGGCTTCTATCAGCCAGGACATCCCTCCTGACTGGCGGATCTGTGGCGAGAACCTCTTCGCCGTCCACAGTATCGCCTATCAGGATCTGCAGAGCTTCTTCATGGGCTTCGGCGTCTGGAACGAGCGCAACGTGTGCCTTTCTTGGGACGACACGAAGCAGTGGTTCGAGCTGCTCGGCATCACGCCGGTCGAAGTGATCTTCGACGGACTCTTCGATGAGAACGCAATCCGCAAGCTCTACGACCCGAAGCGCGACTGGGCGACCAGTGAAGGCTTTGTCTTGCGCGTGGCTGATGCTTTCTCGTACGGTGACTACCGAACGCACGTCGCGAAGTTCGTCCGCAAGGGCCACATCCAGACCACGAAGCACTGGATGCATGGCCAACGTGTCGTCCGCAACGGCCTGGCCGCCTAGCGCGGCCGCGCCTCTTCTTCTTGGTGTGATCCCATAACTGGTATTGGCTTCGATTGGAAATCGAATGGCTGCTCACGCGGCTTTGGGGTTCGAGTCCCCATCACACCGCCATCTCAATGTGACGTTAGCTCAGTTGGATAGAGCGCCTGCCTTCTAAGCAGGAGGTCGGTTTTCGGGTTCAAGTCCCCCACGTTGCACCACTCCCCTGGCCAGCCTGCTTGAACGCGGCCGCTGGCCGCACCTTCTTTGCCACGCCGGCAGGCCTCGATGCCGGCACATCTCATAGGAGGGTCGGATGACCTCGATTCTTGAACTCGATGCCGCCGGCACTCCGAACCGGTGGATCTCTCCCAAGCAAGCTGCTCAGCACATCTTCAGCGGCAGCGTGGCCTGGTCGGTCGGTGAACCGCGCGTGACGCTGCGAGGCGGCATCAACGCGGCCACAGGGCGGCAGTCCCTGCTCGCTGTACCGCCCATCATTGCCGTCGACGGCGTGCCGTTTTCGAGCAAGAGCTTCCACACGCCGGCTGTGACGCGCGAGGCTCTCTTTGAGCGCGACCGGTGCCAGTGCGCGTACTGCGGCCAAGTCTTCAACTCCGAGGACCTGACCGCTGACCACATCCTTCCTGTGTCCCGCGGCGGTCCCTGGAGCTGGATGAACCTGGTGAGCGCCTGCGGTGGATCCGGTGGCTGCAACGGCCGCAAGGGCAACCGTCGACCTGAAGAGGCTGGGATGCCTCTTCTGTACCTGCCGTACGTCCCAAGCCGACATGAGCACCTGATCTTGTCCGGTCGCCGGATTTGCGCAGACCAGCACGCCTGGCTGATGTCAGGCGTTCCGGCCCACAGCCGGCTCTGGTCTTGACCCCTACTTCGAGCGAATCCTTAAAGAGCGGTCAAAGTGATGACCTGCAGGTCATCACATTAGCCCTCCCCTACTTCTTCCGCATTGCCCGCGAACGCTCGAAAGCCAGTAGCTCGCCGGCGCTGGGCATCCATCCGTCGCCGGCCTGCTCCTTCGCCAACCAGCTGAAGAACCTGCTGGAGATCAGTGGCGCCTTGATCCCAGACTTCTTGTACGTCGACTGCACAGATGGCGGCGCCGTATTCAGACTCTCGCGCTCGAAGCGCGCCTCGTAGTCCATCTTGACTTCAATGGGCACATCTGGGTACTTGGCCCTTGCTTCCGATATCAGATTGGCCTGGAAGTCCTTCAAGGTCTCTTCGAGCGCCTCATCGACTGACAGGGACGTGTTGGCCGGCTGGGCCATCGGCGGGAGCTTCTTGGCTGCCTCGGCGGCCTTGTGCAGTTCGGTGACGAAGTAGCCTTCAGGCTTCTTGATCGTGGCCTGGCTGCCGTCCGCCACTCGCTTCTTCACCTGCTCGGCCACTTCCAGGCAGAGCTCCGGGCTGTGCTCATCCGCGAGCTCAAGGGCGAATTTCTTTGTCAACCCTAGCTCGACCATGGCATCAAGCGCTTGACCCGTCATAGCGTCGTATGCGGGCTTTGCAGGGGGTTTGTAGTCCTCCCTGGTGATGATCCGGAACTGGAGGTCGTGAATCGTCCGGCTGCCACTCTTCCGGCCCGGCAAGGGCTCCACCCAGAATTCGTCCTGAACGGCGTTGAGCTCAGCCACGGCTTTCGAGATCACATCTCGGTTGAAGTACCTGAACTCACGGTACTTTTCATCGCTGCCGTCCTCAGCCGCCGCCTTGGACTTCTTCCCGCCGGTGCCTTTCCTTGTCATGCGGGCGGCTTCTTCTGACTCGCCAGTAAAGATTGGCACCCACTCGCGCCAGGGCCGCCTGATGGTCAACCCATTTGGGCTAGTCTTGTACCGGCTGGCCAACGAGAGCAACGCCAAGGTCGAATACCTGCTGATCTGCGTCGCCACCAGGAGCGACGACTCGTAATACTGCTTGTGCTCCCGGATTTGCCTCAGCAAGACGGCCGGCAGAGACCACTCCACACAATGTCGACCCGACACGTCGATCACGAACTCGACTGATCCCAGAAGCTGCGTGGACGACCAGGGCTTGATTTCACCCTTCCTGTCCCGTGCTGAGCTCGACCAGTCGACTAGGGTTCTCTGAAGCTCACGGATGCTGTCGCGCAGGTGATCGAGGTCGTTGCTGTCGTAAGCAGCGTCTCGTTTCAGCGTGTTCAGGGCGACGCGCCAGGTCACGCCTTCGTCAGTTGCTACGCCCTTCGCCTGCAGCGAGTACGAGATCATGAACATCCATAGCTTGCGGCTCAGCGCCGAAATCCGCCAGGTGACAGGCACCAGGGCGGCAAACTCAACGGGATGGCGAACAACCCTCAAGTCACCGTCGTGGCGCCGGAGGGCCTTGTCATCGACTTCGTGCGCCGTCTCGGACGCCGGCTTCTCAGCAATGATCTCTGAGGCTACTGAAGTTGGCTGGCCATCTGGAGACGAGTTTTCGCCATCGCTGAATAGCGACGGCTGTACTTCCTTGTCTCCGGTGTTCTTCTTGGCCACGCGATGGATCAATGTGATATGTGACGACTCAACCGTGTCACTTTACTCGATGTGACAAGCAGGTGTCGAATCTTGTGGGTTGGTATTTCTCCTGCAAGCGTTAGCGACAGTCCTGTCTTGACTGTTATTGCTATAAAACAGTCTGTTTGAAGCCCTTGAGTCAGTTTGAGAGGGGCAAAAGTCCAGACGTGACAGTCAGTTAGATTCGATCCGCGGATGATCTACAGGAGGCATGGTGAGGAGTTCCGGGACCATTGGTGATGAGTTTCGGGGTTTGGTACGTTTTTATCGGATGGGCTTCGGGTAACTCGGTGAGTGGATACGGGAGTGGCTTTTTTGCCCAATGTGATGATCTTCAGGAAGATGGCGTCCGACGCTCTATGACCTCAGGTGTGGTCCGCAGTCGCAATGCCTGGCGACCAAAGTGATGAGTTTCAGGAAGTCAGGTTACGGGTCAAAGTGATGAGTTTCAGGAGCTCGAGCAAGACGGGAATGGCAACCAAAGTGATGCGTTTTAGGAAGCTAGGCCACGGGTCAATGTGATGAGTTTCAGGTGCTCGTGCAAGACGAGACTGGCGACCAAAGTGATGAGTTTCAGGAAGTCAGTTACAGGCGATCCAGGGGTCAAAGTGATGAGTTTCAGGAAGCTGATCCGGCGGCGGGGCTAGGCCACCAGGCCAGAAATTGTCCCCATAGCCTTAGATGCATGGGGGTCAAAGTGATGAGTTTCAGGAGGCCCCGATCTGGCCAACGATGGCAAAGTGATGAGCTTCAGGAGGCTGGATCTGAATTCGTGCGCGCAGCTGGAATCGAGGCAAAAGAGGCCGCCTGGCGCCTCACTTTGACGTTTTCACATCGAATTCGATAGCTTCGCGATATCTTATATGCTGCGAAAGTGGATTTCTGCTCACCTGAGCGAGTCCGAAGACAGGGAAATGTGAGAACTTTCAGGACGGTCCAGTGCCCGTAGTTGCGGCCGGCCGCTGCCGCTCATGCCGCGGACTCGAGCCAAATCGGCGAAAGCGGATGAGTTTCAGGAGGCCGGTTGAGTGCGTCCGCACGTTCAGTATGCCAGCCCCTTCTGTCAGAAACCTATCCTTCAGCGAGAAGACTTCATTGTAAATCAAGCACTTACGAGCACATAGCGAGCTGCCCTGGGGCTCACCTGTCGTTAGATTGCAATTTCTTTTGCGTCGCCAGATTGCGTGATGGTAGCAAAATCGCAAATGTGGTGGAAAATCGCACCATTGACTGATATTTCCACCACATAAGGGAATCTACATGAGTGACGACGTTTCGACCCTGCCCGCAGTCGGTGGCAAGTTGGGAGTTGATAGGGTCTCAATCGGAGACCTAGGCGAGCTGAGCGATCACCTCGGGGTGATGATGGGCCGCCTTAAGACGGCGATCTACCGGCCGAACTCTCAGAAGCAGGCCCCGAAGTTCAATGCAGCCCAGCTGGCCGCCCTCTGCGGGAAGAGTGCGAACTCTATGCTGAGGATGCTGGAATCGGCTGAGAAGCGTGGGCTGGCAACTGGTCTCGTTACCGACGCGACCGGTCAAAAGACTGCTGCACACAGAAGCTTCACCGTGGAGCAGGCCATCGAGTGGGTCCGGGCAATTGGCAACAAGTGCTTCAAGCGCAAGCCTGGCCAGGCCGGCGCGGTCATTACGGTGGGCTTCTTTAAGGGTGGCGTCGGCAAGACGATCTTGGCCACCTCGCTCGCCCAGGGCCTGAGCCTGAAGGGGTACCGGGTTCTCGCCATCGACTTCGACCCGCAAGGTTCGATGTCAGCAATGCTTGGCGTAGACCCAGCTGAAGTCGACGTCAGCGAAACCTTCACGCCGATTGCCTTGCCGAAGGGAGTCGATGGGCACAGCGAAAACCTGGGCGACTCTGTTCGTCCAACCTATTGGAGCGGCGTTGACATCATTGCCGGCAACACCGCACTCTTCAATTGCGAGTTCTATCTGCCCATCAGATCAATGAATGCGCAAAAGGAAGGGAAACGCTTCAACTTCCTCGAGGTCCTCACGAAGGGCCTGCAGATGGGGCTGCGCGACGAGTACGACTACATCATCATCGACACGCCCCCTGCCCTCAGCTACACGACCATGAACGCCTACTGGGCGGCCGACGCCATCCTCATGCCGGTGGTTCCAGAAGGCCTTAGCCTGCAGAGCTCTGTTCAATTTTGGGATCAGTTCACTGAGCTGGCGCAAGAAGCAGCAAAGCAATCGCTTGAGCCTAAGGACTACTCCTGGCTCGGCATCGTTCCCAGCAAGGTCGAAGGGCACAAGCCTTCCGTCCAGGAAATGATGAAGTGGATCCGCCTCTTCTATGGCGAGTACGTCATGTCGAGTGAGATCCCGCAAACCGATGCAGTCAAAACCGGCGGCACCGAGTTCAAGTCGGTCTATGACATCTCGCGTGCCAGTGAGTACATGGGCAGCTCGCAGACCTACGCACGAGCGCGAGAAGCTTTTGATCGCATGGTGAATGAGGTCGATGCAATGACTCGTCGTTCGTACTGGCTTGAGCAGCAAGGAGAGTGACATGAGCACCGAAACCAAGAAGCCAAGCCGCGGCGTCGCAAGCCATCTTGCAGGCCTGACGGCCCAACTGGAAGGTAGCCCTGATGGACCAGGCATGCCAGCGATTGGCATGCGCCGTCGCGGATCAGCGGCATCAAGCGCGCCGGTGGCGCTGGCCGCGTTCTCAAACGACTACCAGAAGCTGGAGCAGAAGGTTGAGGAGCTCGAGGCGAGAGAAGGGCGGCCGTTGGTAGTTGAGATTGTCGGCCTGGTCTACAGCCCGTTCCATATCGGCCCCATCGTCGAGTCGCGTGTCCTCGGCCTCGTGGCCAACCTGGCTGAGAACAAGCTCAACAGTCCGATTGTTGTCCGCCGCCTTGCCGATGGAGCGCTGCAGGTCATTGCCGGCCGGCATCGGATCGAGGCATACAAGCGCCTGGGTCGCACCACCATCGAGGCGGTCCTCAAGGAGTACACCGACGAAGAAGTCGTCGCCCTCGTCTTCTTCGACAACCTGTGGGCTCCCGTCACGCCGGACTACTTCAAGTACCTCGGCTTCAAGCAGCTGCAATCGCAACTGAACCTGAGCTATTCGGAGCTCGCCACAAAGTCCGGCATCAGCAAGACGCAAGTTTCTCGCTTGCTCTCGTTCGACAAGCTCCCCCAGGAAGCCCACGAGATCATCTCTGCCAACGCTGAAAAGTTTGGCGCCAACCTTGCTGAAAAGCTTGCCCCGTTGGTCGCCGACTTTGCCGAGTTGATCCCTCGAGCATGCTCTCTGGTCGCCGCTGGCGAGTTGGACCAGGACCTGGCGGCCGATTGGGTTCGAGACAATGTCCCCGGCCGGGAGCACTCCCAGGCGAAGAGGGCGCAAGCAGAGAAGCGCGAAATCTCCCATGAGGGTCGCAAGTACGCCACTCTCGCGATCAAGGGCAAGAAGCTCACGATCACGCTGCCCAATCCAGATGAAATTGCCGCTATCGAAAGCGCGCTCACGAAGGTACTTCAAGATCGCGCGGCGGCGTCCTCGAAGCTCAAAAGCAAGAAGCAAAGGTGAGTTCGAACCGCCCCATCAAACCCGCCGCTGGCGGGTTTTTTTGCCTCTACCGATACCGCTCTCTCAATTGCGCCCATAGATTCATGGGCACCTTTGCGACCACGTGGATGTCGAATCGATCATCGTTCCTACTAGGAACGACTCCCAAGTGCTGGGCTATTCCACCAGCCGTTGGTCGGCTATTCGTTCATCGTTCCTAGTAGGAACGATGCGGAAATTTGGAGCTGTTTGGCGACTCACTTGAGGTTGAATCCAGAATCGTTCCTACTAGGAACGATGAGCAGATGATCGTCGACCTAGAAAGGCGCCAGCACCCCAAGAGCGCGACGCATCCCGCGGCGAGAGCATCAATTAAGCTTCAATTGATGTTCAACTGATGCTCAATTGATGTCCAACTGAGCATCACGGTCTCGGAGACCCGCGCCCGCTGCACAGCTGAAACGCAGCAGAGGAGAGGCGACAGGAATGCCTGGCGGAGAGCCCGGACGGGGAGGGTAGGGCGCCAAGCTGCTGACCCGAGAGCGCAGAGTGCGCCATCGTTCCTACTAGGAACGATGGCTGGTGGAGCCCAAAAGGACGGCGGGCCTGGCGCACTCGAGAGCACAGATTGTGCAGTCGTTCCTACTAGGAACGATCCCAGAATTCACACTGGCTGAAGCGAATCCGAAGTGCGTTCAGACCGTCGCTCCTACTAGGAGCGATGACTGGCGGATGCCAAGAGGACGGTTGGCCAGGCGCACCCGAGAGAGCAGAATGCACCATCGTTCCTACTAGGAACGATCCCAGATTTCACGCTGGCTGAAGCGAATCCGAAGTGGGTTCAGACCGTCGTTCCTACTAGGAACGATGACTGGTGGATGCCAAGAGGACGGTTGGCCAGGCCACCTGAGAGAGCAGAGTGCGCCATCGTTCCTACTAGGAACGACCCCTCGAATCACGCTGACTAAAACGATTCCGAGGTGCGTTCAAACCATCGTTCCTACTAGGAACGATAGGTGGTCGATGCAATGAGGGCAGTGGTCCCGGCGCACCCGAGAGCGCAGAGCGAGCAGTCGTTCCTACTAGGAACGATCCTCCGAATTCATCTGACTGAAGCGAATCCGAGGTGCGCTCAGATCGTCGTTCCTACTAGGAACGATGGCTGGTGGAGGCCAGCAGGACGGTGGGCCTGGCGCGGAATCGGCTCGATACCCAGCGCAGAATGGAGGGCGGTTAGGGGCGCGGCCTCTTGGCTGCGGACACCCTTTCCGGGGCCTTGCCGATTCGGTGAACAACCTCTGGGTGGCCGGTGGCCTTGTTCAACAAGGCCTGCAGATCGAGCTCATTCGTGAATGCCTTGATCTGCCATGACTCAGCCGGGAAGGATCCGAAGACCTCTGCCGATGGCTTGATCCAGCGCAGCGCCTGCTCGGCGTTGGCGAAGGTGCGGCTTCCTTGGTACCCTAGAGTGCCGTCGACGACGACGCCCTGAATCAGCATCCTTGATGCCGGGGCAATGCTCTCCAGCAATCGAATCAAGGGGGAGTCGGGCTTGACCCCCTGAGGAAGCCGACCAGTCGTTTGGAAGCGAATCAAGTCCCGAGGATTGGTCGCTAGGCGGTGCATTTGCTTGGAGGTCACCATGGCTTCATTGTCTCCGGATACGAAATGGTAGGGGAGGGCGGAGCGCCAGGCTTTACCCGGTAGCCCATGCGTGGTGGAGCCGAATCCTTGGAGGGTTGTAGGCAATTACCGGCCCACCCTGAACTCGCTCAGCCTGAAAGATGGCCCGCGCAAGGGTGTCCGTCGATGCAATGTCCACTCTGATCGCCACCTGACGCAAGGCAGTGAGTCCACCTCGAGCCGCGCTGCAAACGAAGCAGGCGAGCGCTGACGAGTTGCTCGGCCGGCCAAGCAGATACTGGAACGCCGCGGCCATTCCAGCATTTCCTCCGCCGTGATTCATGATGATGTCCGCCACGTCATGCCGAAGGTGTGGCACGTCGTAGGATGTGAGAATCTCACCCGGAGTGCTCTCGTCGACGTCCAACAATATGAAACGCGGGGTCACCCGCTCTGGCGACGAGCCTTCCTTGACCAGGATTTCGTAGATGTACTGCGCCGCGCCATTGAAGTCACTCGACTCCATGAAGCGATGTCTGCGCATGGCGAAGCTCCCCGGCAACGGGGGAGGGGAGGGCGGGCGACTCATGCGCCTGCCGATTGCTGGTTCTGCACCCCACTGCTGGCCAGATCGCTGCGCTGCTCCCGCTCAGCGGGAGCTCGGTCCGGTCGGACGTGGCGCTTCACCAGGTCGACGCCAATGGGAAGTCGGACAGTTCCTCGAAGGCCGTTCATGCCGCACTTGCCGTTGTGCTCCCAGGTGGTGTCCTCAAGAGCCATTGTGAAGGCCGTGAACTTCCTGCCACGCTCGCGAGCCATATCCTGGGCGACAACCAAGGCCTCGCCAATGTCCTTATCTTGCGAGGCAACAATTGCGCGGGTCAGGCCGTCATTGACAGCTCTCAGGATCTCGCTGGCAATGCGTACGTCGACACCCTTTTCTTGCACGCGAACTTCTTGCGTGGAGTGATCCTTGTAGTAGGACAAGGGGAGGGCGGTCACCTTCACACCGTTGCGCTCGAGCCAGCGCAAGCGCTTGACCATTGCCTCGTGCTTTTGAGGTTCGCGGCGGGGATCGTGAATTCCTGTCACCACATGAATCTCACGGAGATCCATGCGATGCACCGCAGCGAAGTCGCGAAGTAAATTGGGAATATGAACCTGGGTGGCCGCAACCCGGCAGTTTTCCTTGAGGAAGTAATGAAGGTTCTGGAGGTCGACGAAAACAGCAACATCCTCCTCCGTGTAGCGGAGCGCCGGCTCGCTTGGCTTTTGATCCCTGGCTGAGCGCGCTTGCTTTGCCAATACACGGATCAGCTGGTGTCTGACCAGGTCCATGAACTGCCGGTTGAACATTCGAAAATTCCTCTGGGATATCACTGGGGCCGCGAAAGACGCAGCACATAAGATACATTGTACACCGCTCTACTATTCAAGAATAGAGCCCGGGTGGATGGCCCGGGTGAGCATTCATTCATCGAAGACGGCGTCCATGCCATCCATGAGCTTCTCGAGTTGAGTCTTGGAATACTGCATTGTCATACGCGGGTCAGCGTGACCGAGCTGCTCCTGAACCATGGCCAGGCTGGCGCCGCGTTCCAGCGCCCGGGTGCCGCACGTGTGCCTGAGCCAGTGCAATGAAGCCTTGTAGGCAGTTGCGCGCTCCATCGCCGAGAGGCCCGAGGCCATGATCGCCTTCCGAAACCACGCCTTCGTGGATTCGTACAGCGGGCGGTAGGTAACCGGCTCCATGGGATCTAGGACACTGGAAACCAAGGGTGTGCCTTCAGGACATTCACCAAGCTGCGGAAGGCCTCTGGCATCCAGGTAGCGCTCAAGGGCTGCCTGGGCCTGTTTAGGAACAGCGATGACGCGATTCTTCGATCCCTTGCCGTGGACCTGCAGCGCCCATCGCGCCTTGAATGGCTTGAAGGAGTCCAGCTTGGTGCCCACGAGCTCGGAAGCTCTCAAGCCAGTGGCCTCGCCGAAGTCCATGATGAAAATCGTCCTCGAGCGGGCAGGGGAGGGTTCGGCCTGGTCGAGAAAGGACCGGACTGCCGTCCACGCGTCTTCAGTGAACGCCCGCGATGCCAGGATGCTTTTCGTAGCATCGTCGCCTGTCTTGCGGTTGACCAACACCCAGGGGTTGGCCACAAGGTAGCTCGCCTTGACGGCCCAGGCAAAGAATGCGGAGATGACCACAATCGCCTGCCGACGGCTATCAAAGCTCAGCTGCCGGGAAAAGGGCGCCCAGCCCTCCTCAAACCGGTCAACGCCGCGGCGGGATATCCACGCCGGTGGGATGCGCTCCAAAAATGCCATGTAGGCGAGGCAATCATCTAGGTTCATGGAGGAAAGTGCCTTTTTTCGCTCCGAAATGCACCATAGCAGCAGTCGCTCGGTCTCGCGGCGGTACGATTTGGCCGTCTCCTCACTGCCCACGCGCGCGGCTATCCAGGCCTCAATTGCTTCTTTGTCGTTTCGCGCGGTAGAGCCCGAGGCTGTGGCCAGGGCTCTATTTGGCCCCGAACTGCCGTCCAGGGGGGCCGGCTGATGGCGAGCTGGCAAAGGGGAGGGTGGTGATGGCAGAATCTCCATGGGCACGGTTTCTGGGGCCCGTGGAAGGGTGGTGAGCTGCTTCGTCGCCTCGGCGATTCGCATCTGATCCATCGACCTGACGGGCTCGCCGCACATGGCGACCAGGTACTTTTCAATCCGCTCGGCCTTGCCTTGCCCGATTGCTGGGATTCCCGACCACCAGCGGCCGCCGCGGGCGATGACCTTGCGGAGCTCGCCGATCATCAGGAGCCCTGATTGCTTCAGGCGCTGGCTTGTGGCGTCGTCGAACCAACCCTCTATCAAGTCGGTTGGCTTGGGCGGCTGAGCTGCGACGTCCTGCAGCGATTTCAGCAGTTCCATCTGCCGCTCACGAAGCCTGACGTTGCGCGTTTCCTTGCGATCTGGCGGAAACGCCTCCTGGTACATCTCCATCAGTTCTTCGTGGCGCCAGCCATCGAGGCCTTGCTCGGCGGCCCAGTCATAGAGATCCGGGCGCTGCTGGGCGCTGGCACCGGACCGGATGGCCAGGCCGATCAGACGCCAGTGCTTGTCGCCTCGACGGCGCGCCAAGGCTCGAAGCTTGTCGACGACCTGGCGGTGCACCGTTCGCGTCGAATGCCCGTGCTCGAGCCCCAGGTACCGCTTGGCCGCCTCCTGCATGTCCAGGCCCTCGCCAATCGCCCTCAGGTAGGCGAAGTGATGCAGGCCGAGCTGGCGAATGTGCATGGAGGGCTGGGAAGTTCGATTTGCCACCAAATGGCCTCCGACCGGTCGCCGCGCGCCAGCTCGGCCGCGGACAGTTCAAAGTTGAGTGAACACAAGTTGTTGTCAGGCCTCGAAAAAATCCAAGGCCGGCGCCTACAAGCCGTTTTGACGACAATTTATTGCCATCAGATTATTACAGTAATCTGATGGCAATAAATGCCGATTTTGGGGGAGGTGGGTGTTTCGTGTTCGTCAGCCGGCGCAGGCGACATTTTTTGGGCCCATCCCGGGCTGCCTGGCCGACGCGACCTGTGGCATCAGCTGTTAAAGCCGAGCCTGCATGAGTAGATTAGACGACGCTCGCCAGAAGATCAAGAGTCGGTGCTCAGTGCAGTGGGAGGCTTTGAGTTCAGAAATCAGTCTGGCCGTTGCAATATCAGATGCGTTGCCGTTCAAATATGTCCATCAACACTGCACTATGATTCCGACCGGCCATGAATCGCCACCTCAGCCGAGAGCAGCAGATCGCGCTTCACCAGGTCGAAACCATAATGGAGTATTGGGGGATCGAGTCTGCTGAGCTGGGTCGAATCCCATCACCAGCTTTGACGTCGACGGGGGCTTGCAAGGACTCGTGTCCAAAGTACGTTCACCCGGTTACCGGGGAAACCTGGGACGGTCAGGGACTTCAGCCAGAGTGGCTTAAGCGAGCCCTGACAACTGATGGATTTCGGGTCCTCGACCTAATCCCCTCCTCTGCTTCGAGCGACCAACATAGATAGCTATGGCACGGTCAAGTATTCAGCCAGGGCGGCGACAGAAACCGCTTACATGAACACATTCGACGCGTCTTGACCAGTGCTGTCGAACGTGTATAATGTATGCAATACACCGTCGCAATGCGATAGCCTACCTATTGAATGTCGAATTCCTGTGCAGAAGCATCGCTCGATTAACGCTGTGACGTCTGGCCAAGTTGTGGCAACGGAGTCCCTTGCATGAAGGCGTACTTCGGAAAATGCTCTGTCTCTTATCAGAAGGGCCAGGACGTCAACATCATATGGGACTCGTCGCTGCTGCAGAACGGTCACACGCTGTTCATTGGCCGACCTGGAGCCGGCAAGACCCACCAGCTGCGACGGTTCCTTAGCGCCTTCCAAGAAGGCAGTGACGAGGCACGCGTCCATATCTTCGACGTGCATGACGACTTGGACATTCCTGGCGCCAGCGAGGTCATCTTCTCCCAGTCGACTCCTTATGGGCTGAACCCACTCGAAGTTGGCTCGGATCCTCATTTTGGTGGCGTGAACAAGTGCATCAACGCCTTCCTGCGAACCGTCAACAAGGTCACTGGCAACTTGGGTGCGCGTCAGCAGCCGTTGTTGCGTAACCTGCTTTTGGATGTCTACCGTGCCCGCGGCTTCAACCCAGATGACCCGCGCACATGGCACGTGGACCCGGCTCAAGCGCACTTTCTTTCGGATGGCTCTGATGGGCGTTTGTACCTGTCGATTCCGTTCGAGGAGAAAGAAGAGGCCAAGTCCGTGGCCAACGTGACCTGGGATCGCAATATGCGGGCGCCTGGGTATGAGACCGGCTGCTGGTGGATTCGCGAGAATGAGTACACCGGCGCAATCACGCGCTGGTTTCCTGCGACAGCTGGTCGAATGCACCCGTCGCTCGACGACGTCATCCTCTACGCCAAGCGCCAAATGATGATCGCCTTCATGGGAAGCGATCAGGCAGCGGTGACGGCGCTCGAGGCCTTTGTCAAGGCTTCACGCGCGCACTACAAGCAGGAGCTCCTGCAGCTCAAGGCTGGCGGCGTCAACAGGCCCGATGACCTGGAGAGCAGCAGTTCGGCCAAGGAGCGCGCTGCAGGCAAGGCGATGGAGGCCTATGGTCGCTACCTGGAAGCAGTGCGCACAGGCGACGAGGTCGAGAACATCCTCAAGTACGACAAGGCTGACTTCAAGTCTGTGATCGACCGTCTGGAGTCGCTGCGCGCATCGGGCATCTTCAAGAGCGAGCCGCCGCCGTTCGATAGCTATTCGCGTGTCTGGCGCTATAGGATTCGCGCTCTCGAGCGGGAAGAGAAGCGACTCTTTGTGCTGTTCCGGCTGCGCGAGCTCTACAACGAGGCCGTCGAACGTGGCGAATGCACGGGCCTCCGAGACATCATCGTCGTCGACGAGGCTCACCTTTACGCCGACGAAGACGGTGAGGACATGCTCAGCGTGCTGGCCCGGGAGGCTCGCAAGTTCGGCGTTGCCGTCATCGCCGCAAATCAGACGCCCGAGCTTCCCAAGGACTTCATCGCGTCCCTGGCGACGAAGGTTGTCCTCGGTATCGCCAGCGAATTCGATCAGCAGGCCGTCTCGAAGATGGGCATGACCAAGGAGCTGTTGAAGTGGATCCAGCCCAAAGCCACCCTGGCAATCCAGATGCAAGACTCGAGCAAGACGTCGGGGCAATGGCGTCCAGTGCTCTTGCGCAAGCCGGTGTCGGCCAACCAGGCGGGTGTTCAGCAAGCCGCTTGATTCGTCACCCGTGACTAAAAGGGCCAGCGCTTCGCAGCAGCTGGCCCTTTCTTTTTGCCCCGACCTCAGGAGGCGGCTATCGCGTCCGCATTGATGAGCATCGGCCGCATCCAAATCACTTTGGTCAGAGAGAGTCCAGGCCCATGGCGCTGATGGCGGAAGTGGCCGTCTCGCCAATGCGTCTTGACCGTCCTGTGCTCGCCATCGGTCACCGTGCTCGAGGTGGCAGGCGCCGGCGGCGCGTCGACCATGATTCGGTCGTAGCTTCTGGCCACGGTTCGGCCGGCCTTGCGCTTGTGAGCACCAGACTGGGCTCGCAGCAGCACCTTCTTGGCCTCGGTGCGCTCAAGAAACTCCTTCTTCATCGCCTCGGGCAGGCCCAGGAACAGAATGCACTTGGCCAGCAGCTCAAGCTGTGGGGATGCGGCGCGCGCCTGGCCGTGCAGCTTCTCCTGATCGTCGAAGTAGCCAGACTGCTCCAGGGAGTCATGGGCCGGCTGGGTGTACGCAACGGTCAGGGCCGCTTCTATGCTCACGCCATCGTCGCACTTCATCGCGGCCCACTCGACCACGTCGTCCATCACGTCGTCGCGACCGACCGGGGATCCCGTGAGGGTGATCTCCAGCACCTGGCGGCCTTCGCCGTCGACCACGGCCGAAACGTATGCGCCTTCCAGCGGGTGAAAGCCGGACTGGGCGTGCTCCAGGTTCATCGGCGCAGCGTTTCGATCCGTGCCCAGCTCGATGTAGATGTTCGGACTCGGCAGCTTGAGCTCCGAAATCGGAACCTCGGTGCCGATCTTGGTCTTGCCCAGCAGCTGCACGAGCTCGTTGCTGAAGCTGTAGATCCGGCCGCCGCACTGTTGGAAGCGCAGTGCTTGAACCATGGGCCCGGCGGTGCCGGCGCCGAAGCCACCGGTGGCCTCGGCTGTGCCGCGGTGCAGTGCATGGAAGATGTGGATGCGCTTGTCGTCCAGATCGTCCAGGCCCTTGAAGATGTCGATGGTGGCCAGGCCCTTGTCCAGCCAGGCCGTGACCTTGCTCTGGTTCTTGGGTTCCGCCAGGGTCATCATGGTCATGGCCGGCGCGGTGCTCGGCGAGGCGAGCACGCGACCCGGGTGCGGCAGCTGGAAGATGGCCGGCTCATCCAGCCAGGCCGAGGCCTCGCGCATTTGCTTCTCGAGCTGCAGGAGCTGCCGGTCCTCGGCTTTGGTCAGATCGAAGTAGTCCCTCAAATGCATGCGGCGACTCCGGTCCGAAGTGCCGTGGCCACCGGTGCAAATGAGCGTCGGTGGGCCGGGCACGGCCCGAATTCGGCAAGCCTGGCCATGTGAGCCGGACTGCCGTAGCCGGCGCTCTTGGCGAAACCGTATCCTGGGTAAGTAGTCTCCATGTCGGCCATGATACGGTCGCGAGTTACCTTCGCGATCACCGAGGCGGCCGAGATCGCCGCGACCCTCGCGTCGCCCTTCACCAGCGTGCGGGCGGTGGCGCCAATCGCCTCGCAATCCTGAGAGAACGGATCGGTCAGGTAATTTCCGTCAACGATGACGAAATTGATGGCCTGGCCAGCCATCTTGGAATGCAGCTGCCGCAGGGCTTCCTGCATGGCCATGAAATTCGCCTGCAGGATGTTGACTTGGTCGATCACGTCGGGGCCGATGATGCCGACACCGATGTGGGCGCATCCCTGAAGGGCTGCGAAGAGGGACTCTCGACGCTTCGAAGTGAGCGCCTTCGAGTCAGTGAGGCCAGCTGGGACTGGGCCGTGGAGGGACACGGCGGCCGCGACAACGGGCCCGGCCAGGGCGCCGCGGCCGGCCTCATCAACCCCACACAGCACCTTGCCAGCCTGCCTGCATTGCTCGAGCAGCAGCTCGAGCTTCCCATCGTCAAGTTCGTAGTGCCTCATAGCGCCCCAGAGGTGAGAAAGGCGCCGTGAGGCGCCTGGTCGTGAATTGCGTGCGGATCAGATGAGCACCCAGAGGGCCAGTCGACCGAGGATCAGTCGCCAACCAGCCTTGCGGCCATTTTCGATCATGGTCGAAAGCTCGAAGATGGTCTGGGAGTGGGTCTGGCTCGGGTTGTGAGCCGGACCTTCAAAGTGACCCCAGGGATCCTTCTTCGCCCGCAGGTAGCGGAACTGATACCGGCCGAAGTCAAAGCCGCCGTCGGCCTTGATCGGCCCCTCTGCGGGTTGTGGCGTTGCGGAGGCAAGGCTTGAATTTAGGTCGCTCATGAATGATTCCGTTGCGTAGTAAATATAACATACACAGCGTAATTCATCAAGTCCAAGGGCAATTGCCTGGCTCGGGCTTCGAGGCGAATGTCCCGGATGGAGATGTCAAAACGCTAAAACTGACCACGCGATGGCATGTGCCGTGGTGATTTTTAGTGGTTTGAAGCCTTTGCGTCGTGAATTCACGCCTCTGTGATATGAATTCATGGCGTCTGGGCATCGAGGCTGAAGCGCCTGTTGCTGGCTTAGGCTGGCTCACAAGGTAGTGAAGTGACTACATTGTGTACTGACTTCATTGCGCTTGCCGCATGATGAAGTCGATCTGACCCTGACCGTTTTCAAGCTTCAGCTGCTCTTTGTAGCGGCGTACCGATCTTTGATTCCAAAGCCCCAGTCTGTACTGCAGCAGGTGGTCCGAGGATCCTGCTTTGATTTCCGTGAGCGCGAAGGCGCGACGAAGTCCTTGAGCGCCGCGGCAAAGGACCCATTTGGTCTCGTCTGTGAGGATCCCGCAGCTCATCGCTTCCTTGGAAAGGTTCTTGAGGTTGCGATACACCGTCGTTGAGTCGAGTTCCTTGCCACTCAACGTGGCCGGAAAGACCAGGTCGCCAGCGGGCAGCGCTACGCCGGCGGCCGCGATTCCATTCCGGGAAAACCCAGTCCATCTCCTGGACCACCACATCTCCATCAAGTCGACGGAGGCCTCACTCGCGTAGGAGCTGTGCTCTCTTGAGGTTGGGACGGTGCAGCTCTTTGGAATGCTGAACTCGAATCGATCTTGCGCGCTGCTACCTGGAAAGTGCTTGACGCGCTCCCTGGTCAGAAGCAGCAGCTCAGCGCACCGAAGTCCTGACCCAAGGCTGATCGAGCACAAAGTGAGATCCCTGGCGACGCGCCAGTTGCCCGACGCAATCTCCGCCCTGCCCTTTGAGTACAGCCAGTCCTGCAGGCGCCAAACCGTAGCTTCATCAATGAAGTCAGGAGGAGCCTGAGTCCGCCCGACCTTGGGTGACTCCCCTGAGTCGATCTTCATGTGGACCCAGTCGGTTACTGGGTTGCGCTGCAGCAGCTCGTTGGCCACCAGGTGCAGGAACACGCGCTCGAGCAGCCGGATATACCGCCAGGCAGTCTCCCTCGTGGTGTTTCGAAGCGCCCCTTCGACAAAGGCGCCGATATGCCGCGGCTCCGTGGCCATGAGCGATGTGCTCATGCTGTCCAAGTGGCCGAGGAACTTTGAGAACATGGTCTGGTAGACCTCGACCGAGTTGTCTCGCACCTTCTGGCCAGCCTTCATCGGACTCGATGAGGTGCTGGTGCGATTGAACTCCTCGGACTTGACCAGGCTGATGAAGGCCAGCTCCGGCATTCCCTCCCAATCGAAGAGTGAGTTCGTGGTCTGAGTAATTTCGCTGGCCATCGATGCTGAATGCTGAAGTCGAAAATATGGAGCAGTGCTCGCAGCCCATGTTCGTCTGGACTCTACGCTTTGGGAAAGACGATAACGACCATCAGACCGGACTCGGCCGGACCAGGCGCATTCCGAAACTGAATCGTGGCCTTGGTGCGACTCGCCAGCTCAAGAGCAATAGGAATTCCAAGGCCTTGGCCGGGCTTCTGCACGGACGATTGACCTCTAAAAAATGGTTCACCAAGAAGTCTCATTTCCTCCTCAGAGACGCCAGGCCCATTGTCGATGATGTCGAGGGAGAACGAGTTCCGGCCAATAACTGCCCTGACCTTCACTTGACCGGAAGGGCCGGAGTATCGAATAGCATTCTGTAGAAGGATCTCCAGCATTCGCGCCGATGACTTCTCATTGGCCAGGACGGTGATCTCCGGAGGGATTGGATCGAGGTGGACCTGGCCCGCGGATCCAGCCCCGTCCTCTGCTGACTTGATGGCGTCGCGCACCATCGAGTCCAGTGAAAGTGGAATCACAGAATCCTTAACCGTACTCCCACGCAAAGTCATGAGCTCGATGGCACGGCGGACAACGTCCGAGAGTTTCTTGGACTCTGTTGCGGCCAGGTCATAGAGGCGCCTCTCCTCAGGATCGACCGTCTTGGTGGCCATATCTTGGAGCACCGCAATGGCTTCTCTTACATGGAGCGCTGGACCGATGATTTCTCTCGACAAATGCTGCAGGTAGGTAGTCTGGGATGCACGAAATGCTTCAGCCGAGATCACCTTTGACTGAGTTTTCAGGGCATCGGTGATATTGAGTGATACGCCCGTAAACCCGAGAAATCCACCTTCTCCATCGTAGAGTGGTGAAGCAGTGCTTTGAAAGGTGAGGCGCTCACCGTCGATGTCGCGGACAATCACACGATTCCAGTGGGAACGACTTTTGATCGCGTTCTTCAGCGTCTCGCTGACGGTCTCTTTGTCTGAGATGTTGGCCACAACCTCATCAAAGTCCACGCTGGTTCCGTGAATGCCAGCAACGTCCTGCCAAGGGCCAAACAGTTCGAATTTCCCGTCGTCGGAGACAAACCAGAGTAACGTGCCGGTGCTCTCGGCGATGTTGCGCATAGACGAGAGCATGAGCGACTTACGTGAGTCTTTGGTACGCCCGATCTCATCGGTCAGGGCGAGCTGGCTAAGAGAGGCGCGATGGTGCCTTTGAATCAGCCAGGTGACGGCGACTAGAAAAAGGGCTGCGAGGCTGGAAAACCAGTAACCCAAGGCGATGGCGAATGCGCTCTTGGCTCGCTCGCCAGCCTGAATGGTGAGCACGAAAATATCGGCACCGATGCGGATCTTGGTGCTCGCGTTGAAATCCGATGCAGACAAATCGAACTGGGCGGATCGCTCCAAAAGATCGTTCCCAGGCCCGTACAGTTCATAGTCTGAAATCAGCGGTGTTGAGCTGGTGATGGCGCCGATGATGTTGTGCAATGACGTGATGCCGCAGATCAACTCGATATCACTTTGTTTGACGCAAACCATCAGGCCGGTCGGATCTTGAGCGGTCCACCGATAGACCCCAGCCTCGTCGGAATTGACGCGACCGTTGAGAACAACCTGGTCGCCGACTCTCAACTTGACAGGCGATGAGCCCGGCTCGATGTGGGTCACAACAAGCCTAGCCCCCTCATCCTTCAGGTAGGCGTAGGTCTCGACCTGGCTTGTGCGCCGCTCCAGTTTTGGGAGGCCAAGGGCCGACCGTGCGGATCGCAACTGGACGCGGTCCAGCAGCGCGGAGATCACGGTCTCCGCCGATTTTCCAAGGGCGGGAGCACGGCTTGCGATGAAGAGCTCTAGCTCTGCTCGGCGCAAACTAACAAAGGCAAACCCCGAGGCGATCAGCGTGACACCTGAGAACAAAACCACGGCAGCCAAGCTGAGGTGTCGGCGGCGCATGGAAAGCTGCGGCGCAACTGGTGCTGCTGAATCGAACAATTGTTATCTCCCAAGGTTCCCAGCCTAACAGAGCGCTCGGGGACCATCTAAGGTGATGCAGTAGCGCCATCGTTCGCCTAAACGATCGGCGCGGGGCAGTCACATGCTTCGAGTTCTTCTGATGACCTTGAGGGCAATGTTGCCGCGTGCTTTCACTGCTACATCGGCCTCAATGGGAACGATACACGCGTGAACTCAAAAAATCAATTAACGGCCCTACCACCTGATGTCCATGCGAACTTGGTAGTTGGACTGCCTGCTCCGAATGGGTCTTGTTGTCTAGACCCTATGGCTTTGGTCCCGGAATTCAACCTTTAAGGAGCTCTTGGTCGCCAATGTTGATGACGATGGTCGTTTAAGCACCCCGTCCTTTTGTCACGACTCTGTCAATCAGTGCTAGCAGGGCCGTTAGTTGATTTTAGACATACATGACATACATGGCAGCTCCAGTCCCAATCACGGCACCGAAAATCACCGCCACTACCAGTTGAAGGGCAACCCTTCCCAGGGGGCCTTCAAAGGCTGACTCTTGACGATGAGTTGGAGCGGGAAAGGCTGAAGGGAGGAAGCTCGACTGAGCCTCTCCCTGTAAGATTGCGGTCGCCCGTGAAGTGCGCAGCACCGTCCTCCTCCCGCTCTCGATTACTTCTGGAGGGCCAGTTTTGCCTCGATGGCGGCGGCATCGATGTAGCCAGGAACGCGGGATCCGTCAGCCAGGAAGATGGTTGGGGTGCCGGAAACACCCAGACGCTGAGCCAGGAGGCCATTGCGCTTGATTGCCGAGGTGTCGCATTCGCCGTCGGCCTTAACGTCGCCACCCTGCATCACCGTCGTCCAGGCGGCAACGCGATCCTTTGCACACCATAGATCATTGTTCTTAGCCTCCGAAGCTGGGCCGAGGACCGACACCGGGAAGGTGTAGACCGTCAGGTTCTGAATCTTGGCCAGCTCGGGATGCAACTTCTTGCAGTAGCCGCAGTTAGGATCTTCAAAGGTTACCAAGACACGTCCGGGAGTTGCCTGCCCCAGGGTAGTCTTGATAGCGTCAGCCAGGTTCAGCGAGCGCCAATCCATTGGAGGCAAGCCTTTGGTCGCCAGATCAGCTTTTTTGGCGGCAGTCAACGACCGCTTGGTGTCCATGTCCACGAGGTGACCATCGAATAGCCATTTGCCGTCTCTGTCCACGTAATAGATGTTCGACAACACCGTAACTTCGTAGAAGCCTGCAATGGGCGATGACTCAATGCGACTCGGCGTCATGCCAAGCTTCTTCCCCATGATGTCAGTCACGCGTTGCTTTTCGGCAGCCGAAACCTCGGGCAGCGAGGTCGGGGCTGAAGGTGCGGCCGGCAGTAGGGGCAGCGGTTTGACGAGCTTGGCCAAATCGCTGGCCTGTGAAATGCCGGCAGACAGCAATACGCTCAAAACAGCGATGGACTGGCCGAGAGCTCGAATCGAGTGCTTCATTGTGGTTGCCTAAAAATGCGTAGCGTATAGGATATCATATCCACAACGGCTACACAACCACATCCCAAACACCCTGGCTGTCAGTACCTGGGCTAGTTACTCGCTTCTGGATGGCGGCTCCGTGCTCGTCATGACGATGCGGGCCTGCAAACCAACACCTTGAGGCCCGGATTCAAGGGTGAGGCTTGCCCCGTGCAGTTTGGACACCGCCTTCACGAGAGCTAGTCCGAGGCCATGTGAGGTTTTGTCGACTCCCGCGCCAAGAGTGCGATCCCGACGGGTTCCGAACGTCATGTTCCCGCGCTCATCCAGGCCCATTGAGCCGTAAAAGGGTTCGAACACCCGCTCGCGCTCAGACTCAGGGATGCCTGGCCCCTGGTCCTGGATGATGACTGAGATCACCTTGGTGCCTGGAAGTCGCGCAGCTTGGACCAGGATTTTTGAATCCTCGGGCGAATATCGGATTGCATTGTCGACCAATGACGAGATCATCTCTTGCAGTAGCGCGCTCAAGCCACGAACCCAGAGCCCTGCTTCGACGTTGCAATCTAGGACGATGCGTTTGTCTGCGGCCAGCCGCTCTCGATGCCGAACGAGTGTCATGATCTCTGTGCTTAGATTTGCCCTTTGATTCCCAATTCCCTTTTCTTCGACCGCGCCGACATAGCCCAAGGCAAGCATCTGCTCGATGAGGGACGACGTGTTCATGCAAAGCGACGCAATGGACTGCAGCTCGCGCCTGGCGATTTCTCCACCTTGTTCTGGGACAGAATTTCCTGCTTTCTCGGCGTGAGACTTAATCATCGCAAGAGGACTCTTCAGTTGGTGCGATAGGTGCCGGAAGAGATCCCGCCTGACACTCTCAACGGCGATTTCAGATACACGCCCCGCCCTCGCCTGGCGCTCAATCGCTACGAGCTCTGCTGGTAGATTCATGTTCATGTCCAGCTTCGGGGCCGGGCTAATGGATGCCAGCATGGCACTGAACTCAAAGCTGTTGGAGAGCAGATCTACATCTGAGTGCTCAACTTGGTCATAGTGGTCTTCCTCGACGTCCCCATAGTTACGCAGCTCCAGGCGCCGCTTTAGGACTTCGATGGGGGCCATCAGCGTTCCTGTAACGCGCGCGGCAACAAACAGACATAGAAAAAGAGCGCCGATCACCAGCACGTTCTGGGCGGCCCCGTGGGCCAGCAGCAATCCAGGCGCAGCTGCGAGCATGGCCACGGCGAACAGTGACCAATAGACTTTTGTGCGCAGCCGCTGGGTCTGACGTTCTCGACCGCTCTCGACCAGATTGATCTCAGGCTCGGTTGCCATGCCGCGGGGCTACTTCTGGAGATGCTCGAGCATGTATCCAAACCCATGCTGAGTGGAAATCTCAGCAGTGCAGCCCGCGTCCTGCAAGCGCTTGCGCAGCCGTGAAATCTGAGTGTGGACAGACTCGAAGCTGGAACCCTCGTCATCCATGTTCATGAGGAAATCCTTGTTCACCGGCTGATTCCTGCGGCGGAACAGGGCCTCCAGAATGGCATGCTGCTTGGGCGGCAATGTAAGAACTGCCCCTTCTACGGTGAAGTAGCCTTTGCCAGCATCAAGCGAGAGATTCCCGCAACTCGGTTTGATGGACTCGGCCTCAGAAATTCTGCGGCGAGTGATAGCTCGGAGTCTGGCCAGCAGCTCAACGGTCTCAAATGGCTTGGCCAGATAGTCGTCAGCACCAGTTTCTAGGCCGTCAACGCGGTCGGCAAGAGTTCGGCGCGCTGTCAGGATCAGGACAGGCGTTTGGTCGCCGGCTTTGCGCACGGCCTTCAAGACATCCATCCCGTCCATTCCCGGCAGCGACAGGTCCAGTAGGATGGCGTCGTAGGCACGCTTCAAGCGGCGCGACTGCTCAATCATCGCCAGAGCGTGCACACCATTCCCGGCCAGCGTCGGAATCATGTTCGCTGTGGAGAGTATCCCAGCGATGGATTCCGCCAGGGCTGGCTCATCTTCAACAACTAATACCCTCATACGGATTGATCTCCCATGGGTGCAATTGTGAATCAGAGCAGCCCATGCGGCCAGTAGAGGTGTTGTCGTCCCCTCAGTGCGCTTCGGCAGCCACCAACCCCGAGATGACGTCGAGTAGCTGAGTTTCCTCGTAAGGTTTTGCAAGGTATGCAGAAGCCCCGAGTTCTATCGCGCGCTCACGGTGCTTTTCCGCAGTGCGTGAGGTAATCACCACGATTGGCGTCGACGCAAACCGCTCGATGCGGCGAACCTCAGCAATCAACTCGAAACCGCCCATCCCGGGCATTTCCAAGTCGAACAGGAAGACATCGGGCCTGGACCCCTTCGCAAGCATCTGCAAGGCCTCAATTCCATCGCGTGCAGCTTCGGCCGAGTACCCGCAACGTTTTAGGAACCTGGTAGTTACAAGGCGCACAGTCGACGAGTCATCGACAACCATCACACGCCGAGTCGACTGGCTGAATTTGGCCTCTTGGTTGGTCGAGTTGAGCTCGTCCAGTGCCAACGGGTTCACGATCAAGCCGACTGCGCCATTTGGTAGTGTCGTGCCGGCAATCATCCCTGGTATGTCTCGCACGAAGGGGCCCAGAGGTTTCACAGGCACCCTGGTCTGATTCGCCACAGCGTCTACTAAGACAGCCTTGACCACGTTCGACACCTTCATGAGCACCAAGACTCCGCGGCCGGAACGGGCTGCAGTGCGCCCAGATGGTACGCGCTTGGAGAGATCGACCAGTTCGTACTCAACACCGCCCACGGTCGCCTTGCGAGATGACAGGTCGACTTGAACTTCTGCGCCTGCGGAAATGGGCACGATTCTGCGAACCAGGGTGAGAGGAAGCAGGCACTTGAAGCCGGCCGAGGTGACCGGAATAACGGCCATGGTATCCGAGTCAGTTGGCAGCGCCAGGATGAACTCCGTACCTTGTCCAGGTGTCGATGAGACCGTCACAACGCCACCCAAGGACGATACCGTGGCCCGAACCACGTCCAGGCCCACGCCACGACCTGACAATTCACTCACATGGTCGGCCGTAGAAAAACCCGAGGCAAAAAGCAGCTCGCGAATCGCATCGTCAGACAACTTGGCACCAGGCGCCACGAGACCGCGGCGCTCAGCGAATTCCTGCACACGCGCCAAATCGATCCCCGCGCCATCATCGCGGATCGAGATACGCACGACACCGCCTTCGCTGGTCTCACTGACAGGAACTGAAATCGTCAACATGCCGGCCACCTGCTTTCCAGATGCCTCGCGCGTATCTCTGGACTCAATTCCGTGGGCAACCGAGTTCCGGAGCAAATGCTCAAAGACAGGCATTAGCTTGTCCATGGCGGCCGTTGGGACCCGAGCGGCCGAGTCCACAGACAAGTTGGCGGTCTTGCCGGTGTCGGCACAGGCCTTGGCGACAACTCGCTCAAGGCGAGACTGTTGAGTCAAGACCGGAGCCAGCAGCAATTCAGAGGAGCCGCGCTGCAGCTCATCGGAGATCAGCGCTCGGTCCGCTTCACTTGTGCTTGCGCGGCGCAGATCCTCCGCAACCAGCCCTGCTGAGCTCATGGCATCGCCATAAGCTTCAGTCAGCCGGCGGGCCACTTCCTGCAGCTCCGTATAGCGATCCAACTCCAGTGGATCGAATCCGGACGTTGCTCCCCCCGAGCTTGCTGAAGCAATGCTCGAAGCAGCCATGATTTCCAGTTGCCGAAGGTCAGGGCCCAGGCGACGAAGATTCTCCTCGAGTTCACGAACCGAGCGGGCAATAGCGTCCAGCTCTTCAATTGCCTGGCGAGAACCAGCCATGACCTGACTGGATGTCCTGCCGACCTTATCGGCCAACGAAATGGGAATCCGAACGGTGCCGGATTGCTGACCAAGGCGTGCCCCCTGCGTCGGCCGCTGAGTCGCCGGCGCCGGCTCAGAGATGGACAGCGACTTCGATTCAGGCTGTGCTACGACCTGGTCGACCACCGCGGAATGCGGAGACTCTTCCACATGCTTGATTTCGACTTCGACGACAGTCTCGGCAAGTTCCTCGACTGGATGGGGATCCACGACAAAGCTCACTTCGGCGTCAGGGATGACTTCGGCCGACCCAACGCCTACAGCCTGGTGGCGTGCACGCTCCTGGTCCAACTGCTCGCGCACAGCTTCCATGGCGCCTTCGAAGGCGGAAAGTACCGGCTCCATCACGCCCGAGTCGTTGGGCATCGCGTCGAGTCGGTCCTCCATAGCGTGCAGGATTGCGCCGGCGGCATCGAGGCCGCAGGTGCGGCACACGCCCTTTAAGGTATGGATCAGGCGTCGTGCATCGGCAACATGCTCCTCACTGTCATCTAGCGCTCGCACGCCGGCGAAAGCCTTTTCGATGCCGTCCATGCACTCCCAGGACTCATCGAACATGATCGCCAGGAGTTCGTCGTCCGCTCCGTCGAGCGAGTTAAGTCGACCTTCTTGGGCGCCAATGAACTCGTTGAGCAGCTCTTCTGGCGCCGGGAGATCGGCGACCACAACGGGAATTGCGTCGAAGCCAAACGCCTCTTCGCCGATGTCGAAAGGATCGATGGTCGGCGAATCCGAAGAAAGTCCCGTATCGAGGTCATCTGCAACTAAGGTGGCGATGTCGAAGGAGGGCTGAAAAGCCGGGTCCGTGATGACAGGAGAAACTTCCTGCTCCAAGGCCAGCTGGTTGTGATGAGTATCCTCAGCCGACGCAGCAACTTCGTCGACGACGACCTCCCCTGGGGCCTGGACATCGTTTGGAACTTCGGCCTCGACAGGCCCCGTGGCCAGAATGGCTTCATCCACTACATCATCACCTGATTCTTCAGGCTCAGGTTTCCGAGCATGGACCTCTTCCCGGGTGAACAGCTGGATGACTTGGGCGCTTGTTTCAACGCGCAGGTCGCGCTCTTCGTCGGGCTCAATATCCAGCAAGCTACCAGGACGCAGTCGTGCCATGAAGAGATTCACTCGGGTCAGGTTGTCGAACAACATCGACCTGGCCGCCCGAGTGCCCCAGGACTCAGGAGAAGAAGCCTGAACCGCCACAGCAGCCGCGAAGGCGCCGGCACGAGGTAGGTTCCAGCACATCACGACACCCGAAATGGTATTCAGGTATTTTGTGAGAGGCGCGCCGGCCACATCCGCAATGCGTGCGGCGTTCGACTCGGGGATGTCTTCATTGCCGACTGCACGCAACGCGCTTTCGATGCTCAAATTGAGTTTTTTGAAGGATGCTGCGATAACTTCGCTGGTCTTCTGGACAGCAGCAGCTCGCACCGAGGCCTGAAGACTTGGGCAAACATGGATTTGGCCGTCCTCAACCATCTGATCGGCCTGAGCCGAGAGCTGTGACTGAGCGTCGGCATTCCCCCAGGTCTTTGCAGATTCGGTCATCAGTAGAAGCACGGCCGAACCGAGTACCCAATCCGACTGCCGAACTTCACCTGTCGTCCAGCCCTGAGTGACCTCCATCATGAGCATAGCGAACTTCGTGAATGGTTCGCTGTCCAGCCTATGGCTGTCGCCGGCAACAGACTTCGCCAACTTGGCGACTACTACTGGCGTGCGAGTAATGGTTGCCTGTGTGAACGACTCCTGAAAACGACGCATGCCCTCACTGAACTTCTTGGCTACGTCATGCATCGAGACATCGGTGGCGCCCGGTTTCATGAGCGAATAGCGGCGGCGAACCTTGGCCGTGGCTTCATCGGATGCGTCTGACTGAGCGACTGCAAAGAGCACCCTGGAGAATAGGAAGCCGTCCGGCGCCGGCAGTTGTGAGGGAAGGCCATCGACCAGCAGGCTATCGATCCGTTCCAGTTCATGGATCACGTCTGAGCCAGTCTTCATAGCCCCTACAAAGCCTGCCTCACACGCCATTGCGTCGAAGAGGCCTGAAAGGGTCCGGTATGGATTCACCGAGGCTAGCGACGCCGCCAGGCCTGGAGTCATGGCCTTGGCATTCAGGATGTCGGCAATCGCGAGGCGCAGGGCGTCATTCGAAGCTCCTTGCTCAGGCTCCCAGAATGCTTCAACTTCAAGTGACGGCGGCGCCGGCATGAAGAGGAAGGGCTCAATCTCGCTGGGCGAGACCTCGAGCAACTGGGGGCGCGCCTTGCGGACAACGCGTCCGAACTGCTCATTGAGTGCGCTGTATGAAACCACGTTGCCGTAGGACAGATCGCGAAGGTACCCGCCCAAGGCAGCAATGCCATCGGAAAGCGTTTTCACGCGTTCGAGGTGTTCGTTCCGATTGACGGTGCTCGGCGGGATTGCCTCAATGCCAGCAGATAGCTCTCGTAGCGCGCTCAGGAAATTGCCAACGCCCCAGAGCCCTGTGAAGGCGGCTGCCTTAGCCAGCTTCTCCAGTTTCATGGAGATAGCGTTCGACTTCGGCGCATCGGCGAAGGCATTCATGCCGCCAGCCATCTGCTTGAGGACGCCAAGGATCGCTGTGGAGATGATCGTCAGCGAGTGCAGTCGTGCTGCGGCATTAGGGGCGGTCATCGCTTGCATTCATGTCCCTTAGATGGCTTCGGCAGAGGACTTCATTCCCGTGATCGAGCGCAAAGCCTGCTGCATTGATTCACGGCTGGCCGCGGTCGGGCGCTGCAAGCGATCAGCACGCGCAATCACTTCATCCAGTCCGCGTTGCAGGCCATTCGCGGATGCTGAGGATTGTCGAGAAGCCTCGGCAGTTGCCTTGGCACGGACTTGAATCTCCCTGGCCATAGCGCCGATGGTCTCGGCCAGCGGAGCGAGAACGCTCAGCAAGGCCTGGGAAACCGCACCGACATTGGCGCCGGCAACCACTTGGCCGGTCGAACGTTCGACAGACTCAGCAGCGGATCTTGCATCCGCCTGAACGCCCTGAACCAGCCCGGAAATCGCCAATAGAGACGATTCAGCCCGGCGCGCCAAAGCCTTCACTTCGCGCGCAACAGTCCGAAAGCCAACCCCTGCATCGCCAGCTCGCTCTGCTTCCAGTTCGGCGTTCAATGCCAGAACGCCGATCTGTTCAGACAAAGCCTCCAGACCCTCAACTACGGTCGAAATTTCGAGAGCGCGCTCACCCAGGCGCTTTACGCGCTTGGCCGTGTCTTGCAGGCCGTCGCGCATCGAATCGAGCCTGGATGCGGCATCTTGAGCAACACGGGTGGCGTCAGCTGACTGTGTAGAGGCCTCTCCTGCAGCATTGACCAGCGACTCCGCATCGAAGGAGATCGAAGTAGCTGACCGAGCGCAGCCATCCAGAGATTTGACATCGGCAATCAGCTCGCCAGATGCATTGGCCACTTGCTGACGCAGCGCAGCGGCGATTTCCACAATCTCAGCGTTGTTCGCGACTCCATCCTGGAGTGATGACTCAACTTGCTCGATAGACAAGCGGACACGACCGATCACAGAATTAACTAGGCGGGCCAGCTCTGCCATCTCGGGCGATGATTGAGGAATCTCGATTTCATCACTGAGTGAACCATCCTGTAGGGAGCGGAGGGATTGGGCGAGATCAATTCTGGCTTGCTCAGATGACCTGAACTGCTGTGTAGCCCGCGCATAGCGACGGGAAAACTCAGAAAGCGCGCCGCGCAGTCCAAGGATGACAGCTACCACCCCGATAAGCGCCAATAGAGCAGCTGCGCCGCCCAATGCAGCACTACCGCCGGACTGAGAGGCAGCGTTTGCCAAATTGTCTGCAGCTGCCTTTGCTGAAATCGCTGCTTCCGAGATTGGTGCCAGCTGGTCCCTACTGACCTTGATAGCAGATGCAGCCTTGGTAAGAGCAGCCAGCGGCTCGATGAATGCAATTTCTTGCCGCAGTTCCGTAGAGCCGAGGTCGGCCGCAAGGACCTGTAAGTCGTACCCTACACGCTGCACGGAGGCGAGGCCAAATCCGGTTTCAGCGATGACCAGGAGTCGATTCACGGACTCATATGCACGTGCCATCGATCCTGACTGCTTACCGCTCGCCTCGATCTTCTTCGTAAGGCTGTGGATGGCCTGTCCACTGCGTCCCAGCGCATCGCTTAGCTCGGCGGCCGATGCAGCCCCTTGACCCACCGCTGACATGGTGCCTCGAAGATTTCCCCACGCCGCATAAGCCTCTGCTGCCGGCGTCTTGATCGACGGAAGAGCCAATACTGAGTCTGCGCTACCCGCCAAATCCTTGAAGGCTGCAGTCACCTGCGAAGAGGACGTGGTTGCAATACCGAGTCTAGGCGCGCCACCGCTGCCGAAACTTTGGGCCCCTTGCAGAACCTGAGACGAGCTGGCGTGCAGGAGGCGGGCAGCGCCGGCGGAAGCTGCGGTCGCGCGCGCATTTGTGTTGGAGGCGACGGCCAGGATTGCGGAAACTGCGAACAGCAGGACGCCACAGGCAATAGAGGCTAGATCCCCTCGGGCGACATCTCCCATAGAGAACGATGCCACCTGAATACGACGTTTGCTCATATATTTTCTCCATGTCGCCCAGCCTTCTTGCTGAGCCTTGCATACAAGCTTTCAGGATCAAGCAGCGTCGCGCCAGCCAGGTCATCCAACGATTCGACTCGATCACGAACACGGTCAACCATCAGAGCGATGCCCTTGAGGGACCCATCAGCACACACGATCAAACGCGATTTCAGGCTTCGGACAGTGGCCGCTGCGCCGAAGAGAAGGCTCACATCGACAACAGTGAGCAGTTCTCCGTCAGCAGAGATGACGCCAAGGACGCAGTCCGGTGAGCCGGCGTAGCCCTGAAGAGATGTGACTTCAGAAGGAATCGCGAGGCGCGCAACATCGGAGCACTTCACCACCCACAGCTGACCTGCGGACTCAAAAGGCATGTACATCGGACCCGGCTGAGCGGCGTCAGGCCGAGCAGCGGCCGCAATCAGATTCCTCTGCAATTCCACCAGTGACGACGAGTGCATCATCGAACCACCAGAGGGCCAAGATGTTCTTCGACCACCTTGCGCATATCCGGCGCCTGAAAGGGCTTGACGATAGCTCCGTTGAAGCCGAGCAAGCGGCCTCGCGCGAGGTCGAAAACACCTCCTTTGGACGACATCATCAATATGGGAGTTTCCTTGAAGGCTTCATTTAGGCGAATCAGGGCAACCGTCTCGTACCCATCAAGGTTTGGCATCGTGATATCGACGAAGACCAGATCTGGCTTGAACGCCGCAATCGTGGAAACCGCTTCGAGCCCGTCTTCGCAATACATCACGTCGTAGTCGGCGGCCAGTGCAGTCTTCGCAGCTGCACGCATGCTTTGGCTGTCATCGACAACCAATATCCGTTTCTTTGCGGTGGTCACGTGATTGCTCCTGTGCGGTTCTTTTCCAAGAGGGAATTGATGAGGGAATCGTTACCCCGAGCCAATAGCGTCTTCTGCTGATCGAGCTCAGTACTGAGCTGCGGCAAAGCGCCACGACGAATGTTGGCGGCAACGCTTGAGTTAGCGCGCATCGACAGCAAAGACGAGACCGACAGCTTGCCGCCTTGCAGCTTTTGATGGATCACAGCTCTCAGCGAGTGCGCCAAAAGGGAGCACGCCTCCTCTTGACCCATTGAGTCCTTGGCCAGTGCAAGCATTCGTTCCAGTGCTGCAATGGGGTCCCCGGCATGCAGGGTGGTGAACACCAACTGGCCGTTCACCGCTGCGCGGAGCACGTGACCGGCAGCTTGTCCATCACGAACCTCACCGACCATCAACATGGAGCCACGCATATTGGAGGGATAGCAGCGCAGGGCATCCTTGAGTTCGTGCGCGAAGCTTTCCGACTTAGCCGGAACCTGGATGACCTGTCCGATTCGGTTCTCGCGACTCGGATACTCACCGTGCATCGCAAACTCTGGAGGATCTTCTACCGTCAGGCAAAAGTACCCGAATCGACGAACGCGCTCCACGAGTATCGCGGCATTGGTCGTGCTCTTTCCTTGCCCAGGCCCGCCCGAAACGATGACCAAGCCACCGCTGTCTCCGAAGTTTTGCCAGGACAGAATTCGAACCAGCTCCGGTGGAATGCCTAGCTTGCCCAACACAGGAAGCTCGGTAGACATCTTTCGGAAAATATAGAGAGTCCCACCAACGGTGGATTGGCGGTGCACGCGGAAGGTCAGACCTTCGTACTCTGCCTTCCAATCTCTGGGATTTGAGGTGTCCTGGCTGTGGCGCCAAACTGCGTCATCTCGCAGCTTATGCGCTGTGGCGCGAAGGCCGCCATCTGCCTTGATTGCGCCTGGGTACACCAGTACGTCCAGTCCATCATCTTCCGGGATGTACCAATCGGTCACATCGCGAAACGTGAGACCAGCATCGCTGACTTCGCTGACAGCCTCAGGCATCAATCACTCACCCCAAAAAGATCGCCCGACAGATCGGGCGATAGACTCAAAACCGCAGCAATAGCGGCCAATCGCTGGCGCCTTCAGCCCAACTTAGTTGGCGTTGAAGACGATAGATGCAGAGGCGCTGGCTTCGCAGGCCGTCTTCGCCGTGTCCAAGTCAGCTTGGGGGGCGCCGTTCTTGGTCTTGGTTGAGTTGATCGTGACTTCGTTGTAGCTTCGCGATGTGTTCGCTACCAGTTCGATACAGGCCGAGGACGGGACACCGTTGTACGTGATGTCTACCGACGTGTTGCCGGCGCCAGCGGCGACCGTCACCGCACCTTGCCAGATGTTGACTACATTGGCGCCATCCACCATCGAGGTCGGGAAGGCGCCTTGCGACAAAAGAAGTGCCGTGTTGACGCCCGAATAGTTGGACCGACCAGCAAACGTCGAGTTCACTTTCCCCAAGATGGCGGTGAGGTTGCCCGACTCGGTTTGGATCATCGCGGTCTGATTGGTCGCGTTGCGTCGCGCAATGATGCCTGCAGCAGCGGCCACGATGATGGCGACGACGACTGCCAACTCGACCAGGGTGAAGCCGCGTTGCTTACGGGTGATATTCGAGCGCATGGTATCTCCTGAAATGATGGAGGATGGAAAGAACAGTAGCGTACAGCATATCACATGCGCAGTGCTTTGACAACTGATAATGCGTGTGATTGGTGACGCCTGGAGGTAAAGCTAAGACAGACCGCGTCGGGAATGGTTACCGTCTTGGCTGACTGATCGTGGTCTTCTGCTGATTGTTTGCGCGCTGGGCGGCATCGCTAATGCCCATCATGGCATCGAACATCCATGCGACGAACAAGCCCATCAGAAGTGTGGCGACAGTCTTGCCAAAGCCTGCCTTGCGGGTGATGTCTTCAATGCCAACCTTGATGGCCTCTCGCCCGAGTGAACTCATTGCCTTCTCGAAGTCAGACGTCTTTGAATAGATGGCCACGGTGTCCGCGAGGTCATCCGTCAGCAGACCGACATCCAGCGACTCACCCTGATCTGCACCAGACCGAAGGCGACCAATCATTACCGCCAGATGCTCCTTCATCCATGGCATTGACTTGCCGCTGATAAACCGGATGGCTGTCTCGATTGAGACGCCTGCGCGGATGAGCGCGGCCAATGAAATCATGAACGTCGATCCGCTGTAGGTTCGATAAACAGACCAAGGTGGCAACTTGTCCAGAATCTTGCGTGCAGGCCCCGTGTAGCGCGGCATGCTCCACAAGGCCGCCCATATAAGCCCGATCAGAACCGGCACGCCGATGAACCATGTGCGTGCAACAACATCAGCCAGTCCAAAGAGCATCCTCTGGCTGTCGTCAAGGGCCCATTTAGGCACCGACTTAGCCAGGCCTGGAGCAACGGAAGTCGAGAAACCGACCAGTATGACCAGTAGCACGACTATCTGAAGGACTGGCGTCGCGAGCTCATTTCGAACAGCTTTGGTGATATCGACGCCAGCTCGAGCAACGACTGCTGCTTGCTCAAAGGCCACACCTAGATCGCCAGACTTCTCACCTGACGAGAGGATGATGAACTCAGTGTCTGAGACGTAATTTTTGATAGCGTCGGCGAAAGGTTTGCCTTCGTCGAGTGAACTGACGAGAGAGCGCATGATCGATGCGTTGGGGCGCTTCTTCTTCTGGTATCGCGACGCAAGCTCGCGCAGTGAAGCGTCCAGCGCTTTTCCGTCCTTGATAAGCGAGCTCATCATCTCGAAAAAGCGAGCCCGCTGGATGCCTGAACTTCGAAACTGGAAAGTGATCCACTTGTCCTCGATTGACGAGGTGCGGCCGCGGTGCTGCTTACGTACCATGTTGCTTCCTTAACCCGCGAGTCCGAGCGATGCGCCGGTTCTTGTGTTGATGTCGCTTCGCGTAAAGTCGTGCAACAGTCCAAGGCTGCTCTCGACAGATATCGGCGAGACATCACCGCGGCGCATTTTCTGGATTGCGTGATCCAAGGCGGTGGCACCCAACATGGAATCTTGGTCGTCCAGGTCACGCAGACCACGCCAATGTTCACGTGCCTTTCGCATGTCGCCAGCCATTATCGCCTCGCGGATCACGTTGTCTGGGACCACCATTTCGGCGCAAACGGTTCGACCGACGATGCCAGTAAATTTGCAGTGCTTGCAGCCTGTTTCCGACTCAACAAAGAGCGTGTCACCAGGCTTTGCAACGTGCCGAACGCGATCTCCCAAGGGGCCAGCAACGAGGTCGGGCCTCGACTCAAACTCGACCTTGCAATGCGGGCAAAGAGTTGGCACTAGTGTCTGGAAGACGAGGCCCGATAGGAACCCGCGGGCGCCAAGGACATCCGGGTCCACGCCCATATTTCGAAGGCGGCCGATAATGCCAAGTGCAGACTCGGTATGGATAGTGGTCAGCGCCTTGTGCCCTGATGTAACCATACCAGTCATCAGATCTGCGGTAATCGAATCACGGATCTCACCCAGCATGATGACGTCCGGATCCATCCGCATAGTGTTGCGCATTGGCGCCACGAATGGGTTCTCGTCTGGCTTATCACGGCGGCGCGCAACAGGAATCTGCGTCACACCTTCAAGCACGTACTCTGGAGGATCTTCGATTGAAATCAACTTCAGTCCGTGATCGGTCGACCGGATCATGTGCATGATCGTTTGCAAGGTCGTAGTTTTTCCCGAGCCGGTTTCACCTGCGATAACGATCAGGCCATGTGGCGAGGCGCGCATGTACTCCAGCATGGCAATGTGATCGGAGGAATAGCCAAGATCGGCAAGAGATCGGACCTGAGCCTTCGCATCAACCATCAGTACACGGATCACGATGTCAATCGCGCCATCCGGGTAAGCCGGAGAAAGTTGAGCACGCAGCTTCACCTTGGCGCCATTGGGGAGCTCGCGGGTCACTGAAAGCTGCGCGTCGGTATTGAAAGTCGGCGACTTTGACTCCTCATCCGCCATCGTGTGGAGCGCGCGAGCGAGGGTCATCACGTAGTCGGCGGTCCAGGAATCGCTGTGCTTTCGGAGACGGCCGTTGATGCGAAACCGAACCATTGCGCCAGAGCCGCGCGTCTCGATATGGATGTCGGAGACCCGCTCTTCCATTGCATCGAAGACGAGCTTCTCGATGTCGCGCATGATTGGCTTGACATCCTCACTGCCGGAAGACTCTTCTGACTCTTCACGATTGATTCTGTTGATGAGGGCCCCGTCGGCAATCCCCGCCTGCCGAACAGATCCACCCAAGTCGGAGATCCGCTCTTGGATGCTCTTGAAAGCGGCACTACCGTAATGCTCTCTCGTTGCGCCGATCAGAAAGGCGTTCTCTGGCGTCGCAAGCTCTAGGACGAAGATGTGCTGCCGCATTGACTGGGATAGCTCAACACTACCACCCCGGATGGATGCCACCGACTTGTGTGCCGGCAGGTCCGACGCGGACTTGTAGGTTGGGGGCGGCGTCGCCGTTCGCTGCTGCGCGGGACGAAGTGGGACAGCTTGAGATGCGCTACGCGGTGAAACTTGTGGGCTAGGGCTGCGTCGAGTTGGCATACCCACATTGGGCCCAGGCTTAGGGCGCTTGCCAATGCCCAAAAGGGAAAGCAAACTCATCAATAGTCCTTGTTGGCGCCCTAGACGCGGCGCTGTTGTTCGAGGAACTCAGTGACCAAGAGGGCAGCTGGCATCGTTCCCACCGTCGTCACCATGTACTTGCTGTTCCAGAGTGAGGGAATCCGCTTTCGAAGCGCTGAATGCCTCGCCCGAAGGGCCGAAGAAGATGCCGACTTGAGTCGAGTCACAGCTCGATGGATACCTACCGTTGGGTCAACAGTCACACGGATTGAAACGGCACTTGGAGTGACGACCAACTCAGTGAGTCCGAACTGCCCTGATGCAGCCTCAGACTTCAGTAGATCCTCTACTTCCTCAATGTACTCATCGAGCACCGGTCGAGCGAACTTCGTCGACCAGACAACCACGTATTCGCAATGGTGCGTAACCTCTCGTCGATGGCGTGGCGCGTGAATTGAAAGATCAAGTGGTGTCATCTCACATACTGGCTGCACATCGAATTCGATATGTTGTCTATAGCATATCACATACGCTGTTCATTGTCTAGAAATCGCCAACGAAAGACGGCCCAAAGGCCGTCTAAAGTGCTGCAGACTGGCAGTCAGGGGGTGACATTTCCAGGAAGTGGCGGAGCAACAGCGGGCTGGAACGAACTGTCGGGCTTTGCGATCCCGGCCGGTAGTGGCGGGATTTCAGGACGCAGGCTGGACTGGCGAGGTGTATTTGCACTGGATACCTGCAAGTCGGCATCCGTTGCCTTAATGAGCTTGTAGGTTTCGTAGTCGCGGCGAGTCTGCACTTGCACGATCCCAGAAGGCATCGCTCCCATGGCTGCATCTGAAACGCCCTCGATTCCTTGATCCAGCAATGAGGCTGAACGAGCGGCTTGCATTGAGGCGCTGGCTGTGGGCGCCGGTTGTGGCACGGATGCAGCCGCGACCGCTTCGGGTGAGCGCGATGCCCCAAGCTCCGTTGTCACGATGGGTTGCATGATTTGAAGCGGCGTCAACCGCCTGTGCACTGTCACACCTTCCGGTGAGATTTCGGCCACTGTCCAGCGCCCGAGTTGGTCGCCTTGCTTCACGGTCGTGATCTTGCCATCGGAAATCAAATCGGCCCTCGCTCGTCCAGCCACCAGGATCACCTTGAGGACCTTGGCCGTCGGGGGAACAACAGGCTCATGCATGGGGGGCGAAGCAAATAGGGGTGGCGCAGACTGCGGTTGCGTCGACAGAGTAGCCTTATTGCCCTTGCTGTTTCCACGGGCATTTCCAGTGTGGGCCAACGTCGGCGTAGCAGTCAGAACAGGCGTGGCCGTCGACAGGTTCGGGGTCTGTTGTGCCTGGATCGTCGGTGTGGCCTCGGCGACCTTTTTGCGCAACTCGGCAAGAGCTGCGAGACGCTGAAGCGATTCGAGTTCCCGCAGGGTCCCCTGTTCAACTGCGGCAGGCTTGCCGATTGCAACAGCCTTTACGGCTGCAGCATTTACTGTCTTGGGCACTTCGGCCGTTGGGGCTGATGCACCCGATGGTGGCAAGAGCGCGAAGGAGGCAGTTGCCGACAAAGTAAGGATGGTAACGGCGACAGCCTTCATGATCGGCTTAGCGTGTTGCATAGTTCATCTCCATAGTCCATTCTCCAGACTTGACGTCAACGCTGACGCGCTTGATAGACAGCCCAGGATGAGTCACATAGTTCGGCAGTTCGCGCAGTTCGAACAACTTGGTTCCGCGAACTGTTGCGGTACCAACCTTGTATGGAAGCGCCTGGCCTGGCTCTGCAGGAAGTCCAGCCTTTCCGCCGACCGGCTTCGTTGCTGGCATCAATTTTTCCAATGGCTCAGGCTTGAACACCTCGTAGCGCAACCCCAAAGGCGAGGCCTCCTGCAGCTTTGACTCAAATGCCGCCAGGAATGGAGCACTTTCATCTAGCTGGTCAATACTCGCGGATCGAGATTCGACGTCCAGGGCGTGGTTTGTGACGGCATCGTTGCCGGCAATGTTTCCAATAACCCAGCCATTTCCTTCTGCTGCCGTCATGAAGGTCAACATTGTTGAACCCTGTCCGCGCTTCCAGTGCAGGCGGCAGGCGCGCGCGTCGCAATCAAAGCTGACCAGAGACCAGCCAGCCATAGTCAGAGGCTTAGACTCGACTGCGGCAAAAATGGTACCGACTACGCTGTCCAGTGCCGGCTGATCCAGCACGACATTGCGAAGCATCACCTCGGCCGCCGCAACATACTCTTGATGGGCCTTTGCCACGGATTCAGCGGTCTTGCGTTCTTGATCGCTGTTCAGCTTTGCCAGCTTGATCTTTGCCTTCTCTCGAGCTTGCATCGTGCTGTACGCGTCAAACCCGTACCAGGCTGCCATAGCCAGAACAGCCATAGCGACAAGCGCTACCAGTAGAGGGTTGAAGCCCGCAATTCGCTCGATTTTGGGTGCTGGAGTGTTCGCAACCAGCTCCGCAAACGACTGCGGTGAGACTCGCTCATATGTAACCTCCAGGTTCTCCAGAGTCGAGTAAATCTTGGCATCTGGACTCTGCAGCTGAAAGTCCTGCAGGCGCGAATGGAGATCCTGTATGTCGATGACGACATCCATGTTCTGGACCGGTAGTCCAGCCCGCACGGCGCAAATCCAGAGCCTGGAGTCATCCAGCGGCTCAACCAGAATCACAGCACTGCGGCCACACGCAGCGGCAAGCCATGCCGCACCACATGTGGCGCCCTCAGCCTTTTCATGGCTCAGTCCCACAATGGTGACGCCAGCTTCGTCATCGGAAATGACGCAGCCAAACTTCACGCCCTCAGACTTTGCCAGGGCGTCGATTTCCTTTCGCTCCGACGTGGCGCCCTTCAGGGCGCGCCAATCCAGTGCAATTGCGACTGGCTTGGTGAGATTGGCGATGTCAACGGTTGCCATACTGTTGTCGGCCTGGCTTAGCGAACGGGGTTCACGATGTGCGGCGTGACTGTCACGAAAATTGTCTTGCGAGACTCTTTCGAGCTGTGCTGACCGCCTGTCAACGTGTTGATGAGCGCAGTCCCGGTGTTTCCAGAATCCTGAAAGTTTGCCAAGGCTTCACGCAACCCGTAGATGTAGGTTTCGCCAGATCGCAAATGAACACTCATCGGTAGAGAGCGACTCGAGCGCTGTGGCGTGCGGATGGTCTGGCCGCCCGATGATGCTTCCTCGATTCGGTCGATGGAACTGACGTCCAGGACACCCTTCAGCAGGATGCCGTCGCCGCTCAGGACGATGGGCAACACGGTCATTGAGAAGCCTTCAGTGACGGTGGACTGCTTCAGTGAGGTCTGCGTGCCGGCGTTCGGAACCGAGCTGGTCGTGACTTCGCTGAGGTAGTTGACCTCGCGCATTGAGTTCACAGGAACTGCCTCGCCCGACAGCACCATTTGCGAACTTTCGACGGCCACATTGGTGTTGCCCAATGTGCTGAGTGCATTCAGCATGAGTTGAGTGCCGGCGAACGGGCTAGTGGAGCCCTTACCCAACACTGCAGTCAGCGTGCCAGCAGCTGTGTTGGTGCCACCCGGTAGCGCCGAGGTGATTCCAAGGTCCTTGGCCATCTTTGTGAAAGCCAGATCCCACTTCATACCGAAGTCACGTCCGCTTGTCGTGTCGACGGTATAGGCCCGGATTTCAAGCGCAACTTGACGTGTACGAGTTGCATTGAGGTCCTTGACGTAGCTTTCAACAGCAGCCAAGGTTGATGGGGTTCCAGTGACTGTGATCGATTGCGTCGATTCCGAAACGGTGAACGATCCGTCCTTGCCATCACGCGACATCAGGTTCTTGATGTCGTTTTGGAGGCCCTTCCAGAAGTCGAGTTTGACCGCGTACTTCAGATCCTGGCCAGCAGAAGCGGATGAGGTTGCTCCCGTAGAACCGCCAGCCGCCCCCCCGGAACCACCAGTGCTGTTCCGATTCCCGACCTGGGCGCTCATGTCCGTCGTCCCGGGCAGAACAGCAATCTGGAACACCTGGGTATCAAATCGATAAATTTCGACCGACCCACCACGGTACTTCCAGCTCATGTTCTGCTGAGCGGTCAGCAGATTGAGCACCTGGCGGAGATCTCCTTCGCTGCGGAAACCCGCATTCAGAATTTTTTCTTCGACATCCTTCAGGACGTCGGGAGCAAACGAAAAGCGAAGGCCGGTTTCTCGGGACACCATGTTGGTGACATCGCGGAGGCTCGAACGCGTCTCGAATCCGATGCTCAGCGCTGAACGAAAGACGGCCGGCAGCTGTGCTTCCTTCAGTGAAACGGATCGCTTGTTGACCCAGATGCCATCGGACTCGATTACGCGCTGACTTGCTACCGGCTGAACGACGGCATCGAATTGCCGATTGACGTCGGAGGCTTTCGCCTGGCCTTCGTACTTGGCAATGGTGTGATCCACCACTGCGCAGCCGCCGAGCGTGCTGGCGACAAAGGCGATGATCGAAAGCTTGGTAAAAAGATTCATCATTACTCCAGTTCGATGCAGCGCTTAGTGCGCGCTAGAGTTCTTGACCGTCGCCATGTCGCCAATCGCACTTGCGGGACCTCGGGCAGGCGTCACAACTTGTTTCTCGAATCCGGCCGGCTTGACGTCTGGAACCTGGTGAAGTCGAACTTCAACGACGCGATTGCCGCGGAAGAACTCGATCTGCAAAGGAAAGTCGGCATCGCTGTAGGCAGTGATGACCTTGGCCATAGCTCCGGCAGAGCCCAGCAGTTCACCTGAAAACTCAACCTTGGCATCGACTGGGTAGTCGATCACGCTGTCCCCATTCACTGCATTCCAGAGCAAGTTCCAACCGGCTGCGTTTGCCCAGCGACGCAGGTTTTCACGCAGCGTGTGCTCTGTCGACAAGACCCAGACCACCTCCTTCTTGGCTTCCGGAACCTTCGATGGCTCAACAGAGGCCGCAACAGCGGTTGCTGCTGCAACATTGGCGGCCTTCGTGGCGTCAGCCTTAGGCGCTTCAGAGGTCGCTCGAACCTCAACACCCTTGCCGGGACCTGCAACCAGTGGCTGGGTTACTTCTTCTTTCGGCGCCGGGGCAAAGAACATCACTTCGTGAGTCTTCCAGTCGACGTGAGCTCGCATGTCGCGATCTGCCAGCAGGCCGTGGAGAACCATCGGCCATGTGCGATTGCCACTCCAACTCACTATCTGATCGAGCTCCAGGTCCTGGTCAGAATAGGCGCCCCATCCGGTGGGAAGAATCTGGCGAAGTGCGTCTTCCAGGGTCACATTGCGACCCATACCCTTGATGGCTGGAAGCTCAGAAGGCAGCTCTCCGGACTGCGTGATTCGAGAGGTCAACTTCGACTCGAGGTCAATGCGCTGACGATTCATTCGAGCCAGCCTATCCACCTTGGCTGAGGTGTCGACATTCCGACCGCCAGCGACAGCTGATTGCTGCGATTGAGCGTCCGCGTACTTGGAAACGGACGAAATCGGCTGCGCCTGGGCTGGCTTGGCAGCCACAGGCGGCGAGCTTTCAAAGAGAAAGCCAGCGTGCGCCATGCAATGCTGACCAAGCATGGCAACTGCCAGGCTGACCTGCAGCGCGATTGCGCTGAGACGGGGGGTAGTTCGCTGGTTCATTGAAGCTGCTCTCGTTTCAGTTCTTGCTTGACTTGCCTGTTGTGAAGAAGTCCTTAAGGACTCCTGCCGCCTTAATTGGGACTGCGATCTCATCGCCTTCGCCATCACTGCCAACTTCAGGCTGGCCTGAAGACGCCGGTGCTGGTGGTGCTGGTGCTGCCGGTGATCGCGCGATGGACGCGACCTTGTTCTCCATTGGTGCAGGAGACAAATCACGGACTGCCGGAGCAATCCTGGAAATGCCCGCCTGCTGTGCATCCAGTGCAGCCATCCCAAGCTCCAAGAGTTGCCGCAGGAACAGCCCCTTGCGATTGCGCGGGGTCTGGTTGTACGCGTCTAGCAGCCGCTGCTCAAAGGGGACTTCGTCACTCAAGCGAAGAGGAACAATCGTGACCCCCATCACCTATCCCTTACAGGCTCAGGAATTTTGCGAAGCCACGAGCGTTGGCCAACTCCGGCTGAGCGGGAATCGACACGTTCGGGTAGCTCTTGGCTACGTCCTTGAACAGGTAGGCACCGCCGCCAACCAGCAGGAATCGGTCCACATCGGGTGACTTGCCCAGGCGACGACTCACCTCGCGAAGCACAGTGTCAGTGCCGCGCCCGACGGCTGCATCGATCTCAGCGCCGATGTCATGCATCTTGCCGTACACCTTGATCTGGCGGTCGCGCAATGCCTTCTCGACCATGGCGCTGGGGATGTCAACGCCGAAACGAGCTTGCAGGGCAACGGCGACGTCCCCCACGACATCCAGGACGCCGATATCGGCCGAACCGCATCGCGCGTGATCGATGCGCCGTCCCGGCAGAACAACTGCCGAGTCGGTGGTGCGACCACCAATGTCGATGATCGCGACGGTCTCATTGGGATCAGCTCGCAGGTTACCCTTGTCATCGACAGCGTAGTCCACCCATGCGGCCAAGCCTTCAGGATAGACCTCGTGACGCACAATGATCGCGGTGTCGCTGTCGTCCATAGCGCGAACAGCTACCTCGAGGGACTGCTTCTTGCGGTCAATCAGGACTTGATTCGGCTCGCCACCCTTGTAATACCAGCCCAGCGGTAGGCCAGTAGCGATGACCACTTCCTTTCCGCCCAGGCCAGCCGTGCGAAGAGCATGGTGAATGATGACGCGATTCATCGGCGACGTCGGATAGTCGTCGAAGCGAGCTGACTCTGCATCGGCCAGGTCGCCCACGGTGAACTGCACGCCAGCCGTGTCATAGCAAGGAATTACCGAGCCTTCCGTAGCGTCGCCGCCGATCACCGTCGTGCCTTGGATGCCAGATCGAGCACGGCTCGGCATGACGAAGGTGCGAGGCGCTTGACCCGGATCCATGATAACGAGGTCGGTTGCAGCATTCCCATCGTCGCAGCCGACGAAGATTTGGCCCTGTGCCTTGGCTGCGGTATCTGTCTTCTTGCTCATGTTGAATCTCCGTGAACGTGGCACTCTAGCCGTGCATAGCATATATGATACACCATTGGTGTTCAGTTGTCCAGTCGTTTGCTGAACATCGACTTGCGTCGCTTCACCTGCTTGCCTGCGATCCATGCTCGAACCGCCAGCAATGCCACCGGCGGCGAGTATCCAAAGTTCTCGATTACCGTCATCACGGCAATCGTGGATACCAAAACGCCAAGCGTCCACCAACGGATATGCAGCAAAAACAGCATCAAAGGGACTGCAACGTATGCGCTCATGAAGAAGAGCCGAGCTGCGCGAGCGGACTCCCTCCAGAACCCCTGAAGAATCTTGAAGCCCTTCATCGATCAATCTCCTCCGAATCCGATATCTTCAATTAGGTCGGACCGCGACTCACGTTCGAAGATGCTCATGTAGTCGGCCGAAATGTGTCCGGCATCGAACGCTCGCTGGGCGGCGCTCAGCATGGTCTGGCCACGCTTCTCAACTAGCTTCGACACAACGTGAACTGCTTCACGAAGCGATGAAACCACCCGAAGATGATCCCGCACGGTCTGGTCGAAAGGTAGAAACTCGCGCAAGGCGACTCGTCCCTTGCCGTCGGCCCGCGGAACCAGGCGCTGGACAACAATCATGCGCAAGGCCTCCGAGAGCTCGAAGACCTTTGTCATCCGCTCAGATGGAGGGAACATGTTGGCCAGACGGGAGATCGTCTGTGCCACCGAGTCGGCATGTACCGTTGTGTATACCGTGTGACCTGTCTGCGATGCTTCGAGCGAAGCGCTTACGGTTTCGCCATCACGGGTCTCGCCGACCAGAATGATCTTTGGAGCGCGACGAAGAGTGTTTCGGACACCGCGTGCAAAAGACTTTAGATGGCGAGGGATCTCGTGTTGACTAACGATAGTTGTGGCGCGGTCGATGTCGTCGTAGGTGAACTCAATCGGCGCTTCGAGGGTAATGATTTTCTTGTGCGAATCCGGATCCTCGATGATCTTGCGCATTCCGCCAGCCAGGAGGGTGGACTTGCCAGACCCTGTCGGGCCGACAACGCAAACCATCCCCTGCTCGGGGAAGAAGCTTTCAACGATACCTTCTTCGATGCCCATCTCGGACAGTCGCATGGGGGTCGACTTGATGCTCCGGCATGTGATCTGCATGCCATTCTCGTCACCGCGGGCCCAACAGCCGGTGATATTCACCCGGAAGCCCATCTTCTCGACCTTCGGGGTTGAGCCATTGACACCAGGCGTTCGGATCACAACAGGATGCCTGGTGTCGATATCCTCGCCACTCCGGATCCGTGACACGCCGGCGGATCCATAGATGTAATTGGTGATGAGCTCGATCTCGTTGCTATTGAACGAGCGCTTCGTCAGGCGAATGTTATTGCCGTCGATGTAAGCGAAGACAGGCTCTTCAGTCTGGAGTGTTATGTCTGATGCCCCCTTTCTCGTTGCGTGAATGAGCAAGTTGTCGAAGTCTTCCTTCTGAAAGGAACGGGGCTCATCGGGAAAGCCGAACTCAGGGATGTAACCGGGCCAGGGGTTGCTGAAGAGGGAGCTCATCGACCTTTGTCCTTGACCATGCCGGAAGCTTGCGCCTCTTTCAGCATGCGCGCAGCCAGTTCAGGGTCGGCTGCGCTCCGAAGTCGGTCGGCTGTGCCGCTGCGGGCATTGCCGTTCCACTTTGTCGGGTCCCCAACAAAGTCCGGGGATGCGGTGATGCGAAGGAAAACTTCTCCAACATGCATCGATCCATCGTCTGCACGAATGACACCCTGGCGAGTCGAGGCAACATATGGTTTGGTCACCATGCCCGCCTCCAGCATTTGGTGGTATTTCACCATTCCAAGGAAATCGCGCTGCAAGCGGGCGAAGTTCTCTTTCAGGATGCTGTCTGCCTGATCGCTGCCTAGCTTGAACCCCTCTTCAACGGCCGTCTTCCACAGGTTTCGCTCTTGATCGTTCTGAGGCGAGACTGCGGCAACCACGTTCTTGTCGAACTCGTAGCCCATCATCAGATAGGCGCGCCAAGTGGGTGGGGCGTACGAAAAACGGGCCTGCTGCTCGATGCGAAACACTTTGCCGATTACACGCAGCAAGTCGTCGTTACTCTGATCGTAGACGTCAGAAGTTTCCGACAACACGGGAGGGACGACATTACCCTCCATGAGTAGAGCCTGAAAGTTGTAAATAACGTCTAGCTGATGCGCCTGACGATCCAGCCTGGCAAGGTTCTCATAGGAGCGGCGCGCAAGACCAGCCTGTGCTCCAAATGTGACCGCTGTTTCGCGGATAGCGTTGAACCGAATCGATGGCATCCCTGCGGCTTCTGGGGATGCGGGATTCTCGCGAAGGATCTCGTCCAGGCCCATCGGAGGCTTTGATGCCGCCTGCGCTTGGGCCGACACTGCCACGATCATGGTCAGTGCTGCGCACGCAAGGTGGTGGTTCAGGCGAAAATTCATGCTCTAGGCCTCAGCGCTGGAGGTAACGGACGCTGATAGTCCGATTCGATTCCGACACCAGAATGTCCGCCGACGTCCCAGCAATCGCCCCAATGTCTCGGAGCAGGTCGAAAGCGGAGCGGTTGTCTGCGCTGATACTGATAACGACTGGCACGACGCGGAAGCCAGTCGCCGCACCCATCTGCCAGCCAGCCTCTTGGGCAACGCGACTCAGCAACTGTTCCAACTCTCCGGTCCATCGAACCGTAATGAGTCGTTCAAGTCCTGCAGGCGGGACGGACAGAAGGCCACCCGAAGCGACCACGCCAGATGAACCTGCAATGATGGACTGCCCAACTTGAGGTGTGTATTGAAATGCGGGTGCTCTCGGCGCATCAGCATCAACGGCAATTGCGCTGCCGCGGGCAGCCATGCTCAATGCCCGCGGAGGGTTGACCTGTGTGGGTTGCGGGGCGGGCGCGCTCACTTCGCGCGTCGGCTTTTGAGCCGCAACAACACGAGAAGAGCCGGAGGCCTCGGACAGCTCTCGCAAGGCCTGAGTCGCGACGGCCGCATTGCTTGCGATCAGACCATCCACAGGGTCCCGCTCGATCAATGCCGGGGCAGGCGACGTAGCGCAGCCTGCAAGGCCGAGAATAGCCATAGCGAGAAGTAGTGAAGAATGACGTTTCATCAATGCGTCCTGAGTTTTGCTCGGTGACTGTGTTCTAGATATCACATACAGTATAGCGCAATCGTTGCAAGTTGACAAGTCTCGTTGATTTCCATTGAGCTCGCGAATCAGCAAAGAACATGTATCAATGGCGCCAATTGCTGACAAGCAATGGCCACTTCGTTGATGAATGCGAACGTGTATGGTATATTTCCGTCACCATCATGTCAACGACGCGCTACTCAAACGTAATCCCTGTACAGCTTGAAGACAATGCTCGGGCTGCCAAGATAACGCGCTCGCCTCAGACAGAGATGAGCTACCTTCGCCGGGCAATGTTGTTTGAGGCCTCAACGGCCAAAGTTCTCTCCATTGCCAACCCGTCAGCCCAAGTTATCGCTGCTCATGCCCTTGAGATGCGCGCCGAATGGTCAAAGTCATCATGGCGCCAAATGAAAGCGTCGCTGATCTTTCGCTTCGAGGCCATGGGTACTCAGGCGGCTGCAGATGCCGTCATGCTTTTGCGTGAAGGTCATCAATCCGTCTGCGCAAAGAGTTCCACACGGACCTCTGGTCGCCGAGCCAAGTCTGTCGGGGACGATGCGTTTCAGGCTGTTGTGAAGCGTGTCATGAAGTCCGCGAGTGAGTTCAGTTCAATCTTGTCTACATGGCTGCTCTTGGGTTCGCGAATCGGCCTGCGTCCGCACGAATGGGGTCAGGCCGAGCTCATCTATGCCGAGGCCAAGGACGTTGGCGACACCGGGGAGACTCGCGAGTCCGCCCTGCCCTACCTCCGGATTCGAAATGCCAAGAACACCAATGGGCGGTCCCATGGTCAGTATCGGCACCTCAACCTTTCGGCTCTCGATCCGAAGCTGATTGCCGTGGTGTCGGACTTCGCCAAGCTCATGACCGGTGTCACCGAGTCGGGCGAGTACCCGCGCATCTACGAGGGGTGCCGAAAGCTGCTGTTCAGGATCAACTCCGATCTGAACAGGAAGAACTCCAAGCGCTGGGTCCAGCTTTACAGCACGCGTCACAAATTCTCCTCCGAAGCGAAGAAGCAGTTGTCCCGTGAGGAAGTGGCGGCGCTGATGGGCCATGCCACCAACAAGACAGGCGGCGAGCACTATGGCCGCCGGATCAGCGCGACCGGAACATTGGGCCCAAGGCCGATTGCCTCTGAGGTTGCTCGCGTCCGCATCGTGCGTCAGGCACAGGCTCGGCATAACGCGCGGAGCAGCCCGAGCGCGACGGGGCCGGACACCAAGCCCGAAACCCCGGGCACCTAAAAGCCTCCAGGCTCTTAGGGACCGTTCCTGCGGGTGGCAGCCGGCGCTGCTGGCGGGCGAACATATGAGCGGCGGCGCTCAGCTTCAATGTGGTCGTTGATGCTATTGGCGGCATCATCTTCAGCGCTGAACGAGCCGCTCAGTGATGCTTCATCGACGCCGGCGGTGGCGCGCTTGCGCTTGGCGCTTTCGATCTCCTCGATCATCATCATGCAGCGCACATCGAAGAGGCTCTTTGCGCGGTCAACGTGATCCACTGATGTCGAGTGATTTTTGATGGCCGCGGGGAGGTTGTCGGCGATCCGTCGGGCCCACATGGGGATAGCGGTGGCCAAGAAGTCAGCCATCGTGTCCACCTCGGCCGCATCGATGCCGAACTTCTTGCCCAGGGCCCTGAAGCCAGCAAGGGTGTGATTGCGGCTGCCGCCCAGCGAGATCGCCGAGCTCTTGGCGTCGCCAGGGTAGACCTGCGTGCACAGAACGTCGTACATCGGCGAAAGCCTGATGCTCGAGAAACCTTTGCGGATATCCTCGCTCTCCTTCAGGAGCAGCAGATTCTTCAAGTGCATGTCGCCATTGAAGGTCAGCCACGAGAACATCGCCTGAGTCAGGAGTCGCCGGCCGTCCGTTTCCGAGTCGGTCGAGTGCTTCATGATGACGTCGGCGACGTCCATCAGCTCACCCTTGTACTTCTGATTCTTGTCCTGCATGCCCGCGATGGACCAGAAGTCTTCCGTGAGGATCAAGCGCTTGTCGTTGAAATCCTTGCGGATGTCGAATCGCTCGACCAGGAGTCCAGGCCCGCGATCCCCGAGGTCTACAAGAGCGAACTCCTCCACATGCAATCCGCAGGCCTTGGCGATGGTCAGCGAGTACCACTCCATTGTGCCCAGAGTCGAGTAGGCGTTGGTGCCGGCGGAGACCTTCAGGATGTGCGTGAAGGCCTTGTCGATGGACAGGGAGAGATCGCCGTTTCCGGCCAGATTCGCTGGCAGCTTGACTTGCATGCCCGAGAGCCGCGGCATGCTGGGGTTGTCCTGCATCCGCACCAGGAACTCTTCATCGTTGGTGGTCTGCACCAGGGTCTTGTCCAGCCGCCCCCGGAACTCGAGGTGCGGCGTCTTGAAGCGCGCCAGCTCCCCCTCGAGCATGTCCGGAATCACTTCCTGGCCAGGCGAGTTCGACTGGTGGACCGTGATGTTGGAGATGTACCGGTGCGCATCACGGAAGGCCTCGAGCTGCTCGCCCATGGTGCCGTTGGCCTTGGGTCCCATTTCCGACAGCAGCGACGCCATGAAGGCTGGGACAGACCGCTTGCCAGGCCGCTCGCCCAGGGAAAGCTGAATCTGCACGCCGCGCTCGTAGTCGAAGCTCCAGATGTGACCGTCGTGCGAGAGTGTGGCCACGGGCGACTTGTGCCAGTAGACCTTCAAGGCCGTAATCGGCTTGATAGCTTCCGTGTAGTTGCCTACCCCATCCACGAACTGAGAGACCGACTTCAGCTGAGGCGTGAGTCCGTTGTGCCTGGCCAGGCCCTCCAGGCGGCGCATGAGCTGCTCACGGCCGCCCAGCATGCGCATCGCACGCTCGACCACGGCCGACAGGTCAGGGATATTCAGGTAGGTTGACTGTGGGCGGCCGCGCTGCACCTGGAAGTTCTTTAGGATCAGCATTTCATCGGCCATGCGCTTCACGGTCGAGGAGCCGAAGTCATCCTCGATGGTCACATGCTCGACTTCCCGGTTCATCCCCACGTCGAGCATCGACCTGGTGAAGTAGACCGTGAACACGCCGCCGATATCCATGGGCTTCCCGCCCCACGGCGTGGTGACGAGCATGGTGCGGCCGACCGGCTGCCGATGGTAGGCGCTCGAGCCGGCCAGGATGGCTCCGTTGATCGCCCTGGAGACGATCCGAGCGGCGTTGCGCTCAATCACTTCCTTTCGGTCTTCGGGCGAAAGGGTCGCGTTGAGGTAGACGCCTGGAGCGATTCGCTCCAGCTGCTTGGTGCGAACGCCATAGTAGGCGCGACCTTGGTCGATGTTCAGGTCGACCAGGTACAAGGGAGTGTCGAATGGATTGACGTTCATGGTCGGCTCTCAAATCATGCCCGAGGGCGGCGGAATAGCGAAGTGCGTTGGCCAGGCGTTGACGCCTGGGTTGCGGCAGCGATTGCTGCCTGCTGTATGGTTGGCGAGCTGGCAGCGGGAGTGAGTCGCGAGGATCCGAGAGTGGGCGTAGGGATTGCGTCCCCGAATGCGCGCCGAATCTCGTCAGCCAGGCCGGTCCAGCGGCGCAGCCCGGGCTTGCTCACTGCATGCTTCAGCGTAGCTAGGTCACCGACGATGTCCGACTGCTTCTTGCCGCGGGTCATGCCGGTGTAAATGATGCTGCGATTCAGCATTCGGCGATGGGACGGCGCCACGACGGTCAGAACGCCGGCGTACTCACTGCCCTGCGATTTGTGGACAGTCGTCGCGTAGGCGTGGATTAGGGCACGAAGCTCTTTCCCAGTGTGGACAACCGAGCGGTCGCCGAAGTCAACGGTGACCGACTTGTTCTCGACGTCGACGGCCGAGATGACACCCACTTCGCCGTTGGAGACCTTGAGCTTCTTGTTGTTGGACGTCCGCATGACACGGTCGCCAAGGCGGAGGCTCCACCCCCGAAGTTCGATCTCCGGCTTGCTCGGGCTGGCCGGATTCATGATCGGCCGAATGAGCTCGTTCAGAGCGTCGACGCCGACAGTCGTGTTCTTCTGGGCAGCCAGAATCTGGACGTTGTCGATGCCGAAGCGGTCGACCATGTCCAGGTACTTCTCGAGGACCGTCTGCCGGATTGCCGCTTCATCGGTGGCGCCGTGGAATCGGAAGTCCTTCTTGCCCTGCAGGTCCAGGCCCTCGAAGTCGCCGTTGATGATCTTGTGGGCGTTGACCACGATGTCAGAGTCCATCGCCGTGCGGTGGATCGTCTGAAGCCGCGTGACGGACACCTTGCCCGACTCGATGAGGTCGAGCAGCACTGCGCCGGGTCCAACGGAGGCCAGTTGATCGACGTCGCCGATGAAGACGACGCGGGCACCCTTGGGAATCGCATCCAGGAACGCGCGCGTCAGCGCCGTGTCCGACATCGAGAACTCGTCGAGCAAAAAAATGTCGCCCTTGAGGGGGTTGCTAGCGTCGTAGATGAAACCGCCCTCACCCTCTGGCTGGTATCCCAGCTTTGCGTGCATGGTGTCGGCAGGGTGTCCGGAGGCATCCTCCATCCGGCGGGCCGCCTTGCCGGTCGGCGCGCACATGACTACCTTCAAGCCGGCCGCGAGAGCGACGTCCTTGATGACCCTGGTGACGGTCGACTTGCCGCACCCGGGGCGACCAGTAATCACGGACACCGGCGAGGCGAAGACATTGGTCACCGCGTCTGACTGATCCGCATCCTTCAGATGCACAGCCGCAGCCCTGGCCTTCTTGACCAGGTTGTCATCCGACTTCCCGGCATCGGTCAGGATCTTGAGGCGCTGGGCAATGCCCCGCTCCATCTCTACGACCGAGGCCAGCGCCAGGCAGCTGGAGCCGTTGATGCTTCGCGGCACCAGGCGACCCTGCGTCACCATGGCCTGCAGGATGTCCTCGACGACCTGGATCTTGCTGTCGGACTCGAGGCCGGTCAGCTTTTGCACCTCATCGACCATGGAACCCATGGGCTTCGCGGTGTGCCCCTGCGAGGCCGTTGCTTCGAGCAGGTACTCAATTGCGCCGGCAATTCGCTCGCTTGAGTCAGCCCGGATGCCACGGCCGGCCGCAATCTTGTCAATCACGTCGAAACCAACACCCTCAACTGTTGCCAGCTCGTACGGGCGCTTCTGGGCGACCTCCATGGCCTTGTTGCCGAACTTGGCGTAGATCCGGGCAGCCACCTCGCCGTTGATGCCGTGCTTCGACAGGAAGTCCCAGATGTTGCGGACGATGAGGTCCTCAGCCCAGGAGTCGGTGATTCGCTTGAGCTTGGGCTCCGTGACTCCCCCTACACCCAAGAGTCGCTTAGGTTGATGCTGAATGACATCGAAGATGGACTCGCCGAACACGTCGTACAGCTTGTTGGCCACGGCCTGGCCAACGCCGTCGAGCGCGCGGACCATGTATGCCACCGCCCCATCCCTGTCGATTGGCACCTGCTCGGTGATGATTTGTGCGACGTACTGGGCGCCAAACTTCGGGTGCTCTTCAAGGACCGCCTTGGCGGAAATTCGCCGACCGACCTCGGCTTCGCAAGTCAACGTTCCTTGCAGCTTGAACGGCGCACCAGTCTTGCCCTGCACCAGGAGTCCGACCTTGCTGGATTTGCCGTCGGCGCCGAAGAGCACGCGAACAATCTTCCCGGAGACATCAACCAGGTCGGAATTCTTCTCGGCGGGCTTGGGCGCCGGAGCCGCCCGGGTCTGCCACAGCGTTGCCCGTGCTGGTGCAGCAGACGGCTTGGGGAGCGCCTGTGGCGCGAGGGCCAATGCAGGCTTTAGTGATGGCGCGCCTGGGCGCGTCAGGGTGGGCGTCGATGTGATCGGCTTGGCGCCGCCCCTGAATCGCGGCAGCTGAAATGGTGTGGCAGCAGGGGTGGGCGCGGCGGCTGGCGCCGGCGCAGCAACTTGGGCCTGGACTGGAGGCGCAGCCTCAGCCTTGGCGCCGATCTGCGCGCGTGCACGAGCCATGCGCTCCTTGAGGCTCAAGGCAGGGGGAGACCCGCTGTTTCCAGAATTGCTGATGGGGGCAGACATGCCGACTCACTCGTTCGATTGGAAACAAGATGGCCGGAAGAGCTCCGGCAGCGGCACTGAGCAAAGGATTCTGCGCCAAGGTGTTTATGATATCACCTGCGCAGCATCATTTCAAGGCACCATCGACGTGGCGCATACGTTTCTAGGTTGAGGCGGGCTCAGCCAAAGGCTTTGCCACTTTGGGCGGCCTGCCAAGCTTGCGAGGAGCCTTGGGGTCGATCCCCGCTACTGCCTCGCTGCTGTCTGCCAGACGGCACAGGCCGCCGGAGCAAGTGAACAACCCCTGATTGCCGAGGTAGACGCGAGCAGTCGACTCGCGAATGCCGGCGGCGAGCATGGCCTGAACCAAGTCTGCACGCCGCACCGACTTCTGGCCCCTTGACCTGGCCAGCAGATCACGGAAGACCTTCACCATCAGAACCTGGATGCCACTGACACCTCGCCCGGACTGCCCTTTCAGCGGAGCCATAGGTCGGATCTCGTCCTCCTGGACGTCGAAACCAGCCAGCTCCAGGAGTGCCCGGAGGGCCGACTCGGGGATCGTCATGTTTTCATCGGCGTACGACGACCTGTTGTAGCGCTGATGGAACTCGTTGATCGCCTCGAATGAACCGTGCCCAAAGAGCTCAACCCGAGTCGTTGCCTTCCGAAGGAAGTCGTTGGCGGAGTTGAAAAAGGCAAACCAGTCGTCACCATCATGCCGGCCCAGGTGCACAGCAAAGGGACGCAAGAATGCGACCGCCTCGTTGGGCGCCAGCGCAACGCCGGACTTGTCGGCATACCGTTGCGCCAATTGGCCGGCTGCGACAATCCCTGCGCCACGAGAGTAGCGACGGGAGAAGTTGATGAAGTGCTCGAAGACCTCGGGCATCTCAATCGGAACGACGCCAGTAACCGTTTCTCGACGAACCTTGTCTGCGGCAGTCGCAAGCTTAACCCGCTCATCGTCGGCGAACTTGGTTCGTGCAGTCCACTTTGTCAGACGCAAGCCATGATGCACACCGAGAATATCTGCCATCCGCACGACACATGCCGGAGAGGCGTAAAGCGGCTCGAAATCGGCTGCGAGGGCGGACTGAATATCAGAGTCGGCACCGGGCGCGTGCTTCTCGATTCTTTGCAGAGCGGCGCCGAGGTTGGACTTAAGCATTTCGAGCCCAGCACCCCCTTCGGCCTTCAGGCGCGCCAAAGCCCCCTCTTCCAGCTCGCCTACGAGTTGTCGAATTCGCTCCGCCGAAAGACCATTCGAGACGCCACGAAGAGAACGCGGATCTTCGCCACCAAGGCCACGGAGCTGAATGAACACTTCTGCGCTTCGCTTGGACCCGCCAGCCTCTATCAAGAGTGCCTTTAGGTCCTCAGCGAAAGTGGCCTCGTTGGTGCGAAAGTCAATCAGATTTGCCAAGATCACCTGCCCAGTTACATTCCGCCGACGGCGTACCTCGGCTCGGCGTCAGGCAACTCAACGAGGCGCAGCGCTGGGCGGCCTTGAATTGCAGCTTGCTTTTCTGCCTCGTCTTCTGTTGCGTCGGATTCGTCAGCTCGGGACACAATGAAGCGCATGAGTTCCACCTTGCTCACGCCATTCACTCGCGATGCCACCCGAATGTCATCCCAGGTCAAGGCATCAACGCCCAGGAAGAGTTCATCGAACTCACCCTCGGTCAGATCGCGTGCGATCAGGCCTTCAATCAGTTCGTGATTGGCAATCGGCACGGTCGAATCTGCGCGGTCCTTGCAAACCCAGTCTGCCGATGGAACGAACGACAGATCAAACTTCTTGCTACCGGAGCCCACGAAGAGAGCTCGGAAGTGATCGTTCTGGACCACATGCATGCGACCGCGCCACTTGAATGCCCGGATGCCAGTTCCGACCTTCAGCTCAGCGGCACGGACGTTCCGCGCCAAAAGTCCGACACCACGCATCGCCTGGCGAAACTCCTCAGAGCCAGCCCGCGCCTTGATGCGGTCGACCTGGAAAATGTGAACCTGCCCTGCGGCGAAACGCATGACAGACAGGTCGATTCCCAGCACTTGGGCTACGCGCTTGATAGCGCCCTTCTTGATCGATCCGGCACCGTAATCATTGAAGATCGACTCCACCAACTGCATCGGGATGCCCGACGAGCGAGCGATTGCGTCCGCGTCGATGCCCTTCAGCATGGCAACAGAGCGCAATAGGAGCCCCGTTGGGCGACCATCAACAACGTAGCGCTCGAGCTCACTGCGATGCATTTGGACTCGCTGTGCGGCCGGGTGCGCCGGTCCCGTAAGTTCGCCTTGTTGACCTGCGGTAGCTACGGTATTGGTATGCATGCAATCCACTCCTTAATCGTGAAGGCCGCCTGAAGCGCGAATGAAATCCGCACAACAAACAAGTCATTGTTCACAGTATATCTTGTACGCTGCTTCTCGTCAATTGTGCCTGGTAGTGTCATGCGAATGGGACGCCGTGGCGTCCCATTCTTATGCGGCCTGCTTCAGCATTTGACGTTGCTCCCACCGATCCAGGGCCTCTTTTGCCACCTCGCTGACAGCATTGCTACGGCCAGCCTCGCGGAGTCGTTCGACGGCGGCTTTGGCTCCGCCTGGGTAGGCGGCCGCCAATGCCATCCGACCATTGGCTGCACCAATGGCTGAGCAGACAGCCTCCCGCACGAGTACATCTTCGCTGGTCGTTGAAAGCGCCCAGCGGGTTTCTAGACCCAGTGTCGAGACCAGTAGCTGGGTGAATGTCCCCTGCTGAGTGGTGATGTTTGCCAGCAATGGTGCACCAGAGCTCTTGGGACCGTTCACGTAATTCGTGAGCAGCTCACGTGCCGTGTCGTTGAAGCCGAAGAACTTCTGCAGTTCGCGGGCATTGGTTTCGCTGCCCGCATCAACGATGAACGTTCCGGTTGCGAATTCGCGCATGGTTGGAGGGAAATCATTTGCACCCTGGCTCGAAAGTACAACGCCAATGTTGTACTTGCGGCCTTCACGCATGTCGACGAGCACCGAGCCTTGGACCGAAGGGCTAGAGGCCGTACGGTGGAATTCGTCGTAAGCGATCCATTTGAGCTCTTCCTTGGTCTCCCGCACCTTCTTGAGGTGATAGTCGCGATACATCTCCGGCATCCGCATGGCTGCCACAGTGTCCTTGTCCATCCGGTAGTCCTTTGTGAGGACATAGGATGCCAAGAGATACATCACGGCAGTTTGCTTGTTGGCAGCGTCAGAACCGGACTTGGCAACTTCTTCCAGATTGATTGCCGCAACTCTCACTTCACCCATATCGAAGCGGGTTTCGACCGACAGATTCGGGAAGTCAACCAACGCCGAGGAGATCAAGCTCGAGAAGGCCTCAGGGAGACTCTGGCCAGACTCGACTGTGATTCGACCGAAGAGATCGACGATCTGTGGCGACAGGGCGACGCAGTCCTGAATGAGTGGCACAGCGAATCGCTGAGCCAGTGTCGCCTCATGTGAGTGCCCCTTGCTGAACAGAAAGTCAACGACACTCCACCAGCTGGTCTCGCGCGAAGAGTGGAAGCCGTAGTGTTCGAGAAGCTCGTCAACCTTGGGCTCAGTGGACTGGGAGTACCGCTTGGGTGAGCAGCGCGCGCCCTCGTCGCTGTAGGCGGCGTATATGTCATCCACCACTTTGGACGCCATTTCAGACATCCGCGCGTATGGGCTGCTGGATTCCGCCGGCGTAGCGATCTGTGTCAGGATGTTGACAATAAATGCTTTGTGCTCCGGGGTAGGGAATCTCGATCCCAATGGCAGGTCCATCGGATTGATGGCGTAGTCAACACTGGTCTTAAGTTTGAAGCCCTGGGCTTGGTGTCGCCGATTCTTCGGGAGAGAGTCCCGAATCATGTTGACGAAATACTGCGAGCTCGGGCCGATATCAACAATGCCAATGCGCGGCAGCTGGTGGATGCCGGGCTGCATGCAGGAGCTCAGCAACAAGTTCAGCATCTGCACCGACTTACCGAAACCAGGTCTGCCAAAGAAGATGTAATTCCAGGTTGACTGCATCGATGAGCCCGGCAGGAAAGGCATCACGCGCCCGTCCAAGGTTCGATACAGGATCGAACCGGCCTTCCAAGGGCTCGCAGGACGCATAACGGGCAACATGCGCGAAATGTGAGCGAGCGGGGCTACGCCGGCATTTGCTGCGCACTCCTCCGTCACGAACGGTACGGTAGACATCATGCCGAGCATCGAGTCGCCGGACACCTCACGAACCTCGCAGTTGCCCCAAGCAGACAGAGTCTGCGCGAGGCGCGCCGAACGGCGGACCAATAGTTCACGATTGCTGGCCGGCGCCCATGTGCAAAAGCTCATCCGGATTCGAACGTTCGTGTTCCCCTCGAACTCGACACGCTTGAGATCCTTCATGGCCTCGGCTATGCGCTGATTGGCACCCGACGTGATCGAGAGAATGGTAGACAGTGCATCCTTTGTCCCCATGTACTTCATGCCTCCGCCGTCCAGGCGGAATTGAGCGCGCCAGGGGATCTTTGCCGAATTCAGCTTGTCAAATAGCGCCTCGAACGGCATGACCTCGCGGGGCGGAATCTCAACGAAGACCGGAGCGAACGCGCGCTCTCCCACGACGACGAACTTAGAGTCGAGCCTGAAGGCATCACGTGGGAAAAGTTGCCGGGCAACGGACGGAATCTGAATATCCGCGTAGTCAAGCGAAGTTGCGTCTTCCCGGCGCAGCACACCGGGAGATTGCAATACAGGGATAGTGTCACCAACCAACGTTGGTTTCCAGTCTGGCGCCGTGAAGTCGGGATCAATCTCGAGACGCGCCACACGCAGCATGTCATGGACAGTGAGCTTCTCGCACATCAGGCCAGCACTGCGCAAGTCTTCATAGACCGACTGGACAGTCGCCTCATGCCGCTCACGAAGAGCGCGGATCGTCGAGAAGGGATCTTGAACATTGCGGCCGATGGGAGGTACCTTTCGTGCTGCAGCATGCAACTCCTTCACTCCATCGCTCGCCTCGCGCTTTGAGAGCAAGCTTGGGCGAGACCAAATGGTCATGTAGACAGCTTCGGCAGCCGTATGCTTTGCAACCTCGTTCTCATTGGCACTGATGATGTCACCGACCTCCAGACCGATGGCCTCGCAGGTCTTACGAACCCCGCTGGACATGGTGCGAAGTTGGCTGCGAACTGCAGAGGCATCGCGAGATGCAAAAACATCAATGGTGTGGCCAGGATTGTTCAGGAAACTCTGGAAAGCACGGGTGATGATGTCGACGGTGCGCTCAAACTCCTCAGGACCGACAGCGAACTTCATGCCATCGAGTTTGAGACCGGATACCAATGCGCCGCGCTTTGTAACAAGTGCGTAGTCTGTGTCTGCAGTCTCGATGTCGCAGTATGCAGGCATGTTGGTGTGAAAAACCTGCCCCAGAGCTGATGCGACTTCTTCGACGAATTTCGAGATAAATGTCATTTGATTCCTAGATGTCATATCGGTCAGGCTTGCTTGGAAGCTTTCAGCTCAAGGTTGCGCAGAATTCTTTCGATGGCATCTATGCCCTCTTGCATCGCCGCCTCTTCAGCGCCTTCTGAAACCCGATTCGCTGGTCCGAGTAGCAGCCCTTGGATTCGATCTAGTTCCATTAGAACTTCAGAGTTTCCGGAGATCCTGGCATTGAGCTCAATGGAAAAGAAAAGGTCCCGCTGCTGATCGCTGGACTCAATAGGGGCTGCAGGAATGATTCTCGGGATGCTATTCATTGCTGGCCTCCAAGCGGGACTTCATGGATCTCTCGAGCATGGAATGCGGCTTGCTCCAGATACTTCAGCCCAGTTGGATATGAGAGCAACTTCGAGGCTGCAACATGCTTTCGCAAATTCCGGAGTGCGCGGCGATTGATGGACACGGTCAAATGTGACTGTCCAACATAGGTGACATTGAAGTTTGATTGCGCGAGTGCCAAAGCCTCCTGGAGCATGTATGACCTGGCCACGGAAGCCAGCCAGGCTGCACGCACAGTGAATACCTGCGGCGTCGGCATACCTCTTTCAACTTGATTCAAGGCAGCGGCTGAGCTCACTGCATGCAAGTAGAGCTCAGCGAAGAGCCCAGCTGAGATCGATGCGGCCGCAGCAGGTGAGAACACAGGAGGCGGGATGACCAGCGAGGCTTGCGGCGACACCAGGTCCCCGGCAATAAAGATTCGCTTTGGCACGATATCAATTAATCGTGAAAGGGCGACGATTTCCGGCAGCGCCACCCAGCGCGAAGTGCCTGCGGCCAACTGGCGCGCCAGAGGAGACGTCATGCGGGCGCGAAGAATGGCATCGTCCATCGGTTCTTGTGAACCTACCGCCAGACGGGCGGCAGCTGCCTTTGCCTTTGCATTCGGCCCCTTGATCGTCACCTGGCAGATTACCGGCTGTCGATTGCCAATGGAGTGGCTCAGCGCCATGCCCGGGGATGGAAAGCGATCCATATCGACTTCGGACCAACCGCCCGCAGGAACTGCCGATGACAAAACAACCTGCGACAACCTCAGGCGATTGGCCGGAATCCGAATTGCAATGTCGCCAACAGCCGAGGAACTCAGCGGCGCAGCGGGCTTGAACATTCCAGGCATTGCGTCAAGCAAGTCAGCCGGCATTGCCTCGTGCCTGAGTGCAGGCGCGACGATTGGCTGGAAGTAACTCAATAGCGTTTGCGCGCCACTCTCTTCGAATGGCATCGAATTCGGGACCATCAGCCCGACCATGCCATGCACACGATTCAGAACCTCAGACACGCGTTGGACGACTTCTGGCGCTGGAGCGCCGTCACGTGCGCCCAACTCCTGGGCAATTGCAAGCATGGGCGTTGGTAGAAAGTTCCCGTGCCTCAAGAACGGTAGGCTTGCCCCGTTCTCCACCAAGAATTGCGATTCCGATGTAGAAACGATCCAGAGCCCACCGCGCTCCTGCAACGTATCAAGACCGGTAAATCGGAATGCCTCCTCACCGGCAAAGCTGGCAATGCCACCAGACGAGAGTCGGCCGCTCTGATTTATGAATGCGCACCCGAGCGACTGGCTGGTCACAATTTCTACCTCAGCCAAGCGCCGGTTCAGCGTCGAAGGAAACCGACGTTTCGTCGACCATGGCGGCAGCGCTTCGCTGCGCGGCCTCTTCGGCCAGTTTTGTCCAGGTCGGGACAGGGAACTGACTGGTGACAAGGCGCGAGACCTTGTCGATATAGGACTCGAAGGCCTTGGGATTTGGGAGGAGGCGCATTCCATCCACGCGAGCAGCGAGCTCGCTGGGCTTCAGCTTCGCTTCGCGCTGCACACGGACAAGCAGGCTGGCTACATGAACTGGGTTTGACAGGCTTTGGCGTGGCATCAAGGCCTTGACAGTGCTCCCACCGAGGAATGTTTCGATGGATTCAGCCCTACGCTCAAACGCTTCGTACAGGCGAGAGGAAGCTTGCGCAACGCCCTTGGCGTCTTCGCTTGAGCGATAGACACCCTGGCGACTGATGGCCACAAACATGGCCAAGCACAGCACATTCAGTTGCTCTTGAGGCATTTCCGGCAACCAGATCACTCGACCGGCTTTGGATCGGCCGGCATGGTCCAGATGCAGGCACATATGGCACAGAGGACACAGGTAGGCAGAGCGACCTTTACCCACACGATGCTCCTCAAGCAGCTCACCGTTCTGACCGCCAGGAGCATTGCATGCCTGGCACTCGCCGGGTCGGTCGGCTCCATTGGCGGATTGCCTGCGCCCGGGAATGCATGTCTGAACGGATACGCCGAGATTGAGCATTGTCTGAATACGTTGTTGATAATTGCGTTGAAGTCCAGCGGTTAGCCCGCCGGACCACTCAACGACTCAGGTACCGCGGCTTAGTTGCCGAAGGTCGGCGACGGCGGCTTGACCGTTTGGACAGTCCCAGTGCCGAAGATCGAGCCCATGCCGCCGCCGATGACGGTCGGAGCCGCGATACAGAAGACCGAGGCGATCAGGTACACGGCAATCAGGCCCGGGCTGCCATCCCGGCCTTCGGACTTCTTCCACTTCACCAGAGCGAAGATAAACATCGTGATGAAGATGATGCCAGCCAGATACAGACCGGCTTCAATCAGTGCGGTGGCGTCGACCAGCGAATTGGCCGCGTTCTTGGACATCTTGCCCAGGCTCTGGTTGTTCGCCTGCACGTTACCGAACGCACTGTTGGTTTGGGCAATAGCCATGGAGCTGAAAGCGAAGGCGCCGGCGGCGACCAGGGTGGCCTTGATACGGTTCTTGAACTTCATGTGACTCTCCAGTCGTTGAGGAAGGAAGGATTGAAAAATGGGCGAAAGAACACTCAGCAAAGGCCTTCACCCAACTTGAGGCCAGTTGCGGAATTGATGATTGCCAAGAGCTGCTGCATGTGCACCAGGCAGATGCCGGAGATACACAGAACGCTTCCGCGGGTGACAGTTGCATTCCCACGCGAGTAGTTGCCGTACATGCCGACAGTGCGAAAGACGATCAATCCGCGGATCACAGCGATGTAGCCGAAAACCATGAGCAACGGACGGATACCCCGGAGCGTGCAGTTCCCCATGCCCAACTGCCCATTCAAGTGGCTCGAGTAGACGAGTGGATTCGTATCCGCCAGGCCGGAGAAGAACGTGCCCCCCAGAGCAGACATCGTCTCCGGCAAAGCGAACAGAAGGACGCCGGTTAAAAGGCTCCACCACCAACTCATTCCGCCATATGCGGCCCTTGCCGTCGGATCTGCCGCTTTCGTCATCATCACGAAGGCGAGAAATACGAAAAGAAGGCCGGCTGCATAGGCGAACGCCGTCACCAGCGTCATGAAGTCGGCAGCCTGCATGCCCAGGGCATTAAGGACTGACTCGAAGCCGTTGATAGCTTGATTCATTTGGTGGCCAGATCAAGATCAGTGAAGGACGGCTTCAGCGGATCTCGCCGGTGCTCGTGTAGACGATTGCCTTGTCCTTGTCCAAACCCGTAACACGGGTTCCGTCAGGAAGGGGCGAATCGGAACCGATGGCAAAAGGCTCGCCATCAGCGCCCTTGATCCAAAATCGCTGGTCGACAAAGGCATAGATCGCGTAGTCGCTGCGAACCTTGACCTTGCTCTTTGCCAAGGCCGGCGCTTGTGTGACAGGGGCAGCTAACGCGGTCGGCTCGGCCGCCTTCTCTGCAGCCACCTTGACCTCGACCTTTGCAGGAGCCGGCTTGGAAGCTTCAACCTTCGGAGTCACCTGTTTCGGAGTGACCGGCGCTTGCGGGCGCAAAGCAACCTTGTCACGCAGCGAGGCAAGCTCACCACGCAAAGCGTCGTATTCGCGACTGCGCTCAGCCAGGCTGGACTTCAATGCCGACAGTTCAAATCGCACCTTGTCCAACTCGGCCGACGCCACATCTTGGCTGGGCTTCGCGGGCGGCTGAGTCACCGGCAACTGTGCCTGGGGCTGCGCGTGAAGATTGACTGCCTCCTGCTGATTGGACTTTGACGCAGGCTCGACGCGCGTCAATGCAGGAGCCGAAGATTGAGGTGCGGGAGCCTGGAGACCGAAATCAAGCGCCGCCGGTGCGGACGCCGGCGCAGCGATTGAAGCGCCGTCAATGATCGGCTTAGCCTGCATGCTTGGCTGGGGGCCAACCTGCGCAATGACTTGCGCCTGGTCCGTCTGACCTTGAGGCGAAGTCTGAGCCAGTTGATCGGCCTGGATCTGGGCCGGTCGCAGCACCTTCATCGCGATAAGACCAGCAATAACCAGACCGCCAAAGCCAACGGCGCCATAGATCACCCGCATGCCTTGCTTTTGCTTGAGTGCGCGTGTTGCGGCCTGCTCTTGAGCGGCGGCAGCGTCCTCGGCAAGGATCCCTTCATCGCCTTCTGGCTCCGGCAGAATCGAATCATTCTGATCCTGGGCGCGATGGTCGGTGCGGCTGCCGCGCAGTTCGGTCTCCAAAACTTCGTTGCCTGGGCCGTTCTCGACTTCACTCTTGCCTCGGCTGCCCCATTTATCCAGTGCGGTCATAAAATCAAATCTCCTACGGACTGTGTGTCGTGTATTGGATATATTCTACACAATGGTTCTGTTTAGTCAAGCCCAGGCTTGACGTCCGGCCACGAAGAACGTTTCTTTATTTGCTCTTCGGCGTGTAAACGACGTCACTGCCGAACACAACACCGACTACGGCACCGCGGTGAACACGAACAGTTGGGGTTGTATCCAAAGCGTTTGCGTCGGTGTTGACCTGCTGAGCGGCGCTGCCGGCAACGATCTGACTGGCCTTCTTGCTAGTCAGCTCAGGCTGTGAAGAAACCGTCGTGCTTCCATTTACGGTGACAGTCGTACCGGAGTTCTTCAAGTAGTCGCCAACCGCGGCGAATCCAGCCGCCAGCGGCTTGATTGCATACTTGGTTAGCAGCTTTCGGTCCACTTCAGTAGCAGTGCCGCCCTCGCCTGTCTCGGCATCGAGCACCGTGCAAGAAGCAGGCAAGCTCACGCCCTGGTTTGGGAACGAAATGGTGCGGCAAGTCATCTGCGCCAGCTCGCCCCGGCGTTGTACAACGCCAATAAGCTTCGCACCGGCGTAGCGGCCTGTAACCAGCGTGGCAACAAAATCACCACCTACGTCTGTGTTGACCGCAGTGTCAATGCGTGCCGATTCAATCGATCCGGCAGCAATCAACGTGTACTGAGGGTTCTGTACCTGCTGCGCAACAGGGGACATGACCTGCCTTTGCGATCCAGTCATGGGAGCCGTAGTGCCCGCTTGAACGGGCGTGGCTTGGGCGTTGTCGACCATAGCGAAAACCTGGCTGCCGCGCGCACGATTTGCACTGAGCGCCAAAATTGCCTGCTGCGCGTTCTGCATCATTTGCTGATAGGCTGGATCCTGCATTGAGACCTGCGTAGGTGCGGCTACTTGGCCTTGAGCGACGGCTTGTCGATTCGCGATCTCAACCATCTGCCGCTGCGCATCACCGAGCGCCTTGGACTCTTGGTCGGCCTTCCGCTCCTTGGCTGCGATCTCTTCAAGCTCAGCGGGAGTCTTTGACTGACGCAGCGAAGCCTCGACCGTTGCAGCCAGGGGCTGAGTGCTCAGGCCACTTTGCGCCGCTTCAGATGCGCGTTGAGCACCTGCTTGAGCAACTATGTCCTGGTACTGAGTCGACTGAGCCAGTGCTGGATTGGCTGTCTCATCGAGGCTGGTAGGGGCCTGCCCTACTGCGGCGCCAGTAATTGAAGCGGGTGGTTCAGGCGCTGGACGCCTGTTCTTGGAGATGACTCCCATCGTTGCAATCGCGCCCACGACAAGTACCGCACCAGCGGTAAAGATGACAACGCGGCGAGTCTTTGGGTTCTTGGTCAGCCCGGTGACGTTTTCGAGTTTCGAAGGCGGCGCAGTCGAAATGGGCCCATTCCCGACGTGCTGCACATCATCGTCCACCGGCTCATCATCAAATAGCGGGTTCTCGTTGCTCATGCCGGGCTCCTTACTTCGTGGCGATCTGCGTCATCGTGGGAGGCGAAAAGCCAGAGAGCTTCAACCGGCCAACTGAACCGCCCTGCATGAGCAGAACCTCTGGTGCATGTGGTAGTTCATACACCTTCGTACCATCGGCACCTGTAGCAACCTTGCCATCCTTTGGGACGGGCGGTGCAAGCACATTCGCTTTCGAGCGGACATACATACGCTCACCGATGACCCAGGCAGAAATTTCCGGGAAATCGCTGGAGACAACCTTCAATGGCTTCGCTTGTGCAGGCGTGAGGCCGGACACCATCGTGGTCAGCTCTGCCGACACGCTTTCAGCCAGGCCGCGCGAGATCGCTGGCATCACGGCAGCCGGCCCGCGGGCCTGGACTGAGATGTCAGCACGGAAGTCGACTTCCTTCTGATTGGTGGCCACCACCATCACGACTGGAGCCGGTGCGCCTTCAAGGAACACGGCCACATTGGTCGAGATGTGATCGTCCAAGGGGACGATGGTGAACATATTGGTCTTCGTGCCTGGGGCGTCCTTGTCTCTGGAGATGTCCAGCAGGTCCTTGGCGCCAGCGATCACGCGGACGACATTCCAAGGCGCACCGGTGACATCATTGAAGATGACAGAAGTGACGGTGTCCGAGGACAGGCGCAGGATGTGCGGCTCTGCTCCCGCCGAAAGCTTGACACGCGCGGTGACGCTGACAGGCTTCGGGGCTGGGCCAACGCGAGCATTGCGCGCCTGCTTGACGGCGTCGGAGACCTGATTCACCTGGCGGACCTGATTAGGGCTCAAGGGCATCTGCTGGTTCAGCAGCGCTCCGAATTGTTCAGGAGACAGACCCACGCCGGGTTTGTTAGCGTCAGAGGTCGCAAGGGCAGCGACGTCTTTCGGCAACTTAGGAATCACTGCTGCGGGCGCCGAAGCGGCAGCAGCGGGTGTGCTGGCCCCTTGTTGGGCCCATGAAGCACCGACAGTCACAGTCATTGCTGCGAAGATCAGGGCATTTATTTGGTAGCGGTTCATCAGCTTGTTCCCCATGAATTTGCTGAATTGAATGGATCAGTCGAAGGCGGTGAAATGAGTCCGGCCGTCCATCAGGTAGCTCCGCAGGAAGCTGGCGGTCTCGCTTTCAACAGGAGCCTTGTCCAGGTGGTCCTTGAGTGCTGCCACCGAAGGCGCGGCCATCGTGTCCAGCTCGAATTCCCAGTCATCCTGAGTGAAGAAGCCGTCGGCATCAAGCGCGCCGCTTGCACGGCCATTGGCCTCGAAGGTTGCGATATCAGTTGCAGTTGCTGCGGCAACAAGTGCTTGTGCGGTCATCTAAGGCTCCAGGGTGAACTTGGTATGCGGTTAACGGGGTTGGGGAACATCCGTATTCGGCTTCGCTAGCAGCTCGAATGAAACGAATTGTGTCGAAACGTTCTGTCTCAATCCTGTCCACCTAGCACCCCCCTAAGAGGGCCTCCCCGCTGATACCTGTGACGAACATCACAGATATCACCTCACTTTTGTAACTTCAAGAGTCGGAAGCGACGAATTGGCTAATGCCGATGCCGTCCGGGCTTTCAATCGTCTGACGGCGAACAACCGTGACTTCCACGATCCGCTTCTTCTGGGCGGTCTTCGTGCCAGATCGAAAGTCGACCAGCATCGGAATTTGGACCTTCCAGTAATAGATGCCGTTGACTTCGCCGCGTGCTGCCACGATAGGGGCTCCCATCGGGACGCCCGACATGACCAAGAGGTTCTTGGTGATGAGATCGATGGTCCCAGAAGACTGGAGCGATTGGACGTACTGTTCATACCCCTCAGGCGTGTAGAACGGCTGCAGGTCACCGACCTGTCGGCGATAGTTCTGCGGATCCATCGAATAGGAGCGCGAAACCTTCTCACTCACCCAGGTTGCCAAATAGGCATCGGTAACGTATGGCTCCTGCAAGGAGCGGATCGGGACAATCCGGCCGGCTGGGTCAACGGCAAAATACCTGTCCTGGGGCTTGCGAGTTGCAAGTACGAAATTCATGCAGATCGACAGAAGCAGTGCGACCAGAAGAATAGGCATCGAGGTCGCCATCGCACGAAACTTGTCCCTGTAGAACTCGTTGCGCAGTTGGACCCTCTCGGTCGCACCAGTCGAACGCGGCTTGGTGGTCTGGGAATTGGGCGGTGCCATGGTCTCTCCTGATACTGAAATTGGTGCCGGGCTCAAGCAGCCAGGCGGTGTTGATCGAAGCCCGTGTCATTGACACTCACAAACTTCGTGTTCTTTTGGATGTAGCCCATCCGCACGACGCCAGTCGGGCCTTCGCGCTGCTTCTCGACTATTAGTTCGGCCTGATCGTCCTCACGGTGAATGAAAATGATGACGTCGGCGTCTTGCTCGATGGCGCCGGACTCGCGGAGGTCCGACATCTGCGGACGCTGGACGGCTCGGTTCTCGACGGCTCGGTTCAGCTGCGACAGGGCAATCACAGGGATGCCCAGCTGCATTGCCAGCTTCTTTAGGCCTCGGGAGATCGCGGCAACTTCCTGCTCGCGATTCGTGTGCTTTCCACCTACGGTCTCCATGAGCTGCAGGTAGTCCACGATGATGAGGTCGCACTTCCCTTCCCTGTGCAGGCGGCGCGCCAGCGCAGAGAGGGCTGTCAGCGTCACGCTGGGCATGTCCACGACGTTGAACGGCAACTCGGAGAGTTCCTCCCCGCCGGCGACAATCGCCTCCCAGTCCTCTTCAGACAGGGCGCCCATTCGAATGGCGTGCGAGTCGACTCCTGAGACGATGGCAAGCGCGCGTTTGGACAGCTCCTTGGCCTTCATCTCCATCGAGGCCATTAGGACGTGGGTGCCAGCTGCCGCCGTACCCAGGCCAAGCGACATCACGAGCGCGGTCTTGCCGACCGCCGGCCGGGCCGCAACGATAATGAGCTGCCCCGCGTGCAGGCCGGCCGTCAGCGCATCAAGGTCAGGGTAGCTGGTGGTGATCCCCATGGTCGAAACACCCGAGCTTGCTCGCTCGGCCATCTCGGTGAGGGCCTCTACAGCTGCCGCACCGATGGACTTGATCGGTAGGGATCGAGCCTCAGTCGCGCCTGTCAGCAACTTCTGAATCTCGCCGGCGCGCTCTTCAACCGGCGTGTCGCCTGCGGATATGGCTTGAGCCTGCGTCACTGCTGCGCGGAGCTTTCGCTCCTGCGAAGCAGTGGCCACCACCTTGGCGTGCGAAACGGCCGCTTCAGGGTTGGCGCCTACGGCGGCAACGAGCGCCTGAAGGTCTTCAGTCGATGCGAGCTGGCAGACAGAGGGGAGACTGGCAACCGAAATGGTGTCGGCAACGTCGATGCCGTCGACGCGCCCCTCGATGATCTCGACAATTCCGGCGAACACCGCCGAAAGGATCGGGCTCGCAATATCGGATGCAACGATAACGTCGGCAATGGCGTCGAAGAGCGCGTTGTTGGCTAGGATTGCTCCGACCACCGAGCGCTCGGCCATCTGCACGGCAGAAGACCCGGCAACAGGCTCAGCCATCACCGGAATCTCTCCGATGGGGTGGGCGTCAGACTCATCGCCGCGGCGCGCAAAAAGTGAGACACGGGTATTCAACGGGACTCTCCCTTTGCTGACTCGCGAGGGCCGCGCACATTTCGCTGGCCTTCCCAGTCAAAAATGATCGGCTCGGTACCGGCCAAGATCCGGGACACGACACGCTCGTCGAGATCGCGGTTCAGGCGCTCAAGAGGCCGATTGCTGATCGCCAGAGTCGGGAATCCAGGCTGCTCATAGCGGGCGTTGATGATGTCGTAGAGGGTGCTGTAGTCGTTGTCTGAGGTGCCGTGCAGGTCGATTTCGTCGAGCACCAGGAAGTCGGCCTCCACGAGCGACTTGATGATCTGCTCCACGCCGCGCGGCTTCCCGTACGCGTTCCGAATCTCGCGCGTCAACCTGGGCAGGCTGGTGTAAACGGCCGAGATCCCTTGCGCCACAAGGGCCTGGACCATCGAGCAGGCCAAGTGCGTCTTGGCAGTGCCCGGCAAGCCAATGAAGATGAAGCCAGTCCGCTTGAATCGCGCAACCTGGAAGTTGCCGCAATAGTTGCGCAAGACAGTCACGAGCTTCCCGGCCTTCTCATTGGAAGCACGGAAGGTCTCGAAGGACTCAGCAAAGAAGGTCGGCGGAATGCCGGCGGCCGCCTGCAGGGATTGATGGCGATAGGCTTCCTGACGAGCTTTCAGGCTCGACCAGGCCTGGCTGGCGTCGACGCTGGCGCGGCCCAAGCATGCGGTGCACACCAACTGGTCACCCAGCATGCGCATCGGCTTTCCGTGCTCCAGGCACGTAGAAGAGATCGGATGGGTCATTTGCGGCCAAACTGGTCACTGAGGCGTCGCTGCGCACCGCTGGCGCGCCACGCAGGGGCGCTGGTGCGGCTGCCGCGAGCCAGCATCGCTGCCGAAGGGCGGACTGCGGACGGGGCCGCTTGAGGAATAGCTGCAACCTGCGTGGCGGCGCTGGTAGCCGGCTTCAGATCGGTTTCCAGACCATCTAGGTCGGAGAGGTCGTCGCCAAAAGGAGTCGAAGAGCCGGCTTGGTGATCCGCCTCAGGCCCGCCGTATGAGCCACCCTGGCCAAAGCCATTCCCCGTCTTGCCAGCTCGCACAACCGCTTGGCGCACATCCGCATCACGCGAGGCGTTCGACAGCCACGAATTGATGAAGCGGCGCAGGCCAGTGAAGGTCTTTTGACGCGCCTTGTTCGACTCGCACCAGAGGGCGGCCATCCGCAGCTGCTGCTCGACGTCGAGGCTCTTGAAAGTGACCTGCAGGTGGTCAACCAAGGACTTCGCAATCTCGGCAGTACGGTCGCCCTCGCAGGCGATGCGGACCATGGTCGGGTCATCGTCGCCGGGTTCGATCTTGTCGTTGATGCCGAAGCGACGCACCAGGACAGAACCACTTAGCTTTCGGGCTGGAGTTGCCGCAGGTGCTGCGACCGGAGCAGTGGCCGGCGGAATACCAGGAAGGTGGCCAGACTCCGCAGGAGCGATAGTGTCTGCGGTCGCAGCGGGAGCCGAAGCCGGCGCCGGCGCCGGCGCCGAAACCACATTGGCCCGATCTGGGGCAGCCGCAAGTGCTTTGCTCGCCAGGCCGGATTCCGATGTGCGCTTGACCCAACCCTTCGAACGATTTGCAACTTGCGCCAGCTGCTCACTGAGCACCATGTCGATGGAGGCGATCCGAAGTCCGCTCTCATCTTCTCGGAGAAGGCCCAGGGCGCAGAGTGCATCTACCGAGCCACAGGCTTCTGTATACGGCATGCCTCGCATCTGCAGAACAGCCTTCGCCTCATCCAGGCCCAAGCGAGGAGATTCAACCATCGGTTCCGAGGCCAGCAAGCGCTGAGCAATAGCAACGAGGCCGCCTATCAACGCAGGCGCCAGGTTTGCGATCTCGCGTTGGATCATGAGCTCGCCAAGAGCGTGCCGAGAAATCTTGAGGGCCCGAGCACGAGCGTGGTCAGCGCGTGTGGCCGGACGGCCACTTGCGCAACCATCAGCGGCCCGGGTTGGTCTCTGTTTCATGTCGGCTTGTGTCTTCATAGCGGTGGTGAACGAGATATAGTCTACACGTTTGCTAAAAACTGTCAAGGCGCTTGGGGCCTCTGGGTTGAGACATTCATTTGTCTCTTGTCATTAGATAGCACATGGCCAACGAACCGCCAAGGGATTGGGCCAGCAGTGCAAATTATTCAGCTTGACAATAGCTGCGTATGTGATATTCTCTGTGCCGTTACTGATGAATCGAACGTACCGGCAGGGCAATCCTGACGGGTCCTGCGGGCAATTGATATTTCGCGGCCAACCTCGGTTGGTGCTTAACGGTTCTCGAGCCAGCGCCTTGCGCCTGCTCGCGGCCCCGAAGCGACGTTCGGATAGGGCTTGGGCCTCGTCGTATTCAGCAACCGTCCATGGCATTAAGGAGCCAAAAAATGGAACGTACTCACCTGTTTGCCAAGAAGACCTCTGGCAACGCTCGCCCCGAAACCTTCGCCATCAAAGTCATCGCGTACGACACCACTGGCAAGCAGCACATGGTCCACGGCAAGCGCCTGGACAACGGTGAAGAGGTTTCCGTCTACCTCCGTGATGTCGAATACGAACGTCGCAGCTCGTTCAAGCGCTCGGAAATCAAGGACTTCGCCGCTCCGCGCAAGGATCGCCAGCATCCCGGCACGGCCCCCGAAGGTATCCTGCTGATCCAGGAGGCGTTCCCACAGGGAGACAACAAGTTTGGCGCCCGCTGGATTCAGTCGCTGTCGCATACCAAGGGCGAGGCTGAGGTCTTCATGGCCACCGTCCACGTGTCGCCAGTGAAGCGCGGCAACGCCAAGAGCGCCGACTTCCCGGAAGGTCGTCCGTACTCGTTGATGACCGTCTTGCACGATGGTGACTTCAGGCACCTCAGTGACGAGATGGCTGATGCGCTGAAGCTCCAGCCACCCTTCCAGGTTCAGAACACGGCTGAACTGAAGCAGGCCCTCACTGAACTGTTGAGCGACGGCATCGGCGCCGGTGTCCGTCTGTCGAGCAGTGCTGGCTTCGACGCCATGTATGTCGGTCGCTCGCGCGACTCCTCGCCTGACGACGACGTGGCCGCCTTCATGAAGGAGATCGAGCCGATGCAGGAGGCCGTCGATAGTGGCGAGTTTGCCTGTGAAGTGATTCCGTACGGCAACGTATGGGCCGGCCCGAAGACCACTGACGTCATGATGGCGAACAAGGTGGTGCAGAACCGCCTGAAGCAGTTCAACCAGGAGGCAGTCAGCGATGCCGGCCGCAGCTATACCCTGACGAACTACCGACCGGCCATTGTGGCGGTGCGTTTGACTGATCCTGGTGCGGACGGCAAGCGCGCTGTGTTCTTTAGCCACTTCGAGCCGCTGTGGACGCGTCAGCCTACCGCTGGCCTGGTCAACGCCATCTGCTATGCGCAGACCGACGTCCTGTCGCCTGAGCCGCCGAAGCCGACCACGGCGAATGCGGTCAATCCGACGGAGCCGGAAGCTCGTGGCGAGGTCCTGGACTCTGGCTTCGGCAGCTTTGATGCCAGCGATGACCTGATGGGTGCCGCTGGAGGCCCTCCCGGGCAAGGTGGTGACCACGACATCGGCGATGACATCCCCGCTGGCGGCGCCCCGGCCGCTTCGGCCGCCAATGAGGGTGCCGAACAGGCCGCCCCCGGCCGCCGCTACCGCCGCGGCGCTGCCCGTTGATCTGAATCGCAAAGACGATCCGAAGGCCCCTGTTGGGGCCTTCTTTCCAAAGCGCCACGACACCTTGGCGTTTTGCAAAGAACTCTACTGAGTGCACCCAATGAGCCAGAACATCGCCCCCTCCCCTCGCAAGCGTCCTTGGCCAGACATGTCGGCCTATGGGATCCACTTTGGCGTCCTCGACATGCCGAATGGAGAGCCGCGGATGGTCATGGTTGACCGAGATGGCGCATGGCGCGAACTCGCTCGCCGGATGGGTTTCTCCCAGTCACGATGGTTTGGCTTGTACGTCAAATCGTCGTTGAAGCTTGATATCCCTGGCTTTGGCACGAACTTCCCACTGGCGTCGGTCCTGCAACTTACAGACCAAGAAATCCGGGACCGTGTACGTCCGTTGATTCTCGAGCGCCGCGATCAGCGCTTGAGTCAGATGGCAGCCGGGAAGGGACGCCTTAGCTGGCATCCGACGAAAACATTGGTAGCTGAGGCGGTCAACCAGGTCGCTGGCAACTCGGTCGACGAGTCTGATGGTGACGCGAGCGACACGCTTAGTCCGGCGGCAGCGCTTCGTCAGACCCTCTTCCTGGGCCTGAACGCCCAAGGACAGGAGGTCTACGAGTCCGGCGATGGTCAGCGTTTTGCCAAGTCCGGAGTGAGCATCATTGCTCGAGAAGCTGGCGAGGTCTCATCGGGGCCGATGTTCTTGCGCGCTACGACCAACGAGGAGTTGGTCCAGGTTGCGGCGGGCATGGTCAAGGAAATTCAGGGCGGCCGCCGACTGCACTCCGACGACTTCATCCGTTATGTGGAGGCCGTCAGCGGCCCGAATTCAACAGAAGACAAGAGCGTCGTCAGCCGATTCCATGCTGCAGTCGACGCTGCAATGCTGGAGCGCGTCTCATCTGTCGAGGGCGCTGGACAGGACGCATTTGAGGCAGCACTTCAACTGCACGAAGGACGCCCGCCGTTCTGGCGCGAGAGCGGGACATGGACCACGCCGCTTCCAATCGCAGTTGTCATGCAATCACTAGCATCCGCGAGCGCTCTTTCGAGCGAATCGGGTGAGCTTCCCAAGGTCATCGACATCTCAAGCGCCCCGGGTTCCCACTCCTGGTCGTTTGGTGCTGAATCTGTCTCTCAGTCTTCGATACCTGAGCATGACATTGCTTTGGGCGCCGTATTTGGTGAGGCGCTGGATCCTCAATCTTTGGGTGGAGTCCGAGTAACTCGGACTGACTCGGAGGCATTGTTGTCGGCGATTGGCAAGCGCAACCCGGATGGCCTCACCGTCTTCCTGTTGTCCACTGAAAAGGCCGGCAAACTGGACAACGAGTTCCGCCGCGTGATCTCGGCACTGGGCCAGCGATTCGAGATCGCCGGCTTGGTCGACATCGCTCCGTCCTTGATCGGGCCAGGCGCAACCGATGGCTCTCGAATGGTCGTAGTTGGACGCAAACGCTCTGAGCCGGACTACGCCTTCTCTGTTGGCGCCGACATCCCGGTTTTGTTCGACTACGGCAGTCTGTGGAGCTGGGCCGAGTCTCTCCGCGCCTCTCAGATGGGCGAAGTTCACACCTTCGGTGACGACGGTCGCGAAGAGAACCGCTGGCAAGCGCCCTACATCGCGTCCTCGCAGGTTTCAGAGCCTGAGACCATGAGCCCCAGAAATCTGCTCGGTCCGGTCCGCATGGCCCTGGCTCACATTGTTGACAGCAACGGCCTGGGAATCGATGAGTTTGTTTGCTCGAAGCTTGGTTGGACCATGGAGCAGCTCGAGCAGCGGTTGAGCTCTGAGCAGACCGATGCCGTCGCTATCGGCATCCAGTCGATTGACGACGGCATGGGCATGGTTGAGGCGGACGCGACCGGCCTGGGCAAGGGCCGAGTGGCCGCAACGCTGGCTGTCTACGCCAAGAAGATCGGGATGCCCGTGGTCTTCATGACTGAGAAGGCTGACCTCTTCTCTGACTTCTATCGTGACGTGCAGGACATCAACTGCATGGACGAGCTCGGCAACCCCTTCATCGTCAACAACGAGCTGATCGTCCGCGATACGGCGACGCAAAAGGAAATTGCTCGTAGCCCCAAGCGCGATGCGGCCCAGATGACGATGGCGTGCGGCGACTTCCCCGCCGACCACGATATCGTTCTGGCCACCTACTCGCAGTTCAATCGCAAGTACGAGTCTGGCTCGGCGTTTCGCAACTCGATCCTGGCCCGGTGCATCCGTGACTTGCTGAAGACCGATGCGGACGTCTTCGCGGCCTTGAGCAAGGCAGGAAGCCAGCTCGGCCTCGGCGACTACGCCAGCAACGGCGTCACCACTCTTGATGGCGCAGTCGCCTATGAGAAGTCGGCTTCGCTCGCGTTCCGTGCCCGAGGCGAAAGCGACCTGGCCGACCAGGCGGACCGCAATGCCGCCCTACTGCAGTTGAGCAAGGACGACATGCTCAAGGACCTGTCCGAGCGCATCAAGTCCGACATGACCACCTTGAAGCACCAGTGGCTCTACTCGGGTGCGTTCAATGGCGCGCTGCTCATTCTCGATGAGTCGCACGTTGCTGCTGGTGAGAAGTCCCAGACGGGCACGAACCTGCGATTCCTGGTTGAAAACGCCGGCGCCGTCGCCTACTCGTCGGCCACCTTCGCCAAAGACATTGGCAACTTCATTCTGTATTCGCGCCTGTTCCCGTCCAATCTGCGCGCGTCGACCATCGGCGAGACGCTGACCCGCGGCGGCGAGGCCATGCAGGAGATCGTGTCCGGCATGCTGGCCAAGGACGGCCGGTTGATCCGCCGTGAGCATGACCTGTCGAACCTCGAGTTCAAGGTCACGGTCGACAAGGACCGCAAGGAGCGAAACGAATACTGGGCAAACGGCTTCGCCCAGGTCTTGGCCGCGATGAGCTATGTCTCTGGTGAGGTCGAGGAAATCGCCATTTCGATGAATGAGGAACTCGAGAAGAGCCTCAAGGCCGCCAAGAAGAGCAAGAGCGGACCAAACGGGTCCAGCAATGCGCCAGCTGTACCTACCGTCGGCGTGCAGTACACGAACTTCTCGAGCAAGTTCTACAACCTCTCGCGCGCCTTCATGATGGCCGTCAACGCCGACCAGTCGGCAGACCTGGCGATCAATGCCCTGAAGGAGGGTCGCAAGCCCGTCATCACGGTCGAGAACACTATGGAGACGGTGCTCAAGGAGTTGATCGACGGCGTCGAGCTGGACCACGAGCTCCTGAGCGAAGCGATTCGCGCAGCGGGCGACCAGTCGAGCCTTGCTGCTGCCGATCCCCTGGCCAACGTCGGCAACGAGCCGGGTCTCTTCGACGGCCTGGCTGAGCAGGGTGACGAGAAGAAGGGTCGCTCCAAGCTGCCCGAAGTCATCGAGCTCGGCCGCACCGTGAGCTTCAAGGACATCCTGCACAAGTATGTCGACTCGATGTTCAAGGCATCGAAGCAGACTCGCAAGGGCAATCGACTCATCAGCAGCACGCCGATGAATCTGATGACGCCAGAGCTGGAGGACTCCGTCGCCCAGCTCAAGATGATGATCGACGCGATGCCTGACGTCCCGTTGTCGCCTATCGACCTGGTGCGCGACCGAATCTCCGAGGCCGGCTACACCGTCGATGAAATCTCTGGTCGTCGCATGCGCCTCCAGGTCAATGCCGACGGGACCCACCGCGTCGTGCGCATGTCCGAGCGCAAGAAGCTTCCGCTGAAGAATGCCTTCAACAATGGCTCTCTGGATGCGTTGATCCTCTCGAAGTCTGGATCGACTGGCATTTCTCTGCACGCCAGCCGCACCTTTGGCGATCAAAGCCAGCGTGAGCTGATCGAACTCCAGCCGGCCTCTGACATCGCCCAGCGCCTCCAGTTCTGGGGTCGCGTGAATCGCAAGGGTCAGGTCTGCTGGCCAGTCATCCACATGGTCAGTTCAGGCTTGCCTGCTGAGAACCGCCTCATCACGATGCAGAACGCCAAGCTGCGCAAGATGAGTGCCAACATCAGCGGCAATGCTGACAACTCGGCCTTGAACGAGGATGTCCCTGACATCCTGAACAAGATTGGCAACGAGGTCTGCTATCGCTGGATGGAATCCAACCCGCAAGTCAGTCGAATCATTGGCTACCGGGTTGGTGAGATCCCAGAAGATCAGGCCAAGTTTGGCAACACCAAGTTCGTTGACATGCTGACCGGCCGACTGCTGATGTTGGATGTGGACACGCAGACTCGCGTCTATCGTGAAATCACCGCTGAGTTCAAGGCCCTCATTGAGCAGTACGAACTCGAGGGGGTCAATCCTTTGAAGTCGGCGGAATACGATCTGCGAGCCCAGAAGACAGGCAGTGCAGTTTTGCAGGTCGCCGGCGGCTACGACTCCGTTTTCAATGAAGCCGTGACAGTAACCGAGCTCACCTACCCAATCCAACTCCCAGGCCTGAACAAGGACGAGGTTTTGGCTGCCATCGAGATCGGCCGGGCCGCACTGGTGGAAAAGTTTGGCAAGGACTTCGCCAAGGTTGTCGTCGCAAACAGTGACCGCGCCTTGACACCAGCCCTGCATGGCATGCTACCCAAGCGCTTCGCCACCATCGAACAGGCGATGATGGACGATAAGCCGAACGCGGTCAGGAATGCCGCCAACAAGTTCGCCTGGCTGTCCAAACGCCTGCCGAAATGCACGCCAGGATCTGTGCTGACCTTCACCGATCCCGGGAATGCTGAAGCACTCGGAACCGGAAATGATGATGATGCGCGTCACGATATCTCCGACTATGTTTTTGGATACGGTGATGGAATTTTCATCACCGGCTGGAAAGTTCCGGAGACCAATTTCCTTTCCATGGCTGAGTACAAGCTGACTGGCTACTCGCTGAAATCTCGTAAGAAGATTGAGATTTCTCTGTCCTCCCTCTACACGAGAACCTGCATGACTACGATCAATGCAGCAAAGGACACCATAAAGAGCATCGAATCGGACTACGAGCGGATCTTCGAATCGCTTTCGCAGCCGGTAGTCGGCAGCGAGAAGCGGATCATTCTCGAGGGGAATCTGTATCGGGCGGCCGAAATTGCCGAGACCCAAAAGCAAGGTACTGCCGTCACCTATTCGGACGAACGCGGTATTTGGCACCACGCGATCCTGATGCCGAAGTCGCAAACTTTGAAGACGATCCATGAGCTTCCGGTTTCCGTTGACACGGCTGAGACGCTGATCGCGGCCTTTGCCTCAAAAACTGAACAGGGGGAATACCTCGAGGTTTGCGATGACCATCGCCTCAAGTCTGATACTCGCCAGTACAGCATCCATGGTCGAACTGGCCACGTCTACATCAATGTCTACGCCTCAGCCGAAAAAGGTGCCTGGATTCTGAACAATGCCGAGATCAAGTCTTGCCTCAAGAATGCAGACTTTGAAGGATCACGAGGCAGTCGCGGTGCCCGTGTCCTACCTGGTCTCGAAGAGAAGTTCTTCTCGGAGTTCATGCGTGCTGCGAACGATTCCAGCGCTCAGGTCTCCATGAGCGGCGGCATGCGAGAGTGGTACAACGACTACCTTACGAAAAAGCTCGATGCCAAGGTAGATCAGAAGACCGTCGACGCTGCGATGTCGAACAACGATGAGGAAGAACTCGGCGCACTTCTGGCTATGCACTGATTTCTCGCCCAAGCAAAAGGCCCTGAACTATCGTTCAGGGCCTTTTCTTTTTGGCTCTTTGCTCATTAGCTGTTGACGAACTCAAGCGCCGACGGCCAGAGCCAGGAACGGCGCGGGCTGGCGGGGAGCTTGTGCTGACCGGTCGATGGCCCGGAACCAGCCCAGGTAGCTGGCCAGGTACGAACTGGCGACGCCCTTGAAGCGGCGCATCCAGTTCTTGAGCCGACCGTGATAGCCGTTGGCGTTCTGAATGTGCCAGGCGCCCTGAACGCGTTGGCCTTTGGAGATGTTCAGCGCGTGGTGCTCAATGCCCAGGTGCCGGGCTGCCGCTCCGAGTGCCCCGCCACAGTCCGTGCACAGTACAGCGTCGCGGGCCAGCACCCGTGCCAATGCTTCGATGGTGTGCGCCTTGTCTGCCCTCTCCAGGATGAAGTCTGCCGTGGCGCCAGAACGGTCGCGAGCCACCAGCACCGGCTCTTGCTCGTCGGACAGGCCGCGCTTGGCGGCGCTGCCACCGCGATGCCGAGGTTTGCGCGAGCGTACCGGCTGACCCTTGCTGGAGCGCAGGAAGTAGGTCTCGTCGGCCTCGACCACACCCTGCAGCAGCTGGGCCTTCACGCCCTGGGTCAGTCGCAGGAAGCGGTGGCGCCAGCGGAACGCCGTGCTGGGCGCCACGGTCAGCATCGCGGCCGACTGGTGCACGCTCAACCCGTCGCGCAGCACCTGGGCTTGCTGTTCCCACTTGTCGGTAGCGCCGCAACCCACTGGCGTGGCCATGGCGTACCAGGCGCGTACTGCTGCAATGCGGGCACATGCTCGGCCGGGATTCCAGCACCTCGACCACCCGGGCCACGTCGTCGGTCTCGCTCAAGACCGATAGCAGTTGCTGCTTCTGCGAGGGCGTCAGCTTCGCCGCCTGTTCCAGCAACTTCTCCATCTCTCGACTGCGCATGCCTGGCTCCTCAGGCCCCAATCCCTAGGCCTTGCCTGCCAGTCTTCACGACCAGTAGCTCACCAGATGAGCCTGCAACAGATAACGAGCAAAGAGCCTTCTTTTTTGGGACTGTGGTGGCTTCAGGCCTCCATTGGTCTGGTCACCTCAGTGAATCCAGCTGGAGCAGGCTTCTCCTCATCCTTGAAAACGATGAGAACCGCTTCTGTGTAAGAGGATCTTGGGGACGAGAGTCTCGCTCCAACTGCGGGGCCGACACCCACTAGGTTGAGCCCCTGGAGTGCGGTAGCCCCATTTCTGGTTGGCATCCAGACGACGCTCAAGAATGAGCCTTCATCGGCTCCTCTGACATTCTTGCATTCGAATAGGAAGTCAACTTCCTGTCCGCGTGATCCCGATAGAATAGAAAATGATTCATTTGAGACCAAGATGGACGCATCGGACTGGACAAGTACGGCCGGCTCAGATATCGAGTCGATGACCGCTTTGAACCAGGCCTCCGGGCTCTGCCCGTCCTCTTCAATGGCTCCGGTACTCTCACATGGGGTGCCAATGAAAATCATCTCATTCATCTTGCCTGAGCTGACCGTAAACCTGAACTGCCTTCGCTTGCCCGCCACGTCATGCAGCCAGACCGCGTAGGGCGGAAGCGCGTCCCCAGGACCGATGCTACTCTCCGTGCAGTCAGCAGCAACCGACTCCCGTAGTCTTCTCCAAGACTCTCGAGACCCCGAATGCATCAAGGCAGTCGCCGCCTCATCGTCCAGTTCGATCCTGCCATCGCCCGCCTTGCGAAGTAGCGGGTCTGCCCCAAAAGCATTCCAGGCCGCAGAGTTCACGTAACTCCAGGTTAAGTTTCTCCCAACCACAACCACACAGACGCCTGCATTCGCGAGGGCAGTCTGTCGATTGGCCATCAGGATTCGAAGCTTTCCAAGGCCGCGCCTAGCCTCGGCAATTCGCTCACCTGCACAGACTGCAATGTAGAGCGCAGCTATCGCGACGCATAGACCAACAATCACAAATCCAAGCCGAGTCCCTGCTGGCTCGCCCTTGAGCAACAGGACACCAACCAGCGTGACAGCGCTGAAGCTAGACAACCCGTGAGCAAGTCCTCGCAAAGTCATCGCTGCGGGGATGGCGTAGGCAGAGCATAGAACCAGACTGGTTCCCAGGAGCTCGCCTATGCGACTGGCGACCACGCAAACAAGAGCTGTAAGGGCAGCGACAAAAAGCCAGCTCCAGGCCCTCTTGGCCATACCGGCGCTTTCGCCTTCATGCAGCAGTGTTAGCAGTTCGATAGGTGACTTCATTGACCGAGAGAATCGCACAGTCGGCTTGCAAAGTTCTGTCCACCACTCCAAAGGGTGGTTCCAATTCTTGCAGCCGCACAAATTCATAGATTGGCAAGCTGGACGCTCGGAGCTTGCTTTCAATTGTGCACAAGTGCGCACCCTAAAGTGAGCGGATAGACCCCAGGGTTCGCAGATTTGCTTGCGAGTAGTTGCCAAAACATTGCATATGTGATATTCTATCCGCTGCGTCATACACCGCCTTCACTTATGAACCACCCCCTACCGCAAAGCGCTCAGCACGCGCGGGTCCTGGACCTATCAGCTGCAGGTGTGCAACGGCACTGGTTGGCTCAGGGGGTTGAAAAGCTTATCAATGCGATGGAGCGTTGCGAGCCATGGGCCATCGATGTTCGCCCTGAGTACCGTGCCAGGGCTGAGCAGCTGGTGGCCTTGGTGAGCAGCAGCTTCAACCGTGCCAGTTCGACTCGTGTGACTGAGTCTGTCACGCGCGACCCTGGAGTGACTATCGAGTTCATGGGGTATTTGCGGTCAGGACGTGCGTTGGCTCTTTTTGCCTGGCTGACCCAGGTACACCCCGACATCCCACGCCACCTGGTGGATCAGGCTCGTTTTGGCGATGAAGGGTTCGGCTCGATCTTGGTCGAGCGAATCACAACTCTTGAGCGACAGCACTTGCTGTCGCGAGTCTTCAGTCCTGAGCGGATCGCGTATGTGATCGAACTGTTGGCTGAGGCTGGCTACACCAACGACTAAACGGGATCATCTATGAAGCTGAATACGATTTTTGTGGCTCTTGCGGTCACATTTCTCGCGGGTACTGCCTTCGCTCAGGCGACAAGCGGCGCCCAGCGCTGCCAGGCGCTTGCTCAGGACGTTCAAAGCACCTATCAGAAGGCTGTGCAAGCTCGCGTGCCTAAGCAGGATCCGAGCTCCTATACCCAGGAGTCCCAAGATATCAAGGGCCTGATGAGCATCGACGCGGCTGGCGGCCTGTCAAAGCTGATGAATCTCGACTTCAGCGGCATCATGAACAAGCTGGTCGATCAGGCGATGACCACTGCAGCAAACAAGGGTCAGGCAACGTTCAACAACAAGATGAACGGCATCCTCAATGACGTTGGCGTCAAGGGTATGAACTTCCAGGGCTCGGTGACGAATAGTGGTGTATCTGGTTTGGCCCCCGCGATCAGCGGCAATGTGCTTTCCAGCACCGTGAGCGGCAAGGTCGGCCAGCTGAACTCAAGTGTCTACTCCCGCCCTAACACCGGAAAGTAAGGTCTAGCTATGCACGCCGGCGTTGTGAACACAGGCCTCTCGAAGCTGGGATTCGGTCTCTTTGGCGTCGCTATGGCCGCGCTGATGAGTTCGCCTGCGATTGCTGAAGATGGGGATGGTGTGTCGCTGCGGCAAACGATCTCTGAGTCTGAGGCTGCGGTTCGCGCCGAAATTCTGAAGTCGGCGATGGTCAGCAAGGCTGTGGCCGAAGGACTGGCTGGGTACCGGGCACAAGGCAAGCTGCAGACGAAGGCTGCCCAGATCAAGGAGGACCTGACCCAGCCGGATGCCATGTGCTACGCGATGGACAGCCAAGACGCGATCACTGAGGGCGAAATCGCCGCTCGTGCTGGCGCCATGCGTGGACAGAAAGTAGTTCGCGCCCAAGCGGCTGCCAACGTCAACACGTACCTGGCCATGCAAGCCGTCCATTTGGCGTCAAACCAGAGGTTTTGCACTGAGGGCGAGGCTGCGACCGGTGTCTGCAAGGTGTCGACTGATGCCCAGTTTGTCAATCTTGCTGGTGCAGATCAGAACGCTCTTTTCCTCTTCCAAAGCCGTAGCGGCGGTGACACCTACGAGGGGAAGCGCGATGGGGCCCAATTCACGGCGGTGAATGCATATATCGCCCGAGTGGTCTATGGGCCCACTCCACCAGAGCAGCTTCGGCGTGACAAGGGTATTTACGAGAAGCTTCCGCAAGCGAGGGCCTACGCTGAACTCCAGCGTCGATATGCCGCATATCTGTCCATGGCTGCTTACTCCCTGAATCAGATCAAGGAATCGAGGAATCCGAAGTGATGCTGAAGAACAGACTGTTGGCGCGCATCCAGGCCCAGTTCGCGCAGTTTCGCCGGGCATTGACAGCGCTGCTGATGGGCGCCACCTTGAATCTGGCGCTCCAAGGCGCAGCACATGCCCAGCTGGCGCCTCTGTACAACGACCTGATGAACACGATTCAGCAGCAGGCGATGAACAAGTTCATGGCCACCATGGGGCTGGGCGTTGAGGGTGCTGTCACACAATCTGGTGCGGCTACTCGCGCTGAAATCCTCAAGGGAGCAATGGCCAAGAAGTCGGTCGCCGAGGGGCTTGAGCAGTATCGTCAGCAGGTCAAGCTTCAGAACACCACCCAGGATCTTGCGGGTTCCCTGAAGCAGCCAGCCCTGACCTGCGACACCATGGCAGTCCAAGATGGGTTGAGTGGCTCGGTGATGGCTGGACGTGCCAAGGTCAACGGCAGCCAGAAACGAGTTCTTGCGCAGATTACGGGGAACAAAAACACGGCCGACCTGGTCGACAAGGCGCACGCGGCAAGCAATGAGTTGACTTGCACCCCGGCCGAGCAGGCTCGTGGGATATGCAAGGTCGGCAATGTAGCCCTGGCCGGCGCTGACCAGAACGCCGCCTTCCTCTTCCAGGGAAAGGATGCGAGTCCGTCCTATGACGGGCCGCGCGACGGGCCTCATGGGCGCGCAGTCGATGCGTACATCACGCGAGTCGTTGCTGCCCTTCCCCCTCAGCAACTCGAGGGTGTTCAGTATGAGAAGAATCCCGCTAGCCGTGCCTATGTGGAGCTGATGCGGCGCTTTGCTGCCGTCTCCTCGATGAGCGCCTACTCGCTCAACCAGATCAAAGAGGCTCACACGACCCAGCCTGGTCTTGGGACCAGCACCAACATGGCGAACGTGACAGCTGGTGGCTTCACTTCTGGGAAGGCTGACATGTCCATCCTTGAGGCGATGCAACGATTCGTGGCCAAGAAGTTCTCGCCGGAATCGATGAAGGACGCTGCCACCGCAACGAACGCGAATCTGATCCTGCGCGACATGGCGCAGACCAATGCATTCCAACTATGGATGGAGCATCAGACGCTGCTGCAGGACTCGCGAACAGAAGCGTTGATGGCGCACCAGCTTGCGCTCATGACAGAGCATGTCCTCCGCCCTCAACTTGAAGCCCAACGAGTTGCCGCAGCCAAGGCCGCGGCCACCGCTCGCTGAGGGGTATCAACATGAACTTCAAACTCAAAGCTACTGCTGTCATTTGCGTCACTGCTGTTTTCGTGAACTTCACGACGCCTGGTCGCGCATTCGCCGTCTGGTGCCAGGCCGACGCATCAAAGGTCTACCTGAACATGGTCGGCAACTTCATGCCCTTCGTCTCGAAGCTCGTGGGCAGCACCGGCCTAGGCATCGAGGAATCGGTGATCCAGTCGGGAGCCAGTGTTCGTGCTGAGGTAGCGAAAGCGGCCATGGCTGACAAGGCGGTCTCTGAGGGCATCGAGGCTTATGAGCAGCAGGAAGACCTGCGCAATCGAGCCGCTGATCTCCAGGCGGCCATGCAGCAGCCCGTGCAAACTTGCGAGGCAGTGTCCACGGCCTCTGGCCTGAGTACGGCAACTCAGGCGACACAGGTAGCGGCATTCAAGAGCCAGGGCGCTCTCATGTCCAAGATCAGTGCTTCTGCGAATCCCAACACTTTCAGCGCCGTCGAGGCCTCCTTCAAGTCATCGAGCGCCAAGTTCTGCACGCCCGAAGAGCAGGACCAGGGAATCTGCAAGGTGAGTGGCGGCGAGTACAAGAATCTGGCGGGCGCTGATCGAGACGCAGCCTTCCTGTTCCAGAGTCCTGACGGCTCCAGCTCTTTTGAGGGAAATGGGAATGCTCAGGGCCAAGCCGCTGACGCGTTCATTGAACGTGTGGTTGGTGGCGTACCGCCTGAAGCCTTGGAGCAAAAGGGTGAGGATTACTACCGCAAGAATCGCCAGGCACGCGCCTATGTGGAGCTCGCCCGCCGTTACGCTGCGATGCAGTCGATGGCAGCGTATGCACTGAATCAGAACAAGGAAGCACATCGTACGCAGCCTGGGTTGGGCAAGGACACCATGATGGACAGCGTTCCAGTTGCTGGGTTCGTGTCCGGCAAGGTTGACATGTCGATGGCTGAAGTGGTCGAGCGCTTTGTGGCGTCGAAGTTCTCTCCGAAAAACGTGGCCGACCTGATGAAGGCCACCAGCCCGAATCTGATTCTCCGCGACATGGCTCAGATGAACAACTTCCAGTTGTGGATGAGCTTTCAAGCCATGCAGCAAAGTTCGCGCGTCGAGGCCCTCCAGGCCCACCAGCTAAGCCTCATGGCCGAGCAGGTCCTTAAGCCGCAGCTAATGGCTCAGCGTGTTGCAGCAGCCAAAGCAGCAGTCACCGGCAAGTGACCATGAAGCACGCTTCCGCCCTCCTCCTTGCCAGCCTGCTCTCTTCGGTCGCGTTCGCGGCAGAGAGAGCCCCTCCGGGGCGACAGTTTGGTGGCGCGCTGCAGTGCGCCGGCGCCAACCAGACGTCCACCCTGCTGGCTGCTAAGTCGAGCAGCGGCTTTGCACCCAAAGTTGAAGACCTGACTTGGGCGTTGGATTCCATGAACCGTGTCGGCTATCCGGCCTCGGCACCCAAGGCGGGCCCTGCACTGGAGGCGGCTACGGTGGCTTCGAGCCTACTTCGCGGCGGGAATCTTGTGGCCGCAAAGATGGCTCGGGATGAGGCAGGCACAAAAATTTCCGACTTTGACGCAAGCCAGTTCGCTAAGAGCCTGGAAGCCTTGTTGACGATCCTCACCCAGCCTGTGCCACACGCCTCATACCCGACATCTGTGCGTGCTGAGGGTGAGCACCGTGTTGCGTCGTCGACTCACTCGCATGGCGCTGACCTCGAAGACATGAGTGCCAGTCTTGCCGAGATCGTCGGCCGAGCTGCAACGTCGCAGAAGGCTATGGGCGATGCCTATTCCAAGCCTGCCGTCAGGTTCTATTTGCTGGCCCATGGATTCCGAGATGCGATTGCTCTTGAGTCCGCTACGGCACAGGTCTGTGCCGTCAAGCTGAACGAGTCCACGCGCCGGCGTCTGGATGTGTCGGCACGCTTCATGGCGATGCCGTCGCGCACTGAAGTTACCCAGGAGCCCAACTGATGTTATCCGCGCTCCGCACTGCCCTCTCGGTCGCAGCCGCGGCCCTCGGCCTGGCGGCTTCACTGCAGCCTACGGTTGCGCTGGCGCAGTCCTGCATTCAGGTGCCTGTCAGCTGCAGCGTGACCAGCGCCTTCGGTCCGCGCTTCAATCCGATCACGAAAAACTACTCATCCGAATACCATCACGGTGTGGACTTCGGCTGCCCGATTGGCACCCAGGTGGTAGCCGCTGACGCAGGGGTCGTCAATGTGTCTGGCTTCAGTCAATCAGCCGGCAACTGGGTGGTGGTGCGGAGTGCCGGAAACGGCCCTCTCATCAAGTACATGCACCACGAGCGAAATATTGCGACCGTTGGCAATTTGGTCCAGAAGGGTCAGCAGCTTGCGCTCTCCGGAAACACCGGCCGTTCGACTGGCCCGCACCTGCATTTCCAGGTTGAGGCTGGCGGTCAGGCTGTGGACCCAATAGCACGCTTCTGCAGCCGCCCACCGCTTCGGGATGGCGTGCTTCAAGGCGGAACTCCTCCCCAGAGTGATGTGATCGACCCTGGCAGCCAGGCGGCAGCACCTGATGGCGGCACTCCGCCGGCTATGGGCCTGGACGGTAGCGTGCATGAAGTGCTCGGAGACCTGATTGCTTCGCGTGCAATGAATCCCGACTACCTCAGGCAGATTGGCAGTCTGACCGAACCTCGGCTCTATGCCGAGTTGGCGTACATGAAGGCGATCCGACTGAAGGTCCAGCATGAGCGCGGGCAGCACCGCGAGCGGATTCTGGCCACCCAGGCCATGCTTGAAATGCTCATGGCTGATGCAGCTCTCCGTCCTCAAATGGAAGCTCAGCGCTCAATTGCCTCCCGCTCGGGGTCGGTCAGCCGCTAGTCGGCCAGTGATATTGGAATAACCGCGGCCGCAGGTGCCGAATGAACAGGAGCGCATATGTCCTTGCAAGACCTCCTGGCCGATACTGGCCATGAAACCCATAAGAGTCCGGCCGGTGGCGGCAACCAGATCGAAGACCCGATCTTCATTCCGCGGTTCGATGGCGAAGTCGAGGGCATGGTCATCGGCGCGGCCGATTTGAACCACCCTTTTTCTCCGCATTCGCCCAGGTTTGCCGAAGGCCTGACTGAAGACGATGTGGCGGCGGATCCGTCGCACATCCCAGGCGTCGAACGTCGTCCGTATCCGAGTCTCAGCCTGAACCCCGCGGAGATGGAGGCGCAGCTGCAGGCCATCCTTGAGAAGGCCCGGGAAGAGTCCGCCGAGACCAGTAACCTGATCCTGGAGTTCGGCCCGTTCACGACGCTCGAGCAGCGCCTCCGCGGCATCTCGCAGGACCTGACGGACCTGGATGTCGCCGAGGTCATCATGACCAAAATGCGCCGCGTGATTCACGACGTTGTGGTTCAGGACCCAATGCTGAACGAGCGCGAAGGCCGCGAGGCCGGCCTGACTGCTCGGATGACCGCCATCGAGTCGATCATCGAAGGCTTTGCCCAGGAGGTTGAGCCCTTCCTCCAAACCATGGATGAGGCCGGCATGAAGGTCGGTAACGTTCGCGAGGGCCTGGTTACCTCGCTGTCCAAAGAGCAGCAGCGCCTGGAGATCCTGAGCAAGTCGTTGGCTCCTGCCACCATCGGAAACCAAATCTTCGAAAGCCTTTCGAACTGGAAGAACGAACTCTTCGCCGGCGGCCCCACGCCGCTTGTTGGGGATCTGCGCCGTCACCGGAACGATCAGCTGGCCAGAAGCCTGTCGAATTTAGCGGAAGTCAGCTCCGAGTTGCGGCAAAACGCCGGCGACGCAGAGTGGGAGCGCACCCACGGTCAGATGGCTTCGGAGATGGCCGAGACTCTGGTCAACGACGTCAAGGAACTCATCCGCGGCGTCGAGAACCAGGTCGACCTAAACTCGGTCAACAAGGCACTGGATGGCGCGACCGAGAATCTCGACTTCGCCGCCCAGAATGCCGTCGATGAGGAGCACAAGAGTCGAATGCAAAAGATGATCGAAGGCATCCGCGAGGCTGTGGCCGCGATGATGGCCGCTCTCAGCAAGGTGTTCGGCATGAATCGTGACGGCACCGCTACGCCCAACAAGGCTCCGCCCCCCTGACCGCGGGATTCGGCCAGTGATTTCCGGGCTTTGCCTTTAAGACACTGGCATTTCCGCTGTGTTTAGGATACATTATCTACTAAGGACTCCCTCATTTATGAGTAATCCAGCTTACCCGACTCCCAAGGATTCACCATGACCCCCGTGATTCGCTCTTCTGCGGTGGCTTTCCAACCAGCCTCCCCCGAGACTGCATTGGCCGCTGACAATTTCATTTCGAAGGTCTCCGACTGGGGTCTCCGCTTCCATGCCGCCAAGGATGAGCTGAAGGCCTTCGTCCAACAGAACGTCAACGCATCGGTTCGCGGCTTCGTGTCGAAGGACCCGCTGAACATGTCCGTTTTCGGCCTGATTTTTGACAAGGCGCCGGATCAAGGCTTTCTCGCGGTGCCCAACGACATCGCGACCGATCTGCGCGCCCAGGGCCTGCGCGGCGATGCCTATTTCCCGGACCCCGAGACCGATCTCGGCAAGCAGGTCCTGAAGCTGATGAGCAAGGTCTCGCGCCTGGCCGAACAGCGCCCCCTGCTCCAGGCCCCTGGCATCGCCCCCGTAGTGATCGAGGACAACCGCCTGGTCATCAGCCGCGCCATGGTCACCGATGACGGCGTCGTCCTGAAGGCGGCTGCAAGTGCCGTTTCCGCTGACGCCAAGGTCACTCGCGTCCTCGAAGTTGCTGCTGCCGCCACCCAGCAGGCGAGCCAGCGCACCGCCCAGACCAGCCGCATGAGCATGTAAGCGCAGCGAGCAAAGCAAAGGCCCCTCTCGAGGGGCCTTTGCTTTTGCCTGCGCCATGATGGAGCAGTTGCACTCGACGCGGATATGCCGGGTAGGGTGTACTGCTGCTCATGGCAAGAGCACCAACTTCACTTCTACTGCTGATTGATCGGCGCAACCGCCTTGAGGGCGAGCTGAGGCGCCTCGCGGTCGTGAAAAGGGAGGCATCAGACCTGCATCGGCACATCAAGCGTGCGCTGACAGAAGTTGACGGCTTGCTTGTCCAGCATCGGGTCCCGATCGATTGGTCAATCCTCGAGCCGAAGGTCACGTATGCCAAGAGTCCCTTCGACTATGGCGTCTTGACGGCGCAGGTGTTTCGCGCCCTCAAGGGAGCGCCGGAAACCGGGATGACGTCGTCTCAGATCGCAGACGCGATCGACGCAGCATGGCCGGAATCGCTACCTCGCCCAGCGGAACGCAGGGACTTCATGGTGCGACTGAGGAAACGGCTCAAGGCACTTCGGGCAACCGGTGGGTTGCTTTCTCCTCATGTAGGTGATGGACGCAGATCCCGAACCACTTGGATCATCAACCCGGAGCGGTGGAGTTTCGTCGACCAGGCGTAGTCCACTCCACTGCCCGCCGAGTGCCTTGGAAGTAGCCTGCGAACGATGGCGATGGCCCACATTGCCGAATGCGCTTGAAGAGATCCTGCATGCGCTGCCGAATGGTGCTTCGCCGGTAGTCCTCACGCCAGCACATTTCTATGCAGTAGTCCAAGAAGTAGTTGGGTCGCATGCCGCGAAAGACACCGTACTCGCCGCGACGCAGGCGGGACATGAACGACTCGGCCTGATTGTTGTTGACCCCATCGAGCGTCGAGTACTCCCTCGTGTGGTTCACCATCTCCAGATCGAACTCGGCGATCAGCGGAGAAAACGCGGTTCCAGAGTCGGTCATGATTCTGCTGCCCGGCTTGACCGCTGCCTTCACCGCAGGGAAGACCGACGCGGCAACCTCCTGCTTCAAGATGGCTACGGTGCTGCGGACGGCACCAGAGCCTGGTTCCACCGAGACCTGACGTATCGCCAGCACTACTCGGCGCTTCTTGAGCTTCTCCTTGTTCCAGCTCTCCATATGCGCACGCTTAATCGTCGGGTCGATGGCTGCCTTGCGGCTTCGTAGCCGGGCATTCACGGCGACGGAATCCAGCTTCTTCCGCCGATTTGCTCGGTGAGGTTTGCCGCAGAAATGACCGCCGTCGGCCTGCACCACGCCTTCCATCGGACGTGTATCCCAGGTGAAAACGAAGGCCTCGCGGATCTTCGAGAACAGCAACCAGGCCGTCTTGGGGTCCACGCCCAGCACTGCTGCTGCACGCCCAGCGGCCTCTCCGTTGGAGCCTGTGACGTACATGACGATGGCCTGCAGAAGCTTCATGCACGGGATCTTGCGTTTGTGAAACGCGGTGTTCGACGTTGGGCTGAAGTACGCGTCGCAGTCTCGGCATCGGAACTGCTTTCGGGTCTTTCTCAGGTAGTGCTTGCCGATCACGCCGCAGTGCGGGCAGGCGAAGATCTCGCGATGCCCAAACGCGAATTCCGTGAGGATGAGGAAGGCCTCGTGCTCGCTGGTGACAGCCGACAGGTTGAAATCCCTGAACTTGGCCGCCTGTGTGAAGTGCCGCGCCATCGGACGCTCGCCAGAAAGGCACCGCAGCTGCGCCGCACAAGTACAGCGCCCTCCGGCAACCGCCGGCTACCAGCCGGCACCTGTGAGGCGAGATGGCGAGCAAGGTCAAGACACCGAGGCAACCTCGGTGTCGTCTTGACCTCAATGGCTCATCGGCACATACTTGGCGTGCAAGCACCCGCTTGTGCACACCGAAGGGCCCGAATTTCCCCTGCCAGGGAGTCGGGCCCTGTGCTTTTCTGGCCCCGTCGTCTGTTGTCCAGCTACGTGGTCATGGCTGGCCTCCTTTTTGTTCGGATCGTTCGTCGTGTAGCCCCAGCCGCGCGCGGGCCAGCCACTGCGCCACCTCACGGGTCAACGCGAATTGGCCGCGCCGATTTGGCATGGTGAAAAGCGGCACGACAACCTGCCCGCGCCGGCGCGCTTGTCGCAGTGACGCGGCGCTGCGATGACCGAGTGCGGATGCCAAATCTGAGCCACCGAGCACAGGTCCATGTCGACGCTCCAGTTCGTCCAGTAGCGCCTGGCACAGCTTGGCGTAGGTATCGTCCTGGGAGTGGGCTGGTAAGCGTTGCATGGCTTTGCCAAGTTCGGTCGTCACGCAGTGTTCGCCAGAATGCGTGGAGCTTCCACCCGAACCGATATTGGGAGTTTCAGTACACGAGCATGGCTACCGTTCTTCCGCCCCGGCCGGGGCGACCTTCCCGCCATCCCGTCGATGTGTTGCGCACTCAGATCTGGTTCCGAGCGCTGAAGCTAGCTTCGGGTTTGCCATCGGCCTATGCCATCGAAGCGGCTTTGGAAGGTCGGCCGGGAGACGGCGCCGGCGCCACTGTCTGGCGACCGCGCAAATGGGATGGCTACGAGCGCGGACGCAAGGTTCCTGAAGCCCGGCCAGGTCGAGTCGATGCAGTGGAGCGAGCGGAAGCGGTATTTCCGGGAACCGCCCGGTGGTTTCACAGTCCGCTGTGGCGGGTGCTCAAGAGGGAGCCGATGGAGTCTCACCAGATCGAAGCGGCGCTGCTTTCGCTACAGCCTGAGGTGGTGGATCTGCTCTTCAAGGATGACCCCGGCTCTCTCCAGCGCAAGCGCCTCGCTGCCATGACGATCCAACACTTGGACCGACTTGCGGCTTTGAGCAGTTTTGATGCTCTGGTGGCTGCCGTCTTGTTGGTCCAGCTGTCGACCGCAGTTGGTTCGGCTGAACTTCGCGAATGGGCGTTGACGACTTATGGGATCTTGCAACCTGAGGTCGCGGACGCGCCGGAAACTCAGCTCAACTATCCCGAGCTCTTTACTTTTGTCGACCGCGCATGCCCCCACTGGGTCCAGGTGTCCCCCAGCATGCGGCTGAACGTGCACGTGTTCTGGCACGAGGTGGCGCGCAAGAGCTGGGGTCAGGACCGAATGGACTATATCGAGGCCCGGCTGACGCAGCTTGGGCTCATCCAGTTCGACAATCCCGCTTGGCAATCGCTGGCTGATCTGTAGCTACCTACACAGTTGCAGGCCACTCCCGTACCATGTTCGCAAGAACATAGGGAGGACTATGCACATTGAGACCGTTTGGGTTCGCAACTTCCGGCGCCTTCAGGACGCGCGTATTGACCTAGCGTCCGACATTTCGATCTTCGTCGGAGCCAACAACAGCGGCAAGACTTCGGCTGCTCACGCGTTGCAACTGTTCACTGTCGCATCGAAAGATCGGTTTTCACTCCACGACTTCAGCTCTGAATGCTGGGATGCAATCAACGCGTTCGGCGAGGGCGTTGAAGGCGCTGCACTGCCAACGATTTCGATCGATATCTGGTTCAGCGTCCAGCCTGCAGACCTGCACCGGGTGGTGGACCTGCTGCCGAGCTTGGAATGGCAAGGCGGCCGAGTTGGAATTCGTGTGGAACTTGCTGCATCGGACGCACCTGCACTGCGAGCCAGCTTTCAAGAGGCGCGCGCCCGGGCCCGGCTTGCGCAGCCCCAGCAGGCTGAGCAGCCTCAAGCACCAGGCATGAGCGAACAGCCGGTGCAGCGAGATACCGCGTACGACCCTCAGCCACGCACACTCTGTGACTACCTTGCCGATGCCATTGGCGATCGCTTTCGGCGTGATTTTGAACTGCGCTATTACGTTCTCGACAGCGCGCAGTTCGACATGAATATGCGAGCGGCTGAAGGCTACACGCCGCTGCGAATGATGCCCGACAAGGGCCGAAGCGGTAGGGACGTGATAGCCAGTCTGGTAAAGGTCGATTTCCTTCACGCACAGCGCCACTTGTCAGATTCGAATGGCGGCGCGCGATCCGAAGATTTGTCTCGTTGCTTGAGTCGGTTCTACGAGAGAAACCTGGAAAAGCGGGGCGAGGACTACGACGCACAGCGAGCGCTGTCGCAATCCGAGGCCTTGCTGAACGACCATTTGGAGCGCGTCTTCGGCCCAACACTTGAACGGTTGGCCGAGCTTGGCTATCCAGGTATCAACAACCCTCGGCTGCTGATCAAGACTGCACTGAATCCTGCGACGATCCTCAGCAGCCATGAAGGAGCCCGGGTTCACTACGCGGTGGGAGCTATCGGCTCCGATACCTCGGCTACGCTGCCGGATAGGTACAACGGCCTGGGGTTCAAGAATCTGATCTACATGGTTGTCGAATTGCTCGACGCCCATTCGAGGTGGTTGGACATCGACGAAAACCGGCCGCCTTTGCACTTGATCTTCATTGAAGAGCCTGAAGCTCATCTGCATGCGCAGCTGCAGCAGGTCTTCGTACGGAAGGTGCTCGACATCCTTGCGGTGCCCGAAGAAGACGCGCCGTACTGCACCAGCCAGCTCGTCATCTCGACCCATTCACCGCATGTGCTCTTCGAGCGCGGATTTCGGCCCATCCGATATTTCCGCCGCACGACAGACTCCGGCGTGCAGCGGTCCCAGGTTCTCAGCATGGCAGCCTTCTATGAGAAGGCCAATGACCCGAACGACCCTGCAGACCGAACGAGGGACTTCCTGGAGCGTTATCTCAGACTCACGCATTGCGATCTGTTTTTTGCTGACGCGGCTGTCTTGGTGGAGGGCAATGTCGAACGTCTCTTGATGCAGCAGATGATCGCCAAGTCGGCGCCACGGCTGCAGTCAACTTACCTCAGCATCCTTGAGATCGGCGGCGCCTTCGGTCACCGATTCAAAGGCCTCGTCGACTTCCTGGGCCTGACCGCTCTGATCGTGACCGACATCGACAGTGTCTTGCCTCCTGCCGCCGGCACAATGGCGGCAGAAGGGGCCGGGACAGTCGACGAAGATCATGCCGACGCTGATCCCGATGCCGACGAGGAAGCGGAAGAGGCTGACGCAAGTCGTCGTGGACGCAAAGCGTGTATGGTCCACGAGGCCGGGGCACTCACCTCGAATCAAACGCTGGTCAAGTGGCTTCCTGGGTGCAGCACTATCGCCGACCTTCTCGCAGCGACAGCCGACCAGCGCATTCAACCTCGGGTTGTAGCTGAAGACGCGCTTGTGCGCGTCGCGTATCAGATGCCTGTTGAGGTAACTTGGCGCGGCGCGACGGAGATGAGAACGGGAAGGACCTTGGAAGAGGCCTTCGCTCTGCAAAATTTGTCGTGGTGCCAGGACGCTGCCCGTCAGGACCTGGGCTTGCGGATCAAAGGCTGCAACAAGCTGAGCCTTGGCGAACTCTCACAGAGCTTGTATCGCAAGGTCAAGAATCCGAGTTTCCACAAGACTGACTTCGCACTCGCACTGCTGGCCCAGGACCCGACAGCCTGGACTGTACCGAGCTACATCGCCGATGGCCTGCAGTGGCTGGAGGATCGAGTGGCACCGTCTAGCCCCCCGGCGGAGCCCCTAGCCGGTAACGCGGATGTCGCACCATGACTCGGCGCGTCGGACAGCCTGATACACAGGCGGATTTGGACCTGCGTGCTTGCTTGGACGAGCGGCCTCCGCGCAGTTTTGTAATGGTCGCCGGTGCCGGGTCCGGGAAGACAACGTCGCTCGTGAAGGCCCTTGCCCATCTCGGACAGACGCGGCGCGATGAGCTCAAGACACGAGGCCAGCGAATTGCCTGCATCACATACACGGACGTGGCGGTCAAGGAAATATGGGGCGACGTAGGGAACGATCTGCTCTTCCACGTTTCAACGATTCACAGCTTCTTGTGGACCGTAGTGCGGCCATTCCAGGTCAACCTGAAGACATGGGTCATCAAGCGGATTCACGAAAAGATCGCCGAGGCTCAGGAACACCATGACAAACCAAGGACGCGCGCCGCGACGCGCGAGCGCTTGGTCGGTGACATTGCCCGCTATCGACGTCACATGGAGGCCGTGGGACAACGAACGCACTTCTCGTACGGAGCCGGCAGCGATTTCGCGCGCGGCGTCCTTGGTCATACGGACGTCATTGCGGCAGCTGTCGACCTGATCGAGCAAAGTCAACTGCTGCGCGATGTCATTGCAAGCCGATATCCGGTTCTGTTTGTCGATGAGAGTCAGGACACGCGGCCCGATATCGTTGCAGCCTTTCGTCGAATTGCCGAGACGACCCCGGTCGAGTTCTGTCTTGGCTTCTTCGGTGATCCCATGCAGAAGATCTACATGGACGGCGCCGGTGCCATTGATGCGCCTGCGGGCTGGCGACAGATCACCAAGCCAGAGAATTTTCGGTGTCCGAAGCATGTGCTGCGCCTCGTGAATGCCGTTCGCCAGCCAGGCGACGGCCTGGTTCAAACACGCGGCCGAACAGAAATGATCGACGGAAAATCGGTCCAGGTTGAGGGCTCGGCGAGGATCTTCTTACTCGCGGCCGACGCGAACCGCTCGGCGAAGCTGGAGAAAGTCCGTGAATGGCTTCGCCGGGTCAACAAGGACGAGCGATGGGTGAGCGGCGATCGCGAAGCCGATGTCCGAGTATTGGTAGTCGTGCACCGTATGGCCGCGACGAGATTGGGTTTTCCCAATCTGTATGCCGCGCTGAACGACGAGGCTCCTTCAAGCATCAAGGAAGGCCTGAAGGACGGCACCGCCTGGCCGCTTCGGCCGTTCTTGACTTTCCTGTTGCCGTTGACAATGGCTGTGCTCGAGGATCGGAGCTTCGATGTGATGACGCTTCTGCGCGCCGAGTGCCCGCTGCTAAGTTCTTCAAGCCTGATCGGCAACACCGCCCCCGATGTTTTGACGAGGCTAAGGGCGTCGACCGACGAATTGGCGCGGTTGATGCAGTCCAGCAACTCCACGCTTCGGGAAGCGCTCACGAGTGCATTGGATGGCGGTCTACTGGTGCTCGACGAGGCCTGGACCAAGTATCTCGATGCAGATCCAGATTTGCTCGCTGCCGATGATGATCCTGAAGTGCCTTCTGTGTTGGCGCTACTTGGATGCAGGGTCAGTGAGTTGGATGGTTATCGCCACTACCTTGAAGATTTGTCGCCGTTTGCCACACAGCAAGGCGTGAAAGGTGCAGAGTTTGAGAGGGTGCTCGTCCTCATCGATGACGACGAGGGTCGCGGGCAACGGCAGTTCTCGTACGAGAAGTACCTCGGCATGGTCGCGCTGTCGGACACGGACAACGAGAACATCGCGAGCGGCACCGATAGCGTTGTTGATCGCACGAGGCGGCTTTTCTATGTGTGCTGTTCCAGAGCCACGCGTGATCTTGCTGTGGTTCTCTTTGCGGCCGACGTCGACCTGGCCCGAGAAAGCGTCGAGAGAACTGGCCTCTTCACATCAGAAGCTATCGTGGATGAAGCAGCCCTCGAAGGGGTCCTGGAATGAACGGTGATCGCTTGGCGACGTGAGGAGGCCCAGGAGGCGTCTAAGAGGGGCTCAGTCAGACGCCGAACAGGTCACCAAGGCTCTGTGCGTTTTCTAGATACAGCTGGAACTGCGGAGGCTGATCGCGCGCGACATCCGTTGCAAGCCTCAGATCTTGAACGACGTAGCTAGCCAGCGCTTTCCTCACTCGCAAAGCCATCGAAGCCTTACCCCCGAAATATTCCCGACGAAGTAGGCGTTGATTCCCCTCCCCGAGCGCAGGGTGAGCCACAACCTTCAGAGTGACATACCTATTCCAGTCGGTGTCGTGCCTCCGAAGCTTTGGGGCGGGGGCGCTTAGTGGCTGGAACGAAAGCACACGCCCCAGAGCGAAGTCCCGGAAGTCCTTTCGCAGTTCACACCATGCCCGTACATGCCAGCGTCGTGGCGCGCGCACGAGACCATGAGGAAAGATGGTTCTTTCCACTCCGTCTGGGTGATTCATAGAGCCATAGGCAATACGCAGACCTGTGTTTGATCGGATTGCATTAACCAGGGCTGCAAAGAGCAGGGGGTCCTCGCTCAACAGGGCCGGCCTGGCATCAATCACCAAGTCTGAACAGGCCAGACTGCTGGCCGCACCAGAGAGCAGCCGAAGATAGTCATCGGCCGATGTCGCAGGCACGTCTTTGTCGAATCGCGTCGATGGCTTTACGGGCGCACGCGGGCTTGAGCGAGTGACCACTGCGCCGCGCTCTGCAATGTAGGCGGCGAGCAGCCGGCTCGACTGGACCGCCTGAACACCGAAAACCTCTCGGATTCGCGCGTTTGAGAGCTCACCTTCCCAGCGCACAAGGACGTCCATGTCCCTGATGCGCTGCGAGGCATCTTCTTGGCTACTTCCCGGGGAAGGTTTGGCGCTAGAGGTGGGCACGGTGTGATTATTCACTGAGGATAACTGTTGAAGTATACAGGGGGCACGCTCGCCTTCAATGAGCAGATTGCAATACTTATCCTGATGGATATGTTATCGTTGCGGCTAACTGTAAAAAATTTCAGACTAACTGCACAATGGACTGCATGCCGCTGTTGAGGTTGAGCGCACGACTGCTTGACCTTCACGACGCCCAGCGAGAGCCGGGAAACGCGCCTGTTTACGTGCAAGAGGAGCGCGCAGGTTTGCGCGATGGGCGATATCTTGATCTCGCAGCCCTCGTGCTCGACGCGCTCCGAGGGTTTGCACATGAGTCCGGCAACGAATTCATTGGGTTCGACGCGCTGTTGATCGCTGTCGGGGAAGTCGCGCCTCAGGTCGATCCCGAGGATCTCCGCTACGTCCTCAATGTGCTCTCGCGGCCGACGGAGCTGTGGGCAATCGATAGATCCGACGAGCGGTCAGACCTTGTTAGCGACAAGCAGACGAACTTGGTAGAGCGGACGCACTACGCCGATGACTACCGGCTGACGTCCACAGGCCGGGATGCGATCAGCGTCTCTTCCAACATCAGCGACTTCGCCTATGCGGAAGGTGATGCCCTCAAGCTTTTGCGCGCCATTGAGTCCGGCGATTTTGATGTGGTGCCCTCCTTCTCCGATGGCCTCTTGGACACGATTCGGTTCGCCAGCGTAGAGCTGCGGCAGGAGATTGAGCGAGGCCAGGTGGACCGGGACTCGGAGGTGTTCAGGGTCAAGATGCCGCGATTTCGCGATGTCATCGAGAAGACGTCCGAACTCCTTCGTCAGGCTGAGGCGCGACTGAAGTCCTGGCGTGCACCTGACAACGACGAACTTGACGACACGTTGGTCGTGGACGTGTACGACCTTGAGCACCAAGTTCTACGCGTCTACCAAGCGCTGGAATCGTTCGGGCGCGACCTGGCGGAGCTGACGAAGATCGCTGCCAAGCGCCGCACGTCAGCGGTCAGTGCCACCGATTTCCTTGAAGTGGCATTGAACCTGGTCAAGCGCCCGCCGTCGGATCGCCAGATCGAGTCGCTGTTTCGCCGGTTCGGTCCGCTTCGTCTCAATGGGATCTTTCCATCGCCGGCAGATGTCCGAGGCAGAGTGCGGATTTCGTTGACCAGGGAAGAGATGGCGCCGCGCTTCGAGACTGATTTGGGAGCAACAGACGTCGTTGATACCCGTTTGAGATTTCTTGGCGAGTACGGGGACGTGATCCGGTCTCGCCTTGCGTCCGGGCCGCTGCCGCTGTCTGAAGCGCTGGAACGTGGGTGGTGCGTCCTGGATGGCAGGCTCGAGCTGGCAGAACTGCTTGGTGTCTATGTAGCTCCCTGGGCATTGAGCGAGGACGAGCCCATTGAACTTCGGATTCCGCACGAGGTGGTGACCCGGTCCGACGGCCTGCTTGGCGAGTTGATCTATTCCGACCTGGAGTTGACCAGGGGCGAAAGGGGGGAATCAGCATGAACCGAATCGAGATGGGCCGCGTCCAGGCTTTCCTGCTTCAGCATCGCCGGATGGAGACGATCCCCCGAGGGAAAGGACGCGCGGACGAGCGCGAACTGGCTCGACTGCTGAACGACGCCGACCTTGAGGCACGCACCGAACTCGAAGGCCTACTGCAGGGTTTCGGTTTCGACCTAGTGGCGCTGGACGACTTCCAGACGCAGGGATTGGCTCATGGAGGCAAGGTCTTTCTGTTGCCGCGGCGCTTGGACCAGGTGAGCGCGTTGTTCAGCGAGCGATGGATCGACGAACGCATGCAGCTCAAGAACGAGACCATCACAACGCGGCGCATCTGGTTCACCCAGCTCTGGTTCGTGCTGCTGGCCCTTTTCTACACCCATCGCAACCGCGTCGCCACAGAAGTGACGCGCTATGTGGAGACGACCTTTACGCGCGCCGACCTCGTGCAGGCCATGCATGAGTACATCAACGACTTGGTCCGAAAAATTGGGCATGACGCGCTGGAGGGTGACGCGGTCTACAACTGCTTGATCTCGGAGAGCGGCACCCAGGTGGACAAGTACGCAGGGCGGTTCATCGAGCTGATGGTGGACGGCGTGCAAGTCGATGACCTCGGTGCGGACCGCTACCGCCAGTCACTGCTCGGTGCGCTGGAGATGAAGAACAACCATCTCCAGGGTCTTGAACCCTGGATCCAAGCCACTGCCCCCCTTGAGGCAGGTCGTGAGTTGCTGGTTCGCCCCTCCGATTCCTCCGAAAGCTGAAAAACCATGGCACTCATCAACCGAATCGAGATCGTCAATTACCTCTGCGAAGGCTGGGTGCCCAGCATGGGTGTTGCGAACTGGCGCCCGCTATGGCCAGCCAACGTCATAAACCTTTGTGGTGCGTCTACTGCGGTGCAAGTTCCCAACGGCGGAGGCAAGACGTCGCTGACCAACGCGGTCCTTTACCTGCTGAGCCAGGATCGCGTGCTGAAGCCTCGCTTTCTCGAACGGTGCTCACCGGCTGGCATGGTGCCCACACACATTCGAATCGAGTTCGCGATCCTCCAGGATCAAGACCTGACCCAGCGGGACCTGATGACGCCAGACCCGGAAAACTCGCCGGCCGAAACTTTCGTGATCGGGGTCTGTGCCAACCGCGATGACGACAGCCCACTCTTCTACCGCTATTCCGGCGCGCTGGAGGACGTTCCGGCCTGCCGGATGGACGGCACCGCCATCGAGTTCACCACCTTGTCCGCTTTGAAAGCCGCAGTCAAGAACATCCGAGGTCAATGGAATATCGGGAGCACCGCTGGCGAGTGGAGCAAGGTGGTCGGGATGTTCATGAGCCCAGATGTCGTCAGGCAGAACGTCATGTTCCATCGCGAAGGTGCTGGCGATGCGTCTGCAGCTTTCTCCAAGGTCACGCCCGGACCGGGGGAGCGATTCGACGAGGCTTACTTTCGCCAGGTCGTCGCGCCCCAACTCCTGATGAACGTCATGGGAGATTCAGCCGAAGAGGACGAGCGCAATGTCGAAGACACCATCATGAGGTCGATGAGCAGCTTCATCGACGCCAAGCTGCAGGTGGAATCCAAGGAGGCCTATCTCAAGGGCCGCGAGGCGCTGGAGGCCGAACTGCGGCCGGTTCTGGATGCCGCCGGCAAGATCGAGGACGCCTCGGGCGCCTATCAGACTCAGCTACAGACCCTGGCCGTCGATGCAGCCTTCCTGAAACGCTTTGTCGACATGAAGGATTCCAGGGTGCCAGGCGTACCCAACGAACTGGGAGAGTTCTCGCTGAGCGCCAAAGTCAAGGAGTGTTTGAAGGCCATGGTGTTGGACAAGGACGGCAGCGTCCTCATCGAAAGCTCCGGCCTAGCGGCGCTTCTGGGCTTGAACACGGGTCGGCTGAATGAGATCGCCGGCCGTGCATCGACCGCTCAATCAGCGATTCCCCATCGGGTGGCAAGCTCGCAAGTCATTGATTTATATTGCGATATCAAAGAATCTGGGGGCCGCGGGGGCCAGCGCAAGGCGCTTCGGTACTACGATCTGGTGTCGGCGCGCGAGCTCGCATCGCACCGTCCGGAAGCCGCATCCGATCTGCTCGCTGTTTTGGACGAAGCGTTTGAGTTCGCCCGGACCACGCTGGACACGAACATCTTTCGCCATGAGGTGCGGCGCTTGACCCGCAGCAAGGCGACTCTGAAGGAGGGCATCGCGGACGCGGAGCGCGCCGGACGCGCCGCAGACGACGACAAGGAACGTCTAGAGCGTCAGGTCACCGAATGGCGCGAGAACCAGGGGGCGTACCAGGAGTTCTGCGCGCAATTTCACCTGCTGCCACAGGAATTCCACGATGCTCCGGCTCTTGTCCCGGCTTGGCTGGAAATGCAGACGAAGGTGCGCACCGATGCGGTCAACCAGCACATCAGGCGGGTCGGTGAACTGTCCGGCGGGTGGGCAGAACTCAACAAGGTTCGTAATGACTTGGGCCTGATCGGCATCGAAGATCGCATCGAGGAACTGCAAGCCGAACGCACCAGGGTCGAAACCTCCAAGGCGGACCGGTCGACCGATTTGCGGACCGCGCAGGCCGCATGCGACGACGGCGCAAAGGCTGCTGCCGACTTGCGTCGCGACATCGCCAGCACAGTAGCGCAGCTCAGCACGCTGTCGGAGCACCGCGAGGCGTTTGAAGCGTTTGTCGGCATCTTCGGCAAAGTGGATCCGCAGAAGGTTGCTCCCCCGGTGGATGAACACCGGCAGCTGGGCCTGAAGCGCCAGCAGTGGGAGGGGTTGCGCCGCACGAAGGTGCAGTCACAGGAGACGATGCAGCGCCTTGCAGGCGCCACGCGCGACTTCAAGCGGCTCTTCGGCGATGTCGACCCCCTGACCGTATCGCCGCAGCGACACCATGAAACCCTGTTGGAAGCGCAGAGCGCCGCTCAGGCGGAATACGCCCAGCACCAGCCCTTGGCGGAGAGCCTGGAGGAACACCTGGAGCGAACGGGACAGGATCCCGGCGTCTGGCTGCGGGACACGGACACGGCTCACGCCGACGCACTGGAGCGGGCGCGGCAGGCTCGCGCGTTGGTCGCAAAACTGGACCTCGAACTGGCGGCGCTCGACGACCTCGACCAGGTCGGCAATGCGGACTACGCCTCAGCCCATGGTGCTCTTGAGGCGGCGAGCATTCGCGTCGGCCGTGTCCTGGATGTGATCCGCGGTCTCAACCTGCCGAAGGATGATGCGTTGCCGCTGCTGGCCGCGCTGGGGCCGTTGCTGGATGCGCCCGTGGCCGTCGACATGGACCAGGCGGAAGCGGCCCTCTCGATCCTGCATCGCGGCGATCATGACGTGCCGGTGCTGCTGCTTGATCCGCTGATCGAGCGGCTCAAGCAAGGGCCGGGTCACCACACCGCGACTTCCGCCTCCCTGGGATTCTTTGCGGGCGCCAAGTCCCGGCGAATGCGCGCCATCGTCGATCCGGAGGCGTTGGCCGAGGAACGCTTGGCGCTTGCGCAGAAGAGGCAGGAGCATGAGGGGCACCGACAAACCGCCATGGCAGCGGCGGAGTCACTCACCCCGCACACCGACGCCTATCGTCAGGCCGTACGCGCCCAAGACGCCCAGAAGCGTGGCTCGGTCGCCAAGGCTGCTGCAGCCAGAACCGAACTGGCGACTTTGGAGGCGGCGCTTGAGGCAGCCAAGCGTCTTGTGTCCACCGAAGCGCTGACGCTGCTCCAGGATGCCAGCAAATTCGTCCAGGCCGGCGCCGATGAAGCGTTGGCCGCGGTGACTCAGGACATCGAAGAACTCACAGAGCAGCTCGTCAAGCTGGAGGAACGGGTGGCAGAAATCGCTCCCCTGGTCACGAGGGAGGCGATCGTCGCGCACGATGGCGCGCGCCGGTTCGTGCTGGCGGGTGGAGATGAGATGTTCCGAGCGCTGAGCGACAAGCGGTTGTCGCTTGAACAGCAGGTCGGGGCGATTGACGCCGAGATGCCTGCGCGCGCAACCAGATTGGCGAAATGCCAGTCCGATTTCGCTGCAGCCAGTGCTCGTGAACTCGCGTTCATGTCGACGTTCCAGACCACGCTGGATGGCCTGGTGCGGGCGCAGAAGTTCGAAGCAGATGGCCATGCGGCCTTCATGGAAACCCAGGCCCAGGTCCTCGCTGGACTCGAGGAGCTCCGCGATGCACTCGACCCGCTGAAGAAGATCAACTATCAGCGCGCGCATGACTTCAAGCTGCACCAGGGGCAGGATGAGGCGACCCTGCAGCGTCAGATCGGTGAGGCCAGGGCGCGCCGAGCCGACGCGGCGGCTAAGGCGATCAAGCTCAATGGAGAAGTAGAAACCCTGGAAGGCGAAATCGCGGAAACGCAGCTGGCTGCAGACGCCATGCACGAACTTGCCTTCTTCATGCGCAGCCGCAGGAATGCTGCGGCGCCGTTCGAAGAGGATCTGAGAAGCCGCGAAATCGGCTACTCACCCGCTGAAGCCCATGAGGCCTACGATGCTACGGAATCGCTGCGGTGGCAGTTGCGGGACTGGCGACCTGAACAGGGTCGGTTCGACCGCGCCTCCATCAGCGTGGTTCGCGGCGAGGTCGAAGCCATGGACATCGCTCGTACCGGCAAGGAGGTCGGGGACGCGCGCAAGTACGCCAACCGCGCCAGGTCAGACTTTGAGCGGGTCCGCGGCGAGTTTTGCACTAAAGCGCGTGCGTCGACCAGCGGTGGCTTCTCCGAAGGCGAGATCGAGGCGATCCAGTCCGCCAACACGTCTGCGGAGCTCTCGGACCTGGCCAAGATCAGTGAGCGTCTGCACGATCAGCTCAAGGCAGAGAAGGCCGAGCTCGAGCAGCTTCAGCAGTCGACCCAAGTGATCGAGTCAGCAAGCATCGAGACGCTGACGCGGCTCGTCGAGAGCTGCAAGGGTAACCTGGTGACGATGAATGCCGTGATGGCGCGCAACCCCAAAGCCCGTTTCACGATCAAGGCAGAGGTCATTTCGACGGAGAGCATCAAGCAGCTGATGGAGGATCTGCGCGATCACATCGAGGGCCGCAAGCGCGAGGCCAAGGATCGACAGAAGCTGACCCGTGGCGTCGGCGAAAGCAACGTCCGGACTGACATCCGCCGTGCGCTGATCGAGAGAATCTTCGTCAATCCTTCTGTCGAGTTCATCCATGTCGGCATGTGGGAAGGCAAGGAGCGGCCAGTACAGCCTGGCATGTCGGAGGGACAGAAGTCGGCGCTGCAGATGCTGTGGCTCATTCGCGAATCCGAGTACCACCTGGAATGTGCCGTGCTCCGGCACCTGGGTGGCGGCTCCAAGAAAAGGCTGCGCAGCAGGTCGCAACGCGTCCTGTTCTTCGACGGGCTCTTCAGCAATCTGACCGACCGTCGTCTCATCGACGAGGCGTTCATGGGGCTGGGTCAGGCCGACAGCAGCCTCCAGCTGATCGGGCTCATCCACAACCCAGAGTACCGAAACAACTCAAAGATCTTCCCGACATATGTCGTCGGCCGGCGCGTTGGCAACCGCGATACGGAAGGCCGACGCAGCTACATCCGGTTCGAAGACGGGCGGCCGGAGGGTTCAATGGGGCTCGCCACATTCATGCACAAGCGCCAACCAAACAGCAATGGAGCGCTCGATGGATGAAATCGGCAGCCCTTTGCTCGCGTGGTTGCGTCGTGCCTCGGGTCCCAAGGGGCGCAAACTCCTTGCGGCGGACGTGGCCTCTCGCGCGGCCCAGGCGCTCCGAACAGACCTGGTTTCCGTCTACGACGCACTCCGACAGTTGCGGGTGAGCGAACTGATCTCCTACAAGCCCGACACGATGGGGCTTCCGTACGCGGGATACCTGACCGTCGTCCCCGTCGCTGCCGATGTGTCGGCTACTGAGAAGGCTTGGCGCGAAGCTCTGGTGGCAGTGACCGACGACGCTCAACTCGCCGACGCTTTGGCGGTTTCCCATGCGATCTTCGATGGCCTGGAGGCCATCGACATGCAGCGTGTCATCCAGGGACTGATTCGAATCCGAGGCGCAGCAGCTTCGTTGGAAGATGACTTCGGATTCAGCGTGAGCGCGCGGCACATCCTGGGCTCATCCAAGGTGCTGAGCCGCTTGCCGCTGGCAACCCAGAGGCTATTGGGTATTGACCGACTCCCGTCGACCCCTCGCTACCTGGTCGTGGCGGGTCCAGCGCAGCCAACCGCAGTGCTGTTCATTGAGAACACGACCAGCTTCGAGCTTGCGGTCAAGGCAGGCGTGGACTCGAGCATCGCTTTGATCGCGGCCTACGGCTACGGCCTGAACATGATGTCTGACAGCAGCGCTGGTCTAGCTCTACTGGAAAGCGTACGAAGCCGGGGCTGCGAAATACTGAGCCGAACTGGCAGTGGGCACGATTTGGCAGAGTTGTTTTCCCACCAGCGGACCTATTTTTGGGGTGATTTGGATCGTGAAGGCTTGCGCATCGCACATGCCTTGCGGCAGCACATTCCACAGCTGGAACTTAGTGGGCTGTATCTACCAATGCGCGCCATGGTTGATCGCGATGAGAGCTCCCATCCATACATCATGCTGAGTGGCAAGGCGCAGCAGGCGCCTTGGACTCCCACCGGGAATGTTCAACTCGACGAACTTGCAACTGCTTGCGATGCTCGCGCAGTGGACCAGGAGGCAGTTGACATAGGCGGTTGCAAGCATCTGGCCTCGACTAGTTTCAGGGATGCAATGTCAACGCATTTCGATGTCTAGCAAGTTCGGGCCACAGTCCACTAGCCTCCGCCCAAAATTGAGAAAAGGGCCACCGCGACGCGTTTTGTGCAACTGCTCCATCAGGGCGTTTGCCTGCGTCATGCCAGGCGCATCAAATCCGGTAGCGCGATGTCACGCGGCGAGCGGCAACCGGAGCTGCAGGAGTCTGTGCTGCTGCGGGCTCCTGGGCCTGGACCGGCTCAGGCTCAGCGACTTGCTCGCGCGGCGCGGGAGCCGCGGCAGGGGTGGCAGCTGCAGCCCCAGGCCGAGCCGGTGCGCCCGAAGCCTCGGCTTCGAGTTTGAGGAGTCTGCGCTGCATGAGCGCAATCGCATCCTTCAATTCCCTTGCTGAGACACCCTCGCCCAGGCCGGTGACATTGAGCGCAGCGTCGACGAGCGATGCTGCGTTGATGGCACGTGCTTCGGCTACGATTTGCTCTTGGATCAGTGGAGCCACAACAAAGTTTGCAGCCAACTTCTGAGCCTCTGCCAGGAATCGAGCCCGGCCTTCTGGATAGCTGAGATCGTGTCCATTCAGGTTCGACTCCATCAGGAACCTGGAGAGCGGAGTCGCATGCTCGCAGAGCGTCCGGAAAGCCTCTTCACCGTGCGCCAGCACATACTCATCCGGATCCATGCCGGTCGGGAGTCGGGCAATCGCGATCTCGCAGCCGTCCGGCATCGACGGGGCCGCGGCGAGTACCGAGCGAAGCGCGCCAGCGTCGCCGGCACTGTCACCATCCAGGCAGAAGACCACTCGACGAGTCATTGCCCAGAGATTCTGGAATGTGGTCTCGTTTGCCGAGGCACCCATGACGGCGACGGCATTGTCGACACCGAACTGGTGCAACATCGCAACGTCCATGTAGCCCTCGACGACGACCGCATACCCGCAGCGCGAGATGCCTGCATAGGCCTCGTGCGCCCCGAACAGCAACTCCGACTTATGGAACCACTGAGTCTCCGGGGAGTTCATGTACTTCGGGCCGTGGGTGTTGAAGCCGCCCGGCACCAGGCGGCCAGCAAAGCCTACAACGCGGCCACTTCGGTCTTTGACCGGGAAGGTAATCCGGCCAGCCATGAAGGAACGTACCGGCTTAGTGGGATCGTCCTTGCTGGGCTCCCTGGCTAGGCCGGTTGCAATGGCCATTCGGGTCTGAGCCTGGTCGAGGTTCTGGAACTCACGCCCCCAGCAGAAGCCGATCCCAAATCGCTTGATCGTTTCCTCATTGATCCCGCGAGTGGCCAGATAGGCCATCGCATCATCCCTGCGGGCCAACTGCCAGGCGAACTTGCCCGCGGCGCGGCTCAACATGGACTCGGCGTCATCGAGGCGCCGTTCGTTGAACACGCCCAGCTCACGGCCCAGCGCGAACTTGGCGTCATCATCTTCCATGCCGTTGATGATTGCGTAAGCACCACAGACATTGCCGCTGATGCCGCAACCGTGGCAGCTGTAGATTTGCTTGGCGGTGTTCACGTAGAACGACGGCTTGTCGTCCTCGTGCGCTGGGGAAATGCACTTCCCGAAATACTCGTCCTTAGATTTAGGCGACGCCTTCATCTCCCTGAAGCGCTTTATGTAGTCAAGCAGGGGGAGACGATCCTTGATACGCTGCATCAGCGTCACTTGAGGCGCCGGAGCGACAGAACCTGCGCCATCCGACTGGGCGTTGGAAGATGCGCTGCGCGCAGTTGAGGCGGGCTGGCGTGGAGTCGGTTGGCTCTCAGCTGGCGGAGGGGCCCCGAGAGGAGACTGGGAGTCGGCTCCGTATGCTCCTGGCATGGTGGGCGAACGGGAGAACAGGACTTGGCGCTGCATGATGTTTCTCGTGACCAGAAAAAGAAGATGGATCGACTTCGGCAGCGCCAGCCGAATCACGAAAACACGTTGAGTGACGCCGTGAATCTGATACACTGTACACCATTTCAAGAGTCCAAACAAGTGAACAGAGCCTCCCAGTTGACCGCCGCTACCGCCCAATCCCTGGCCAAGCCCATACCGCCGGCTGACACGGTGGCTCTGGCTGTTCGGGCGCTTGAGTCCATTCAAACCCAGCTGTCTGGCGAAGGTGCCATGAAGGCTTTGAAGGCCGGCAACTCCTGCGCCAATGTGGATCCGAACCTGTGGTCTCCCGCCTGGGAGGGGGCGCGCGTTTTCCGTGACCAGTGGCTGATGGGCCTGGCGAGGAATACGCGCAACGAATGGCGGCGCGATGTCGCAGACATCATGGCAAATCAGCCCGCCTTCAACCAGGAGTCCAAGATCGCCGAGTCCCTCGAGGCCCGCCTGCGAATCACGCTGGACTTCGCGTTCACATACTTGACCCCACGTCATGTCTGCTTTCTCGGCGACGCGCTGATGCTTGCATTCGATTCCTCGATCCCGCCGGCGGAGCTCTCGAAAGAGATTGCGAACGCTGCAGCCCGATCTCCGAAACGGTCGGATCGACTCCTCGATGCGCTTGTCCTTGGTGTGAGCGGCATGTACCGGTACCAACCTGAGCGGGTGATGGCATCCAGCACTGGCGGCACGAACTTCTAAGGTGACTATGAACAAAGATTTCGACTTGTTCGCTCAAGACAGGAGCCCGACTTCCCATCCAGTGGCGCCGAAGAAGATTGATCTCGGTAAGGTGATCCAGGACGCCATGAAGGTGGCCGACAGGGATCCACTCTCTGACACTGTCGATGCGATCCGCAGGATCCCGGAGGAGTTGCGCCCACAGGTCGAGCGCATTGCTGAGCAGCTCTACAAGGATGCTTTCGTCTACCTCTACGAGCGAGCTTACGCCATTGATGGGGGTCTGAAGACATATGGCACCACACCGAATTCCTTGAATCACTCGGCCAAGTTGGCTGCAATGAGCGCCGTCGGCGGCTTTGCGCTGGAACCCTGGCATATGGTGGATGCCGCGGCGCTCTCCAAGATTGCAGATGCGCTAGTGGATGCTGAGTCGTTCCAGCCGGCAATTGACGCTCTGAGCACAATTAAGGGCGTGAACCTCTTCGTTGCGGCCACCGAAGCAGACGACCGCGATTCGTACCTCAAGGCCGTAAAGGCCATGCTGAAGCGTCACCGCGTCCGCCAGTTGGTATTCGATGCTGAACTGGTTGAGTGGCGCCCAGCCAGTGACTTTCTCGAGGCTTGCTCCATTGTCAACATCGGCCCCGCGCATGTTGGTATTGCAACCCGGGACCTCGCCAGCAAGCACAGCATCATGGCCACGAGCCGGATGACGGGTGTCCCGGCGCTGTATGTTGACAGCGGTGGTCGCCAGATGGTTCCTGACTCCACTGGACGGCTTGAGTTGCCAGCTCTGGCCCAGGGCTCGATATCGACTCCTCGCCAGGCTGCGGCCCCTCAGGCTCGAATCGAGACGCCTTTAACCGAAGCCCGCGACGCGCAAGGTTTGTCTCCAAGCCTGGCAACGAAGGATCGGCTAGCAAACCTCCGATCTGCGCAGCAACGATACCGAGCTCGGCCATAGCCCTTGCATGTTTTTGCGTATGTGATATCCACAATGCATGCGCTTTCTAATCCAATTGGATTCGACTGACCTATCCCGAGGCCAATGAATATGACACCGCAACATACTGATCGATCTGCACACGCACTGACGCGGCAGGCTGACGCCTTTGGCCCGGTGGCCTTGACGACTTTTGCGGCGAATCCGGCTGGCTCGCACCTGTTCCGGGTTCAGCACGAACAGCTGACTGCCTTGATGACTTCGATCCTGGCTGCCACTGAGGTCGATGTGACCGGAGATGCGGGCGTCCTGGCCCGCAACAAGTTGACTTCCCTCGCTACCCTGCTCCCGCTTCATCAGTCTATGGAAGAGGGGTTGGTGCACCGCGCGCTGTCGGCAGAGCCGCGGCTGCGGATGACTGCAGAGACATTTGAGCGGGAAATGTCGCCGTTGGTTGCCGAGCTTGCGGCCTTGTCGCGCCGCTTCCCATCGGCCAGCTCGATCATCAATTCACCGCGCGGCGAGTTCGCGCAGGCATGCTCCAGCCTGTTCACCCGTCTGCAGGAGCGGTTTCGCCGCGAAGAGCGCGACATTTTCTCGGCGTTTGATCGAGTGGTTGGGGTTGGTGCTGTCAGTGTGGCGGTGGCCGCGTGAACTCCCGTGCAGCCGGTAGACGCGAAGAGCTGGAGGAGGCGCAGAACCGTGCTTACGACGGCCTCAACTCCTGTCGCCGTGCTGCTGGCGTAGCCAGGATCGTCATGGGCGTCCACCTCGCGCGATTGCAGGACAACGAGGGTTGGCGAGGTCGCACTGGCGCACTTTCCTTCCGGCGCTTCCTTCAGGAAGAGGGCGTAGAGCCTAGGGCAGCCTATCAGTACATCGCTGTTGCTCGCGCCTTTGTTCTTGAGCACGACGTTGATCCCAAGCAAATTGCTCTCGTTGGCATGCGTGCCCTGGCGGCGGCGGTGCCATTCCTTCGGGCCGCATCGACAGATGGATCGACGCCAGGAAACGTCGAGGACGTCGTCTCGACTCTGATTTCGCTTCCATCCGCTGAGGCTCTGGAGACCTTGGCTGAGCGATATGGGCCTCCTGTCGTCGAGGAGAAGCCAAGAATTTCTGCCCCTGTCAGCCAGATCCTGGGGCGAGTTGATGGGCTGACTATCGAGCAGAGATCTGAGCTGTTCACGACCCTTCGAGTTCGAACTCCCCATGGGGCCAAGACTGCGCGCCCCCAATGACATTCCTATCACCACTGGGACACTCCCATGAGCGAAGCCAAAAACGGCATCAACAAGCCGATCCCGCAGCCAGTCGCGATTCCACCTGCGACGGGCAACATTGACCCGTCCTCGTTGATCTTCACGGAGGATTTCGCTTTTGTGGACACCGAGACGACGGGTATGGATGCCGCCGTCGACAAGATCGTTGAAATCGCGATCTATCGTGTTCGCAACGGCGTGCCGGAGGTGTTCCACACCCTGGTGAACCCGGCTATGCCCATTCCTCCGACTGCCTCGGCCGTCCACCACATCACTGATGAGATGGTGGCCGACAAGCCCAGGTTTGAGGACATTGCAGAGCAGGTCATCCACGCTCTGGATGGCGCTTATGTGATCGCTCATAACGCGCCCTTCGACAGTCCGTTCGTCGATGGCGAGCTCGGTGTCGAGCCCGACCCGAAGAGCTGGATCTGTTCGGTGCGCCTGGCAAAACACCTGATGCCGAATGCTCCGGCCTATGGCAACCAGGTACTGCGCTACTGGCTCAAGACCAATCCAAAATCAGAAGGCTTGGGTGCTCACCGGGCCATCGACGACGTGCACGTCTCGGTCGAGAACGTTCGTCACATGCTGAAGATTGCTCAGGAAAAAGGTCTCAAGAACTTCGGCCAGGTTCTCGATCTGTCCAACGAGCCCATCATTGCCCCGTTCATGCCTTTCGGCGAGCACGTGGGTAAGGAATTCAAGGACATCCCGAGCAGCTACCTCAAGTGGGCGCTCGGCCTGATCCCTGGCAAGAAGGGCTTGGACCTCGATGCGGACATGCGCGTCACCATGGAGCGCCAGCTTGAGATCCCGAATCGCTCGGTCGACGTTGTTGTGCCTGACATGGTCATGAATTTCGGCAAGCCCCACAACGGCAAGAAGATGGCGGATGTGCCCACCGAGTACCTGGAGTGGATCGAGCGAGAGAATCCGCGCACTTGCCCTCCAGGTGTACGTGTTGGTGTTGATAAGGAGCTGTCTCGTCGTCGCGCTGAGCTTGGCGCAAGCCCGGCCCCCAAGGCGCTCGACCTGCAGATCGCCGGCCTGACCGAGAAGGCTCAGTTCGCTTTCAACCGTCTGGCTGCGATGGTCAGCCCTGGCTCTGATGATGAGCAGTCCCTGATTGGCATCTCGTTCTCGGACAATGCTGGTGCCGATTTCGAACGCTACCTCAAGGACTTCGGGAAGGCGAGGCCGGCCGAATATGCGCGCGTTGCTGCTCTTGTTGGTGGCGAGGGCTGCAGCTACATGATCGACGTGGCGCAGCTGAATTCCGCATCGTCGAACCGCTCTCCTTCGCGGGCCCCCGCACCGGCTCCGGTGCAGAAGGACCCCAGTCGCCTGAACCTGCTCAACCGCACTCCGCAAGGTGAGCCGGACCAGGATGGACTGGATGGTCCGCCGCCCATGGAGGAATCCGCCCCTTTCGAGGCGGCATCCGGGACTCGTCGCCCTCGGATGCGCTGAAACCAGAGACGGCCGGCCTGGCGGAGCCATCCGGATATAAGTTCCATCGGGATCGAGCGATTCCCGATGACGACTCAATCTGGGTCTTCGGATCCAACACAGCCGGTCGCCATGGCAAAGGTGCAGCCGAAGTCGCTCGCCTCCAGTTCGGCGCACAACGTGGAGTAGGCGTCGGACGCACTGGCAGGAGCTACGGCATCCCGACCAAGTTTGAAGCCAAGGATCGCTCGTTGAGGGTCCTCCCTTTGGGTGATGTGATGGCTCATATTGCCGACTTCTTGAGCTATGGGCAGGCGAACCCTGAGCTGAAGTTCTTTGTGACCAGGGTGGGGTGCGAGTTGGCCCGCCATGGTGACTCTGAAATCGCGCCGCTTTTTAAGGGCGCCCCAAGCAATTGCAATTTCCCGGAAGAGTGGCGGCCTTACCTCGCCGCTCAGCCTGACTTGGCGCGCCGGCCGCGCCCCCGATAACTCGGACCCATCGGAATCAGATGCCCAAATTCAACCAACTGTTCATCGCTGAAAAAGCTTCCGCCGGCAAGGCCCTGGCCGAGCTCTTGGCGAAGACCACTGGTCAGCAGCTGCACATGCAGAACGCTTACGCCCAGGTTGGAAGCGATATCGTGACCTGGATGAGTGGGCACCTGCTGGAGCAGGTGGAGGCTCACGCCTACGATGCTCGCTTTGAAAAGTGGAACCTACAGGACCTGCCGATCATCCCGGATCCGTTTCGCCTAGCGGTGAAGAATGACCCGCGCGGCAGCGCCAAAGCGAAGGTAGACCTCATCAAGAAGCTGCTCGTCGATTGCACGACTGTTGTAGGCTTCGGGGACCCGGACGCCGAAGGTCAGCTCCTGCAGGACGAGTTGCTGATCTACCTGGGCAACAAGAAGCCTGTGATTCGCCTTTGGGCCCAGGCGCTTGACGACGCCTCGCTCACAAAGGCGCTCGGCGCCATGAAGCCCAACTCAGACTACGTCGGCTGGTACGAGTCGGCGTTGTCTCGATCACAGTCGGACTGGCTGTACGGCATCAATTTGACACGCGCCTGCACCCTGCACGCGCGCGCCGCCGGCGCCGACTGGGTGACCACGGTTGGCCGCGTCCAAACTCCGACGCTTGCGTTGGTGGTCAATCGCGAACTCGAGATCAAAAACTTCAAGCCCGTCGACTTCCATGTCCCGTACATCGGACTGGCGACCAGCCCTGGCTTCAGGGCAACCTGGCAGCCCAAGAAGGACCAAGCCGGGGCCATTGATGACCAGCGCGTCGATGGCGAAGGGCGCATCCTCAACAAGGCCCATGCCGACGCCATCGCAGCCGGCGCCAAGCAGGCCGGCGCAGCCATCGTCGTCCAGGCCGAGACGAAGCCCGGCACCGAGTCCGCCCCGCTCCCCTTCTCCCTCAGCTCGCTTCAGGCTCACTGCTCCAAGCTCTACGGCTTGTCGGCCAAGCAGACTCTGGACGTCGCCCAGTCTCTCTACATCAAGAAACTGACCTCGTATCCGCGCGTGGACAGCGACTACTTGCCGGAGAGTCAGCACACGGAAGCGCCGCGGATCTTGTCTTCCTTGGCCAAGGCCCAGCTGCCGACGGCCTTTGCTACAGCACTCCTTGGCGCCAAGCCAGCTCTGAAGAGCAAGGCGTGGAACGACAAGCAGGTGACGGCCCACCATGCCATCGTCCCGATTCACCTGGACAACCCTGGCGATGTAGCTCGCCTCGAGGACATCGAGGCCAAGGTCTACTACGAGATCGTCAAGCGGTACATCTTGCAGTTCTGGCCTGTGGCCAAGTTCAACGCCACGGATGTGACCTTGTCCTGCGGCCCAGCGGGCGCCGAGGAGTGCTTCACTGCACGTGGCAAGACATTCATCGACGACGGCTGGCGCAAGGCGTTCACGCTTCCGCGAGAGGATGACGATGAGGAATCGCAGCAAGCGGCCACCCTGCCAGCATTGAGCAAAGGCCAGGCCTTGCCGCTGGCGGTGGCAGGAGTCGACTCGAAGCGGACTACCGCCCCGAAGCGCTTCACGGACGGCACTCTCATCACTGCGATGAAGAACATCCACCTGTACGTGAAGGACCCCGAGTTCCGTCGCCGCCTCAAAGAAGGCGTCGGCATCGGCACCGAGGCTACTCGTGGGTCAATTATCGAGGGCCTGATGAAGCGTCAGTTCCTTGTGCTCAAGGGCAAGGAAATCCATCCCACGGACATCGCTATCCGCATCATCACTTCGCTGCCGGAGTCGATGCGCACTCCCGACATGACTGCCATGTGGCAGCAGATGAACGAGGACGTCATGGCAAGGCGGTCGAACCATGCCGCCTTCATCGCCAAGATGACTCCGTGGGTGAAGGATCTCGTCGCCAAGTCAGCAACGTTCTTCAAGCCTGGTCAGTTTGGCGACGTCGCCAAGACCGGAAAGCCGAGGATTATCGAGAGTGAGCACAAGTGCTTTGGCACCTTGGAGAAGAACGGTTGCGGCTCTCCCCTTCGCCACATTCCTGGCGTGACGGGTAAGTACCGGAGCTTCTTTGGTTGCTCCAACAAGGACTGCGGCAAGACGTTCCAGGACGTCAACGGCTCGCCAGTCGAGCGCCAGGCCACAGTACCTGTTGACCAATCGATTGGTTGCCCAAAGTGCAAAGCAGGCTTCATGCGCCAAGTGCCTCGCAAGGGGCCAGAGGGCGGGTTTTTCTGGGGATGTAGTAACTGGAAGGGTGGATGCAAGTGCACTTGCAACGACCTCAATGGAACCCCTGACTTTGAAGGCAAGACCAGCCGCCAAGCAGCGCCGGCCGACCCGAACCAGAAGCAGTACACCTGCCCCGTCTGTTCGCAAGGCCAACTACATCGCAGAGAGAGGCGAGATAAGTCTGGCTACTTCTGGGGCTGCAGCGACTGGCAGGTCGGTTGCAAGGGGATGTTCAACGACCACGAGGGTGAACCGGACCTGGAAGGTAAGTCACGCCAGGGCGGCGGCTGGAAAAACGGTGCGCCAGTAGTGGCCAAACCAAGGAACAGTGGGCACAGTTCAGGCTTCCGAGGCGGGAGGCAAGTCACGCCGCAGATGACTGCTCCCAAACGGTAGTTTGAAGCAGGCTGGCAGAGAGGTCAGCTTGCAACAGAAGCTGTGAATGTGATATCCTGTACGCGATATCAGCATAACTACGCCCCAATCAATCTCTTCGAGATCCTGCATGAGTACCAGCAATGAAGACCAACCCTCCGGAAAGACGGCGTCTCGCGGCGTTCTGCGTGAGATCGGCCGTGACTTTCGAGCTCAGCGCAAGAAGGGCCTGATCCGGCAGCAGCGAGATATGGCAGTTAGCGAGCGCCAGGTTGAGTTCATTTCCGAGACCAAGGGTTTAATTCAGCGGGTTCTGGCCCTGAAAGTTGCACCCACTCGTGTTGAGACCTTCGAAGCCGCCGTGAAACGCCTACGCCTCAGCGACGAGTTCCTTGAAGCTCAAATGCAGCGGCACAAGTCAATTCACCTCGCGCTTTACATGGTCGCCGGCGCCCTACTGGTGTACGGGTTCTGGATGTATCTGAACACCGGCGTTATTGCTGCCATGGCCGTACTGGTTGCAGCGAGCGGCGCCACGGTGAATGGCTATCTGCACGGTTATCGTGCCTGGCAGATCGAGAACCGAAATCTGATTCGGCTCCAGGATGCCGTGCGAATGCCCAGCACCTACCTCGTACTGTGAGGAATCCAATGACCCAAATGCAGAAACAGGCGCGGGCGGCTAATTGGGCTGCGCTGCTGATGCTCCTCATGGTGCCAGCTCTTGCGATGGCACAGTCGAGCCCAAACCCGCTGGACAGTTTCGATCCCTCCCAGAAAGACATGACCCGCTGGATCATTGCGGCCGTCTTCGGGGATTGGAAGTCCTCGTCTACCGTCCCTATGATCGGCAGCGCAATGCGGGTCTTGAACCTCTTTGCCTTGGGGTTCGGCACGTTGATGTTCACGTATGTAGCCGTCATCGGTACGCTCAATTCCGCACAAGATGGTGAAGTGTTGGGGAAGAAGTGGAGCTCGATGTGGATCCCAGTCCGCTTCACGGCCGGCACCGCGCTGCTCGTGCCGCTTGCTTCTGGCTACTCAACGATTCAACACACCATTCTCTGGCTTGCACTGGCCGGTGGTGGAGCTGCCAGCCAGGTGTGGAGCGCGGCCATTGAAAACTTCTCTGGTCAGATGCAGACCCAGGTCATCACTACACCGGAATTCGACTCCAAGGTCCGCCTGCTGATGAGGGATGTGCTGAAGGCCGAATATTGCTCGGCAAAGAATTCTCTTCGCCAGTCAGATTCCTTTGGTTTGAACCTCAAGCCAGCGGGTGAGGACTCGATGGCCGACCCAATGATGGGTCAGGTCTCGAGCTACAACCGCGTCGCCCGCTGGGGTGCTCTCACGGACACTTCGGGCAAGGCCGCGGACTCTTGCGGATCCGCAAAGACGTCAACGTTTACCAATCTGAATGGCTCCAGCTACCAGTTGACGCCGTCTCAGGGACTGGGCGGTAACTACATGGACGGCGGCGGCTTTGATGACACGGCCGGCGCAGCAAAGATGAACGACCTCGGTCGAAAGGTGATCGACGACCAGATCCAAGGCTTGACCGTAGCCGCAGCAAAGCTGCGCCCTCTTGCAATGAAGCTAGCGACAGCTGCAGAAATCGCTCAGAAGCCAGATGCGGAGATCATTTCCGCCATCAAGGAAGCAAGCACCCTTTACAAGGCGGCAATCAGTGGCTCCGTCGAGCAAGCGGCAAAAGGTTTCGACACTCGGCTGACGAAGTTCACCGACGCATCGCGTGAGGCCGGCTGGATCATGGCGGGTTCAACGTTTTTCCAGATGGCTCAAATCAAGTCCTCGGCTTCGAAAATGATGCAGCAGCTTCCGACGATGACGGCTGGTGAGGCCGCAACTTCGGATCCTGTGATCGGTGTCACCGACACTGACTCATCCATCGACATGAAGGCGATGGAGACGATGATCGACAAGAACTTCAAGGGTGACGAATCCGATTGGTGGAACCCTGGCGAGAAGATTGTCCAAATCTTCATGAAGGTATTTGGCTTCGATCCGAATAGCGGGAAGCACTCGTTGGTTCAGATCAAGGACACCGGTGACACCATCATTGTGGCCAGCGAGACTGCTGCCGTCAGCTTCTTGGCTGTCCAGACGACGACCATCGCGACCGGCAACACAGCAATCGGCAGAGTGGTTGACGCCGTTAGTGGTGCGAAGTCCACATGGTCTGAAATCGTAGGAATGCTGCTGCCGGCCATTTATGGAGGCTTCATTGCAGCATTCGGCGTAGGGATCACCATGGCCTTCGTCCTCCCAATGCTGCCGTTCACACTGACGGTTGGTTCAATTGTTGGCTGGATGATGGCTCTCTTCTCTGCCGTTGTGGCTGGTCCCGTTTGGTTGGCTGGACATCTCCACCCCGAAGGCGACGACCTGGCCGGCAAGGGCGTTGGCGGTTACATGATTCTGCTGGAGACGGTCACCCGTCCGATTTTCATCGTCTTTGGCTTGATCGGTGCCTTCCTGCTGATGGATCCAGTCCTGAAGCTTGTGTCGCTGATGTTCAAGACAATGATGTCATCGCTTCAAGGCAACAGCACTACCGGCATCGTTTCCATTGCAGTGCTATCCATGCTCTACGTTGGCATCGTTTTTACGACCGTTCGATCCGTGATGTCGCTGGTCTATGTTCTGAGCGAAACCGTCTATCGCTGGATCGGTGGCGCGCATGCCGGCATGGAACAAGCCCGCGAGTTCAACCAGCACGCTCAGCAAAGCGCAGAGGTATCCAAGACTCAGCTGCAGGCTGCCGGCGCCATGACCGCAGCCTCGAGGCGGCGCCTGGTTGGCGAGCGTGACAAGACTGACGAGCAGAAGGGTGCGCTTCCAAAAGCCTGACCCTTTTGCTCGGCAAGCCTCGGCCTTCAGGCCGGAGACGATGTCAAGAATTTGGATAGCGCCCTGAAAGAAAGGCCCGGCAATGCCGGGCCTTTCTCATTCTGTTCCACAAAGAAAGAGGCCCGCAAACTGCGGGCCTTCCTGCATCTCGGGAGATTCCTTACTTCTTCGGGCTCTTCGGGATCTGCGGCGCAACCCGAGGGGTCATTGCTCGCTGCCGAAGACTCGTGCTGACTTCGTGCTTGGCCGACTTCAACAGGAGTAGCTCGCCTTGAGCGAACTGAACAGCCCCGTCGCTGAGTCGCTTGAGTTGACCTGTCGCCGTGTCTGCAAATGCTTCGTTGCGCCCTTTGATATTGGCAGGGTCGCTCAGACGTCGCACCTTTAGAGTTCCAGCCTGTTCTGCAGCGATCTCGTTGACCACCTCGTTCAATACAGCTTTAGCAGCATCCTTCAGTGCTGCCGCGCCAAGGGCGGTGCGGCTCGCGTCTTGAAGTTCTTGGCGCAGCCTTGCTCGCTCGGCTTTGAAGTCTTTGGTGTCTTGTTCGCCGGCCCAGGCTAAGCCAATCAAGGCGCCCTCTCCTGGGCCGATCAGTGGTTTGTTCATATCGCTGATCTCACTTGATTGGGCGCTGAGCTTTGAGCTTCGCGCGAGTGTCAGCGCTCATGCGAAGTTTGCCGCCGCTGAGACGATTCACGTTTTCGGCTGCATGTTCGATGTAGGCGGAGTTGCGAGCATCTGAGTTGCCAGGATCACTCAATCGGCGTGTTCGCGTCTTGCCTGCCTGGATGGCTGCCTCTTCGTCAACGATCTCGGTAACGACATCGGCAGCAGCTTGGGCAAAAGCCTTGTCGTACAGGCCGCCGGCGATGGCTTTCTTTAGCTCATCGCGCATGGCCTGCAGATCGTCCTTGTAACCCTGGGCAGCTTCTTCGTTTGAAGACGCTTTTTGCCCAATCATGTACCCCATGGCTGGGGTCCATAGCTCACTCATGTCGTCCTCGACTTGTGATAGATCGGAAAAAATAGCTGCACATAGAGTATATCCTTCACCATTACTTGGGTCAACGAGAATGCACAATCACTGCGTCAGCCATGCAAACTTCGGGCCTGGATCGGCCCTTCTCGCCGCCTTCCGCAACCGTGACTGTGTTCCTTCTGAGAATCCTCATCACCGCCTCCATCAACAATTGTGCAGTGGTCAGCCAAATGCTACGCATTCATGACTATTCCGGTACCGGTGACATTGGACATTCTTCCTCGATTTCGTTGCCATTTCACAGTCCGGGAAATAAAAATGACCCCGCATTGCGAGGCCATTTGTATCGAGCGATGTTCTTAATCAGTAGCCGTTGCTTTGTCGCATGTTGCCCACTCGATTCGCTTCGGCGGTGTAGGCCTGACTCTGAGCCTTCAGTTGGTTATCCCGCGCTTCCAGCATCTGGAATGAGACCCGGTTGTCGGTCGACAGTTCGAGCATAGCGCCCGAGATCTCGACGTAGCGACCAACGGCCCGCGCTTCGATGCCCTCGGCTCCATTGTTCAACTTGGCCACGGTTGTGGCGAAGACGGCGCGGCGCTGCTCGAAGTCGCGACGGGCCTGGGCCTCATTCTCAAGAGCGGACTGAAGTCCAGGGTTGTTGCGATTCCCATTGGCGCGCTGGCCAGCTTGGTCGACCTGCCACAGCGCTTTCTTCCATTCGTACTTGGCATCCAGGGCCCCCTTGGACATGCCGTCCAGGGTTTCTCGTTCACTGAACGACAACGGCGCCTTGGCGGATTGACGTTCGACGGCGTAGCCACCGGGCTGGTTGCTACCGTAGCCGTAGTTCGCGGCCTGCGCATAGCTCGAATCTTGCGACCGCGCAGGCTTGGGGCTGCAAAGCCAGTTACCGGCCGCTGCACCACCGAGCGCCCCGAGAGCCCCACGCACAATCTGCTGCACGTTGGTCTTTCCTGAAGCTGCACCCAGGACACCACCAATGGTCGTGCCAACCATGGCGCAGTTGCTAGGGGTGAGGGGGCCTTGCTGTTGAGCGTGAGCGCCTTGCGATGCGAGTGCTACGGCAACCAAGACACCAAAGGCGACCAGGGTCTTGGCGCGCGCGACAAACTTCGAGGATACCTCCTCGATTTCGACGGCCTGAAAGAGCACCGTGTTCTGAAGACGGCTGAGGGCTTTCATTGACTATTTCCTTTCGGACTATCTGACTGGATGTTGGGACTGAAATGTCAATGGGCTCGCTGCATCACCTGGTCCATGAAGGCCAGGAGGAGGCGGAGCCGGCGCTCGAGAATGTCTGTAGGGATCAGGTCGTAGAGAACTGCGTCTTCGGCCATCTCGCCGGCTTCTGCCTTTGTGATGCTCTTCAGATCGCACTCGACCATGGCGCGTGCAAAGATGCCGATAGCACCCTCATGGCCCTTGAGATCGATGTCATGAACCAAGCCTGCCGAGTCGGAGAACTCCTCATCGGACTCGAAGCACTTAGCCAGTGTGAGTACGACACCCACATCGACAGTCACGCGCATGATGGATGCCGCGAAAGCCTTGTTGGTTTTCAACTGTCGACGAAACAGCTCGGCCACATGCGGTGGCTGAGCCGCCAGGACCTCGTTGACACACTCGACAATGATCCTCTCGCTCATCACGAGAGAATCACGTACCTGTGCGGCCAGGTTGGATGCTTGGGCTTGTTGAGTCATAAATATCCCTGCTGCGCGAGTGCGCGAAATCGCGCAAAATACGTGTTGCAGTGTGCAGTATATCTTGTGTGCTGCTGTCGTCAAGCAATCAACGCGGCAGAAAGGCGCCCTTGAAGACTTTGATGGCATGTGATATCTGCCCTCAACGCCCCTAAATGGCGCAAACCAAAGGAATCATCATGCTGAACTTGAAAACATGCGCATTCGACGGCGGTGTAGCGACCGCAGTCTACATGGCGGACGCTGGCCCCTTGATCGAAGGTGGAGAGCGACTGATGGTCCCGATCAAACTCATCGCCGGCGCCGACGGCGCCACTGCTAGCGCAGAGTTTGGCGCGCTGGCAGCCTCGGCAGACGAAGATGGCGCACTCGAGGACCTAGCCAATTTGCTTGAGAAGACCGCCGCGGCAATCCGGGCACGTGGCGAAGCGAAGTTTGGTATTCCGATCTACGGCTAAGACCTCTTTGCCAGCTTGCCAGCGCGAAGCGTGGACAACCTACTGCACCAGCACCAGAATGACCCAACAACAAGCTATCCAGGCCTCCGGCCGCACCACCTCCATGGAACAAAGCGCAATGCGTGTCGGATACAGCGTTCTCTGGGCCGGCCCGCCTGGCGACCTCGAGGTTTGCCTCGTCATGCCTACCATCGAGGCTCCTCTTGGCGCTCATTTTTTGCGAGATCAGCGGGAGCTTGTCATCGAGGGCGCTTGTGTCGCGTTGGCTTTGCCAAGTTTGCCGGCGGATGTAGCAAGGCTCATCTCGGTTGACTTGACGCGAGTTTTGCTGGTGGGCGTCGACACTCTTTCTAGCGTCCGCTTTTCTTCTCGCTTTGATCGCCTGGTATCAGGTTTGGCGGGTGGTGAGCAGCAGACTCCAGCAAGCCTATTCAATGACTTCATGACCCGCGCCGTCCGCGGTGGCGATTTGAGGGTTGAACATCGCCGAGTTCGAACCCGGCAGCCTGAGAATGAGGCCTTCGTTCGCAAGGCCTTGGCAGCAGTTGAGCGCCTAACGTCCGGTACCGAGATCAGCGCGAGCATCGCCGAGTTGACGCTTGGGCAGGCTACTCCGGGTCGCTCCAATTTGGCCTCGGCTGCGGCGGCGTATCTAGCTTCTCATCCGGTGCTGGCTCAGTATCTTGGCGAGCCCGCGGACAGCGTAGGCGGGTCAAATTCCGTGATATTGCCGTTGGAGCTATTTTCGCTGCTGCATGCGTACGCCTTCCACGAGATCGGACAAGGGCTCAAGGCTATCCCGGACTTTGGAGCCTCAGCTTCTGTCGTTGCTGCAGCCTTGTCGGGCCAAAGTGGTGTCATCCGCCCCCGAGTCCTGGGTGCTGCAGACTCCGTATTTGCCCAGAGCTTTGCTGATGTGCATGCCATTTCGATGGCGGCCGCTGTTGATGGGCTGGAGTCGGCCAAGACCATGCTCGCAGAAGTTCGTCGGCGCCGCGCCGCTAGCGGCGACTTCGCGGCTTTCTCACTGGCCCCGCTGTCTCACGATACGTCAATGGCCCTCGACATCCTCTCCGGTGAGTTGAACCGGAACCAGGACTTCAAGTGCATTTCACGCGATCAACTGTGGGGTCAGAGTCTCTGGATGGCTGCGGAGGGGCTCGGGGCCTGGATGGTGCGCCATGGCGCCAGTTCCAAAACTGCTGCCGCAGTAGTCCAAGCCCTCGAGATTGCTGGTCAGATTGTCGCCAGCGCCTCGGGCGGGGTCGAGCGAAAACCCACAGCCTGAGCGGTCTAAGCACGTCAAGGGCGCTATAGCGCCCTTTTCTGTTCATGCTTTGATGATATACTGTACACAGCGGCACACATTGTCGCTTAGCGCCGGCAGTTGTTTTCCGAACTACCGTGGTCCAGCCCATGAGCAGCCAATCCTCTCAGGCCGGCGCTGAAGATATCGACGCAGCCACCATCGACGGTGATGTGGTCGGAATTAGCCCTGGGCACGGGGAGCTTGCAGCTCTTCTCAGTTGGCATCACGCCTTCAAGCGAGACCAACTGACCGCAGGTGTTTCATTTGAGCCCGTGGGCCTGGATTTGGAGCCATCCGCAGTGATGGGCTCGCTCATGCAATACGCGCGCGAGCATCGAATGCAGCTCAGCGGCTCCGGTTTGATTCTCGATCTGGAAGCGCAGGCGCCAGCCCCCGCATTCCCAACCCTCATCGATCTCCACGACAAGTCGAGACACGATGCGACGTCGTACGCACCTAAAGACTATGCCGATGGGAGCTCTGCAGGCCGCCATATCGGCGAGATCGTTGAAGCCTTCCCGAACTCGCGCCAGGCCTGTTGGCTCCTGAATGCCACGATGGTTCGAGCTAGTCTTCAGATGGCGACGTTTGCCTATGGCGACCCCGAGGTCAAGCTCAATCAGGGCGACCGACCGCATCAGGTGCTCTTCACTTCTTCGGATCGAGTCGAGGCGGTGACCATTGACAAGTCCACGAGCCCACTTTCATTTCATCGCGAGGTGCGCAAGGCGATCCAGGGAATATGGCGCAGCCGCTTGGCTGCAACCGCCAACCAGGTCTCGAATGAGTTTGCGGATTCGCTCGCAGAGGCTGGGCTCCAACAGGCGCACGTAGCAAGGCTTCGGTCGTACGTCTTGGACTTCCTCAATGATGCCGAGCCCTATGCAAAGCTGAGGAGCTCTTCGGCCGCATTCATCAACATCCGGCGTATCTCCGAGGCCTGCGTGCCTGTGGTGGAGTCCCTGGATAGAGTGGCCATCCGCAATGCCCTTAGGCATGGCGCCTCGGGCTTGACTTGGAACGGTTACGAGATCCACCAGGCGCCGGCAATCAAGGAAGAGATCGCCGCGTTCGAAAACCTTGGCGCCTTGGCCTACTCCCGCTATTCGGCGGGTCTTCTTGAGTTGCTGAGTGCGGCCAGCTCACGACACGTCGGCTTCGGATTTGGCTTCGCCGGCGACCCTGCCGACTCCGCGAGGGCGGAGGCCCGCTTCACTGGCGAATTCATGAAGTCTCTTTCAGAGGGATGCTCTGAACAAGTCCTGGAGACCCTTGCTGCTTCGTCCCCTCGATATTTTTGCGGGATTGCTACCAGCCACCAGGGGCGCCCCTCACTGGCAGAGCATGTTTCGGGACCGCGGGGCCTCGACAACCAGGACTACTTCGCAACCGCTCAGGTGGCCGGGGCTCGCCTGGCGAATGCCTTGAACCAGGTCGCCGCTTCTTCTCGGGCTCGGGCCTTTCTGCCATGGACTCGAGTCCTGATGTCCGAGTCGGCTTATGAGCTCATGACTGACCCGTGCAGTGACGAGGCAGCGAGTCGCGGACTCTCCGGGCTGATTCAGTACGCAAACACCAGGCGCTCGAAGGGGGATGTATCCGATCAGGTCATTTTCCAGCTGCCCTCCAGGGATGAGCTGCTGGACGCCCCGGATGGATGCCTTGTCGCTTCGATTCAGGCGATGCGCTTCGACAACCTGGCGCGCTCTGCTGCCGCTGGTACGCGGTCCGCCCTGAAGCTTGTCACCGACTTCCTTGCGGCGATGGCGTCTAGTGAGTCGGCGCGCATTCGAAAGACGCCAACGGAGACCTCATCAAAGTGGACGCCCAAGCTTGCGGCGCTGCGCTTGCTCAATGACATGGAGCCCAACCTCGAAAGCGGCTTCAGGCTCGGCCTCCTTCATCCCCAGGGTCGCGTCAATCTTTGGTCACAGGCAACGGTACTTGGTAGAACCAACGAAGGCTTTTCTCGCGGCCGGCTGGAGCACGCAACTGACAGCTACTTTGCTTTTGCTGTGCGCGGCAAAGGAACTCCCGAGGGTGTAGCTCCACTGGTCTTTCAGATCCATGTGCCAGCCGATATGCGATTCAAACCGCTGGCCAAGTCGTCTTCCAAGAAGGATCCAGCATTCAACCTCGAGCTGACTGACATCGCCGGAACAGGTATCACCAAGGCCATGATGCGAGTGGGCCCCTCCCCTCTGAGCGAGGCCCTGCACAGCTCGCTCGCCGATGAGCAAAAGCTTGAGCTGGCTCGGATGGCCAAGAACCTCAAGGCGACGATTGCCCGGTTCCCACTGCAGGCTGCTTGCCTGTTCCCTGCCGCGGCCGTATTCGTGCTCGCTGGTGGTCGACTCAATGACTCAGGTCGCCTACCCGTTCTTGGCGGGTCAACCGCCCTGAGGCTCGCCAGGTGCACTCTCGGTACTGGCAACCCGGCGGCCATGGAACTCATTTGCCGGAATGCAGGCCGCCCTGCGGCCGTGAGCGCCTCTGGTGTTGGTCTGCTGGATATCGCGTTGGAATGCCCAGACGCGAGTCACGCCGAATCGGCGCTGCGGGGCCTAAAGGCCAACGGCAAGCTAGCAAGCGGTGAGTTGGCTCAGCTGGTGCAGCGCAGTCTTGGAAAACTGACCGAACGCCACCCGACCCTACTTTCCGCCGCTCTCGAGCTTGGGGCAATCGCTGACCCCCAGATGCTTAAGGCCTGGACGAGTTTGCATCCGCATCGCAAGACGCCAGAGCTGTCAGCTCAAGTAGATGCTGCCTCCATGGCAGCCGTCATCGCCACTCGCCTGTCCGCCGCCAATGACACCGGTGACGGCACCAATCAATCACCCCAGCCAACTGCGCGCCGGCGCGCGCGGGCCCTCTAAATTTCCGAAAGGACCGTATGCAAGCCCCCGACCAGACCCAACCCACGAGCCCGAAGCGACTTCTCACGACCGCGCAGGGTGCAAAAGTCATCCTTGGCGGCACGAGCCCGGAGGCCTACTGGGGATTCAGCTTCGACTACTTCGTCACGCGCCTCCAGGAGGTCATGATGAAGAACATCGGCAACCCGGCCGAGGCGCCCTGGCGCCGCCACATCGACTTCACCACCCAGGACTTCCTGGAGCTGGAAAACCTGGTCAATGGCATGGACTTCGTAACCAACCCCGCTCACCTCCTGGACCAACCGCTGGCCACCAGTTTCGTGCGCCGCTGCGACCTGGTGGGGATGCACGGGGGCGTCAACGGCATCGGCGTAGGCAAGGACACGGTCGCCAACGCGATCAAGCCGGATGGTTTCATCCCCATGTCATTTGCGGACACGCTCAAAGCCTCCCTGAGCATGACCTACGGGCTGCCGATGAGGTTTGTGACTGACCGTCACCTCAAGGAAGTTCCGCTGCCAGGGACAAAATTCACTCCCCGCCGATTGATGCAGCTCTGGGGAACGGAAATCGGCCGGTCGATCCAGCACGATCTTTGGCTGAAGCGCCACCAACTGCGGGTCGCCTCGGCCATGCATGACCTGCCACGCATCGCCCAAGAGCACCCGGAGCGGATCTCTTCGACAAATGGCATCCGCGTTTCGGTCCCCGATGTCCGGTTTGCTGACGAGGCTGCCTACGTTCGCGACCTGGGCGGATTCATTGCCTGGATCTCGCGCCCGAGTTTGGCTACCGTTGCAGCCAAGCTCTCCAATGGCCACGTGTCCGAGGCGGGCATCCCAACCCACCCGACTGACATGAGCCTGGTCAACGAGGGAGCGATGGAGGCTTTCCAGGCCCGGGCCAGGGCGGAGATCCTGGATCGCTTCACGCCCGCGCCGTCTGTAGCACCGCGCCGCCCAGCCCCTCGGGTCCGTTGAGAAAGCCCCCGAAGCGAGGCCTAAAGCTTGCGGCGGAGTCTAGCTGGGGGCTTGGGCGTCTCAGCCGGGGGGCTCACCTGGCCGATGATGCTTTGCATCGAAAGGCGCCGAACACTGGCACCGATTTCGTTTGACATCCGATCCTCGAGCTCGCCATTGCCAAAACGCCTGGCGTACCAACTGGCCGAGTGACCGCTGGCGTCTGGTTGGTCGTAGTCGGAGCCTGCGTTCACAAGTGCTGAGGCAGCACGTGACTTACCCCACCAGTAGGCCAGCATCAACGGGGTCCGCTGATACACATCGCCTGGCTCAGACGACTTCAGCAATTCGCTGAGAACTCCGGACGAGTCCATGGACTCGATGAGCTTGCCGTCGTCATTGCGGATTGCACTCAAGAGTGCATCCCAGTTTTGTGCGTGAGGGTGTTGCATTGCTATGGTGTATTAGATATACTGTACCACGTTGATTCTTATACGTCACCCGGCCGAGGCCCTTGCCTACGTGCCAACCAGGTGCGCATTGACATTCACTCTACCCCTCGCGGACCGGTTCACCGAGTCCATTGAGATGGGCCCCGTCAACCTAGCTGCGCACCCTTGGAGATCCCATGTCGGATATGACCTCGAATAACGCCGATGCCCAGAGCCCGTTCGTCAACTTCACGTCGGACCAGGCTCGCCAGCACTTGCTGCTGGACATTGCGCGAACCTTCAAAGGTGTCGACACCATCGTCGATGCCAAGATCGATGCTCATGCGGCCCAGATCGCTGGCCATCCCGATGTGAAGCGCATCCCGGCTCGCATGAAGGGAGAGCCGCGTGTGCCGTTGTATATGGAAGGCGAACCTGGCGTCGGCAAGACGACCCTGATTCGTGCAGCCATCATCGACTTCTGCAAGATCGTGGGCCTGAACTTCGTCGAGAACCCTCCCGACGACTACCAGTTCACGCCGAACGACTTCTACTACGCGACGGTCAATCTGTCCGGCAAGACCAACACCATGGATATCGGCGGACTCCCGTCCAAAGGTGAACTTCGCCCCCAGGTTGGACAGGACGCGCGGCGTCGCTCTTCTGACGCTGGTAGCTGGGTCCTCGAGCAAGTGTCTGCGCGCTCCAAGATGGGCGCCGGCATGGGTGGCCTGCAGATCGCTGAAAGCGACGAGTACAACAACGGTCCCTTGCGGGTTCGTGACGTCACTTTGAAGGGTGAAGCCGACAAGGTCTCTCTGGTGGTGAACTCGCTGATCCGTCAGTTGATGGCTGAATCGAAGACCAAAGGCGCCAGCCTGAACTTGCTGCAGAAAGAAGACTCGCCTCTCAGCGACCGTCTGTCTATTCAAGTGAGCGTTGGCACCGCCGGGACCCGCATTACGACGATGGTGCCGCAAGAGGTGGATGCTGAAGCCGAATACGTGGCCGAGATGCTGCCGAACCGTCGCTTTGCGATGGCAAACAAGGCGCGTTTTTGCCTGTTCAACTTCGACGACGTGGCCAATGCGTCCGAGGCGGTGCGCAACGTGCTTCTCGAAGTGGCTCAGAGCAACCGCTACTCAGGTGTCATGGACATCGGCAACGCGCTTGTCACCTTCACCGGCAACATGGGCGCAGAAGACGGTACCAACACCCAGTCCGAGCAGTCTGACGCCGAAGTGACCCGCGTCTTCAAAGTTCGCGTTCGCGATACACCCAAGGATTGGGCGCGTCGTGTTGCAACGAAGTATGCCGAGGTCGGTGATTGCCTGTTCTCGGCATTCATCCATAAGCACGGAAATGAGGCGGGTGTCTTCCGCGACGCTATCGGCGACAACCGCACTGAGCGCGGCATCCCGAAACCCAACTCTCGCTCGCTTGAGAACGCTCTGGCCAAGGTCCTGCCATTCTTCATCATGGCTCGCGAAGGCGGTGTTAGCCCGACGGTCTTCCAGAACGAAATCGAAGTCATGGTCAAGGGTACGGCTGGCGCCCATGTGGCCAAGAAGTACAAGGCCTTCGTGATGGGCATGCTGACCGAGGCCATCCCTCTGGCTGACCAGATGATGGAGACAGGGAAGCTCGATGAGGCGAAATTTGGCAAGTATTGCGGCGCAAACGCCAAGGCCTCCGAGCAAGACTTCACTTTCCGTTTTGGCACTGCCGTGGCTGACGCATTCGTCCATCGCATCGCGTTCTCTGACGAGGCGCGTGCCACTGGTAGCGACAAAAAGGCTCTGGCCTCTTTGATCGACCAATCCACTGCCCGCATGTGCGTCGGTTTGGCTGCCATTGAGCCTGGTCAGATGACCTACACCCTATCGCGTGTGATGTCGCGCCTTGGTGGCATCGCGAAGCTGGGCTCTCATGACGGTGTCGAAGTGAAGCTGGAGCAGGACACGATCAACGCAATGGCGAACGGTTTCGCTCGCAGCGTGCAGGCCGGCAACTGGCATGCCGACATGGTTGAGTCAGCCAAGTCGGATTTCATCTCGACAGTTTCTGGCTCCAACACCACGAAGAAGGCAAAGAAGGCCTCCCAGCCTTGATCGGACAAATCCAGGGGAGTTGCGCTCCCCTGGTCTAGCGCTTTCTGCGCCTGAACGAGATTTCAATTCAAGCCGCACCCATCGCGGCATCGACTACTGACTGTCCTCGTACAGGAACTCCGATGAAAGCCTCTGCCATCGAACAGCCCAAGACTCGCGCCAAGCAAAAGACAAAGCCGGCATCTGCCGGTTGGTCGCAGCTGGCCCTTTTTGGCGACGACAGCATTGATGTTGTCAACATGATTGACCAGCTGGACACGGCTGAGGGTGAGGTGTTGGTGGCCATTGAGGCTGATCCGACTATTCTGGCGGGAGCATCAGGCGAGGCCGCGGTCGGGATCAAGGACGCGCTGACCCTGGCTCGATTCATGAAGTCGGCTGGCAATCCCGAAGGCGTCGTTCGCGAGGCCCTGGAAGTCTCGAACGCCGGCTCTTCTGTGGTTCTTGCACAGATGGCCAAGGTTGAGGCCATAGTCGATGAGGCACCAATCGATCTGGACACCGACGATGAGTTCGAAGAGATCGTCGATGGCGAGCATGATCTGGGTGACGACGTTGTATTGAATGCTGACCCCGAAGGCGCTGACGGTGAGCGTCAAGAACGAAAGTTCGACCACGCAAGCGAGGCATCTTCAAGCGCGCTTGCCTTGCTGATGAAGCGAGTCCGGTTGGACCGATATGCACCCCTCACGGCCGAAGAGGAGGCTGCTCTGGCCGTCAAGATCCAGGCTGGCGACATCGAGGCGCGCAACGAGCTCGCGCAGCACAACATACGTTATCTGATCTCTCACGCTCGACGTTTCTTGTACACCGGCCGTTCGCTGGAATGGCTTGTAGCCGCTGGTCAGGTCGGCCTGATTACGGCCGCTCAGAAGTTCGATCCAGCTCGCGGCCGATTCGTTGCCTGCGCCCAGCAATGGATTCGCCAATCAATCCAACGCGAGCTCGGCGGCGACAATTTGATGAAGACTCCGGCCTACATGCAGCCGAAGGCAAACCGACTGCGTCGTGAAGCCGCTGTTGCCACTTCCGACATTGATCGAGCAAAGCTGATTACGCAGGCCGAAAGCCTCGAGCGGGAGATTAAGGCGCGTCGTTCGACTCAGGTCAGTATGGATGCCAGTATTGGCGGGGATTCCGACTCGGACTCGGGCAGCATGCACAACTACCTCGAGGCGGAATGCGAGGGTCCCGAAGAGGAAATGGAAAAGCGCCGCCTAGTCAGCCAACTGATGAAGTTCGCCGGCGAGCTGCCAGACGCGCGCCTCAAGGACATCTTCCTCATGCGTATCGGCCTGCATCCGGAGCACTTTGGTGATCCTCGCACGCTACAGGATGTTGGCCAGCACTTCGATGTCTCTCGTGAGCGGATTCGCCAGTTGTACGTCGATGCGGCTGAGAAGGTCGTCCAGAAGGTCGTCAATTGGGCCAAGGGCGAGGACAACTTGCCCGAAGGCTTCCGCAAGGGAATCATGAATCCCGGCCGCGGCTGATCTCCCCACTTCCCATAAAGGGCGCACAAAGTGCGCCCTATTTTATTGGTAGAGCGACATCACATTCGATTCGGTTTGACAAATCGTGTCACACTGTGTATGGTATATCTTGTACGCGCTTGGAATGCGCACAGGACCCGGGGCGATAGACCCTTTGGTCGCTCACGACGGTCACTTCTAACTCTCAAACACATGCACTCTCCTTTGCGAATCATCATTGCATTTGCCGTCGCGGCAACAGCAATGGCGGGAGCCTCCGCGGAACCTATCACCATCATTGCTCCTGCGCCTCTGGCGGCGGCATCCGGCGTTTCATCGCAACCATCGGCTGTTCCTGATGTGGTTGGAGCGCAGGCCGCACCTAAGTCGGTGCCCTGGTCCATTGAGCGTGGCGAACGTATCGATCTGGCCCTGCAGCGCTGGGCGGCCACCGCTGGCTGGAGCCTCAACTGGGTCCCTCTCGTGAGTTGGGAGTGCCCGGCTCGCGTTGAATTCAACGGCGACTTCACCTCTGTCGCCATTCAGGTCATCGAGGCACTGAATCAGGATGGCAAGCGCCTGCGCTTGCGGATCTTCGATAGCGGCCGTTACATGGAAGTCGTGTCTGATGCTGCCAACTAAGTCCCTTCTCTGCGCGGCCCTGTCCGCGTCGCTGCTGCTCTCGGCTTGTTCGACCGCACCCTACCTTCGGCCGGGCGAGCGTCCGCCAGAAGAGGCTGTGAACCTGGCTCAGACTCAGATGGTTAAGGCCGCTGCTGGCTCACGAGGTGCGGTGGACCGCTTCTCTGGTCCGAAGCTGGCTGGCAAGGAGGTGCGCATCACTGCTGCGGCCGCGCCTGCCGCCAAGTGGCTAGATGAGCCCTTCATCTACGTGTCAGACGCTCAGAACCTTGTGGAAGTGCTGCAAAGCGTTTCCGAGCAGGTTGAGCATCGTGTTCGCGTTGGTTCGATGGATGATGACTGGGCCGATGGACAGAAGCTCAAGCTTCCATTTGCGGTTGACTGGCGCAAGGGAACATTGAGCTCGTTCCTGTTGCATATCGCCGGTCGCCTCAACGCAAGCTGGCGCGTCGTCGATGGTGACATCGAGTTTTTCCAGAATGAAACGCGCTCGTTCCAGGTTTCTTTGCCTCCTGGTTCACGGACTATGAATAGCTCCTTGACGCTGGGGTCAGCCGGTGGGGGCTCGTCTGGAGGCGGTAGTGGGGGTGGCGGCGGAGGTGGAAGTGGCGGCGGCTCTCAGTCGACTGTCAGCAGCTCACTCACCATCAACACCTTTGAAGCGGTGCTCAATGGAGTGAAATCGCTTGTCAGCGGTGAAGCAGGTGGCGATCAAAAGAAGTCTGGCAAGTCCAGCCAGGTGGTTGGCAATCCGGAGTTGGGGCTCATCACCGTAACGGGCCGTCCAGCCATGCTGGAACGTATTGCGCGCCATATCGAGTCGATCAACGACCGCGTCGCCCAGAACGTTTTTGTGCAGATCAAGGTGATGTCGGTCTCGATCAATAAAGACGACTACGTTGGACTGGGCCTGGATGGCATCCTGACCCGCGGGCTGAGCAAGGTGTCCCTGGAATCTCCCGCTGCGAAACCATCGGGCAGTGGCGCGCCGGGCTTCCTGACCTTGTCACGCACCGGTGGCGGCCTGGCCGGCTCGGAGGTCGTATTCGGCCTTCTTAAGCAGGCGGGCGAGGTCGCCATCGTTCGCAGTGGTCAGGTGATCGCGGCCAACGGACAGCCGGCAGGGATTCAGGTCGCCGACGAGGTGAACTACCTGGCGCAGGTGTCTACCTCTGTCGTTGCTAATGCAGGTGCGCAGACTTCGCTGACGCCGGGCAGCCGCACTGTTGGGTTCACTGCCTCGGTGCTGCCGCTCATCATGGCAGACAGTCGCCTGCTGCTGCAGTACACGCTGAACCTTTCCAGCCTGTTGGGGCTGACGCAGAACTCGTCTGGTGGTCAGACGATCCAGACGCCACAAATCTCGTCGCAAACCCTGCAGCAGCAGGCCTACGTTCGCGATGGCGAGTCCATCGTCCTGTTCGGTTTCGAGCAAGACCGCTCGGCCGCTGACCGCTCTTTGGGTATCGCTGGTGGCGGGTCCAACACCTCACGCAATCGTCAAGCCATCGTTATTGTCATGGACGTCGCACGAGTGGGGAATCGGTGATGAAAAAAAGCATGAACAAATTCTTCCTGATCCTTGCCAGCCTGCCCATGGTGGCCTCGGCCGCCGACACGGTCGGTAGCCGGCTGGATGCAATGTTGGACTTGAAGGCTCGCACAGAGCTGACTCGTCAAGAGAATGCACTGCGTGAAGAAATGATGCGCACCGGCGGATTGACACTGCCTAGTATCGTTTCAATTTCCGGTTCGTCATCCAACCTGGTGGCCCGTCTTCAGGTCAGTACCGGATCGCAGCGCGTCTTCAGTGTCGGTGACCATGTTGGCAACGGCTACAACATTGTGTTCATCAAGCCAGATGAGGTGCTGGTGGCCAAGCAGGCCTCCAAGGGAGCGCCCCTGAAGCTGATCTCTCTGTCCTTCGCGCAACCAGATACGACATTAGCTTCTGGCCGCCCATCAGTTCCTCCGCAGGCGCAATTCCCGGGCGTAGGCCCCGCTGCTGCAATTCCGCCTCTACCGACAGTGTTCAGCGTCGCACCTCCTGCTCCCGCAGCTCCGGCCAAATGAGCAGCGCAGTTGCCACCCAGTCTCTGGACATCGCTGGACGCCAGCTGCTGATCGGTGGCGCATGGCGCCTGGCCGACAGTCCTGCGGACGTTAAGGCTGTGCGCTCCCGGTTGCAGCCCGGCGGACTCGTCTTCGAGCTGCTGCACACGAGCGACCGCAGCGTTGTTGTCTATGCACGACCCAAGCGGCTGAAGAAGAATGCGGCAAGCGGCGGCGCCATCGTTGCCACTTTGGTGCCAAACGTCTTTGTTTGCCACCACCTGGATGCGGCAACTGTTTGGGTTTTTGCTGCTGTCAATGGCCATCCTCTTCCTGGCTTTGACAAGGTCGTGCGTCAGTCTGAGGTGGTGCAGATACTGGCTGAGGCTCGTCTCAGCGGTCAAGAACTCAAGCTGATTGGCGACGATCCGGCCGCGGACATGACCCTGGCCAACCTGCTTGGCGGCGCCGATGCGGCCTCGTGGTCTTCAGCCTCGTTAAAGACTCGCAATCCATGGATTTCCCCGGCTTTGGGCGCACTCAGTTGCGGCGTTGTCGTCGCGATCTACTTCTACCTTAGTGGTCGAGCACCTGAACAAGTAGCCGTAGTTGCGCCGGTTGTACCGGCCCCTGCAGTTGTTCGACCCCCACTTGCGCCCGCATCGGTGCCTGCTTCTGCTGTAGAAGTACCACCTGCTGAGCCGGTTCGCTTCTCTGCCTCCAGCGCAATTCGCGAGGCATTGTCTACGGTCCGCGAGCTTCCAGTCTCCGTGAAGGGCTGGGTCCCCACTTCAGCTGTCTGCAGGGTTAGCACCTCCGAGTGCGTCATTTCATGGACATCAACGCCCGGCTCTTTGCCAGAGAGTGCCAAATTCATTCCTGGCGTTGAGCTGAGTTTGGAGTCGGCCCTTGGGAAGCAAGTCAAGAGTCACCTGCGAATTGACTTCAAGCCATCAGGCCGCATCGTCATGCTGGATGAAGGTCGCCTTCTGAGTTTTTACTCCCTGGACACGAATCTTTTGTCCTCACCGGTGCCGTATACGGTTTCGGTCAGGCGAGCCGAGCGGTCGAATGGACCGCGTGGTCAGCAGGTCGTCGGTATCGACGCTTATGGACCACTTTGGGCTTGGGAAAAAATCGTAGAAGCCTTGGACATATCGACCGTCACCCTCGATGAGGTGACATTGAGTCAGATCACTACAAGTGATCCGCAACTGCGCCTCGCAGGCACCGCTTATGCCCTTCCGGCTTCACAGCAGCACTGATTGAGAAGATCTCCAATGAACTCTCCCGTACAAGCTCTCGAGCATTTGGCAGTCGCTGCCGCTGCCGCAACTCCCGTCGCTGTGGATCGGACTTTGGATCTCATCACCCGCCTCGAAGATGTGCCAACTGGGGCATTGCTAACGCAGGAAGATGGCGAGCTCGAGTTGAACGAGCTTCGTCGCCTGGATGTGGTTGTGATTGGTGTGTCACAGGGCTTCTCCATTGGTCTCTTCTCGGAAGATGTCTTTGGCCAAGCCCTGATGTATGACGTCATTGCTCAGGCCAAGGCAAATGAAATCGCCGTACAGCCGCGAATCGCTACCAAAGAGGTGATTCGCCTTGTCTATGAAGGCTCGGAAAAGGCATCAACTCTCGCCCCTTCTGACAGCACCAGTATTGAGCTACTGATCCGTAGCTTGATCGACGATGCATCAAATCGCAAGGCCTCGGATATCCACATCGAGACCCGCGACAACCGAGCTGATGTGCTGTTTCGAATCCACGGCGAACGCATCAAGATTTCGAGCTGGCCTTACGACACAGCAAAGGCAATGGGGCAAGTTCTGTACGGCGTTCACGCCGACGTCCAGTCCAAGAAGGTTGGCTGGGATATCTATGAAGTTTCCGAGGGCTCAATTGATTGGGTCACCGGCCGCAATGAGCGCTTGCAGCTTCGATTCTCGTCATCGCCGATCTTTCCGACCGGCAACTTCCACATCGTCATTCGTCTCATGTCGACCAGAGCGCAGCCGCGCAGTCTGGGTGCCCTGGGCTACGCTGACTCCCAGCTCAAGCCATTGAACACGTTTACCAACGGGTCTGGTGGCATGGTGTTGATGGTCGGCCCTACCAACAGCGGCAAGTCGACCACGATGCAAAGCATGATCGAGAACCTATACCAGGTACGTGGTCGTGAGACCAAGGTCATCACCGTCGAGGATCCGGTCGAATTAGTGATCCCTGGTGCTTGCCAAATTTCTGTTGGCCGCCAGCGTGTTCAGCAAGGCGAAGGCGACGAGTCGGCATTTACCTCCTTTTTGCGCGGGACTCTCCGGCAGGACCCTGACGTTGTCTTGGTCGGTGAAATCCGAGACCCTGACAGCGCAAGCATCGCCTGCAATCTGGCCCTGGCTGGACGCAAGGTGTTTGCAACCCTGCACACCAACTCAGCACTTTGGGCGTTCTCTCGTCTGCGTGAGATGGGGGTCCGCCAAGAGTTACTGACGATGCCTGGCTTCATTGCTGGCATCTGCTATCAGAAGCTTGTGCCGGTGCTCTGCCAGCACTGCGCTGTATCAGATGCGCCGATCAAGGGCCAGGATCAGCTCCAGGACTTCCTGCTGCAGCACATCGGACCCAAGACTCATGTCAAGCGACGAGGAGCCGGCTGCGAGCATTGTGGCAATCTGGGCATTACCGGGCGAACACTTGTTGCTGAGATTGTGACACCCAATCGGAATCTCTTGTCCGCTTTTGCGGACGGCGACTCGGCCAAAGCAGAATCCCTGTGGAGATCCGGACAGGGCAACCCGTCGGTAAGTGAGGGGATGGTGACCTCGCACGATCATCTGGTCTCAAAGATCCTGGCTGGCCTGGTCTCGATTGCCGACGCCAAAAACTACATCGGCGTCGCCGACGAATACCATTACACGCGAGGTGCCTGAGAGTGTTCAGCGGCAACTTCTTCCTGAGGATGCGCTTCGGATTCACGGCGCGCATCTTGTTCTACGAAACCTTGCGAGACTTTGTCCGCGAGGACGTGGCTGTCTACGAGGTCATCAAGCGCATTGAACTCGCGGCGAACCTGTTCAAGGTGTTCCCGGTCAAGGTGCTTCAGATGATGATGAGCTCGATGCGTGGTTCGCAGCGTCACCAGGATGCCTCACTGGGTGCTGCGATCCGGCCATGGGCGCCAGCGATGGAGGCTTCGTTGATCTCCGCCGGCGAGCGAATGGGGCGAGTTGATGTAGCACTTCACGAAGCTGTTCAGCTGATGAAGGCTCGGCAGCGAGTCCGTGGCCTACTCCTGGCCAAACTGCCCTACCCCATCATGCTGCTACTGATGGTGGCCGCTGTGCTGGCCGGCCTGAGCCATTTCATGGTCCCGCTACTTGAGCAAATGCTGGATCGCGGTCATTGGCCCGCGACAGCGAAGCTGATCGGCTTCTTGGCTGACAACAGCGGTTCCATCACAACGGTTTTGGGCGTCTCAATGTCCGTCTTCTCGTTGATATTTGTTCTATCGGCGCCGCGCTGGACAGGCCCTGTGCGTGACTTCTTCGACCGATACATACCGCCCTGGTCGCTCTACCGCGAGCTACAAGGGTCTATGGCTCTTATGGTCATCTCGATGCTGACCGCGTCTGGTGTGCCAATGGGCGCAGCGTTTGAGCTGCTTCGCGAGAATGCCTCGCCTTGGGTTGCCGATCACATGTCCCGCATCATGATGCGCATGCGCTCCGGAAAATCCGAAGCCTATGCACTTGCTGGCAATGGCGGTCATGGAACGATGTTCAACGCCTACACAGCGTGGCAGATCAGCCTGTACTCGGCGAACGCCTCGATGGCCAGCAAGCTGCGGAGCCTCTCCGAGTCCAGTTCTCAGCGAGTTGAAGGCTCGATTTCCAAGTTTGCGAACATTGTCAAAGCCGTGATGATGGTTTTGGTTGCAACCCTTCTCGTCCTGACATACGTGAGCTACATGACCGTCTCCTCGAACGCCGGCAATGGCATGGGAGGGCTCTGATGACGTGAATTATTCACACCCCTCAACTGAGTGATTCGACAAACCGCTGCGTATCTGATATACTCTACAACGCTGCTTTACATTCCTCTTATTGAAAGTACAGGTAAATGGACAAGTTCAACATCCGTCGCAACGAACGCGGCATCACCCTTCTGGAAACCCTGCTGGCCCTGGCCGTCGGCTCTGCCGTTGCCGTCGGTGCGGCAGTCTTCTTCACCAAGGCCAATGGCGACGTTCGTGCTCAGCAAACCGCTGACGGCGTGAACCAGATCATCACCGGCATCAAGGACCGCTACGGCGCCCTGGGCGGCTATGCTGGCATCAGCAATGCCAGCGTGATTGCCAACACCCTGGTTCCGAAGACCTTCGCCGTCAGCGGCGCGGTCATCACCTCGCCCTACGGCGGCACGAGCACCATCACGGTTGCCCCAACCGATACCAACTCGACCTTCACCGTGACCGTTACCGGCCTGCCGACCAGCGCTTGCTCGGTCCTGGTTTCGCGTGTTGACTCGGCCACCACCGGTATTGGCGGCGGCGCCACCGCTCCGGCCGACACTACGCTGACGAGCGCTACTACTGCGACGACCATCAAGGCCATTGGCGGCAACCTGGATGTGGCCAAGACCATGACCCAGTGCTCCGACGGCGGCGCACTGGTGCAGGTGATCGCTAAGTCGCAGTAAGCGAAGCCGGCAATGTCCTACCTCTGGATTGCCTCAGCAGCATCTGCAGCAGCAGTGCTGGGCATTGCCGCCTCACAGTCAATGTCGAAACCGATGCCGTCGCATGTGAAACCGATGGCGTCGGGATTCCAGAGTGAGCGCATTCTGGATAAGAATTTGATCGACAAGGCGTTGATCTTCGCGGTCACGGCCAAAGGCGCGGGCAACTTTGCCGGTACGGCAGCATTCCCTGCGCTCGCCGCATCTGCGAGTTCCCCATCTGGCCTTCTGGCGGGTGGCTACTCCTCGCAGTGGACCGCTAAGTACAGCGGTTCCGTCTTGACGGTTTGCTACCTCGGCGCCTCGAATGCTGTTGTTGATGCTGTCTCAACCAAGGTGAGCGGCGTGACCGCTAAAAATAGTGGCTGCTAAATCGTCAATGCGTGGCGGCGCGATGGTTGAGGTCGTCCTTGCGACCTTCGTCATTGGTGCTGTAGGGGTGATCTGGGCCGATCAGTCCAGCAAGAACAACAAAGCGGTCGACGCCCGAAATGTTGGCGAGTACATGGCCGCATTCCAGTCGGCGGCCGTGTCCTATGCGACAGAAAATAACGCCGCAATCCTGGCGGCGGCGGCCGACGGCACTGGAGCTGCCACGGCGTGCGTTGGCAACTATGTCAACGGCACGACTTTCGACACTTTGAACAACGCCACGAAGCACACGTGCGCCGTCGATGTCAGTTGGCTGATCTTCAAGGGCTACCTGCCACCGTCGTTCAAGACGACCAACAAGCTTGGCCAGGCTCCGGCCGCTGTATACCGACGCGTCTACAACGGAGCAACGGCAACACCGAATCTCGAACTGATTGTCGTCGCGGCCTCTGGCGTGGGCACTGCCACCTACGCGAAGTCCAAGTCCTTCACCAACATGCAAGAAGCGTACGCTGCAGCGAACTTGCTTGGCACCAACATGGGTGTTGTTCCTGCCGATGCCAATCTAGCTGGATGCGTTTGGGATCCAGCAGTCGCGACGAATCGCTATGCCTGCGGCACGCAGGGCGCATGGAACGTCAAGCTCTCCGACTTCGTCAACTGAAACAGTGGATCAGTTCAAAGAATAATTTGGCGCCTATGGCGCCATTTTTACTCGAATTACTAGTAACCGACGTGTTCTGGTTGGGACAATAAATATGAAGCATCTGCAATTCTTTTTTACCCTTCTTGCAGCGGGATTTAGTTTCGCCAGCAATGCAGCGCCCGTCGTTGTTCAGAAGGGCAGTATTTCAGGATACGTGTTTATTCCCGGCACATCTGTTCAGGCCGCAGGTGGTTCATCGAGTTCTTCATCCTCTGGGAATTGCTACTTCTCACCAACAACAGACCAGACGTTTTCATTCTCTTCGCTTCCGGCTGAACTGTTTCCGCTGGCTGTTGACTACAAGATGGTCGGCGGCGGCGGGGGCGGCTCAGAGAACAATGCATGGGGCGCAGGCGGGGGCGGCGGTAGCTCCGCTATCTTGGTAGACGGCGCCCCAATTGCCGTGGCCAATGGCGGAAATGGCGCGGACCAAGGACAGGGGGCAGGAACGTCTGGAACAGTAGTATCTGGCCGGATGCAAATCAATTCAGCCAATACGGTTAGATTTATTGTTGGAGGAGGCGGTGGGACTGTTATTGCCAATACCGGCTACTATTACTACGAAAACTATAGCAATAATCAACGTCAATATTACTACGGTGGATCTGGCGGGGGTGCTGGTTACTTTGGAGGGGGCGGCGGCGGTAGTGGCCAAAGCTCGGCCGCAACCAACAGAGGAAAGGGCGGAATCGGCGGAGGAAGTTCGGGCGGCGCTGGTGGCGCCGCTGGCGCCTGGATTTCCGGGAGTAGCTGCTTAACTGATCCGAACTGGAGTTGCACTAAAAATCCTGGACTGGCGGGAACTTCAGGAGTTGGTGGTGCGGGTGGGAATAACGGTTCAGGCGGGTCCCCAGGGGGATCCCAGGTCGCTGGCGGAGTTGCAAACGGTTCGAATAATTATAACTCGTACAGTTCAACCTATAGCGGTTTTCTTCCTTCTGGGCCTGGCGGTGGCTTAGGTTCTGGAGGAGGAGTCAGTGTTTATTATCCATCATCGACAACCTCCACGAATTATACGATCCGCGCCGGATCCAACGGACTTCCAAGCCAGACCAATTTCTCCTCGTTCGGCTCCAATACATTTACCAACGGCGGAATCTCCGGATTATCCCTTGCAGGCCTTGCAGGAGCCGGAGGAGATCCAGCGAAGCAGTTGGGTTCGTCTGGTGGGCAAATTGTTCTTCGCTACTCCGCCCCGCTTTGCAATGCATTCTGAATTCGGCGCAAACAACCTTGGTGAATCAATGACCAATATCAATCTGTTAACCCGAGCAATGCTGAGTTTCGTGGTAGCTTTGTTTGCATATCCAAGCGAAGCCGCCCCCGTTATTGTTCAAAAAGGTAGCATTTCTGGGTACGTCTACATACCAGGAACATCCATTTCCGGCTCCAGCGGATCCGGAACTGGTTCTGGCTCATCCGCGGGTCAGACTTGCTATGTTGACTTCAACAATATCTCACCTGACTACACAGTCTCATATCCAAATAATCCAACGGGACCTACGTTAACTCTCAACTACCTGCTTGTCGGTGGAGGCGGTGGTGCTGGCGGAAACGTCTACTCATATCTAATTGGTACACACTACTACTTGGGAGGGAATGGCAGCCCTGGCTATCAAGCCACCGGAACTGTCACCTTCGCACCTGGTGATACCCTAAGATTAATGGTGGGCGGTGGAGGCGGCGCAGGCTCGAGTGCCACGAACGGAAGCTCAGAACAGTACAACACCTATACAGCCGGAGGGAGCGGCGGCGCTGGCTATTACGGTGGTGCTGGAGGTATTGGCGCAAGCCTTGCGCCACTTGATCCATATAGTTCAGCCTCATACAACTCGCAGGTCGCCCTTAAAACGCCGAGCGGCGGCGGTGGAAGCACTGCGCTCATCAAGAACGGCGCGCTTGTGGCAGCAGCACCAGGCGGGCAAGGCGGTCCAGGAGCAGTTCTTGGAGCCGCTGTGACTGGGCCGGCATTTCAAGGCGGCGGTGGAGGTGGCGATTCGAGCGGAGGAGTTGCTCCGGCTCCTAACCCAACAAATTGGACATCGACATACACAAACAGTGCTGCATATCAAGGTCAATCCGGTTCTCTAGGCGCTGGTGGACGGGGCGGAGCGCCTTACGCGAATGCATGCCCGGCAGGCAGCGGACTTGGGGCTGCTTCTTTCGCATGTAGCAGCAACAATTCCCCTTACTACCGGTACGGCGGAGGCGGCGGTAGCCTAGGATCTGCCGGCGGTAGCACCTCCACGTGGTGGTCTTCAATTGGCTCTACTGGCACTTGGGGTACCATGGGCCCAATGGGAGGAATGTACAATAGCAATCCTCCCCAATCAGATGGCAACTGTTCCGCTACATATATTGGAGCTGGGGCTCAATCTCAGTATCAGGTAAACAAATATAACTCCTACACAAATTCTTGTGGCAGTGGGGTCGGAGCATATTCAGGCGCTGCAATTCAAAACAACAGAGCTTCATCCTGGGCAGGTGTTGGTGGTGTCGCAACTCAACAGTTTTCCACTGGTGGAAATTCTGGCGTCATCATCATTACCTATCAAGCAGGGACGTGTATTTTCTGACGTCGTATAAATGCCTACAAAGCCGACAAGTGTTCGTAAGAAACAACCGGGAGTGGAATCTCCCGTTGTCTCCGGCCGACCAGGCACAAAGACGACAGCCTGGCGCAATCTTGACAAGCCTGGCGCCAAGGCGAATTTCCATGTTGTCGTCCATTTGCGCGGCCAGACAGAGCATGACTTGCTTGCGCTGACTCCGGAGCGCATAAAGGCCCTTGGTGAACAGTTCCTTGAGATCCACCGGAAAATTACCGATCCCGAAAAATAGTAGAAGGCCTCTATAGGCCCGTAGCAGCGGTGTATGTGATATACTGTCCGCTGTCATAATCTTGCTGGGGGATGCCCGGCGAAACTTGCATGGCACTCATTGCCCCTCGCGTGTCCCTTGATTCGGCGCGCTCATTTCGTATCCGCCCTACTCTCCTTTGGGGCCTGATTCTTACGGTAGCAGTGGGCTCGGCCTCCAGCATGCTCAACGCCCAAGCCGCGGCATCCTACGAAAACAAGGATCCAGTCATCCAGAGCCCGGAGGATGATGCGCATCAAAAGAAGCTGGCAGAACGCCTTGCGTTGTCCTCCTACATCTCAGAGCGATGGAATGTGAAAGAGGAATCTGCCAGACGGGTGGTTGACATCGTCAACTACGCCGCCTTAGCTCACGAACTTGACCCTCTGTTGGTCCTTGCCGTCGTTGCGAGGGAGTCGGCCTTCCAGTTCACTGGCAACCATTTTGACCACAGGCTCTCGATCCCTCAACAAGAGATCGATCCTGATACGGCCCATGGTCTCATGCAGGTTGCCGGCCGGTTCCATCCTGAGAAGATGCCTATCGACCAAGAAGGCCGACGGCGCCTCACGACGGACGAGGAGAACGTGTTGATTGGCTCACAGATCCTGAGCGAATACCTGGCTCTCGAGCGAGGAAACGTCGAGCGAGCACTGCAGCGCTACAACGGCAACCTGGTCGACACCAAGCGCCGCTTTGCTTCGTATGTCCTGCGCGTAAAGAGTGACTTCGAGCGCGCCATCTCGCAGGCCTAAATTCTTGATTCAGCGTGGCGCCGCCCGCCTCGGAGAATCCTCTGCAGCTTTGGGTTGCTGTTTGCCATTTAATACGGCCTGCAAGTTTGAGCTGACTGCTTCGAGTTCAATCCAGTTTCCAGAGTCGTGGCGTCCTCCTTCGAGGATTGCATTCGCCGCGGCCGAAAGCGGCGCCGTCATAACGAGCTCCGCTGAATTCTCGTAGCCTGCGCCACGAAGCAAATGCGCCAGGCGAGCAGCGTCGACGCTCATTTTGACCAGGCCCCGGGAAAGCTTCGTGAGCTCATCAGGCGTTGTTGGCTGGCCGGCCAGGATTCCCATGGCCCGCTCGGCCACAGCACTTAGTAGGGACAGCTCAGACTTGGTCTTTGAGTCCAACGGCGTCAAAGCCTTTGACCGCTCTGGAAACGGAATGCCGCAACCCACTTCGGCCGCCATCAAAGCGAACATCTGGTTGAATCGATTGAGTCCGATGGATTCGACCATTGCGGGCCAGTGCTCTTCAATAGTCTTTGCCACCTGTTCAACAAGACCGAATACATGCTCCTTCGTCACTCCGAGTTCGGAAGCTATTCGCTCCCACAGCTGAGCTGATTTCGGATCTTTCAGATTGATGTTGGCGCGCGCCTGACCAAAGATTGCGGCTTGATGCGGAGCTGATCCCGAGACTGGCACCATGTCGTAGGCCGGAGTCAGCGCCCATGAGCCAGACGCTTCAAGTCGTAGTTCGTGGTTTCGTAGGTGATCGTCGGTGACATTGAGACCGATGTTGAAGGCCATGCGGCGTAGCAACTCATCTCGCTGAGCTGGCCAGGCTACCGGATCCACAACCCTCTCCAGCACCTTGAACATGTCCCGGTAGTCCCCTTGGCCAGCTTCCTTCGCGCCGGTCAGCGTCATCATGGACGCCTTGTGATGTCGCCCGTCGCTGCACCGGTCGTACCTCTCAGTCAGGAATACGAATCCCCCCTGGGTGTCCGGGATCACGCGCGTGACCGGAACTTGAATGCCACATCGCGCAGCAAGGACCGAGGCCGCATGTTCCAACACTGTGAACTGGATCCCCTCTCCAGGGCGATCAAACTTAGCGATCCAGTGGCGTCCCTGGGCATCCTCGTACGAGGCCTTTGGCATCACGCCACCGTGCGAAGCAACCGCTGGGTTCCGGACACCACCCAATCCCATTTTCTCGAGCTTGGACATGAACTCCATGCACTTTGCGCGCACGACCTCGAGCTCGTCTAGACCCCTGCATGGGCGCTCGTCTTCTCGGGCCTGGATGAAGAAGCTCAGCGCGCCAGTGGTTCGGGCACCCATCCAGAACAGGCGCTCAACCTCACGCATTTGGCGAATTTCCGGATATTCAGCTTGAAGCACCGCCATGCCCCACTGGCCAGGCATAGCGTCAGAAAAGACTTGGTGCATAAGTCCGGGCGAAACCTGCGGATCCAGGACGAACACGCGCTCACCGCGCCGGCGCCGATCTTGAGGATCGACCGGCAGTCGATAGTTCAAGTTGATGGGATCGAGTGGGGGACCGTCGTATCCCGGCAGATAGATAAAGTAGCCGAAAACCTGATCGGTATCGAAGCGAATCACACCCACCGGAAGAGTTTTCCCGGCGTGATCCAAGGATACATAGATTTGCTTCATGGTCGACATCTCTGGGAACCCCTTGGGTCCGCCTGAAGGCGTTGCGCTTGCTGAGGAATGTCGATTTGCCGCCACTTGCGGATTCTAGGCTATACGATCATAGAGCTTGACCATCCAGGTTCATGTACTATACTTGATATCATGCACACCATCAACCCAATTCTTCAAGAGCAGGCTACTGCTTCGCTCAAGCAGATCGGGCTTCACATACAACGCGCCCGCAAAGAGGCGTTCCGTGAGTCCCGAGAGGCTTTCTCGCAACGACTCGGCTGTGCGCCCATGACGCTTGACCGCCTTGAGCGTGGCGAGCCTGGAGTGGCCGCGATCTACCTGGTTGCGGCCCTGCAGGCCATGCAGGTCCTTCACGATGCTGTTGCGGCCACGTCGCCGGCGCTGCTCATTGCCACAACAATTCCACCCCAATTCCCCCCGGGCTTCGCAGGAGGTTAGATTGCACGCAACACATGCCCTCCCAGGTAGCGACCTGACTGCGAAGGTAGCCAAGGCCTTGCGCCTGATCGATCTGGCTGTCGAGGAGGCCAAGGGTCTGCTTTCTGGCCAGGCGGACAATCCTGAGATCACTCGCGTCGGTGGCGGCGGTTCCTTCACTGTGGGTGCCGCGGCGCTCTCTGCTGCCAACAATTGGAGTGTGGCTCGCCATGATTGGCTGGCCCAGTACCAGGTTGCCCGGGAGTTGCTGACTCAGCACCGCTTTGCGGCACTGCGTGACGTGCTGGCTGGCAAGGGGTGTGAGACTGATTCGTTGGGGAAGGTTTCATTTGCTCCCGAGGTCGTTGCCGTCATTCGGAGGGTGACGGGGTCGCTCGATCTCAAGACCTTTTTGGACCCTGGCTCTGAGGGCTCGTCTCCGATGAGAAAGCTCCGATTCTGAAATCTGGTGGTTGCAGGTGGAGCGTGTATGTAATATCTTCATTGCATGCCAATGCGAATTTCGCGGGTGGCCTGAAGTTGACACCATAGGAGTCAGAATGCACAGCAAGCGCAACAAGCACCAGCCCCGCCAGCTTCATCAGCAGACGGCCGACGCGCGCCCTGCCCCGATCAGCACTCAAGTCCAGGCCCGGCGCCGTCCTCAATTCAAGGCGCTGGTGAGTCAGCCTGTTGCCCACAGCCCCGCGTCAAACAACAGCAAAGTCGCCGGCGAGTCTCCGAGCCATCCGCCGGTTGGCTACGCCCTGGTCGATGACGCCTTCTACGAAATCGCTCCTCGCGACATGGTCTACTTTGGTGGCCGCCACCCGTACTGGATGTCCGCGCGTCGCGCCGGGGAGATCGGCTCCATGCGGCGCTTTTCCATGGCTATCGCGGTCGCACGACACTTCGCATGACAAGTTCAGCAGGGGCGGTCTAACCACCAACCTGCGCCTGGAGACTCCTTCCAAGCGCTTCGGCCGCATGCGGCCTGGAGGCGAAGCCGCAGAGCTTGGTGGGAGAGGAATGGCGCCGCGCCTGGCGCCCTGCCAGGCGTGCACTTGCGTGAATCCTGCAATGTGATATCTCGAATACGTGACCTTGGAAACCCTGCCCTCTCTCGATGACGCCGGCGATTCGCCTCGGCGCAAGCGCGAGCCGCGCTCGCGTGTCGGCGTCTCGGTTCGTGTGCTGCGACTTCGGGTGAAGGACAAGCACTGCGGGTTCTTCGCTCAATGCGCTCGCGAGGTGAACCAGGTCTTCAACTTCGTCAACGATCTGGGCCAGAAAGTTCTTGAGCGCGAAGGCCGGTGGATGTCCGGCTTCGACTACTGGCCCTACCTCAAGGGCGTCACCCGCGATGGCGCCTGTGGCGGAGCTGGTGCGGCGCTGATCCTGCCCGTACAGACGGTGCAGGAGGTCGCGGAAGAACAAGCTCGGCGCCGGCGCCAGCACGGCAAGCGACGTCTGGCCTGGCGCAAGAGCCGCGGCGCCAGGCGCTCGCTCGGCTGGGTGCCCTTCAAGGTGAAGACGCTGGAGCTGCGTCATGGCCAGGTCCGCTTCGCGGGTCAGTGGATCTCGCTGTTCGACAGCTACGGCCTGAAGGGACTGGCGTCCGGGTCGCTGGAGCTCCGCGCCGGCTCCTTCTCAGAAGATGCCCGCGGCCGCTGGTATCTGAATGTCTCCATCGAAGTGCCGAACAACGAGTCGTTCGTGGGGCCACCGGCGCCGCGCGCCGCCGGCACTGTCGACGGCATCGGCATCGATTTGGGCCTAAAGGATCTGGCCGCCTGCAGCGACGGCCGCAAGGAAGAGGCTCGGCGGTTCTACCGCGACCTGGAGCCGGCTCTGGCTGCGGCTCAACGCGCCGGCAAGAAGGATCGCGTCAAGGCGATTCACGCCAAGATCGCGAACCGCCGCAAGGACGCCTTGCACAAGTTTTCCACCGCGCTGGTGAAAGATCACCAGCGCATCTTCGTTGGCAACGTGAACGCGTCCGCCCTGGCCAAAACGAGCATGGCGAAGTCCGTGCTCGACGCCGGGTGGTCGACGCTCAGAACCATGCTGCAGTACAAGTGCGATGACGCAGGCGTGTGGTTCGAGGAAGTCAACGAAGCCTATTCCACCCAGACGTGCAGCGCCTGTGGCGAGCGCACAGGCCCGAAGGGCCAGGCCGAGCTCCACATCCGGCGGTGGACTTGCCTGGCCTGCGGCGAGCAGCATGATCGCGACGTGAACGCGGCGCGCAACATCTTGCTCGCAGGACTGGCGGCCGTTGCCGCGCGGGCTGCACCTGGTGTGGCGGAACAACCCGCCCCGTGCCGGCCTGGTCGAAAGACGAAAGTCTCTAAGCCAGCCGAAGCACGGGTGTCGAATGAGGCCGGGCTCTGCCCGGCTGGGGCCGGGCATGGCCCTCTTGCAGAAGGAATCCCCCTCCAATGAGCAAAGCTCTTTGGTGGCGGGAGGATGTCAAGTTTGGCTTTGGAGGCCCAGGCTGGTATCGAGGCGGAAATGGCGAGGGCGCGTGAAGGGCGGTTCGTCCCATTGGGCATAGACGAGCCATGCACGCCCGAAGAATACTTTGCAGACGAGCACGATTGCTTTCGAGAGCGCACTCGGGATGCCTACTTCGGCGTAGCAGACCTTGATCTGCGCGCCCAACTGATTTTGGCACAGCGCCAGCGCGAGGCGCACACTCTGCAGTCCATGGATGACCATGTCGCCCGCAACAGGCTTGAATTGGCAAACGCCAAGAGGGAAGCCGGACGACAGCCGGTTCTTTGGCCGACGCTAAAGGCCCTTGGGGCTCTCGCTATTGGCTACTCTCAGTGGGGAAGCCTTGGTGGCCTCGCTGGAGCTAGTGGCGGAATCTACTTTGGCATTCTCATTCGAGACGACGCAAAGGCCAAGGCAAAGGCTGCAATGAGAGTTGCGGAAGCGTGTCTGAAGGCTGCCGAGTCAGATCGGGAGAACCTTCGTCTAATGCCTGAACTCTTCTCGAGGGATGAGCAACTTACAGGTATTCGCGATGCTCGATTGGACCGCGAATCCGGCTTCGCAAATCTACTCCTCAAGAAGAATGGCCAACTGTAGGAACCCTTGATCTCAGATTCAAGCGTCCCTCTTGAACTCGGCCGATATGTGAAGTTACGGAGTCACCTCAATCCCTTCGGGCGACCAATCCAGCATCGAGCTCACGTAAGGCTCGTCGTTCTCATCGACTGACATGCCCATCGCGTCCTGACGGAACTGGATGCGCGCACGGTGTGCAACTCCCACGGGCAGACTCGAGTCAAAGCCCCATGTTACTGCGTCAAGACGCCATTGTCGAATGCACCGTGCGAGTTCCATCTCGCCAGCCTGCGTGTTTGCCATGACGAATCCGCGGATCGAGGCGATGTCCTCTTCGCTGTAGCCATAGAACGCAGAGACCGAAGGAAGCAAAGCCTCCCACTCCCTGACCTGACCAGCTCGCTCACGCAGCACGACCGCAGGGCGTGCAAAGCCGAACTGGGGCACCCAGTCGGAATGATCGTCGATGCTCCGCTTGGCGGCCTGAACTGGCGGCTCCTCAACTGCGCCCAAGCCTGCGATTACTCGAGCCTGGCGGCGCTTGGTTGCAGCCATCCGATCACGAAGCGATGTTTGTTCCATGTTTTGCAGATATCACCTACGCTACAAAAGAACAAGTGCAATTCTGGCCGACGCACCATTGAGAACTGTCTTCCGCTCACATCAATTTAGCAACTGCACTGCGTATGCTATAGTGTATTCACCGCTGTGGATAGTGCTCTGCGGACACATTGAGATTTTTGCTTGCGCCTTGTGAGCTCCTTCCTCAAGGACCGTAGATGTCTTCGCAGACTGTCGACCCTATCACCAGACCGGATCTTCTGCTCAACTTGAGCAGCGCCTTGCCTCATCCTGTCCCGTTCTTCGTTGGTGACCAACGCAAAAAGGCGGTCTCCTTCCTTGTTTCCGCCATCTCAGAGCAGCGCTTGCTCTCGGTGATGCAGCTGGTTAACAAGGATCCGAGCCTCGCCTTTGAAGTCCTGCCCATGCCGATTCAGGCTGGCACTCTCCAGACGGCTCCGGTTGAGTTCCCTCTGGCGTGCCTCAAGGCCGGCCTGTCTGCAGGGTATGTCTTCGCGATCTCCAAAGGTTTCGATGTCGATCAGCTGCTGCAGCATGAGACGACGAACCTCCTCCAAACAGCGATCTCACTCGGCAGTACCGGCCGCGGAAACCCTGATCCCGACCTGAGTTTGCTACTCAGTCTAGGTGCGAACCCGGCGGCAATGCCATCCAAGGATGCGTTGTACACAGCCGTGTCCAACGCATTCCCCGCGAAGTCCAGTGTGTTCAATCCCGGTGCCGTCGCAATGCTCCTGGATGCCAAGGCTGACTTCGGATACTCGAGTGATATCCAGTGCCCTTTTTCCATCATGGTGATGTCAGGGGCCTGGGAATCTGACGCCGGCGCCGCGGCGATCACAAAGCTAATGGCCAAGCTCGTGAATGCGAAGCTGGACCCAAATCGTCAGACCGGAGTCCCGCCTATGTCTCCGCTGATGCGCGCGCTGGGTCAAAAGTCCACACCCGCGGTCATCGCGCTGCTTCGCATTGGGGCCAGCACGGAACCTGAGCACCTCAAGGGCAAGGAGTTCTTCAAACTGCTGGAGGCGAATGGTCTCCGCGACCTGGCGCCCCAAGTTCAGGCGGCCATGATGGAAGCGCAGATCAGCAGATCAACTGCCACGAGTAAGGCGGCCGCTGCCGCCTCAGCTGAGCCCGCCGAGGGCGCTGCAACCCAAGCGCTCAGATCTCGCCGCGCGCGAGTTGGGGCCGTTTGATGGTCCAGGTCGATCTCTCTAGCGAGTCGCACCGAGCTGTGGCCCATTCCGATCCTGCCAAGAAGGAGGTAGGTACGGAGACGTCGCCGCCAACTCTGGCCCAGGTCTTTGGACTCGATATCTACTCCCGTACCGTCGAGTTGCTGAGCGCCTACGGATACAAAGCCGAAGTGAGGCTGTTTCGACTGTCGGCCGAGATCGAAGAGCGCACTGTGGCCGTCTACGTCCAGCGCGGCGATGAGCGCCTGGATTGGCATGTACAGGGAGCCAGTGCTGTTCCATTGGCATTCCGATACCGCACTGAGACCCGATCTCTTGGCGATATCAGCCTGTTTTCCGGATCCGGCGTGCCTGAAGTGTTCGCATTCCTTGCTGCATTGACCACGACCGACGGCCGCCGAACCTACCTCTGCCCAAACCCACTCAAAGAGTGGGACCCTCATTCAACATGGGCTGGTGAAGAGGCCTATTTGAAAAGCCACTTTGAATTGATCGATGAACTCGGTCGCAAGGCCCTGCCACAGATCCGCAACAGGACTTTCAAGTGAACTCACTACCCATTGCAATGAACTCATTGCAATCCGTATTGAATCGAGTCCGAACTCAAATAGTCAAAATCTAAAGTCGCTTCCAGAAGAAGCTCAGATCCAGGTTGCGCATCAACCCGGTCAGGAAGTTATGGATGAATTCTCCGTCTTGCGTAAATCAAAGGATCGCCGACACCAAGCTCGCCGGGGTATCGCCGCAGAACGCGTCGACCTTGCCGATGTTTCGTGTATGTGATATCCGACAACGATGAAAGCAATCGATCTTTTTGCGGGCGCCGGCGGGTTTTCGACCGGGGCCCAAATGGCTGGCGTTGAAGTGGTTTGGGCGGCCAACCATTGGCAACTTGCCGTGCAATATCACGCCGAGAATCATCCTGGTGCTCTACACATCTGCCAGGACCTCCATCAGGCAGACTGGAGTCTTCTGCCTGGTCACGACATCGGAATGGCGTCGCCTTGCTGTCAAGGTCACAGTAAGGCACGTGGCAAAGACCGGCCCCATCACGACCTCCAGCGCTCAACCGCCTGGGCTGTCGTCAGCTGCGCCGAATACCACCGGCAAGAGTTCTTCGTCGTCGAGAATGTGGTCGACTTCATGGACTGGGCGCTCTACCCGTCTTGGCTCGATGCAATGCGTCGGCTTGGCTACGCTGCATCGGAGAACATCATCGACGCGGCCGACCATGGAGTGCCCCAGCATCGTGAGCGACTGTTCATGGTCTTCAGTCGCTCGCGTTCACCTATCGATCTGAAACTCGAGAAGCGCCCGCACATTCCCGTTGACTCAGTGATTGACTGGGACTGCGCTGACTGGACGTCTATCGACAAGCCTGGCCGCAGTCCCGCCACATTGGCTCGAGTTGCTTCCGGCCGTGAGCGCTTTGGCCGTCGATTTGTTATGCCGTACTACGGGTCCGGTTCCGGCAAGACGGGGCGCAGTGTGCATCGCCCTATTGGAACGATCACAACGCGCGCTCGCTGGGCGATTGTCGATGGCGACCGCATGCGCATGCTGAACCGCAATGAGACAAAGCGCATCATGGGCTTCCCTGAAGAGTATGCCCTTCCGCCGACGCTAAAGGCGTCGACCCACATGCTAGGCAACGCGGTGTGCCCGCCGGTGCCGGCGGATATCTTGACGGCCTTGGCCGCCCGCGGTTGACCATGAAGTTTCAAACAAACTGGCAAAGGAGTGCGTGATGACAGGCGCAGAACTGGTGAGTCGCTTTGCCGACTACACGCGACAGGCTGGGCACCCTAAGCTTGACTCGCGGGATCGCCGAGCGACCTTGTACGGGCTTGACGAAGTTGTGGCCAATGTCGACCGGAAGACCGTGCTGCTTCCGATCTATGGCGAGGCCCAGTGCCCGACTTTGGATCGAGTGCGAGGTGCTGATTGGTATGCCACTGTCGAGATCCCTGGGCAGGGGGTGCAGTTCATCGTTGGAGTCGGCGATCCATTCGTCACAAGCCCAGCGAATCCGCTCCCCACCAAGGATGGCATGGTCATCGCCGTTCCGTACCGCGTGATCCAAGCCGGCATGGAGTCCACCAATCGCGCACAGCGCCGCGCCATGAGCCGCTGATGCGCACAAGTTCAATTCAACTGATGACCGACAGGCCCCTGCCCCAACATGGCTCGACAACTATCCATCGCCAACAGGCTCCTCTCTTGGAGGGAGCGCTTCAGTATCGAGGACGAGAACGGCAAAGTCCTTTACGAAACCAGCTGGCGCTTGCGCTCGTGGCGGACGTTCTGGCACGTCAACAAAGAGGGTCGAGAGGTTGCGAGGTTCCGCCGCAAGCTGCTGGCCTGGCGGCCGACGTGGATGGTCCATATCGGCGAGCACCAATTCCTGATGCGCCGAGACTTTGCATGGTTCAGTCGCTCGACGCACGTCATCGGAGGCCCATTCCATGGTGCCAAGCTGTCCGGCAACATTCTGGACTCGAGCTTTAAGCTCGAGCGAGGCGCCCAGATCATTGCGCAAGCCGACGCCAAGCTGCTGACCCTACGCAACCGCCACACAGTCGACTTGAAGCTGGACAGCACCGACAACGAGCTACTTTGCGCGGTCATGATGTCGCACTTGATGGTGCAGAAGGCTCAGGAAAAGCGGGAAGCACAGTCCTCGAGCTCCATTGGTATCGACTGAGCTAACTCGAGACCATCCAAGCCCGCCCTTCGGCGGGTTTTCTCCGCCCAGCGCCTGGTCTCGCTTGAATATGGACAGCGTATGTGATATTCTCTACGCATCTAGTGGCATTTTCAAATACGTCCGTTTAAGCGGGCTACATCCATGCCTACTCCCGTTTCTCTGATTCAGCGCCAAGGCAGCACCCTGGCGGCCATTCGGCTTCGTCAGCGCGGCATCAGCGATCTGCTCGCTCGCATCTACGCGGCACGCGGCGTGACCGATGCCAAGGATGTTCGCGGCGAGTACGTTGATCTCTTGCCTTCTAGCTCCATGAAAAACGTCGCCGAGATGGCTAGTGTCCTGGCCGACTGCGTCGTGACCCAGAAGCGCGTGCTGATCGTATCCGACTATGACTGCGATGGCGCCACCGCCTGCGCGGTCTTGGTGATGGCCTTTGGCGCCTCCGGCATTAACTTCGGCTACCTCGTGCCTGACCGCATGAAACATGGCTACGGCTTGACGCCGGCCATCGTTGATGAAGCTGCGGCTATGGAACCCAAACCGGATGTCATCATTACAGTCGATAACGGGATCTCGTCTACGGCTGGCGTGGACCGTGCGAATGAACTGGGGATTGAGGTGCTGGTTACGGATCACCATTTGGCGCCGGACGTTCTGCCCAATGCCAAGCTGATCGTCAACCCGAATCAACCTGGCTGCGACTTCCCGTCTAAAAACATCGCTGGATGCGGCGTTGCTTGGTACGTCGCGCGCGCTTTCGTCGAGGAGTTGCGATTGCGCGAAATGGACCCCGGCTTCGATCCAGCTGAGTTGCTGAGCTATGTGGCACTGGGTACGGTTGCTGACGTCGTGAAGCTCGACCGGAACAACCGAATCCTCGTTTCCGAAGGGCTGAGGAGGATCCGTTCAGAACAATGCGCCCCCGGGGTCATCGCGCTCGCTGGTGTTGCAGGCAAGTCCATCGGCAGCTTGACCTGCTCTGATATCGGCTTCGGCATTGGCCCGCGAATCAACGCGGCCGGCCGCCTGGCTCACATGGGCGCCGGCATCGAGTGCCTGACGACGCTGGAGCCCGAGGTGGCGGCCAACCTGGCTCGTCAGCTCAATGCGACAAATGAGGAGCGCAAGGAAATCCAGCGTGAAATGGTCGACCAGGCATTGATCCAGGCTCTGCGTTTGGTCATGCGCGATTCTCAGTCCGGCGTCGATGAGTTTGGCCGACGTTCGCTGGTGGTCTTCCACCCTGACTGGCACGAAGGAGTCGTTGGGGTGGTCGCTGGTCGCCTCAAGGAGGATCGTCACCGCCCCACGGTTGTGATGACCAACGCCCACGATGGGACCATCAAGGGTTCAGGTCGCTCTATTCCAGGTTTCCACCTGAAGCACGCGCTGGACGAGATCAATGCGAAGCACCCGGGCGTCTTGCTGAAGTTCGGTGGCCACGCCATGGCGGCCGGCATGACCATTGCCGGAGACAAGCTCGAGGAGTTCCGTGAGGCACTTGAAGCCGTTTGCCAGGCCGGCCTGACGCCGCAGATGATGACCAAGACTCTGCAGCACGACGGCGAGCTGCCAGCCAGCTGCTTCAACATCAAAGACATCTTCGCCCTGTCCCAGGAGGTCTGGGGCCAAGGGTTCGAGGAGCCGGTCTTCTTGAATCGCTTCGACATCACCGACTCCAAGATCATTGGCCAGGATCGCTCGCACCTCAAGATGAGCGCCAAGATCGGCGACACCGAGGCTGATGTCATGGCGTTCGGGCAGGCCGACCTGGCGGAATGCATTGCGCCGAGCATGACGGTCGCCTTCAAGCCTCAGCTGAACACCTTCCGCGGGCAGACCAAGCTGACGATGCTGGTCGAGCTCATGCCGGAAGACATGAATCCCACGCTGTCACCCGCTTTGCGTGAGCGGGAGTCCCTGGTATCGGAAGCCGCGGAGGCCTCCGAGGGCACTTCGCTGGACCCGGGCCAAGGTCGCCCGAGCCCGGTCCAGGCCCAACCGGTTGCGATCACGGAAGCGATCCCTGCGGCCAACGAGTCTGCTGTCGACGCTGCCGCCACGGTTCCGGCCGAGCTGGTTGCGAGCGGCGTGCCGGCTCGGCGCCAGCGTCGCCTGGCTCTGCGCTGAGGTTGGCATGGAAAACGCATTGCGACTCTGGCATGGCGCCCAATCCTGGGAGCCGCCTCCGACCATCCGACCTCCCAAGAAGGGCCAGGCCGAGCACGGCGCCGGCATCTATTGCTGCGCCCACTACCTGACTGCCCGCAAATACGCCGCCGGCGGCGGCTTGGCCATGGACATCTTCCTAAAGCCCAACCTGCGCTTCTTGGAGGACATCAAGGTCCAGGTGAGCGACCTCATCGAGGCCGCTCGAAGCATTCCGCGCTTGCGCGCCAGGGACCAGATCATCAGTGACTTGGAGCGCTGCGGAGCCAGAGCCTCCGTCCCGGGTGTGGTTGGTCTGAATGTCCTGGTCAACCTGGCCGTCAACTACGACGCCATGATCGGTCAGCCGGCGGTCGAAATCACGAAATTCATCGTCAGCCGTGGTGCTGACGCGAGCCTCTACGAGCGCACCAGCGGCGACGACTGGTTGGTCATCTTCAATCCGGAAGTGATTCTTGCGGCGCGCAAGCGTCCGAGCGCCACCATCGATCTGGCTGAGTACGACCGGCCACGCGTCCGGGACCAGCTGGAGCGGCTTCGAGTTGCGACTGAGACTCCGGGGCGCACCGCCCAGGAGAGCGCTTCAGTTGCACGCGGGGCTCGACCGTAGCCTTCTCTGCAGACTTGTTGATAGCTCTGGGCTCCTCGGTCGGGTGAGCTCGGCTCTCACATCTTGCGAACCAACTGTGTAGGCGATATACTCTACACTGCATTACCGCGCCTCCAGCGCATCATTTTTCCCCTTGAGTCGGCTCGCATTTCGCGAGCAGCCCTTCACATGCCTGGAGATCGCATGAATCCCGCCAATTCCCCCGCACCCATCGTCAAGGTCACCCTGCTGCACACGCTCGGTGCGGTCAGTGGCTACAAGCCAGGCGAAGCACTGGACCCGGACCGCGGTGGAATCAAGGAAGCCATCATCACCTGCGCTGCCACCTATGGTGACGGCCCCCGCGGTGACCTGCTCCGCTCTGACCTCCCGGGCTCTGCCTGGTCGAGGATTGAGGCCGAAGGCGCCTTCCCCGAACTACAGGCCATCCTGACGAAGGGGGCAATTGATCTCTTGGACGGGCACATCCCTCAAGTCGTTGTCACCTTAGACGGCAAAGCCATCTCCGGTGCCGAACTGATTACCTCGGACGCCGATGTTGTTCTGGCCCTGCAGGACCCAACCAAGCGTGCGCTACCGGTGCCTCGATTGCTTCCGTTCCAGCTGGGTGGCTCTGCTGATGGCGCTATTGGTGTCCTGTACAGCCCCAACGCCGGCGGCGGCATCAAGCTGCACTCGATGCACTCGACGCTTCGCGAAGCCCATGTCGCCGAGGAGATCTTGAAGCAGGCGGGGGAGCAAAAGACCGGTCAGCTGAACATCGTCACACCTGTGACCAAACTGATCGCGGCCGCCATGTCCGGCAACTACAAGCCGTTGGACCCGTCCGTGATCGCTGCGGTGGTTCAGCGCGCCGGCGCGTCGGAAGCTGCTCGCCAGCACCCGGGCCTGATGCCCTCCCCGCTGTCCATGGTCCCTCCATCGCCTTTCGCTCAGAACTGATCGGCCCAGCCATGCAACTCGAATTCTACGCCGCCCTCAAGCCCGAAGCCGTTCGCTGGCTTGCACATGGACACCGCGGCGTCTCCAGCAACACGCTGTTCGCCTTGATCTATGGCATCCAGACGGGTGTGGACGAGGGGAGCCGCATGGCTCCAGCGGACTCGGGCGATTTTCGCCGCTGCCGCCTCATGGCTGATGACATCCCAGGCGCGCGTCAGCGCATCCTGGGCATCACCGATATCCGCGCCATCGGCTACCAACGGGATCGAATTCTTACCGTCGTCAAGCACTGGGACGCCCTATGCGCACTGATGGACAGCGAGTCCCCTGACTGGCGTTCCCCTAAGGCAAGTTCGCCATCTCCCAAGCTGAATGCAGTCCTTCGCCACCTGGCCAGCGGTGCGATGGACCGTGTTGCGGGACTGCCTGAGAGTCAGCAGGCCACCATCTCCGGCAGTGATGAGGTCGACATCCGAAGGGGGCTGTTCCTGGAACGAGAGCTTTCTCTGAATGGCGTCGATGCTCAACGGGTCAAGCGGACCCTCGAGCACTTCCAGGCAATCCCGGTTGAGAGTCCGGACCTGGACGGGAAGACCTGTCTTCACCTCCTCAGGGGCTGCCTGGCCGGCGTCATGAAGATCGGTCAGATCGGCAGCGATGCAGCAACCCAAGATCGAGCCAAGAAGCTGATAGCTGGCTACGCGGGCCTGGACAAGTATCCGGTTCCTCGAAATGAGAAGGCGACCAAAAGCATTCGCTACCACCTGAATAGCGTTCTCACCTTCCTTTGGAGGGAGTCTCACTTTGACCTGGACACGGCCGAGGCAAAGGAGGCCAGGCTTCAGTTCGAGTCGATGACCCGCCTGCTCGACGTCGCGTCCAAGGCCCACCTGGCTGCCAGCTCGCCCAACACGACTGGCGAAGTCCAACACAAGGTTGGTCAGAAGCGTCGCGTCGCCACCGCTTAAAGAGGATCAAATGACCAAGCCAAGCTTCGCAAGGCGTTTCTCGCTCGAGCAGTTCACTGAGCTGAATGCCGCTTGCCGTGCCGCACTGACAGACGCCGGCGGCGGCGTTCACTCAGGCCCGGAGCATGAAGAGCGACGCGCTCGGTGGAATGCTGCAGAAGTCGCGGCGCGCGAAGCATTCGGCCTCTTCCTTGGTGACCTGAAGGCGTTCGGCCTGGCCAAGATCCCCTTCATTGAAGGTCGCTGCTTCCGGATGGGCGACACCTGGAACCGATTTGTTGCCGGTTCTGAGGCGGACACCAAAGATGAGTTTGCGCAACTCGTTGAGTCGCTGAGCTCGTCGCTGGTGACCATGCATCACCTGGTTCTCCTGCCTCACGTGGATGTGGCGGAGGCTTACCGTCAACTGGTGGGTGACATCGACAAAGGCGACTTCCAGTGGCATCGAGTTGGTGGCCACGGAAGCTGCGACGCAACAGGCAACACGCTTGTGCTGTCCTTTGACGGCTGGCAGCCAACTGCCGGCGTCTTCGATCCAAAAAACCGCGAGAGCCGATACACGGCATTGACCTCTGACAGGCCTGTGCCCGGCGTCGAGCACCACGTGATCCAGGCCCCCAGCGGTGAGCTGCTTGTCTTCGACTTGATCGACTTGGAGGCCTTCAAAGATGCCGTCAAGGATCCTGACCACAACTCACTGGAGACAAGTGCAGGGCTCTTGAAAGCTGCATCCTGGTATGCGCAACAGCATGGCTTCATGTCGACATTCGTTGGCAGTCGGTCGCCTGAGATCATTCAGAAGGGTGACGGCCTGGTGATCGCCAACGTCGATGAGCGTCACCTTGTCGACGGTGAAATCAAGGGCCATGTCGAGACCGTGCGATGGTGGGCGACTGCCATCGACAAGGAAATCCTGATCGACATCGTCGCCAAGTCGATGACGCGAACCCAGGCTGAGGCTCAAGTCGAGGCCTACATCGAAGAGTACGCCCCCACAGCTCTTCGCGTGCGCCCTGGTCAGCTCCACGTTTATCACACGGCAAATCACGAGCTCATGGCCAGCATGCACACGCCAGGCCTCAGCACCGCTGGCCTCGACGAAATCCTGGTCGTCATCTCCGAGCGCGAGCTCACCTGGGCTCCCAGGGAACTCCGCTCCGCAAATCCTGAATCGCCGCACTCCAAGTTTCGTCCGTCCTGAAAGTCCACTATGTCGAACCAGCAACACTTTGCGACTGAGGCTGCACGAAAGCTCTCGGGCTTCACGTACACAAACCTCTCTTCGTCCGGCGCCGGCGTTGATGCGTGCGAACTCTGGCGCTGCCAAAAGCCCGGGACGACCAACGACGCCTTCGATATCTGCGTGACCCACCGCGGTCTTGCTGTCTTCGGCGACATCGATGGTCTCCTCTTCCAGGCCGGCTTCACAATGAAGCACCTGGCGGGCGACGACGTGGCCTACATGCACGGCAAGCTCGAGGCGCAGTGCAAGGAGAAGGAATTCGACCCGAATGCCTTCCAAGGACTCGTTCTGAGCTTCTCGGAGACGGCCATCGAGGACGCCGGGCTGATTCCTCCGCGGCATCCTGAAGAGCAGTCGTTCGCCGCCCTGCACGCCGGCGAAAAGCGCGGCAGACGAATCAGCAGCAGCGAACTCTTCGCTTGGTGGCGTCAGCACGGACTCAAAACCGTCGACACATCCGAGGCAAAGCTCTCCCAGATGAAGGTCTTGGACGGCGTCCGTGAACTGCTCGACCAGGCATCGAGCGTGAGCAGCGTCGAGGAAGCTTGCGGGTTTCTTGATGTCTGCGCCAGCGAGCCGGACTCCTTGGTTCCGAAGGACTGGTCCTCAGACGTCAACTTCCACCGACCCTGCCGCCATCTGGTCGCGCGCCTGCACATGGTCAATCAGGCCGCCAAGGCCATCCAGGCCCTCCTGAATGAAGATCGGGCGGATATCTCTGCAAGCGCTGCCTCAACCGCTCGGGGTGCCCGTCCATGAGCTGGGCATCCATGACGCGCTTCGCTTCTCGCATGGTGAACGGCATTCGCCTGATTGGCCATCGCCGGCACAAGCGCAACGTCAAGACATCCAGAGTCGTCTTGGCAAAGCTCGCCAGCTTTGAGCACGAGGGCGCAGTCATCAACTACCTGCGCAAGGTCGATCCCTACGTGGTGGAGGAAGTCGTCCTCAGCCTGCTCGAGGAGCGCGGGATCTTCGTGCTCCGCAACACCTCCTACTCCGGCGACGGCGGTCTTGACGGTCGCTTCTGGTGGCCTGGCCAAGGCTGGCACGCCATCCAGTGCAAGCGTTACTCGAGTGCGATCAACCCGGCTCATGCGCGCGAGTTCCAGTCCATCGTGTCGCGCCGCTTCAAGGGCGGTGTCTTCGTGCATACCGGCCGCACCGGCGATCAATCCCAGGAAGCCCTGGCGCCGGCGGGCCTGTTCCTGCTGTCAGGCTCCCTGCTCACCCGCTGCATCAAGGGCGCATCCCCCTTGGCGCTGATGGCAAGCCGAAAACAGGCTCGAGCTTCCTCTCGAAGGGAAGTCCAGCAACACGTCCAAGCGACCCAATGAGCAAGATCATCCCCACCCCAGAGCTGGTCGCTATCGTCCAGAGTCGCGCCAAACTGCTTGTCGTCAAAGCATTTGCCGGCACCGGCAAGACGACCGCGCTGACCATCTACTCGAGCCTGCGCAAGAAGGCACGAATTCTCTACCTGGCCTACAACAAGCCGATCCAAGAGGCGGCGCAGAAGCGCTTCCCCGGCAATGTGGTGTGCAAGACCACCCACGGCTTGGCCTTTGCCCAGTATGGCCGCCCCTACGCGGACGCCAAGAAGCTGGGGAATGTGCGGGCTGGCGATGTGATGATGGCTTTCAAGTGGGATCCGTCAACCGCCAAGGCAGTCCTGGATGTGGTGAACAACTTCATCTACTCGGCCGATGACGAAATCTCTAGCAAGCACATTGGCCACGGCTTCGGCGGGAACCAGGACCTGATCCTGGATCGCGGTCGCGAGCTGTGGGAGTGCATGCAGTCGTTCCCGAGCGAGCCGACCTTCAACGAGCGCATCAAGATGACCCATGACGGGTACCTCAAAATGTACGCGCTCTCGAATCCGGATCTGTCCGAGGACTACGACATCATCCTGCTCGACGAGGCCCAGGACTCCAACCCAGTGACGTCAGGTCTCGTCTTGGGTCAGAAATGCACACGCGTCCTGGTTGGCGACACCCATCAGTCGATCTATCGCTACCGCGGATCAACCGACGCGCTCGAGGCAGCGGCGGCAATGGAAGGCGCCGAGGTGAAGTACCTCACGACGTCCTACCGCTTCGGCCCCGACATCGCGACTCTGGCCACAGCTCTGCTGGCCGGCTACCGTGACGAGCAGCTGCCCCTGCAGGGCGCCGGCGCCGTCAAGCGGATCTCGCCGGTGGTCGACCGCAACAAGCCCCACACGGTCATCTGCCGCACCAACGCCAAGGTCTTCTCCATCGCAGCGGGACTCATTGGCCAGAAGAAGACCTACAGCTTCATCGGCGGCGTTGAGAACTACCCCTTCGACCGCCTGGTCGACGTGCAGAACCTGGCTGAGGGAAAGCTCTCGGCCGTCAAGGACGCGTTCATCAAGCAGCTGGGCTCGCTGGCGGCACTCCAGGACTACGCCAAGAAGACCAACGACCTCGAGTACGGTGCGCTCCTCGGCATCCAGAAGGAATACGGCCCCCGCATTCCATCGCTGGTGGCCCAGATCAAGCTCGAAGCGCTCGCCTTTGAGAAGAACGGCCGCGGCAAGGCCATGGTCGAGCTCACCACCGGCCACCGGAGCAAGGGTCTGGAGTTCGAGCAGGTCATCATGGCCGACGACTTCGAAGACTTCGTCACCGAGGCCGGCCACCCCAAGCTGCTCGACAGCGACGAGCTCATCGAGGAGATGAACCTCCTCTATGTCGCCGCCACCCGCGCGACACATGCCCTCGAGGTGAACAGCTCCGTTGCTCGGGGTCTGTCCGCCCTGGGACAAACCGATTTCATGTTCCCTGACGACACAGCCCCCAGTACCTGGGTCGACTCTCTGCTGGACAGCCCCATCGTGAAGCGCCAGGAGGTCCTGGACTTCGCCGGCAAGGATGCTGGGGATCCGAATGCGGGCAGCGAGGAGCGGGACATCGTCGACGAACTCCTGGCCGAGCAGATCGGCAACAGCTCCTCAGTCGGGGCTTTCGCTGCCAGAGAAGCCTTCCCCCGTTCATTGCGTCCATGACGCGTAGCAAGCTCTCTATCGCGGCCCCGATGTCAATCCGCCCCCTCGAGCTGGCGGATGCCGAGGCGCTGCTCCGCCTGGTGGCCAGGAACGAGAAGCGCTTTGCCGCCGGCGGCCTGGCCATGCTTCCGAGCTCCACCGAGAGCTTCAAGTCATGGATTCAGCAGACCTCCGGCATGCGGCCGCAGTCACTGAAAGTGGTCTATGGACTCTGGGTCCAATCTGATGCCGGATTCAAGCTTGCTGGATTCGTTGGAATCGAGACGCTGAACTCGTTCTCTGGTTCGGGAGTCTGGTACGGCATCGACATTGACCACCAGGGGCGCGGGCTGGCCAAGACCGGCGCCCTGCTGGCCATGGTCGACTTTGAGGCCCGCGCGGCCGCGGCCGGGTTCGCTCGAATAGTTCGTTGGGTGCTCCACGTGCACAAGAGCAATGAGCGCAGCGCCAGGCTGGGCGCCCAACTGGGATTCCAGCGTGACGAGATCCTCGACTACACGCGTCGGCTCTCACTTCGGGGTGGACAAAAGTTCCAGGGGTACCTGTCTACCAGGACTGCCAAGTCCATGGCCGAGGAAGCGCAAGCGCGCGTGCTCCAGATGACCATGCAGGCGACCGCGCGGACGACGCTTGCCAGCAACGACGACCAGGTCAAGCCTCGTCGCCGCCTAAGCGCCTGATTCAGGCCGAGAGTCCGATCAAATCCACGCAGTGCAGATTGGTGGCGATCACCGCTGCAGCCGCATCCACTTCGCCCTGCGGGCCTGGACGGTAGTTCTGCGAGGCTTGCGACACCGGCAAAATGACCACGGGCTCATGGCCAAACTGGTCTGCGGTAATGTCGACCACGAAGTGCCCGTGGCCCTCGATCTCGGCCTCGACCCAGTAGTGCCCATTCCACTGCCCTCGGCTGTCCCGCGCGCCGAGTTGAACGGCCCCATCACCTCCACGGACTCGGGCCCGGGCGATGCCAAAGCGATTCAAGGTCGACGCCACCAGGATGCTGGCGTAGAGACAGGCTCCCTGAGCAGCTGATCGACCGGGCTCTGGCGCCAGAAGGCCGGGCTCAATGGCGCGACGGCTGAGCTCGGCGGCCTTTAGAAGGCTTGCAACGGGGTCGGTGGAGTCAATCACGGGCGTAGACGACGGGGCTCTTTCGGCTCCTCGAGAGGTTTCCCTTCTCGATCCACCAGGCGACCGTCCAGGTAGACATTGACCTGGCAACCGTTCATGCCGGTGTGAGTCCCACCAGTTCGCTCGAGCGCTTGGGCGCGGTCCTTGTAGGAGACCTCCCACTGCGACTCAGCTGACGGATAGCCGCGATCCTCGTCGTCATTCGTCCACGCGCGGCCGAGGATCTTGCCGGCTTCGATGGTTTGAAGGTGGTAGTCGTGACGGGCTTGAACCATGTTCGCGCGCGCGGCCAGGGCCGCCTGATAGACATCCTTGAGGGCCCGGGCATCCAGCAGGGCATGGTGTCGGAGCAGCTTCATCGAGCGCTCGTGTTTGTCAAAGGCCTCGGCCCATCGATCACTGTTTTCGTCACCAGTGACTATTTTAGCGATGTCCAGGACACTGAGTCGTGAGCGGAGCTCATCGAAGAGGGCGGACTTCTGGAGCGCATCGACGACCAGGTAGAGGTCGGTCGGGTAGTCCGCGCACAGGACCAGTTCGCCATCCAGCGAGATCAGGAACTGCGCGAGAGCCTCGCCGGCTTGAGCGTAGTCGGTCACGACCGTGGCCGGATGCTGGCCGAACTGAGGGAGAACAATGTCCTGCACGAAAGGCGAGGCCTTCGCGTGCACCTTGGGCGCGCTCACCTCCAGGTAGAACTCCGCTCCATTCTCAGCAACCAGTCCGGCGCTGAGCATGAGCGGGTTCTTGAAGTCGGTGAACTCGGTGTCGACGAAGACCTTCACTCGCAACTCCAGAGGCGAGCGGTTTCCTTGGCGCTGACTCGCGCCGCCTCAGCCAGGCTCTTGATCTGCGGATCCGCGGACATGGCCGCTACCTTGCCATAAGTTTCTGAGACACGCACCAGGCGCGCGCTGGCATCCTTCATGGCCATGTCAAGATGCTGCAGCGCGACCTCGCGCCCGGAAGCGCTGAGTTGGTTGCGCAACAAGGTCAGCTGCCGCAGACCTTCGGCCGTGGCCGCAACCTCCTGAGCCACGGCCCCGGCCATCATGGCGGCGCCGACGCTACCCGCGGTGGCGGAGCTTTTGTCGATGGACATCGATGACACGGCATCGTGGAAACCGTCTATGGAGGCGTTGGCCGTGCCGATCACCGACTCGAGATCCGCCGGATAGAGCGCTCTAGCGCAGGCGAACGGCTGGGCGGCGAACGAGCATGCGGCCGCCAAAGAGAGTGCAAGAACGCACAGAAGCTTGGCGCGGCGCATCACAGACCCTTCAAGACACGGGAATCTTGGCGCGCCCAAGCGGCGGCCGCCTCGGCGCGAGCGTCCTCTTGGGCCTTGATGGCCTTGGGCAGCTCGACATGGTCTGCCATTTCGACGACCAGATTTACCTTCCGACTCGCATCGGTCCAGTGGACGCTGGCGCGCGTCACCACACCTGAGAGCGATTTCGACCAGCGGCCCCAGGTGGAGCTATCTGAGGGCTCCGGGCCTGGGCCATCCGCCGGCGGCGTCGATGACCACGCCAGAGAGACGCTATGCATGCCTTCGCTCCCGCGATCCAGCAGGGCGCCATCAGTCGTCATCACGAAGGGGGCGCCAAAGCGAGCCTTCAATGAAGCGATGACCTGCTCCGGAGATGGGCGCACGCTGAACGTGGCCGTGCCTTCCCAGGTCATGGTGACCTTGGCGCGCCACAGCTCGGAGGTCGGCGTGAAGTACAGCTCAATCAGCTCCTGTCGATCCTCCTCCTCATGCAGGAGGTAGTCCACTCGGTACCGGCCGGCATTCAGGTTGCAAGAGGTCGTCGGCGAGGGAAGCTTGAAACCTTCCTTGCGGCGTGCGCCATAGGCTGGCAGCAGCTTTGCGCAAGACATACCGATCTGGAAGCCACGTAGCGTGGTCATCCCAGCGGAGCTGGGCTCTGGCGGGCTGGCGAGGGGCTGGGCGATAGCTTGGGTGCCGGCGGACAGGAGCAATGCTGCGGCCAGGGCGGCGGTGATTGAGGTTCGCATATTGGATTCGTGACCAGTGACGTAAATAGATCAACCTCGCTCGCGCTGACGTAGAGAAAGCTCTGCAGCCAAGCAATCCTGGAGGTCTCTTAGATTCCTGAGCGTGAGATGCGGAGCCAGCTGATCCAACAGGGCTTTCGTGAATGAGGCGGAGTCGGCGCTTGCGCTGTCGATACCCGCTTCAGCCAGAGCCCCCGACCTTGCCAGCCCGCAACCCAGATCCGTCGTTCGTTCCCAGGTCAGGGTGACGCGCTCAAATGGGCTATGGAAGATTGGCGGTGCAGAAGCGATTTCGCCGCCCGGCCCGAAAGGCTCGCGCGGCGGGTTTGCAGCACCGTAGGCCTGCAGATCGACTAGGTCGCGATGTATCGGCGGCACGGAGGCTGCTCAGTTGGGGCAGTTGTTCTTCTGCCAGCACTCGCTGCGCCATTCCCATGGAGGAATCGGGCGCGCCCCAGCCCAGAGGCCAATCCGCCTGGCCTGAGCCTCCTCCTGCAGACGCAGGAACGTCTTGTCGCGCAGATATCGGCCATTGGCGGCTGTATTGGCCCAGGCCCAGCCATTGCGCACGAGCTCGGCGTTCACATTGATGCCGTCCACCGTCAGGTCACAAACCTGGCGGCCGTAGCGGTCGTGGTCAGGGCAGCTCGCCGAGACCATCTTGCCCTTGACCAGAGCGGAGAGGAAGCGAGTCGCGGGTTCATTGAAGGGCTGCCCAATGCGACCGGTTTCCTTGTTGGTGTGCGAGGACTCGGGTGCGTCGATGGAGGCCAGGCGCACCTTCACCTGCTCGTTCGACGCCGTCAGCACGATGACCGTATCTCCGTCGTCGACGTAGACAACCTTGCCGCCCTGGAAGCCGCCTTGACCGGTTGCAGTTGCGGAAGGCTTGCCACCGCCAGAGATCGCGTCATTGATGCGGCTTGAAACCTGGTGCTCGACGACCTTGGCGGCCACATTTTCCAGAATGCCGGCTCGGGCCATGAATGGAGTGGCCAGCAGCGCGCAAGAGAGGGCAGCTGCGTTGAGGCATTTGAATGCTGTGTTCGATTTCATGCGGGATCTCGATTGCGGTAGTGTATAAGATATCTCTTCCAGTCAAGCCTGTCAAGTTGCAGGTGTAGATGGTATGCTATATGCTGCGAGCATAACTTTCGGGCCTTGTATGACCTCCCTGCACGCTCCCACATTTCCAAACGGTGCGCACGACATCGAGAAGCTGCTGAGCATTCTTGGCCAGTACCAACTCGACCCCTCGATGAACAGAATCGAGCACGAGGGGTGTGGTGTATTTCGCTTTCAGGGGAACTTCCTGAAGCTGAGTCACGCCTTCCAAGTCCGATCCAATGACGCAGACCTGGTGGTTCGGCTCTATGAGGCCATCACGGCAAATCGAAGTCGCGCGGACTACCTGGCGGATGTAGCCTACCGTGAGGGCGCTGCCCTCGACTATCACGCGGGGCTGCAGGCCACAGGCAACGATGAAGCTTTTAGGTCTGCCAAGCGTGAATGGGCAGCCGTCCGGCCGCACGTAGCCGGAATGGTTGCTGGCGACCCCAATATCGATTCTGAGTTGGCTGCCCGCATGCCAGGACATCAAGTAGTTCGAGTTGTTGATCGCGGGGCTAACAATGATGCAGTCAAAATCCCCGCCTGTCCGTCGACTCCTCGTCGCTCGCGACCATGACGGTTGTGACTACTCTGGCCCCGGGCTGCAAGGCCATTCTGGCACTCGACATCGACGGAATCTTTCACCCGGAAGGGTGCCCTCCAGATGAGGAGTGGGCGCACCTATGGCGCTTCGAGGAAGCTCTTCGGGAAGTGCATGGTGTCGCCATCGTCATCAGCTCCGCTCGCCGGTGCGGCACCAGTCTGGCGGATCTCAAGTCCCATTTCTCGCCTGACATTGCGGCCCGCATTATTGGAGTGACGCCGGACCTCTACACACCTGGTGCTCAATACACCCGAGGCCTGCGCCAGTTGGAGATCGAGACCTGGATGCTGTCCAATGCGCCTGGAATTCCGTGGCTTGCACTGGATGACCGAAAAGGCCTGTTCCATGAAGATTGCAATTCTCTCCTGCTAGTGCGCCACGCAGACGAGGGAGGTATCGGTTTGCAGCATGAGCATCTCGAGGAGATGATTCGACGCCTCACGATCATGTCGACTGCCTTGCAGGCGGCGCACAATCAATCTCAACTCCCGACGCCAATGAGCACCAAGAAGAGTTACGTCATCATCATCGCTGTCTCACATGATGGCGCCGACTTCGTCCAACTGGTGAAAGACAAGGGGCCAGCCCACCTCATCGGCAAGCGCACCCATCCAGGCGGCGGCATTGAGACTTTCGATGAGTCGCCGCGTCATGCCGGGAAGCGAGAAATCTTCGAAGAGGCCGGCCTCGACATACCACTGGCATCCTTCGAGTTGGTCGGTTCTGATATCAACGACGCACGCGATTTGCACTTCGTCTTCGCTGTGGCCGACATTTCTGGAGCCAATAGTCAAGAATCCGAACTCATTTCGGTTGAGAGCATCGACGCGGCCCTGAGTGCCGCGAACGGCCCCGACGCCGGTCTGTACGTTGATGACTTCCTGGACACCATGGCCAAGCTCATGCCGCGCATCAACACTCTTCGCGATCAAGCGAAGGAGTCCAAGGGTTTTGATTCGCAAAGCAAACATGGCGCCCGTCGCTCCAGCATGAGGATGTAAGCATGGAACTCGGTCTTCAGCTTCACAAGGTCAAAGGTGGTCGCGTGTTTGTCCGCGCAGCCCAGGCACAATCTCACTACGACAGCCCGGTCCGTCGCGACAAATCGCACTACAAGGGTGCAGTGCTGCTGATGGGGATGATCGAACTCCCCAAGTCTGCGGACGTGGAGAGGATGCACTCCGTCCGCCTGAATTCCAACCTCTGGATGGACATCCGCAACGCCGCGAAGCCGAACTGCTTCTACGGCTCGAAGGACATCGCCGAGATGAGCATGGGAAACACACTCGAGCAATTCGGCTACCACGCTCACCTCTTGCCGGACAGCTTCGACGTCTTTGTGCGGGCCTCGATGCTGCCTCATGACGATCCCGAGCTGCGATGGGCACTGATCGCCGGGGCGGTGCAGCACCGGCTTGATGCTTTGCCGACGGATGGCCTGTACGAGTTCTCGGACTCGACCGAAGGCTTCCGACTCATCAGCGACAACACCTACAACGGCGAGGCGATCTCTGGCATCTTCCGTCACCCGATCTGGGGTCCTGGTGGCGACTTCGGCGTGGCCACGTGCCTGGAGCCCAAAAACTATCCCGCCTGGCTAGCAGAGGAGCGCTCGCGCAACAAGAGGCGTGAGCCCATCTTCGCTGAGTTCGCCAAGGAGATGGCTGAACGCTGCCCTGAGCAGCTCTTCTACAACTCACAGTACGCCGCAATGAGGGCGAGAATCTCCGATGAGGTGATTCGATCCGTTCTGGATCGCGAAGAGTTCGAGATGCAGCGCCCCGTTGGATATCGGACAGGCGCTCGCCCCTGAATCACTGGGCGGAGCTCGTTGCCTCGATGGAATTAAACGCGTTTACGCAAACTCGTCAACTCGAGCCCTTAGACGGCTGATTCGTGCTCATTCAACGAGCAAGGTAACCAAGCCCGCGTGGTTGTTCATTTTTCGTCGAGTCGGCGTTCGTTTTTTGATCGGTTATCCACTGTCTTTGTGGATAACTTCAGCTTCGAACATTGCGTCTGAGATATTCTCTTCGCAGAGAGCATCCATTCAGACAAGCTGGCGCCTTTCCTGCTCGAGGTTCTCTCGAGCTTGGTGCTCAAGGTCTCTGTATGCGATTGGCGTCAGGAACAACTGAGGCCTTGCGAGCATTGCCTCGATGAACGCCCGGCGCTTGACTTTGTAGAGTTCGGGAGGCACCCAGCTGTATTCGATGGCCACCTGCTCGCAGTAGGTCGCGAACCTGGCCGGCGGCGCGCCAAGGATGCTCAGATCGATGTCGATCATCAGGCGTTCTGTGGCGTCGACAGACTCAACGGCGCCGTGCTTGGTGATTTCGACCAAGCGCGCAACGCGCGCGATCCTGCCCGTGTCCAGGCCCAGGGCGCCGAGCACTCTCTTTGCGGCCTCGATGCTGCGGTCTTCGTTGTCCTTGGCTTGAGGGTCGTAAACGAGGTCATGGAACCAGAGCGCAAGACCAACTTCATGGTGTTCCGGCGCACCCTCACCCCAGACGCGGAGGTGCCCGTGCATTCCGCCAGGTGCTCGAGCGTGTGATACGCCCGCCCCTCGCTCCGCCAGCCCGTAAGAACTGCAGCGCAGACTCTTCCGCCCGGGTCGCCTATACCCAAGGCCTGCTGGTGCGATGCCCAATCGGCTTGCAGCTGCCCTAAGTTAACACGGCACACGAGAGACTTGTCCATCATCTGCTGGACCCGGCTGAAGGGTCGGTTTGGTTCACGGTCCTCTGGCCTTGGCGGCATTGAAATGCGGGGGCGTGGCCAGATCTTGGATTGACTAGCGTATGTATGCTGCGTATAATATATCCGTTACGCGATCACATTTCAATACTTCCAGATGTCCGACTCTACCGAACGCAACAAGGCCCTCGCGGCCGCCATGGCCCAGATCGAGAAGCAATTCGGCAAGGGCTCCATCATGCGCCTGGCCGAAGGCGAAGTCATTGAAGACATCCAGGTCGTCTCCACCGGCTCGCTGGGGCTGGACATTGCGCTTGGTGTTGGCGGCCTGCCGCGCGGCCGTGTCATCGAAATCTATGGTCCCGAGTCCTCGGGCAAGACGACTCTGACGTTGCAGGTCATCGCTGAGATGCAGAAGCTGCAAGGAACCTGCGCTTTCATCGACGCCGAACATGCGCTTGACATCCAGTACGCTCAAAAGCTGGGCGTCAATCTGCAAGAGCTGCTCATCAGTCAGCCCGACACCGGCGAGCAGGCTCTCGAGATCGTCGATGCGCTTGTGCGTTCTGGTGGCGTTGACCTCATCGTGATCGATTCGGTGGCTGCCTTGACCCCCAAGGCTGAGCTCGAAGGCGAGATGGGCGACTCCCTGCCCGGCCTGCAGGCCCGCCTCATGAGCCAGGCTCTGCGCAAGCTCACCGCCACGATCAAGAAGACCAACTGCACGGTCATCTTCATCAACCAGATCCGTATGAAGATCGGCGTGATGTTTGGCAGCCCCGAAACCACCACCGGCGGCAACGCGCTGAAGTTCTATGCCTCCGTTCGCCTGGACATCCGCCGTATTGGCTCGCTCAAGAAGGCCGAGGAAGTCATTGGCTCGGAAACCCGAGTGAAGGTCGTCAAGAACAAGGTGGCCCCACCCTTCAAGACAGCCGAGTTCAACATCCGCTACGGCCAGGGTGTTGACCGTGCCGACGAAGTCATTGACATGGGTGTGAACTTCAAGATCTTGGACAAGTCAGGCGCCTGGTATGCATACCGCGGCGAAAAGATCGGGCAAGGCAAGGACAACTCGCGCGAGTTTCTCCTGTCGAACCCTAATGTGTTTGCCGAGATCGAAGCGCAAGTTCGTGAGAAGGCGTTTGGTGCTTTGCGCGCAGCAAGTGCTCCAGCCGCCACCGGTGAAATCGCAGACTGATGGGTTTGGACGGCTCTAGTGATGTTGCAGCCTGTCTGTCGGCTGGCATGGATCGGCACCTATAGAAGCCGTTTGGGATCAACCAGCTTCGAGCTGCGTTCGAGAACATTCCGAAGCGGTAGTGTTATGGTGTTCTGCAAGGAGATCAACAACATCTTCAATGGATGCGTGGCTGGATCAGCTCGCAAATGGCATGAGTCCTGACTTGGTTCACATCGCCAAAGTTCGGAGAATCCTTCTGGACCTGGGCGCTGAGATTGGTCCAGATGTGATATCTGCTGGCACCTTCAGCATGGGCCCCATCGAGCGATGGCTGCACACGCCGGTTGATGCCTTTGGCGGACGATCACCATTTGTGGTGCTTGGAGAAGTTGGAGGCGATGATCTTGTCCGATCCGTGCTCCAACAGGCGATTCAGCAATCCAGCGTGGATAGCTCCCCCCAATAGGGCGATCTTGCTGGCTGGCGGTGATCTTGTTTCTGGCTTGTCCAGTGCTAGCTCCCTTAGGACACGTTCTCCCGAATCGTCGAATTTTCAAGCGTAGCTAGCTCTGGAAGCCATGGTCGCGACTTGTCAAGACGTCGCGTATATGGTATCCTCTACACTGCACTTTCCGCTGATGACTCTTCTCGGCGGGACGGATTCCGGCTCCGATTACGCCGACATGGAGATTCCTCGAATGCGCATTTCTGCTTATCTGACTGCCGGCTTGGCCGTCATTGCTGGCGCCGTGCTTACCGCTTGTGGCGGTGGTGGGGCTGGTGGTGGCCTTCCTGATGCTAGGCCCTCTTCCGTGACGGTCGCGGTGACACAAGTCGCCTCAACGGTGCCTATGGGGAAATCCTTCATCGCTTCGGCAACGGCCACTTCGCAGCCGACGCAGATGCAAAAGATGTCCTGGACGGTTGCCAAGGTGACCGTCGGCGCGCCTGACCTCGGCATCAGCAATGGGGACTGTGCCGCGGCTACTCGCAACAACAAGACCATCAATGGCATTACTCAAAGCAGCTGGGCCTGTGATGCTGTTGTTTCAGCCCCAGCTTCCGTGGCTGCCGACTCGACGTATCGTGTCACTTTCACGGGAGTCGACATGAGCGGCAATGCCTCGGTTGACTCGCGCGATGTTGTTGTCGTTTCAACTGGCACTGGCGCGACGCCGCTGCCTCCCTCGGTCGTTACTCCTGCGGGTCTGTCTGTCGCTGCAGGTGCTGATGTCGGCGTGAGCTGCTTTGCCAACTCCGGCTTCCTGAATCCGGGCTCGAAGTACGTCTTCGGTTGGGTCGTGAAAGACAACCCTGCCGGTCTGTCTCTGGCGCTTTCGCCGCAGAGCGATGGATCGCTGTCCTTCAAGGCTCCGCTGGTCGCTTCTGCTGCTTCGGTCACCTTGCAGTGCCGTGTGACCGATGACAACCTGTCGATGACGACGTCGGACACGGTGGTCACCATTTCCCCTGCCGCTGGAGTCGTTGCGGTTGCAAATCCGGGTTCGACCCAGACTGTTGCCACCAACAACGTGGTGATCCTCGATGGTTCGGCCAGCACAGCCCCGGGCAACCCTGTCCTCTACTACAAATGGATCCAGGTTTCTGGTCCGTCGGTGGTCATGTCCAGTGCTGATGTGGCAAGGCCTTCCTTCATGGCCCCTCTGGTATCCGATACGACTCGCTTGGTCTTCCGGCTTGTGGTCTCGACCAAGTTCCCGATCAATCCGGAGGCGGCAGCGGCTTCAGAACAGTCAACGGTGGCGGTCTTCGTGACACCGACCCCGCCCCTGTCGCTGGTCGTGACCTCGTCGCAATCAGTCAAGAGCGCTGTACCAGTTGTTCTGAATGTCGCCGCAAGTCCGACTATCGGTGCTGCGCTGTATTACTCCTGGTCTCAGGTTTCTGGCCCTACGGTCACGCTGGCTGGCGCCAACACCGAGAAGGCGAGCTTCGTGTCGCCGGCCGTAGCTGGGTCTCCTGTCGGGCTGCGTTTCTCCGTCAGCGTTTCTCGCAAGCCCCTGGCTGCCTCGCTACCTCAAGAGATCGTGTCCTCGGATGTGGTGGTTCAAGTCAACCCTTGATGCCCTGCCGATGTAGAAGTTCCTTGGGCCGCTCTATGCGGCCCATTTCAATGGAGCTGAGCGCTCAGGAGGCTCCAGCACCATGAACCAATTGTCACGGAGCAAATCGATGGCCACCTCCACCCCAAAATACGACGAATCAGCCATCCGGGTCCTGAAGGGCCTGGAGCCGGTCAAGCAGATGCCGGGCATGTACACCCGCACCGACTGCCCGCTTCACATCATCCAGGAGGTCCTGGACAACGCCACCGACGAGGCCATTGGTGGCTACGCCAAGAACATCCGCGTGGAGCTGCTGGCCGATGGCTGCGTCCAAGTCGCAGACGATGGCCGCGGCATCCCGGTCGGCCTGCACCCTGAAGAAGGTGTGCCAGTGGTCGAGCTTGTCTTCACGCGTCTTCACGCCGGCGGCAAGTTCGACAAGGCCAATGGCGGGGCCTACAAGTTTTCTGGCGGCCTGCACGGCGTCGGCGTCAGCGTGACCAATGCCCTCTCCGACATGCTGCGCGTCGAGGTGACGCGCGATGGCCGGGCCTGGATGATCGAGTTCTCCAATGGCGATGTCTCGGTGCCACTCAAAAAGCTGGAAAAGGCCGAGGGTACGGGCACGAAGGTCACGGTCAGGCCGAACCCCAAATACTTCGACTCCCCTGCACTTCCTGTGGCCGAGTTGTGCGAGTTGCTGCACTCGAAGGCCGTCTTGCTGCCCGGCCTGACCGTCACCCTGGTCGACGCCAGCCGCCCGGGCGAAGACCCCGTCGAAACCGTCTTCCGGTATGAGAACGGCATGGCCGAGTACCTGGACGAGATGACTCACCAGGAGTCCCTGGTTCCCAAGATCACTGGCGCCGTCTTCGCTGGCCCAAATGACGAGTCCTTCTCAGATGGTGAAGGCGCAGCTTGGGTTCTCTCTTGGTACGAGAACGGAGATGGCGCTGGCCGTTCGTTCGTCAACCTGATCCCAACACCCCAGCACGGCACCCACCTGTCTGGCCTGCGCGCTGGCGTGTTCAACGCCATCCGCAACTACATCGATCACCAGGCGATGCTGCCCAAGGGCGTCAAGCTGACCGCTGACGACGCCTTCAAGTCTGCCCGATTCGTGCTGTCTGCGCGCATCCTCGAGCCTCGCTTCGACAACCAGACCAAGGATCGCCTGAACAGCCGCGATGCCGTGAAACTGGTTGAGCGCATGTCGCAACCGGTGGTCGAGGCCTGGCTGAATCACAACCCAGTTTTCGCCAAAGCCGTTGCCGAGATCGTCATTCGCCACGCCCAGGCTCGCCAGCGAGCCGCAAAGGTCCCGGAGCGCCGCAAGGGCTCCTCGGTGGTAATGCTCCCCGGCAAGCTCGCGCCCTGCGAATCCGAGGATCCTGCAGTCACCGAACTCTTTCTGGTCGAGGGCGACTCGGCCGGCGGCTCCGCGAAGCAGGGCCGCAGCAAGGAAAACCAGGCCATCCTGCCTTTGCGCGGCAAAGGCAAGAACTCCTGGGAGCAAGACAAGGACGAAGTCCTCGCCAACAACGAGATCCACGACATCAGCATCGCCATCGGCGTGCAGCCGCATGGTCCTCATGAAGAGGTGGACCTTTCTGGCCTGCGCTACGGGAAGATTTGTATCCTGGCCGACGCCGACGTGGACGGCTTCCACATTCAGTGCCTGCTGTTGACGCTCTTCCTGCGCCACTATCCGCGCCTGGTCGAGAAGGGGCACATCTACATCGCGAAGCCACCGCTGTACCGCCTCGATGCCGACCGCTCAGGCAAGAGTCGACCGCCACAAAAAATCTACTGCATGGACGAGGGTGAGCTGTCGATGTGGCAGGACCGACTGCGGATCGAGGGTTACACCAACGTCCGCTCGAGCCGCTTCAAGGGCCTGGGAGAAATGAACCCTCCAGAGCTGTGGGAAACCACTCTCTCTCCTGAGACACGGCGACTGGTGCAGGTTCAACTCCCTGAGGATCAGCGAGAGGAAGCACATCAGCTCTTCGACAACCTCATGGCCAAAGGCCAGGTCAGTTGGCGTCGCGCCTGGATGGAACGTCGCGGCGACGAAGTGGAGGCTGGTTGATGAAGCACCTCCTCATTGCCACCCTGGCCCTCGCGTCGTCAGCTGCAATGGCGCAGTACGCCTCGCCGCGCGCCGTGCAGCCCGCGGCTCCCACGCCAGCTCAGCGACCCGCGCCACAACTCAAGCCCGCAGCGCCGGCGGTTCAGCAGCCTGGTCAGACGGGACAAGGGGAAATCTCCCCCGTGTGCTTCGAGCCAATTGATCCGCGCGACACGGCTCTCACGGCCGCGCTGCATGCCAACAGCCTGCTCTGCCCGACCTCCACCAAGACAGGCGCTCCTTTCCGCTTGATTGGCGGCGGCAATGGCGAGATCCGCGCTGAATCCAAAGGGCCAGCGACGGTCTGGCACCGTGCCCGCTGATCGAAGCGCCCACAAACAACTCAGGAATCGAATCTCATGACTCTGGAAACATCCTTGCAGGCACCCCCATCCGATCATGCAGTCACCATTCACGAGCACGCTGAGGACGCCTATCTTCAGTACGCAGTGTCGACGGTCAAGAATCGAGCCCTACCCGACGTCGAAGACGGCAACAAGCCCGTTCACCGCCGGGTCCTCTACGCCATGCATGCGCTGGGCCTGGATGCTCGATCCAAGAAGGTGAAATCGGCTCGAATCATTGGTGAGGTGCTCGGGAAATTCCATCCGCACGGCGACCAGGCTGCCTACGACGCCATGGTGCGCCTGGCACAGCCCTTCTCGCTCCGCTACCCGTTGATCGACGGCCAGGGCAACTTCGGTTCCCTCGACGGCGACACTGCCGCAGCCATGCGTTACACCGAGGCCCGCCTGGCGCCCATCGCCGACCTACTGCTCAACGAGCTCGGCCAAGGCACGGTCGACTTCACCGACAACTACGACGGCAGCCAGCAAGAACCCCTCCTACTGCCAGCTCGCCTACCCTTCATGCTGCTGAACGGCGGCTTTGGCATCGCGGTGAGCATGGCCAGCGACTGCCCGCCGCACAACCTGCGTGAAGTCGCGGACGCAGCCGCTTTGGTTGTAGCGAATCCCGCGGCCAGCCTTGACGATGTGCTGAAGCACATCCTCGGACCGGACTTTCCCGGTGGCGGCCAACTGATCTCGACTCCCGAAGAGATTCGAGAGGCCTACGCCACTGGCCGGACTCCTTTGCGCTGCCGCGCTCGCTGGACTCGTGAAGATCTGGCGCGCAGCCAGTGGCAGATGGTCATCAACGAGTTGCCGTACCAAGTCTCGACGCGAATGATCCTCGAAGAGATCGAGGAGTTGACGAATCCGAAGATCAAGGCGGGCAAGAAGACGCTGACGCAGCAGCAGCTCAACCTGAAGCAGATCGCGCTCGAGTTCCTGGACAAGGTCACCGACGAGTCCGACAAGGACAATGCGATCCGCCTGGTCTTCATTCCGCGCACCAGCAAAGTCGACTTTGACCAGATGATGGCCTTCTTGCTGGCCAACACCAGCCTCGAGGTCTCGGTTTCGTTCAACATGAACATGATCGGCCTCGACGGCCGGCCCCAGACAAAGGGCCTGTTGCCAGTGCTGACCGAATGGGCTCAGTTCCGGGTGGATACGGTTCGCCGTCGTACTCAGTTTGAGCTGGACGGTGCGCTGCGACGGATTCACATCCTGGAAGGCCGGATGGTCGTCTACCTGAATCTGGACGCCGTCATCAAGATCGTTCGTTTCAGCGATGACCCGAAGCTCGAACTGATGAAGACCTTCTCGCTGAGCGAGATCCAGGCCAACGACATCCTGGACATGCGCCTGCGCCAGCTCAACAACCTGGAAGGCATCAAGATCGAGCGTGAGCTCGACGAGCTGCGTACCCTTGCGGCTCGCCTGCAGACCCTGCTGGCCAACGATACGGAGCTGCGCGGCCTGGTTGTCTCCGAGATCCGTGCAGACGCCTCCCGCTTTGGCGACGACCGTCGGACGGTGATCCAGGTGGCCGAGCGTGTCACCGCATCGAGCGCTAGCGTGCGCAACGTGCCCGATGAAGAGATCACCCTTGTCATCTCCAAGAACCTCTGGGTCAAGGCTTACAAGGGGCATGGCCTCGACCAGGCCGCCTTCGCATTCAAGACTGGCGATGGGCTCCAGTTTGCGGTGGAGACTCGGACTGTGGGTTCCGTGTATCTGCTCGACTCTAAGGGCCGCGCCTATCAGATGGATCCGTCGCAGGCACCGACCGGTCGCGGCGATGGCTTGCCACTGACGACATTCATCGAGCAGCAGGCCGGGGCCAAGATCGCAGCAGCCCTGACTGGGCCCGAGGAGAAGAAGTACCTCTTCGGCGGTGACATGGGCTACGGCTTCGTCTCACCCCTGAAGAGCCTGGCCTCGAAGCAGCGAGCAGGCAAAGCCTTCCTGACCCTGCAGGATGGCGAGAACCCCATCCCTCCAGTCGCCCTGCCCGAGAAGACTGACACCGGCAGCTGGCCTGGCTACATCGCTTGCGGGTCTACCGATGGTCGCATGTTGGCCTTCGTGCCGGATGAGGTCAAGGAGTTGCCTGGCGGCAAGGGCGTGATGCTAATGATCCTCGAGGATGACCAACGCCTGTCGGTGGTGCGCCATTGCGATGGGGCCCCCTTTGTGGGCAAGGTCAAGCTGGCAGGGAAAGAGTTGGACATCAAGCTGGCCGGACATGACTGGGAGAAACACGTCGGCCACCGCGCTCGCAAGGGCGCCCAAACTCCGAAGAAGGGAGTCCTGCTGTGACCCAGCAGCGCGGCAAGCCGCGGCTTCGGGTCCATGACGACTCGCAGCCGACCATCACACCCTCAGCTGACGGGGGGCTCTCTCATGGGCTTCCTCGACGAGCCGGGCACCAAGTTTGTGACTCCTCGAATCGGCTATGAGATCGTCACTTCGCGGCGGCAGCTGGCGCATGACAACTGGAGCATCGACGTTACCCGCGGCCAGACCTTCCCTACTAGCGAAGGAGCGCGCATTACAGGAGGGCGCTACCTGATGCGGGACAGGCGCGTTGGCGGACGGATCATCGGGGCCATCAACTTCACCTGCATTGAGAACGCCGGCGGCCGAGAGAAGATGATCCTGTCCAACATCGCCGTGGACCCCAGCTTTCGGAGGCAGGGTGTTGCCAGCCGATTGCTCGATGAGGTAGTTACGGACCACCCGCGCGCATGTCTGGACTCTTCAATGACCTCGGATGGCGCGGCATTCTTTGGGTACGCCCCCGGGGTCGCCAACAAAGCGCCCAAGCGACTGAGGCCGTAAAAGGCATTGCTCTCCGAGACTAAACGCCGCCCGGCACTGTAGTCGGGGCATTGCAGGTCCACCAGCGACATGCGCCGCCGGCACAATCGACGACATCGGCATCGACCTGGGTTTGATGGATCTGGCCGTTGACAGCAACGGTCGCAAGGAAGAGGCTCGACGGCCCTGCCGCTACCTGGAGCCCGTTCTGGCTGCTGCTCAGCTCGCCGACAAGGAGGATCGCGTGAAGTCGGTTCACCAACTTTTCATGAGGCTGCTCAAAGGGATGCCCTCGATCTTGGCGAACGAGCCCTCATCCTCAATCCCGTCCCCCTTCGACCGACAGGACGGAGCCGGCAAATTCGAGCCGATCAGGCCGCGGACTTGCCACCATGTCCACCACAATTGACCGAGTCTCAGTTCGCCGCCGTTGCGCGAGCGTGCCTCGGCCAGTCGGGCTGTTGCAAAAGGCCGTTTGCCTTCACGCTCGGCCGCCGCGATGAACCATTCAATTTCGCTCGGAGTGGCTACGCGGAATTGCTCCGTTTCCAGCAGATCGAGGCTCGCCCACATCGGAGCATCTCGGCGAACCTGAAGATACCGATAACCCGCCAGGGCGATGGATGCGGCGACCAAACCAGCGAACAGTGGACTGTTCAATAGAACGGCCATTAGGGAATCGAAGTTGCCTATCATGCAGTCAAATAGTCTTCACGCGCCCGAGTGGCACAACAAGCCAAATCGTGCCTAGCAAAACTTCGCCGGAAGCACTGAGCAGCGCCCAAATATACGCAAAAATTCGGAGCGCGCCGGTCGGGGATTCCGGCGTGGCAATGGCCAGCAAGAGAGCCACCGCCGACAGCGCAGTGGCCATAGCTATTCCTTTAGCGTGACGCCTTAGGACTTTAACTTCATCCGTCGAAGTCATGCATTGGCTGACGTGACAGAAGATCGATGCCCCGATACCGGCCAAAATTGCACTGCAGACAATGTTGGCCCAGAAGCCCATACCCAACTGCATCATTACAACTTTCCAGTTGTCCCGCAGGCCGCCAAAAATCGCGATGCCTGCCCAAATGGAGCCGCTGACCTTGGCAACTGTCAGCGCGCAACTCGACCAACCGCACCAGGGATTGGCTGATTCAGTGATATTCATGGACATCGTGACTTCCCAGTCTTTTATTGCAGATGCTTGTGACATATCACCACATCACAAAAGCGTCAAGTTGGTCCCGTGGTGACTGGGATTGCTCCCCCTGGTTCAACAGAATTCACGCCGTACCACGTTCAAGCTAGTCGATGACCTGACGGGCTATAGCGTCCCACTGGTCAGGTTTGGCGGCACCGAGCGCGAAGGCGATCCGCATCCCAACGGTCGGCCGCCCTCGCTTCATCAACAGCGCAGCGGCGCCAGCGCACATGGCCTCGTGACCTGAAGGAATGTAGTTGTCTTCATCGTCCCATTCGCCGCCGCGCGACGAGTGGACCGTCTTGTGGCACTGGAATGTGGAATAGTCATCTTTCAGGAGCGTTTCGATGATCCCGTCCACACGGCCAGGGGCTAGCTCGACGGCCCCATCAACCAGGAACGGGCAGTTCTTGCACGGCTTCTTCAGCCGAAATTGATGCTTAAAGGGATCGAGCTCCATCCTACCTAGTGAGTCAGTGGCTCATCAGGAGCCGGTTGATTTGGGTGTCGTAGCAGCGCAGCTTGTCGGCATCGACACGCAAACGAGCTAACGCCGCATCGACATTGCCAGTCTCAATATCTCGGCGGGCCATCGCGGCAGCTGAGTAAATCTGCAAGTCGTCGCGCTCCAGTTCTGATTTCAGAATATCTAAATCATCTGCGGTCATTTTGTGAGCGCCGCGAGCAGGTTCGCCTTAGCCGTTGCCATGGTTTCGACATCCTTCTCGTCGGCGTCGTCACCACCAGCCTCCGCCCAGGCCACAGCCCGACAGGCAGCAGCAAAGGCGGAGATCAGTTCTTGAGCAGCGACTTCTTCCATTATCAGGTTCTCCTTGGAGCTGGTGACTCGGAGATAGCACCTCGCCGACAAGAGTGCAACGGCTCATCAAGTGCGCTGAAGGTGCGCGAACATCGCGAGAGATCAGGCCCGGCGAGCTTCCTGATTCTTTGAGCAAATCTGCCGCGCATCCCCCGACTACAGCGGGTTGGCACGAAGTGCCTGGAGGCAAAGCCGACCCGCTTAGTCGCGGGTCAGGCGGCTGGCACCTCGCGCCATGCGAGGTGCCTTGTACCTTTGGTTTCCATGTGATATCTGATACTCGTGTCCTCCAAGATCATCCGCACCGAAGCACACGCGCTGGCGACCTCTCCTGAGGTTCGTGCCGATGTGGAGCGCACTATCGCCGCCTACCGGCGCGCCGTGCGAGCGCTGAGCGGCGTCATCCTGACTCACTGGCCGGCCCTGGCCAATGCAAAGTCAAAGTGCCAGGCGGTCGAGTCGCTCTTCCATGCAACGGCCAAGCGGCCGTCTGTTCGCTATGCGGTCCTGGACCGCATGCTCGGCAAAATGCCCAGTTATCTTCGCCGCGCGGCCATTGAGCACGCCTACGGCGCGGTGGCCTCGTTTCTTTCGAACTACTCCAACTGGCTCGATGGTGAGATCGGAGGCAAGGCCCGCGCCGTCGGCTCTCGGCCTCCACGCCTAGGCTTCAGCAACGTCTTCCCGTCGCTGTACGGTGGGAACATGATCCTGGTGGGCCCAGCCTTGCGCACAGTGCAGGTGAAGCTGCTGCGCTCCAACGGCGCCTGGTCGTTCAGCGAGCCGCTGACCCTGAAGGGGCGCTTCAAGCGGCTGCTGCCGGCCACGAACAAGATGGATCTTTGCCCGACGCTGATGCAGCGCGGCGCCAAGGTCTGGCTCTCTTGCCCGGTCGAGGTTCGACCGCCCAAGTACATCACCAACAAGACCTTCGCCACTGACGCACCCGAGTCCTCTCGGGTGTGCTCTGTGGACGTGGGCATCAACACTGCGGCAACCGCCGCCATCGTCGACTCATCCGGCACGGTGATAGCCCGCAAGTTCCTCACTTGCGGCAGGCACAACGACCGGCGCGACGCTCTGGCAGCGACCATTGCACAGAAGCAGAGCCTCTCCGGCTCGATTCAGCGGGGTGAGCGCCACTGCGTGGCGCTACACCGGCGCATCGCAGGCTACAGCCTCGATGCGGCACGGACCCTGGCGTCAGAGCTCGCGGCCTTCGCCGCGGCGCACGGCGCCAAGGCCTTCGTCATCGAGGATCTGAAGGGCTGGCGCCCCAAGGGCCCGAGCAAGGCACAGCGCAAGCGCTTCCACCGCTTCCAGCATCGTGCGCTGGTCCAGGCCCTGTCTCACAAGGCTCAGGAGGCGGGCATGCGCGTGCTCGAGGTCTTCGCTCGTGGCACGAGCCGATGGGCCTATGACGGCTCGGGCAAGGTGCGCCGCTCGAAAGAGAATGCGCAGCTGGCGACGTTCGCCAGCGGCAAGCGCTACAACGCGGACCTCAACGGCGCGTTGAACATCGCGGCCCGCGGGCTCGCGATGCTGCTGGGCATCAATCCCAGCAACGAACACAAGGCAGACGCCGGCAAAAGCTTCGGCCCTGTCGAGAGAATGCCTCTGGTGCTCGCGCATATTTGGGAGTGGGCCAAAACCCAGCCTCAAATTCCTCGCGGAACCTCTAACCGTCTGGCTTCGCCAGCGGGTGTCTTGGCATGAGCTTGACTCATGCTCAGATGCCCCGACTACAGCGCCGCTCGGCGTTTAGTCGCGGGAGTATTCACAAAGTCAGGGCGGAGGTGACATTGCTCGCCTCCCGAGTCGTGCGGTGAGCTTCGATCAGCTGCTCGAACTCTGGAAAAGGCATCGGCATGCCGAAGAAGTAGCCTTGACCGAACTCTGCGCCCAGATCGCGCAACAGTCGGGCCTGCTCAGCATTCTCTATCCCCTCAGCGACGACTTGCGCCTCTACGCGGCGAGCAATCTGGATGATCTCCGGAATCAATGACGATGGCACAGAGGCACCGTCCATGTCGCGAACGAATGATCGGTCTACTTTCAGATAGCTCGGGGCTAGGTTCTTCACAGACGCCAGATTGGAGTATCCGGTCCCGAAGTCATCCAACGACACCTGGTAGCCATCGAACTCGAGCTCACGTACACGATCCGCAATTTCGTGGTTGACCTGCTCTTCGATCACCTCAGCAGCTACCCGGACTCCACGCTTCAAAATCGATCCACAACTAGGAGCCAGCGGATGATCTACAAGTCTTCCAAGTGAAGCAGGAAATCGCTCAGTCGTGTCATTGTCGTCACGCCCAACCCTGGGTGAACGTGGCAGAAGGTAGCGCAATCCGGCGTGATTGCCTGAATGTAGATCCGCCCTTTCCGAGGGAACTTGAACCCCTCAACAGACAGCGCCAAACCTCGCCAATTCGGCTTCCAGTCGACTTTCGCTGTTGGGTACTTGGATAACAGATCGGTCTTGAACTGTTCGGCAAGGCGCGCAGCAGTAGACGCGGCGTCGGTTAACTCTGCGCGAATGCGAGCAGGCACTTTGCCATTGACGGTCATGAATCCTCGTTCCTTGTTCAATTGGCCAATGCCAAAGATTGGATGAAGTTTTCGCTTCTCTCGTGGTCGAGATCGGAAGACTTCCGCACGACCATTCAAGCTCGACGCGCTTCCTGATTCTTGGAGAATGTCAGCGCCGCCGTCACATTGCTCGCCTCCCGAGTCGCGCGGTGGGCTTCGATCAGCTGCTCGAACTCTGGAAAAGGCATCGGCCTGCCGAAGAAGTAGCCCTGACCGAACTCTGCGCCCAGCTCGCGCAACAGTCTGGCCTGCTCATCGTTCTCTATCCCCTCAGCTACGACTTGCGCCTCTACGCGGCGAGCAATCTGGATAATCTCCGGAATCAAGGAGGACGGGACCGAGTCTCCATCCATGTCGGAAACAAATGATCGGTCGACTTTCAGATAGCTTGGTGCCAGGTTCCTAACAGACACCAGATTGGAGTATCCGGTCCCGAAGTCATCCAGCGACACCTGGTAGCCATCGAACTCGAGTTCGCGAACACGATCCGCGATCTCGTGGTTGACCTGCTCCTCGATCACCTCAACCGCAACTCGGACTCCACGCTTCAATAGCATAGAGAAGTGCCGAGAAAGGAGATGCCTAGCCAGGCCGGATTTGAGGGTCCCAGGGAAAAAGTTGATGGCAACTTTGAAGCCGGGTGGGAGCTCAATTTTCCGGAGATCAGCACCAGCTCGCTCGAGCACTGCCGAGTCGAACTTGTGTGTCAATTCCGCATCCAAGACCGTCGGGATGACCGCGGACGGCACCAAGACCTGGGTTCCATCGCGCAAGCGCATGAGCAACTCACATCCGACGACCTCACCGGAATCCAACCGCACAATGGGCTGAAGTAGGCAGATCACATTCTCTGGCTCCAGCAGCCGCTCGATTCGGGACCCGAATGTGAAACGGCGCCTGGCCAGCGTATTGGCGCCAACGAAGCTGAGTCCTCCTGTGAGGATGGACATCAGCAATGCCGCGCTTAGGGCCAACGAGTTTCGCCCCAACACCTCATGCACCGACACCACCGACTGTGCGATGAAGTCAGTCCCTTGAATCCGGGTAGATACGACGTATGCAAACGGCCCCCAGCCCCAACGCCATCCCTTGAATCCGTCCCCTGTTATCGACTGAGGGATCAGATCCTCCATCCAGGGCTTGCTCGAGTCATTCTGGAGGATGTGAATACTTCCGCCACCTGGGCGCAGCATGCGCAACGATGTGAGGCCAGATGTGGTTAGCTTCTTCATCATCGACGGGCTAGTTACCGCCGTGTAGTGCCTGGTCGAAGTGATCGTGGACACGAGTTGGTTGCTTCCGTCCACAATCAAGGTCTTGTTGAACGAGAGCCCAATGATGTCGCCGTCGCGGACAACGATCACATCCTCTGGTTCAGGATGGAAGGGGCGCGGCAACGCGCCATCAGTTGTCGTGCATATTACGGCGTCACCCTCGCCGCGAACGCCTAACTCGGCAACGATGTCCGTACTCAAAGTTAGCCGCCGCAGAGACTTCAAGGTGTCCTCATTGCAACCAGGCTGGATATCAGCTTCGGCCTTCCGGAGCACTCGAATTGTTTCAGCAGCCATTCGCTGAACGGTGGCTGCGGCATCCTCATGGATAGGGTTCAGGCGTCGCTCTTCAATTTTGGCCACTCCTACGCATCCCATTGCCAGGACCGAGCCGAATGCCAATACGCCAACGCCAACGGCAATGACCGTTGGCGTTGAGATGTGAAAACCCGCCCGAGACTTCGTCATGATCGTTGATCTGAACCTTTAGTGCCGCGGCGTGAAGGCCCCGGCGTCCGCCATGGTTGCGAGACGCTGCATGACTTCCGGTCCGAATTTGTCGAGGAGCTGCTTGCCGCAGTCCTGGACATTCAAGATCGGCTTCATATTGCAGCCGACGAGGATCTCGACGACAGCCGCATCCTGTGGGTACGCAACAGCGTGAGCCTCAAGCGAGGCGACCAACGCGCGCCGCTCCTTGGCTTGCATAGCAACCCATCCGCCAGCGACGATTGCACCGGCAAGGAGTCCGATCTTGATGACCGTCCCGAAGGGTGGCAGTTGCATACTTGAACGGCTACGCCGCCTCCAATTGAAGTGGCTCGGCGCAATCGCTTTGGGCCGACAGGATGCAGCTCTTTTGGATGAGGCGGCGGTGATTGAGCATCAGCACCATGCCGAGCTCAGTAGCTGCAATGCATTGCAGGCTCAGCGTATCAACCAGCTTCACCATTTCAGGGACCGAACGCTGTTGCTCGGGGCCGACGTCGACAACATCGGAAACTGCGTCCACGAGGATGCCCACATTTCGCCCGTCGACCAGGAAGACGATGATGACGCTGGCACTGGTGACTGGTGACGTTCCCATGCCGAAATGGGCGCGAAGATCCAGCACCGGGACCTTCACATCGCGCAGATGAATAACACCCAACAAGGCGGCCGGTACGGATACAAGTTTCGTCGGCGCTTCATAGTGCCGGATCTCTTGAACCGAATTCAACGCGACGCCATTTGACTCGCTCCCAAGGACAAACGTCAGCAGCTGATCGAAGTTGTCGGTCACGCCAGCACCTCGGCCTCGGATTCATGCTCGGCGGCAGAGCCTTCGGCTTCGAAAGGCGACGCGGTCGCCGCAGACGGGGTCTCGGGCCCGGACTTCTGCGAGACTGCTGCGACTTCGCCGCCGGCGCCAATCTGGAATTCGCCGCCCAGAACTTCGACCAAGGCCTTGATAAATTTGGACAGTTCGCCGGTGGCAATAGCCACGTCCGCGTCGAAGCCGCTGTCGGCCTTGTTCGTCGACTCGAAGGCGACGTCAAGGAACTTGACCTTCTTGATGCTCAAGTCCTCGCACAGCACGCACGACACACGTTCCATGAACGTGATCGCGAGCTTTGTTGGGGTCTTGCCGCGGAGTTTGATGTGCTCGACGACTTCCTGGATGTCCAAGGTATGCCGCGAATAGCGGACCACGGACTTCTCACCGTCGCCACTCTTGAGCTCGCACTCACGGTCGACCGTGAAGTCTTGGGGTGGCTCCTGCGTCGCCAGCCAGTCGGACATTGCCGTCGACGGAGAAGTTTGAGTGTTCAACGGTCGAATCGACGGGGCATCACCGATCTCGGTGAATGCATCGATCATCATCGAGATGATCCGGTCCGCTTTCTTGACAGCCCCCGCGGCGACCACAAGAGTCTTGGCGGCCGGGTCAATCCAAATCAGGGTCGCGCCCTTCGATGTGAAGCAATGCGGCAGCATTTCGAGCTCGATCTGCTCTTTCAGCTCCTTCTTCATGGCTGCACCGACGCGCTGAAGGCCGCGCTCTTCCTTGAGCTTTTCAATGCGTTCGGCCAATTTATCCTTCACAGCCGAGGCCGGAAGCTTGCGGACTTCAGTCATCAGCTTCAGGATCAGATGACCCCCAATCGACTCGATCAAGGGGCCGTGCTTTTCGCCACGCGGCTCAATCCAGCCCACTGCCTCTCGCTGGGTTGGCCCAGTCGGCGCGAAGCGAGCGAGACCAAGGGCCTCCTCAATGGCGCTGACCGCAGGCACGGTCCAGTCATCAGGGAAGCGAAACAGGGTGAATTGCTTGAACATGGAGATCCTCAACCAGAAGCGCGGCGCGGATGTCGCGCCGATTCAACAGCGCGCATGATATCACATTCGCTGCTACTCAACAAGTCCGGATGGATCTATAGCATGAACAACAGGGGGTGATTCTTGTATGGCCGCGGTCGGTCTGGCGCTTACAAATTCCTGCCGGCCAAAATGGAGCCATTGGCAGCACCAGCGGCTGCGAATGGATTCATCGCGCCACCGTGAGAGATCGCGCTGGCATCGGGAAAGCGACCGGTTTGACGACTTGGCCAACCGAGTCGACCATAGCGCCGGCAACGAGGACAGAGAGAAGGAAGAAGCTGAGAAGAATGAGTTCCATACGAGTTCTTGTTTGCAAAATATTGTAGGGTATCTACTACACTGTACACCATTGACATTCGCAACCGATGTATGCCCCTGGCACGCGAGGAGGCGGCACATTGCGTTTTGCTTAGCATATCTTGTACACTGATGCCATGAACATCCAGCACAGCCATGGACACAAGCTGCTCATTGCAGATGGGACTGGCATCGTGCGCCGCGTAAATGAGGCTGTTCACGGGGATATCGAAGATGATCGCATTGCAGGTGTTATTCGAAGCACCTGGCAGTCGCTATTGCGCGGCATCCGAGAGCATGAGCCCACGCACTTTCTTGCTGCCTTCGACCACCCTGGGAAGAATTGGCGCCACGATCTATTTGCTGAATACAAGCTGGATCGGTCGCCAATGCCTGAGTCGCTGTCTGGGGCAATGCCGTCCTTCATGGAGCACCTGAACAATTCAGGCCTACGAGCTATGAGTGTTCCAGGTGTAGAGGCTGACGACACCATATCAACCCTGGCCACCAAAGCCGCGGCCCGCGGGTTCGAAGTCATTGTCTTGACGTCCGATAAGGACATGTTGGGGCTGCTGGACTTTGGTGTTCAGGTCTACGACCATTTCGGGTCCAAGTGGCGCGATCACGCCTGGGTTCTTGAGCACTTCGGAGTCTCTCCATCCCAGATGACGGATCTCCTGGCTTTGATGGGTGACGAAACGGATGGGATTCCCGGGGTTGCTGGAGTAGGCGTCAAGAAAGCGGCGAAGCTGCTCTCTCAGTACGGCACTTTAGACGCGATCCTTGAAAACGCTCACCTTGTGGCCGGCAAGCTTGGGGAATCTATCCGTGCGAGCGCTGACGTTGCTCGGCTTTCTCGGGCCTTAGCAACTATGAAGTTTGATCTCCTACTGGGGATTGCGCCGCGAGATCTGGAGTTACCGGCCGCGCTGCTCGCGGATCTCTATGCAGCTCCAGAACCCAGGCTAATTCGAACCTCTCCGTCAGTCGAGGCGATCCACCAGGCATCTGAGCATGCTCAGCATCAATCGGCGCACCCACACGATGCGCGTCAGATCAGGCGTCTGCGCCCATAGCTGGCCAGCCGCGCCCGTTGTGAACATGTATCCGCGCACCTCCCGGAGGAGCTTCTGAGCTTGCAAGCCCATCTGCTCCCAATGTGCTGAGTTCGGCATCGAAGACGCATCGATTGCATGTCGGAGGTGTATGTGATATCATCCGTCAGCCAATGCGGCCCATCGATATTCCCTACCAGCCTTTCTGGATGCCGACATCAAGGCGTCGTTGCGTAGTCCAGCTGGATGTCTTTGAACTTCATCATCGTTGGAGCGCCTTATGGCCGCAGCTTCGCAAACTAAGCAAACGACACAGCCTCCTCACGGAGTGACTCGGCACGCCAACGACAAGGGCGTCGAGGTTGCACTGGGTATTGGCAAGGGCAACAAGCGGCTCAATACGCACGCGCACGATCTGCAAGAACAAATCGAAGTCGTCCGCGACGACTTCCTGGAGATGCGCTCGCTGTACATCGGTCGAGAACGTCACGACATCATGCGCAATGGTCTGCTTGGGGAGGTTGTCTCTCGCACGCCAATCTTCATTTACGACCTGCCGGAATTGAAGGCCAAGGTCTCGACCGCATTTGTTGACATGTCGGGGAAGATGTATATCGCCGACACTTTTGCACGCAAGTTGATCTCCGAACACTCGGCCGGCCTGGATTCCTTGAACGTCCTTATCCGCCACGAGGCTGACCACCTGAGGCGCATGCACTTGGCACGGATGCTCGATCTCCGCCCGGACATTGCAAATGCTGCGCAGGACATTCGGATCAACATCGACATCGTCAAGGGCGAGGCAGCTGACCGATTTGCAGATCGCCATGGCCGCTCGGCTTCCGACTCCGAACTGCTTGAAGCAGTGAAGGCCTACCTTCTAGAGTTGGCCCCGACTGCTGTTGGTACTGGTTGGGCCATGAATTTCGAGGACTACCAAAAGTACGGAAACAAGTCTGAGGAAGCCATTGCTGCGATCCTCATGACAGAGTGGAAGGACCCGCCGGCAATCCCCAACCGCGAGGTGTCGTTCAACGACATCATGGAAGGCGCTGCCCAAGAGGCCGACCACGTCAAGGTGCAGCTGCAGAACGGCGTCAAGCTACCTCCGACGGCCCCGCCTTACGCAATGACACCGGCTGCGCTCTCCGGCCTGGCCAATGATCTTCGCCGGGTCGGCAAGGCAAAGGCCAACCCCAAGCAGGTCTCGAACCAGGAGCTCCAAGATTGCCTGGATCGGCTGAACAAGCTCAAGGAGCACCAAGGTCTTCTGGAGCTCGACACCCAACACATTCGTGGTGCAATGGCCGTCGCCGGCAAGGGTGCCACCTTTACCAGCGGCAAGACCGGCGATGCCTACCTGGATGCTCTGAAACCTTCGGAACGCGTGGATATGGCCGTCCAGGTGCTGGACAAGATCCTCAACCCGCAGAACTCGGCGAACAACATGCCGAGCCAACCGCAGAGTGGTGTCATGACCATCAAGGATCTTGAGCGCGCGATGGGCCGCGGCCAAGGTTCTGGCCCCATGGGCCCACCCCAGCAAGGCCAGCCGCAGCCAGGCGAGCCCGGCTCGCCTGATGGCGACCAGAGTCGCGGAGACCCGGACACGATCCCGGCGCCCAACGTTCTCCATGGACAGGATCACGTCATGGACACCCAGGACCTCGTCGATCTCCTGAAGGGCGCCGGCGTGAGCTCCGAAACCCTCGACAAGCTAGGCTATGCTGACCTCGATCAGATGAACGAGGAGATCGAGGCGGCCAAGAATGGCGTCGTTTCGGCCATCAACAAGGCCTCAGAAGATCAGATGCGCGTTGGCGACCGGTATCCCGGCGGTCACTTGCTCAACTACGCCAAGGCCCAGATGCTGGACTTCTTCAAGCCAGTACTGACCTGGCAGATGGTCCGAAAGAAAATCCTCGAGCAGCTCGGCAAGGGACAGCGCCATGATCCTACTGAGCCCTGGGTCATCTACAGCGTGGATGCCGCGGATATGGGCTTCAAGAACCAACGCGACGTGCCATTCATGGGCTCGCTGGTTCCCGGCAAGCTGCAGCGGCCACTGGCCATCGACATCTATGACACGTCAGGCTCCGTCGATGATGCGATGCTCAAGCGCTTCTTCACCGAGGGCATCAACATGTCCCGGAAGATTTCCCGCGGGACTGCCCCGGATGTCATTCACGTGGCGGCCGACACAATCGCCCGCGGCGAACCGATCTACATCACAGAGAAGAACTACAAGCAGGTCCTCAAGACGGGCGTGAACTACGGCGGCCGCGGCGGCACGAACTTCCAGGCCTCTCTCGAGAGTGCCTTTCACCTCGTGAAGCCTGGTGGCAAAAAGACACCCTACTCCGGCCGGACTGTGGACGCAATCTTCTACTACACCGACACCGGCGATTCGGTGCCCGACTTCAAGCGTCTACTGAAGGTGGCTCAAGAGTGCGGCATGAAGAAGCTGCCGACCACTGTGTTCATCGCTCCGAAGACCTGCTACAACGACTCGTTCCGCAAGGGCATCGAGGGCTTTGCCTCCATCGTCTACTTCGAGTCCGGGCCCAAGGCGACCAACAAGACGCACATCGACGTCGACAAACTGGCGCGCGAGCAGGAGGCCAAGCAAGCCGGACTCACGCCAGCAACGCATTCTCGAGCGAACCGCCCCTAAGCGGGGAGCATGCCGGCCGAATCCGGCCTTCTCCACACGATCCCCAGCGGAGCAATCCATGGGGATCGATAATTTGGGGAACCGGAGATTTCAATGACGCCCCCAAATAGCCCTCCGACGGGCGCCCCAGACCCGCTCGACTCGATCCTCTCGCTGCTGCGCTCCGGAGCTATTTCCAGCGCGATCCCGAAGCTCATCGCTTTGTCCCGAACCAGCCCTGAGCGCGCCGAGGTGCAACTCAATCTCGGCCTGGCGCTGAATGCCACCATGCAGTTCCCCGAGGCCATCATCCATCTCAAGCGGGCCGCCGAACTGGATCCGTCGTGCTACCCGGCCTGGACCGCCTTGGGCGTCTCCTACGGTCAACTACGCAACTTCGAATCTGCCAGGGATGCGCTTGAGCGCGCAGTCGCGATTTCCCCTGGTGATGGACCGTCCCACCAGAACCTCAGTGCAGTCCTTGGGATGCTTGGCGACCGCAAACGCGCTCTACATGAAGCCAGGCTTGCCACCCGGTTGTCCAGCCCAGGTCCGAAAACCCTTTATCTTCTGGCGGATGCGGCTCTTCGCTGGGCGGAATCGCCTGAATTCAACGGTACTGACAAGGAAAAATCCGAGCTCATGGATGAGGCTGTCCAGCTCTTTGAGGCCTACCTCGAGCAGTTTCCTGACACCGAAATGAGCGAGGCCGCCGGCCGGTCGATCAGCAGGGTTGCTCATCTCCGACTTCGACAGCGCTCCCTAGGTGGGTTCAGGCCTGACGTGATGGAGTACCTCATCTTCGCTCTCAAGCTCTTCAAAGAGATTGGAGATGTCGCCAGAAACCGCCTGGTGCTAGATATCAGCAAGATCACAGTGGACGGAGTCGACATCAATGACCCGACCCTCAAGCATCCTCTGCCTTCTCTAAAGGGAGAGTTCACAGGCCTCCAACTCGTGTCCTTCCTGTACGCCGGATTGCAGCAAATTGACCCGAAGGTCGATTCGGGCGCGGACTTCAGCCGCGAGTACGCTGCAGCCCTCGCATTCGTGGAAAGCTCGACCTGATCGACACCCGCAGTCGCGGGTTGACTGTTGCTTTTATACAGCGTATGTGATAGTCTATACGCATCGCTGCGTTGTGGCGTGACCAGCTTGGCGCTTGCCTGGCTACCGATATTTCATACCAACGAGCACAGGCTCTCGGTGGGTCATGCCATCCAAAAAACGAATCGCCGTCGCACTGCTTATGACTCCGGTCACGATCCCTCTCCGCGTCGCAAGACATGCTGTGGAGTGGATTCACTTTGGCCCTTCGGCCTGGGCGGTGCGCACGGGGCGAATGATCGACGCACGCCTGGAGAAGTTCTTTGATGGTCTCTAAGTCGCCCTTCGTCGTTGACCTCCTGTCCGGGATCAACAGCAATGAGCAGGAGACTTCTAGGTCCCTTGCGGCGCTGGCTGTTGATACGGTGAGGCGACATCCCTCCCTCTACGCACTGGTCAAAAGTGAGCGGGGCACCGGCTATGTGATGACGCGCAGCCAGGTCGTTCAATTTCTGTTTGCAGCGGACATTGAACGTTGGGGTCGTGCTGTATGGCTGACTGTGGATCCAGTGACGAAAGAACTGTCTGGTGACATCCCTCTGAATCACGGCGTTAAGCAGCGCAATTCATTGATCGAGACGATTGCCAAGACTTCCATTCTGACACTGCAGATCAACCATAGCGTTGCTCATCAGCGCCTCAATGGCGAGGATCACTACGGGTTCCGAATCAGTGAATTGGCCGACCTGCTGGACGCTGCTCACGCTGCGGCCCGTGGTTCAGCAGATTGGATCGATCCAGCCCCGCGGCCCGCTGCGTCTGATCCTCAACCCCCATTCACGACTGCTGACTCGGCTGCGCGCCGTCGTCGGCATCGCCCCTAAGGAGAGCAAAGTGGAGGCAACTTCATTGATCGAACTGAGCGCCACGACTCGGTGCCTACTGAGCGGTGAGAAGGCGACCATCGATGACATCATCGCTGCGCACTTTGCCAACCAGGATGAGCGAACCTTGCGGCGAGCGCATACATTCATCGACGATGTGCTTCGCAGTTCTATTGAGGCTGTCGCCCCAATTGCCTTTCGGTTGTACGAGCTGGCAGGAAGGATGGCGTATGGTCGCGAGGACGGAGGTCATTCCCTCGGCTTCAGTAGTCCCGGCCTCATGGCCGAAGCCATCAGTCAACTTTCTTTGGTTCCTGGAGCTGATGCTCTGTGCGGCCGCATCGAGCGTCTTTCGGATCGAATGATGGACCGCGTCACCGGCGACTCAGACGCTGGTCTGGTCCTGGAGGCAGCCCTGGCCGTGTCCCGCGTCGAATACGCCGGGCGCGTCCGCACTGGTCCAGCCATCAGCTCGCTGGGTATTGCCGGCATGGCTGTCCACCACTTTGGGAATCCCATTCCCAAAGCGGCATATTCGGCGGCAAAGGATGCGATGCAGATCCTGGACGAGAAGCTCACTGTTCCCGTGGCATCCCCAGCGCAGACATCTACCGACCGCACGCGCCAGATGCGTCGCCGTCCCTAACCCAGGCACCAGCATGAACATCAGAAAACCTATCGAGTTGAACCAAGTTCAGGCAAAGCTCATCACATCCATGCGCCGCGCCCTCGTTGAGCGCCGCGAAGTGCTCGATATCGATGGCCAACCGTTCCGCTTCTGCCGCCGTGGCGAAGAGTTCGAGGACGGAGACACCGTATTTCTGGCAAGAGAGTCTGGCGTCTTCATCAAGTTCAGCGCGGAGTGCGATGGGAAGCCGGCCCCTGGCCGGTGGGTCTATTGCGGAAGCACTGATGACCTCGAGGAACTGATGTTTAGGCACTTTCTCAAAGACAAGTCCGACAGCGAGATCGAGGCATTGTCGATCTCGATCAGCGCCACCTCGGTTCTTCGGGAAATGAGCCGAACGCGCTCCAGCCGTGCAGAGCCTTCCACCCGGCACTCCTCCCCACGTTGAGCCTGCCCACCATGAGCGATCACAAAGCACCCGTCACACTCAAGGGCCCGGCCAACAGGCTCTGGTGCGCGATGGTCGGGAATACCGAAACCCCTGGCACGATGCTCGCCTTCTTCCACCAGGAAGGCCGCCCTACGGCGGGCGCCTGCAAGGCATCCTTTATAGCGCTTGCGGAACCGGACAAGCTTAAGGTGCACGGCCTGTTCGATGTGACGCAGGTCTTGCTCCACGGGCCCGAGTCCAACATCACTGCCATGGTGCGCGGATTGCTCGAAGTCCAGTCCCACCGCGCTGAGCTTGCCAGCCTGCAAAACCAAGCTGCAGCCACACCTGTCACTGCGACAGTTGATTCGCCCCCGGCGCGCACCCGCGTTCGCCCCTGATCGCAGCAAACAAGGAGAGTGTCATGAAGGTATCTCAAGTCGACAACTACCGCTCTATCGCGCTTCGTCAGTCGATGTCCGAGTTGCATGCGAATCCTCGCAAGCTTCCGGAGGGCTTCTACTCGGCCACCGTCGAACCTGAGTTCGGCATGCTGGTCGAGCCGGTCAATGCCGATCCCTACATCTTTTTGGCGCAGTCGACGGCAATCGTTTTTGAGAGCGTCCGCCATAGCGGTACCGACTTTCTGCGCCAGCGCATGTTGGCCGGCGTCCATTTGAACAGCCTGGTCGAAGAGCACCGACGCCAGCTGGCTGCTACCAAGCTGGCCGAGCTCGTCCAGGCCCCAGCAACTGCCCAGAAGCGCGTCGCGCATCCTTGATGGCCCAGATCATGTCAGCCATGCCCTTCCCCTCCGTGGCTTTGCTGGTCGACCCCGCGTTGCGCTCCTTCACCAGATTTTAGCGCGGGACGCCCCTGGCTTTAGCCATGGGGAGGTAGAGCGCCGAGCCTGCCGCCAGGGCAGGCGAGTCGGTCCCTTGTAGTCGTGCTGCACATGTGATATCCACTATTCGTGTTCATTGAACCTGATTCCAGAACCCTAGGCGAAGCAGTCTCTGCTTCGCTGGCTGCCGCACGCGCGCCCAAGGCGCCAGTGCGGGTGCGGGTTCTCCGGTTTCGTTTGAAGGATCGCTGCGCGCCCTGGCTGAATGCCGCAGCGCGTGAGGTCAACCTGGTCTGGAACTACTGCAACGAGTTGAGCCAGAAGGTGTTCGAGCGCGAGCGACGCTTCATGACTGGCTTTGACCTGCAGGCGTACCTGAATGGCGCCAGCAAAGCGGGCTTGAGCATCGGCTCGCCGGTCTTCCAGCAAGTCGCTGAGGAGTATGCGACGCGCCGACGTCAGCACAAGAAGGTGCGCCTGGCCTGGCGCAAGTCCGGCGGCGCCAGGCGCTCGCTGGGGTGGGTGCCCTTCAAGGCCCGCGCGGTCGACTATCGTGCCGGCCAGATTCGCTTCAATGGCCAGAGCTTTGGGCTCTGGGACAGCCACGGCCTGGCGGGATGCCTGGCCGCCGGCGCGAAGCTTCGCGGCGGGAATTTCAGCGAGGACTCGCGCGGTCGCTGGTTCTTGAACGTGGCCATCGAGATCCCTGATCTGTGCGGCCCGCGGCCGCGCGTGGACCCTGAGATCGGGATCGACCTTGGACTGAAGGAGCTGCTGGCAACGTCTGATGGACTCAAAGTCCAGGCCCAGCGGTTCTACCGCGACCTGGAGCCGGCGCTTGCCGTCGCGCAGCGCTCCGGCAAGAAGGATCGCGCGAAGGCGATCCACGCCAAGATCGGCAATCGCAGGAAGGACTTCCTGCATAAGCTTTCCACGGACCTGGTTCGACAGAACCGGTCCATCTTCGTTGGCAACGTGAATGCGGCCGCCCTGGCCAAGACGAGCATGGCCAAGTCCGTGCTCGATGCCGGGTGGTCGAAGTTCAGAACCATGCTGCAGTACAAGTGCGATGACGCAGGCGTGTGGTTCCAGGAAGTCAACGAATCGTTCTCCACGGTGACGTGCAGCGCCTGCGGCGCTCGCTCCGGCCCGACGGGCCAGGCCGGGCTCGCTGTGCGCAGTTGGACCTGCAAATGTGGCGCGACGCATGACAGAGATGTCAATGCGGCGCGCAACATCTTGTTGGCCGGCCTGGTCGCGCCGTGAGAAAGAACAACCCGCCCCGGGCCTGCGCGCTGAAGCCATTCGGCGCGTGGCAGCTCGGGTGTCGAATAAGGTCGGGCTTAGCCCGACCGGGGTCGGACATGGCCCTCTTGCAGAAGGAATCCCCCGGCTTTAGCCGTGGGGTGGATGTCAAGGAGATCCCTTCGATCAAGCAGGCCATCGAACGCATGGACGCCGCAGCGCGGCCACACCTGGTGGCCGGCCGTACCGCGGCCGAGCTGACATTGCGGGATATCTTCGACCCAGCCGATCCCTCGATGGGCGCCATGAAACTCATCAACCTGCTGCCTGAGACCTTCGGCGGTCTCGCAGCTCGAACCGCGCAAGGCAAGACCGTCACCGGCCCCGAGTTCAGCGCTATGTTCGTGTTCGCCCTGAGGGATCACGACTCCGGGTCACAGGGCAAGAATGACAGCGCCGAAGTCTTCTTCATGGCCAACCTCGAAGTGCTCATGGCCGCGGCCGCATTGCCCGCAACGCCAGATCCCAAGCCTCGACGCCCGCGTCCATGAAGTTCCACGTCGGCTTCGACCTCAGTTACCTGATCGGTCTCAGTGACAGGGGCCTGATGGAGGCCGTCTCGAGTCCGGGGAACTCAGTGGTTGAAGTCCGAGCCGAGCTTGTATGCCGGCGCGCTGCTGGGAGGACTCATCTCACGTTCTCTGAGTGCGACAACCAGAGTAAGACCGGCGTCTGCCTTGGGCACTTCGAAGTCGAGGACTTGAATCTGGACCCCACCAATGAGCGATAAGGCAACGCACGTCGAGTCCCTTCCTGTTTGGATTCCGACGCATCAGTTGGTCCACATTGGAACCATGGACCCCAAGGACAAAGGTGTCCGCGGCGACTCCTATGAAGGGCACGGTTTGTCATGCAGCGAGTGCCCGGCAGCGTGGGAGGTGATCGCAAAGCTCGGTGGACAGCCCTGGTGGGACATCCACCCGCAACCCAGAGAGCAGCTCCGATTCCTTGATCTCCACCGGCTCAATGCGAAGAGTAAGGAAGTCATGCGTGATTGGGCTGTGGCCCATGGCCTGGCCGTTCCGGCGGTTGGTCACAAAGTCAGCTGGTTCGACGAAGACCATAAGGACATGGTCTCCACCGTTTTCCCCGACTCCGCCCAGGCCGAAGAAGAGTTTGAGTTCATCTCTGATGAGTTCGACGAGTTCGGCACGCCCGGCATGCCGAAGCCGACTATCGAGGCTGTCACTGGCTTCGCAATGACGCCTGAAGCCCTGACGAGGCTCCGGCGGAAGCAGTCTGACATCAGCGAGTCCGATGTGCTCTGCGCTCTCCTGTACGTCGAGTCCGAGACCGACTTGCTCGGCGCCTACTGGGGCGACCGGCTGGATCCGTATGGTCTGTCGGCGCCGCGGGCAGTCATCTTCCCAGAGCGTCTTTTTGGACTCCGGATCATGGAGCATGGCGCATTCGATGCAGAGAGCATCATTGCCGCCGCCAGCAGCCTGGACCCTGCGCGCACCCGGGCCGCGATTGCTCGAGATCCGCACTCGCCTGAGTTGCGCGAGATCCGGAATGAATTTGGCGGCACCGTTCTGTTCCACCTGGTGAACACTGCAATGATCGTCGGCAAGTCCGGGTTCGATGCTGATGGCACCCAGGTGCGCACGATCATCGAGTGCGCTCAAGCCCTCCTGGCTGCTGGCGCTACCTGCGAAGCCACATCCATCGCGCATTCCGCGGCTCAGGTCTTCCTCGATGAGCAGTGGTTCGACTACCCGGCGGCCCATGAGCTCGAGGAGATGATGGTCGAGCTCATCAAGGCCAAGCAGATCGACCCCAATGCCGTCCTCGGGAAGACCGCAACACCAGTCAGTGAAATGCGCCTGCTGTCCGGCGCCCTGTCCATGGGGAACTTGCCGGCCTTCAGAAGCCTCCTCGCCGCCGGAGCCGACCCATTGTTGGCGCTTGAGGGCACCGGCTTCTCCGACCCCATTGCCTACGCCAACTCCATTGGGAAGCCTGGAAGCAGCGCTGCAGCTGGCCTTCTGACCGAGCGCGCAATGTCCGCCGTCCTTTCTCAGCCCACCATGCATGTCGCCGCCGCCCGGCCGCGCCATCGCCCACGGACTTCCCTTTAAGCGCATGACACCTACCGACACCGCAAAGTCCCAGGCATACATCGGAATGGACCCGTCCGAGCGTGCGACTGCCGTCGGCAAGGCAGTCTGGGGCTATGAGAACGAGCAGCTCTCGATGCAAGACCTCCAGGACATCCTGGTGGGCAAGCATGGTCATCAGACCGCCCTGGACTTCATCGAAACGCTCTCGACAGGGGTTGCACTACCTGGCTCGGGGAAGGTAGTCTCCTTCGCTGGCCTCTGTGCCTACTACCAAAATATTGAGTACCTGGCGGCAATTACCTCACTTGCGCCACACCTGACCCTTGCCCCACACCGCGCTGAGGAGGTGACGCCGCTCTCACACTCGCAGTGGATTGACAGGCTCTGCACCAGGCGCGACAACGACGGGGACCTCAAGATCCATTCGCTGTTCCTCCACGCCGCAACCCGCACAAGCGCCACGGCTGAGAAAATGCTCTCCATCGCCCTTCAGCATCAGCCTGCTCATCCCGACATCGAAGTGGTGCTGGCCAATGGCGGTACGGGTGGCGCCATCCTGGCTCAAGTCCTAATGCAGCGACAGCTTGGCACTCAGCTTGACGACTCAACGCTCCCTGATGCGTCGACCCGCCTGCCGCGCAGGAATAGGCAGATGTAGCGGCTCGCAATACCCGAGTCGCTGAAGGCAAGCTGGCACAAAGGGGGCGAAAGCTCAGCAAGTTCGAATGAATCCACACAATCCCGAAATCGCAGTTGACCAGGAGCGCCTTGATGCCGAGGCAGCCGCCTTGGCACTTCGACTTCGCCTGAATGGGGTCCAGCCGGGCTCGAGTGGCGCGCTGAAGGCCAGCCAAGAGATCCAGGCCCTCTCCGATCCTGAGCTGCGGCTGGAGCTGCACCAGCTCCGCACCAAGGACCGCGCGCTCACCGCGGCTGCAGCTGAGCACCCCGCCCGGCAGGTGGCCCTGAAGGAGCTCGCGAGGCGATACGGCCAGGCCTTCGGTGAGTTGCCAAAGGCTGCGGATTTCGAGGCCGTGCTGGAGGAGCGATTCGACCTGAAGGTGGGAGCAGATGGTCTTCTCGAAGCCGGGCGGATCGATGCCAGGCTGTCCTGGGTCGGGGAAATGCCATTCGCCCTCTTCCACCACACCAGCTCCGCGCTCCTGGCGTCCATGCGCCAAGAAGGACTGCGGATCGGCCAACCGACGAACTTCTTCAACACCCAGGCCGGCGTCTACGTGTCGACCATCGCCAGCGGTTCACCCGTCGCCGTCTACAGCGCCCGAGCGGCGCGCGTTCACGGCGGCGAGCCGATCACTTTGAGGGTACGGCGCCGGATCAGCGATCTGACCCCCGATCCTGACGATGCCGATCTTGCGTGGGCGCAAGGCCGCCAGTTCATCACGCCCTCAGTGCCAGCCAATGTCATCGTCTGGGACGACGCTGTTCCAGCGGCAGCACCAGTCCCGACTACAGCCCGGCCTCTACGTCCTCGCGGGCCTGGGCGTTGAGATCCTCGACGGCTCGCCTGGAGAGCAAGATTCTCAGATCGGTGCTGCCCAAGATCATGTAGTCGTGGCCAATCTCATTGCACCCGGCCTTCTCGAGCAACTCGATTGCCTTCTTCGAGAGTTGCGTCGCCATCGTCAGCCTCGCTCGGCTTCTGAGGGCAGCTTGTGGGCAGCCTGGCTGATTTTTGCTGACATGGCTCTTTCCTAGACTATCGGTGCGGCAACATTCGGAGGCTCGCTCCCACCAATAACACTGAGGCCCCCATCAGTGCGGGGAACGAGGCCGCCAGCCCTCCCGGTAGCGCCACAGTCGCCCGCCAGCCAGGTTCGGGAGTTGCACCGAGCATGGCTGCTATGGCCATCAGCATTCCAGCGACTGCCAGGAAAACGCCGATTAGCCTCCTCGGTGACTGCTCTGAAGATTTGGAATTCATGTTTTATCTCTTTCCGTGGTCAGTGAGCTTGCGAAATCACCGCGCCGTTCGGTCGGTAGAGATAGGTCCGGTTGTCCTTTGAGACAACCTTCCATTGCTCGGTGATGAGCTTGCGATCCTCGACGTAGTGAACGGTGACCACCGGCTTGTCGATGAAGGTGCAGCCATCTCTTGCGCGCCCTTGATCCATGAAGTCGCGGGGGCACTTGTCATCGCCGAAGACAGCAACGACTTTCCCGCCAGTCCGGCCATCGATGTTCAGCTTGATGCCAGGTCCAAGGACAGGCACAGGCGCCTTGGCTCCGGAGACTTCGATCATCTTCGCGGCAAGGCCAGCGAGCCCATCAGCCTGTGCAGCCATACCAACGCACAGCAGGGTCAGGCCAGCAATCATCGTCTTCTTCATCTTCATGGTTCCCTTCTCTTTCCGAAGTCAGCCGTTCGCTGGCGCAGCGGCGGCCAGGTATGCGGAGGAAAAGTTGTCGGCCGCGTCATCCCAGGTGTCCGGGTCGCTCTCATTGCAGCTGTTCCAGCCAAGCCACCACTCCTCATGGCGCCAGTCGCTTTCCTGGTAAGGATTCTGGGAATAGTGAATGCGCTTGCCGTACGCTTCGACGCCGAGGTCGTACGGCAAGGGCTCTGGGTTGGCGGGAGGGAGCGCCATAACTCTTTCCTCGGTTAGGCGCCAATCAACTGCACCAGCGCCATGTCGTTATCCGCAGCGTTCCAACTTGTGTGCTGGAACTCACTTCGAAGTTCGTCATACCCAAACTGGTCGCGGATGTAGATTCCGGCGTGCCGCTCGTGATCGAAGGTGTTCTGTGAATCGAACATA